>JBKPNH010000066.1:0-50520 GCA_046732535.1 Acidobacteriota bacterium
GAACATTAAGAACCAACACCATTATCCATGCTCTTAAACAAAGAGCGCAGGCAGTCTTGAACGACAGCTCAATCGATCCTGAGAGCCGAGCGATTATTCGTTACGCTTTGGAGACGGACGATCCGTGGCTGGCGGAACTCGTACGTCGCGCAGACGCGGGCGAAACCGTCTTCGATTCGGCGGGTTTGTTGAAGACAGCGAGCACTGACGAAGAGAAGATTGCAGCATTAGCGGAGATGATCTGTCGCGCTGGTGATGAAGCCGGAACGAAGTCAGCCGCGCTGCTGGTCCTTATGTCGACGTTGGAAAATGCGGCGCATCCGAAAGCACTCGCGAATCTGGCGAAACACTATGCCTTTGCTCGCTGTGGGGAGTTGGACCTCAATGGCATGGTCGAGACACAGATTGCGGTATTTGAGAGCGAGCTGTTAGCAGACAACACGCTTGTGTCCTGAACTATTTTCGGTGGCCGGTTCCCACCGCCGGCTTACCTCACGAAAGGAACCTCATATTGAGCAACACAGACCTCGCCACCAGCGACAGAATTGAAAAAGCTGTTTACCTGATCCGCGGCGAAAAGGTGATGCTGGATCGCGATCTGGCATTGTTGTACGGAGTCGAAACCAAGGTGCTCAATCGTGCCGTCAAAAGAAATCTGCAGCGATTTCCGTCGGATTTCATGTTCAACTCACGGCAGAGGAAGCCGATAAACTTGAGGTGCCAAATTGGCACCTCAAGTTTCGCGATCGGTGAAGAAGTGAGTTTCAAGTGTTTGTTTGTTGGCGCCAAACGGCAAGTTTCGCGCGCACCTTCGCGGTGTTGGGATCTTCGATCTGCTCTCGAATGATGAGTGCCTGTTCGGCGTATTGAATGGCTTTTGCGCGCTCACCGAGTTGGTCGAGTGCCAGACTCATATTCCAGAGATCAGTGCCTTCGCTTCTGTGGTCGCCAATCTCGCGATCAATTAGCAATGCTTGTTCATAGAACTCTATGGCGCGAAGGATCTCGTCGACCTGCATGTAGGCAAGGCCGAGGTTGCCCAATGTAATGCCTTCGCCTCTACGGTCGCCAAGCTCGCGAACAATCAGCAATGCTGGTTCAAAGAACTGCATGGCGTGGCGGGGCTCCCCTAGGATTACGTAAGCCACGCCCAGATTGCTCAGATCAGCGCCTTCGCCTCTGCGATCGCCAATCTCGCGAACAATTGCCAACTGTTGTTCATAGAACTCAATGGCGCGACGGATCTCGCCGACCTCCTTATAGGCAAGGCCGAGGTTGCCCAGTGCAATGCCTTCGCCTCTACGGTCGCCAAGCTCGCGAACAATGAGCAATGCTTGTTCAAAGAACTGCATGGCGCGGTGGGGCTCGCCCAAGTCGTTGTGGGCAAGCCCGAGGTTGCTCAGTGTAATGCCTTCACCCGCTCGATCCCTCAATCGCCGTGCCGCGACCAGCGCGATTTCCAGCCAGCGAATCCTCTCACGTGTATGCTGGCGCAGATAAAGTACATCGATGCCGGCATCAGGATAAGTCATGCGTAACTGAGCTACATCGGGATCCGCCGCATCAGCCTGTGCTACCACCCAGGCATGTCCTGCCTGAATGTTGCCCCACTCCAGATCAAAAAGCGCCAGACCACGTAGTAGCGCCTCGCCGCCTTCCAGATATAGGTCGGTTGCGGCGCCTAGCACATTTTTGTAATGCGTGGCGAAACGCTTTTGACCATCAGCGCGCTCTTCTGCGCTCAACTTTGTATCCGCAAACAGTCGCGCCAGATCATGCAGACGATAGCGTTTCGTGTTCTCGTCGTAGAGTACCAAACTGCGCCGCACTAAATCGCTGACTTGAACGTGGCCTGCGTCAGCGCAAACAACCTCTTCCGCTACTGCGTCGAAAGTAGCAGGGAACACCGACAACAAGCGAAAAACTCGCGCGGCTTCAGGCGTCAACCGCGCATAACTCAGATTGAGCGAGGCCGCCACATCGATCTCGACACCTTCCGTGCCGATGCGTTCGAGCCGGCCGCGTTCGTCTTGCAGTTGCGCAGCGTAGTCGACCGGATCCAGATCAGGCGTGATCGCGAGCAGGCTTCCAGCCGCGCGCAACGCCAGCGGCAGATATCCGCAGAGCTTACAGATCTGTTCCGCCGCTGGTTGGGCGCGCGCCGCGATCTCCAACAACAGTTGTCGTGCTTCTTTCTCAGAAAGAGGATAAAGCGTCAGCGGCGTCATGCCCGGCAGAGCGACGGACAGCCGTGAAGTGACCAGGACAGCGCAGCCGGTCGGTGGTAGCAGCGGGCGCACCTGCGCACTGTCAGCCGCATTGTCGAGCAACAGCAGCGCGCGTTTGCCGCTCAACTGGCTGTGATAGAGACTCGTCAGTTGCTCGGGCTCTTCAGGCAGTTTCACTTCCGGACCAAGAAAAGCGCGGATGCAGATGGCCATCGCTTCCTTTGGCGAACGCGGGTTAGCGTCAGTGCCCTGAAGGTTGATGAAGAACTGCGCATCGGGATAATCGTCTCGAAGCCGCTCGGCGACGAGCAGGGCCAGCTCCGTTTTGCCGATGCCGCCCATGCCGCTGATGCCGGTGATGCAAGCACGGCTTTCATGACGCAGAGCATTGATCAGAGTGTCGATTTCCTGCGAGCGGCCAACGAAATCGCCTACCGGCGCGCGAAGCTGATGCAGCGCTATTGTTACTGGTGCCTCGAATTTTATATCGCCAGTGAAGATGTTGGAGTTTGTAACATCGCCGCCGATGCCCACACCACGATCGCCGCTCGCCGCAACAGTGGGAGTAGTTTGATCGGTCGCTCGACGGTCAGTCATGTTATTTTCCAACCGAAGATGAATGAGTTTCAGGCCCGTTCAAGATTTCATCTTGTTCTGATCGCCGGTGACGATCGTGCTGCTATTGACGTCGCCGCCAATTGCCACGCTACGCTCGCCTGCAGCGAACACATGAATCCCTGCCGCTTTGCCCTGCTCCAGCAGGCGGCTTACTTCTTCCGCCAGCGACTGATCCTCGGTGAGCAACTTCCCGAGTTGCACTCGTAAAACCGCCTGTAGGTCCTTGTTGTCGGGCGACTGCGCCACGTCCTGCGCTGCTTCGAGTGCGGCTGGTTTGGCTTCAACTTTCGGCTTTAGCTTGGTCCAGAGTGACTTGGCCCATTCCCAACTCTGGCCCGCGACTGTTTTGCCGGTTTCTTCCGCCGCTTTCTCACCTGCTTTCAGCAAATAGGGCAGAAGCGGAACGAGTGCCGTGGTGACTGAGGTGGCTAGTGCGCCGATGTCCATCTTGTTACCTCCTGAGTGATCTGAGTGGCGGCGGTTGCGAGAGAAAGCAACCGTGTCGTTGAGCGCGTGAATGCTAATTGATTACAGAAGAAATGCACAAGCGCAGAGCCGGAGAGGAACGCAAAGAGGGCGGTTCGATTACGAGCGATTTTAGTAACACAAATTATTCTTTTAACAGCTCAACGGCTTTCAGAACGCGGGCGAGGGCGCGGTTGATGTGGGCGCCCAGGGCGAAGAGGCCGACCGCGACGATCGTGTAGCAACTCACGGTCGAGATGAGCAGCAACAGGTGCACACGGTTTGACAGGTCAGCCAGGAACAGGAAACTCACCAGAAACGCGAACTCGACGATCGCCGCGGCGAAGAACGCCAGCTTGAAGTTTCGTTCACTGCGATCGATTCGCGCCAGGGCCGCGGCCCTCACTTCATCCAGACTTACTCTTTGTGCCATTGCAAACCTCACTTTCCCCACATGGAATAGACTATTAACGTCGTAACAATGAACTCGACAATCGCAAAGATGATGATCGCTTTCTTGATCATTTTGTGACCTCCAATCTGTGTCTCAGTTTCTCCAGGCCATAAGCCAATCGCGACTTAACGGTGCCTACGGGAATATCGAGCACGGCCGCGGTCTCGACGAGCGACATCTCGTGCAAGTAGTAGAGCACTACGACCGCGCGACTTGCCGGCGACAACTCGCCAACTAACTCCGGCAGCCGCTGGACCAACTCAGGCGAGTACGCCGGCTTTCCAGCGGCGACTACATTCAACGCCGCCTCGTCCCTGATCTGCTCCGTCCACTGACGTTCCCGCTTCAAATAACGAAACGCTTCCCGCGATGCGATCTGATAACACCACGCGCGAAACGCCTGCGGCTCGCGCAACCAACGCAGCTTGCGATAGACGCGAATGAACACCTCTTGCAGGATGTCCTCAGCAAGCTGTTGCTGCTTGACCACGGCGACGATGTAACGATAAAGCGGCTCCTGCACGCTCTTGAACAACTCGTTCAACGCCTCGTGACTCCCAGACTGCGCCTGCAACACCCACCAGCTTTCCTGTTCCGATGCTGCCTTGCCAGCCATTCAACTATTATGACCCGCCAAACGCGCGTTAGGTTCGAATCGAACCGGAAGTTTTGGTATTTTGTTCGCCATGCGATTACCAGCCTGTCTTCTATTATTAACGCTGATCAGTGCGCCCTTCGTTCAGGCCCAGCGCCGGTTTACCGAAGGTACGGTGCCGCCGCCGAAGTTTGCCGATCCTGAACGCAAACAGAAGCTCGCCGCGGCCTACCCGGAGATCGAACGACTCTTCAGGGCTTACGTCGAACGACAACAGATGCCAGGCGCGGTGCTCGGCATCATCGTCGACGGCGAGCTCGTTTGGGTAAAAGCGACCGGCGTTCGCGAAACCAAAGACAAGTCTCCGGTCACACCCGAGACCGTCTTTCGCATCGCCTCGATGACGAAGAGTTTCACCGCGATGGCGATACTCAAGCTCCGCGATGAAGGCAAACTGTCGCTCGAGGATCCTGTCGCGCGCTATATTCCCGAGATGGCGGATCTCCCTTATCCGACAAAAGACTCACCGGTGCTCACTATCCGCCACCTGCTGACGCACTCGGAAGGATTCCCGGAAGACAATCCGTGGGGCGACCGCCAGTTGGCCCAGACTGCCGACACGATGCACGCGTGGATCCGCGCCGGCATTCCGTTCTCGACCGCGCCGGGAACCGCGTTCGAGTACTCAAACTTCGGCTTCGCTATCCTTGGTCAGGTCGTCGCGAAAGCTTCAGGCCGCTCGTATTCAGAGTACGTCCGCGACAACATCCTGCGGCCGCTCGGCATGAACTCGTCCACTTTCGATATGAACGCCGTTCCTCGCGACCAGATCGCGCTCGGCTATCGTGCGGAAGGCAACGGTTGGAAAGACGAACCGATTCTCGCCGACGGTTCGTTCGGCTCGATGGGCGGGCTCTGGACCAACGCGCGTGATCTGGCGCGCTACGTCGCGTTTCTGATGTCGGCGTTTCCACCGCGTGACGAACCCGACAATGGTCCGATCAAACGAAGCAGCGCGCGTGAGATGCAGCAGGTCGGACGCTTCCAGCCAGGCGGCGCTTTTCGCAACATCGTTGACGGTCCGCTTACATTCAGCGCGGGCGGTTACGGCTACGGGCTCGGCGTCTCGCAGGATTGCCGCTTCGCTTACAGCGTCGGACACGGTGGCGGCCTGCCGGGCTACGGTTCGTTGATGCGTTGGCTGCCGGAGCACGGCGTCGGCGTGATCGGGATGAGCAACCGCACGTATGGCGGGTTTGGCGGCTTGTTCACCGACGTCGCAATCGCGCTGCAGAAAACCGGCGCGTTGAAACCACGCGTGGTCCAGCCTTCGGCCGCTTTGATCGCGGCGCAAGCGGACATCTCGCAGTTGATCATCAAATGGGACGACGCACTCGCGAATCGCATCGCCGCCGACAATCTGTTCTTAGACGTACCGGCGGAAACGCGAAAAGCACGCTGGGCGGCGCTGGCGAAGGACCACGGCGTGTGCCGTCCGACGAAGTCGATCGAACCGGAGAACGCGTTGCGCGGAAGCTGGAAGATGGAGTGCGAAAAAGGTTGGCTCGACGTCGGCATCACGCTCGCGCCGACGATGCCGCCGAAAGTGCAGCAGATCGATATCGCGCCCGTGATGCCGCCTGACGCCGAGATAACGAAGACGATTCAGGCAGTTGGAAACCTGCTCGGTGCGTGGGATGCGAAAGCCGTTGAAGCGTTCGCGGCGCCGTCGTTGGATGTTGAAAAGATGCGGCGCCAGTTTACGGCAGCGTCAGCGTGGGGAAGTTGCAAAGTCGGCGAGACGTTAAGCGGAAACGGAACGCGCAGCAGCACTGTGCGGCTCACCTGCGATAAAGGGCCGATGGCGGCTCGCGTGACAGTTGACGCGAATACACACAAATTGACGGGCGTTGATCTAATTCCATTAAGAGAACAGACCTGCGTGCCTTAGACGAACCCAGCGCGGCGCTGCATTTCTTTCAATGCATCAGGGATGAAGGAAGTGATCTGATGAGTCTCTTCGCGTCCATCGGAGTAGGTTTGATAGAGACTGAAATCGGGCAGTGAAAGACAACTGAGCGGCGACTGCCGTTCGCAGCCCGTATCGAGTCCGACGGCACTGTGCGAGATGTAAATCCCGTGACGCCCGAGCCGCCCACGCAGCGGCAACAGCGGCGTCGGCGTGTGTCCAAAGATGCACGGCTTCCCGCGATAGTTTTTGTAAAACTCCATGTCGCGCATCCACAGCAGCGACATCGGCGAACTCTCACGTGGATGCTTGCCTTCGTCCAGCCCCGCATGGACGTAAATCGCGTGCTCGTCTTCGTAATAGAACGGCAGCCCGCGCAGGAATTCCAGATGCTCGTCGGGAACGGCGCGCTCCAACGCGAGTCGCAAGTCTTCGACGTCCAGCTCCGTATCGGTCCACGGCGCTTGTCCCGTGTACTGTTCAAACGTCCGCTGCCCGCCGACTACCGGCGTTAACCAGATCGTGGGTTGGCCGTCGAGAAAGTCCATCAACATCTGCTCGTGATTTCCGCGAAGGCATATGACTCGCTCGGGATTGTCGCGGCACATTTTGACGACGTGATCGACGCAACCGGGCGCATCCGCTCCCCGATCGATCAGGTCACCGAGAAAAACGAGCGTGTCAGATTTCGGATCTCGCGGCAGCATATCGAGCAGGTTGAGGAGCTGCGCGCAACGTCCGTGTATATCACCGACGACAAAGGTTTTCATTCAGAACGATCCCCGGGTTCTTCACGTTGAGACTTGATTCCTTTCATCAATTCAAGGAAACGTGGATCCTCGTGCATGTCCGTCCAATTCGGGTCTGCTTCGAACCATGGATAATTCTCGTTGCCGAGTCGAATCGCGGTCTCGAGCCAGCGCAGTGCTTCCACCTGGCGGCCCTGTAAAAGGTAGGCGGACGCGAGCCAGTAAGATATATCGTAATCTGCCTCCGCGACCAGCCGCACTTTCTGCGTGAGTTGTTCGTTTGCTTTCGTGTGCTGGCCCTGCGCGCTCAGGCAGATCGCGAGAATTGGACGGATGCCGTCCATTTGCGGGTGCTTTTGCAGCACCTCCTGAAGGATCTTCGTCGACTGATCCGGCCCGTCGCGATAGAAGAGCACGCGCGCCCGGATCACCTTGATCATAGGGTGCTCAGGCTCGAGCGCCGCGCCGGCGTCGAGCTCGCGCAACGCCTGATCGTACTGGCCCTGGTACATGAAGATGCGCGCGCGGTTGTAACTTGCCGGCACGCGCTCGCCGGGATTGAGTTTCACCATCCGATCGTAACTGCGCAGCGCCTTTTCGTAATCGCCGTCGAGCCGCGCGACCACCGCGCGAACAAACTGCACTCCCGGATCATTGGGAAACTCGTGACGCAGTATCTCAATTTCCCTGCGCGCTTTCTGCTTCTGGCCGCCGGTCATGTAGATGAAGACCATCTGCATGCGCGCTTCGAGCAGTTTCGGATCGAGCGCCATTGCTTTCTTGAATGTGTTCTTCGCCTTGTCGTGATCGCCTGCCTGGCCGAGTCCTTTCAACACGCGATTGACGTAAGAGCTGCCGAGCGCCGAGTAGGCGAGCGCGAAATTCGGGTCGATCTCGATGGCGCGGCGGAAGTGTTCGATCGACGAGTCGAGGTGTTCGCGTTGGACCGTGTGATAGACGAAGGTCGCGAGACAGTCGCGGCCGCGCATGTACTCCTCGCGGGCAGCGGCGTCGGCGGTGCTGCTTTTCGCGAGTTGGAATTTTTCGTCGGGGCTTAGTTCGAGGCGCAGCCCTTCGACGATGCGTTGCACGATGATGTCCTGGACGCCGATCACGTCGCTGGCGTCGGCGTCGATGCTTTCGCTCCAGAGGATCGCGCTGGTGCGGACGTCGAGTAGTTGCGCGGTCACCCGGAGCTTCGCGCTGGCGCGCAGGAAGGTGGCGGTGAGAATCGCGTCCACGCTCAGGTCGCGTCCTGCTTCAGCCGGATCTACTTCGCGATTCTGGTACTTCACGATCACCGACGAAGGCCGCACGACCAGCGCGCGAACTCGCGCCAGTTCGGTGATCACGGCGTCGGCAAGCGAGAACTGGTAGAAGTCGATCTCGCGATCGTGGCCGACGTTTTTGAACGGCAGTATCGCCACGCTCTTTCGGTCGTGATCGCCCTGACTTGTCTGCGGACTTTCGTGACCTTCAGCAACTCGTCCCGTTGGTTTTGAAACTGATGATGTGCCTTCGCCGGTCAGGCTGCCGGTCAACCAGCGCAGCGCACGCGTGACGGGACTGCGCGGCGTCATGTGTTTCGGCGCGATAGGCGCGGCGCCTTCGTCGAGTCCCGGCAACGAGTCGGAGCCGAGCTCACGACTCACAGCGCGCAGATCGTTGGCGAAGTGATAAATCTTTTGATAGCGGTCGCGTGGATCTTTGGCGAGCGCTTTGTCGAGTACCGACTGCAATTGATCGGGCACTCGTCCCGGCCGCACTTTCGACAACGGTTGCGGCTCGTCGTGCAAGACCGCATGACGCACTTCGACGGCCGTGCTGCCGCGGAACGGCCACGTGCCGGCAAGCATCTCGTATAGCAGGACGCCGGTCGAGAAAATGTCGGCTCGAGCATCGACGCGATCGCCGCGCGCTTGTTCCGGCGCCGCATAGGTCGCGGTGCCGTAGGGAACGCCGACTTCAGTGATCTCAGTATGATGAATGCCGGAGGTTCGCGCCGCTTCTTCATCAAGCAGTTTTGCCAGGCCAAAATCGAGTACTTTCACCTGGCCGGTGGGCGTGACCATCACGTTTCCGGCCTTGATGTCGCGATGAATGATGCCGCGCGAGTGAGCCGCAGCGAGCGCGTCGGTGGTCTGCAAGGTAATGGACAAGGCGCTCTCGAGCGACAGCGGACGTCCGTTCACCAGTTGCCGGACGTTACGGCCCTCGATGTACTGCATCACGATGAAGTGGATGCCGTCGATCTCGTTGAGATCGAAGATGGTGCAGATGTTCGGGTGATCGAGCGCGGAGGCGAGGCGGGCTTCGCGTTCAAACCGTTTGAGGTTGGCTTCTTTCGCGGTCAGCTCGGCCGGCAGGACTTTAATCACCACCGTCCGGCCGAGCTTTGAATCGACTGCTTTATAGACCGTCCCCTGACCGCCCTCACCGAGCTTCTCGAGGATCTTGTAATTCCCCAGCGTCGACCCGATCATTCGTTTAACCCGTGTTCCAGAAACACGGATGATAACAAATTACTCCGCGAGGCCCATTTGCCAGAGCATGAAGGCATAGTCAAACGCGGTTTCGCGCAGGGCGTCGTAGCGTCCGGACGAGCCGCCGTGACCGGCGCCGAAGTTGACTTTCAACAAAAGCGGGTTGTTGTCAGTCTTCATCGCGCGCATCTTCGCGACCAGCTTTGCGCCTTCCCAGTAAGGCACCTGGCTATCGTTCACCGAGACTTTCACGAGCGTCGCGGGGTAATTCTTCTTATTGACGTTGTCGTATGGCGAATACTTCTTCATGTACTCGTAAGCCGGCTTGTCGTTCGGATTGCCCCACTCGATGTACTCGCTGGTCGTCAACGGCAGCGACGCGTCGAGCATCGTGTTCAGCACGTCGACGAATGGCACCTGCGAGAGGACGGCTTTGAAGAGGTCGGGCCGCATGTTCGACACCGCACCCATCAACAAGCCGCCGGCGCTGCCGCCTTGAATAACAAGCCGGTCGCTCGACGTGTACTTCATTTTAATCAGCGTTTCGGCGCAGGCGATGAAGTCGGTGAACGTGTTCATCTTGTTCATCATTCTTCCGGCCTGCCGCCACTCCTCGCCGAGTTCGCCGCCGCCGCGAATGTGCCCAATCGCGAAGATCACACCGCGGTCCAATAGACTGAGCCGGCTCGACGAGAACGTCGGCGGAATCGATGCGCCGTACGATCCGTAGCCGTAGAGCAGCATCGGCGCCGAACCGTCGAGCTTCACGCCTTTGCGATAGACCATCGAGATCGGAATCTTCGTTCCATCACTCGCGGTCGCAAACACGCGCTCCGACTTGTAGTTGGTGCGATCGAATCCACCCGGCACTTCCTGCTGCTTCAACAAGGTCGACTTGCCGGTGTTCATGTCGTAATCGAATGTGGAATTCGGCGTCACGAGCGAGTTGTAACTGTATCGGACGACGCTCGTGTTGTACTCCGCGTTCGGTCCCAGACCCGCCGCGTAAACCGGCTCCGGAAACTCGATCCGATGTCGTTTGCTGGTCTTGAAGTTGACGACTTCGAGTTGTTGTAACCCATTCTCCCACTCGGAAAGCACGGCGTGATCTGCGAAAAGACTGATGCCTTCGACTTTCACAGCCGGACGGTGGACGACGAACTCTTTCCAGTTTGCCTCGGAAGGATCGTCAACGGGCGCGGTGACGATGCGGAAGTTCTTCGCGCCTTTGTTCGAACGGATGTAGAACAGGCCGCCGCGATGATCGACGTCATACTCGTGATCAGGTTGGCGTGGAAGAATGACCTTGACCATGGCGTCAGGCTTGTCCGCGGGAAGGTAGCGGACCTCGGTGGAAGTCTTGCTGAAAGCCTCGAGGAAGATCACTGCTTTGTCGCGCGAGCGTCCGGTGCCGATGTCGAAAAGCTCGTCTTTCTCGTCGTAAATCAGGTCGAATTTCTCAGTGCCCAGGACGTGTCGGAAAAACTTGTCGCTTCGTTTAGTGGTCGCGTCTTCGGTGACGTAGAAGAGCGTTTTGTTGTCCGTGGCCCAGACGATGCTGGTGACTCGTTCGACTTTTTCGGGAAGAATCTGGCCCGTGCGCAGGTCTTTGACCTGAAGCAGGAACTGACGATAGCCGGTGTTGTCCGTGCTGTAGGCGAGCAGGTTACCGTCGTCGCTCGGCGAAAACGCGCCGATGCTCATGAACTTCTGGCCTTTGGCCAATTCGTTCACGTCGATCACGATCTCTTCGGGTGCGTCGGTGCTGCCCTTCTTGCGGCAGTAGATCGGATACTGCTGACCTTCGACGGTGCGCGTGTAATAGAAGTAGTTGCCTCGTCGATACGGAACGTTGGTGTCAGTCTGCTTGATATGACTGAGCATCTCTTTGTAGAGCTTTTCCTGCAACGCGGCAGTCGGTTTCATTACCGCTTCGGCGTAGTTGTTCTCGGCCTGGAGATGGGCGATTACCGCGGGGTTCGTTTTCTCGCGGAGCCAGAAGAAGTCGTCGACGAGCGTTTCGCCGTGGATGTTCGTGGTTTTGGTTTTCTTTTCTGCCATAGGTGGTTTCAGTGTCGCACCGCCGCCGTTTGACTGCGCGATCGCGGCAGTGTTGATTGACACGACGGTGAGAAAAAGAATTGCGAACGAAAAAAGATATCTAGCTTGTTTGTGCATGATTCAATCCTCAAATGCCGGCGATGGGCGGTCGGCAGGAACAAACACAAATAAAGGGAGACGATGGCTTTGTTTGTCGTCACCGGCACACGGCCGGTTTAGTCGTCGTGGACGGTTCAACCGCGAGGTGGGTCTCCCCAGCCGGAACCTATGTACTTACCGTTTTCGACTATGCACGGCACCGTCGGATCGCCGCCTGAGTACGAGAACATCTCGGCCCTGCGGGCCAGATCGTTTTGTGCGTCGTAGTCGGTGAATGGAATGCCCTCCGCGGTGTAGTGGTCGCGGGCTTGCTGACAATACGGACATCCCGGTTTTGTGTAGATTACTAAAGCCAATTCAACGCTCCTGGGTTGGTTTGATTATGCGCAAGACGGGATTATACTGCCGCTGCCTATGAGTGAACAAAGCGCGGGCGGCGCTGATTCCGAACAGTTCGCGTCGGATCTCCTCGATCCGTACGAGAAGCTAATAACCGTCGAGATTGTGGGGCGCGAGGTCGAGGTGCCCGAGAAGAATCGCCTCTTGCGGTGTTTTCAATACCTGTCGATCAACACCATTTCCTATGGGGATTTTTGCTGGAACGGCGACTGTACGAACTGCCAGATCTGGTATCACATGAAAGGGCAGGACGAGCAGAGCGACCGCCCCGCGCTGTCGTGCCGGCTGGAATGTGAAGAAGGAATGGTGATTACCCGCCTCAGCCCCTTCATCAAGCTCGAAGGTATTACTTGATCCGTGTTTCAGTATTTCGGCACGGAGGGATCGACCTCGTCCGACCAGCCGATAATCCCGCCTTTCAGGTTGATCAGCTTTCCGTTGAAACCCGAACGCTGAAGGGCGTCGATCGCGCGGGCGCTGCGTCCGCCCATCTTGCAGTGCACCACCGTTTCACGATGCGGGTCGATCTCGTTCATCCGCGTCAACACCTGCGCCAGCGGGATATGTTTCGAGTTCGGAATACGTCCAGTCGCGACCTCATTGTCCTCGCGCACGTCGATAATTTGAATGTCGTCGCCCCGGTCGAGGCGTTGTTTCAGCTCAGTTGAGGTGATCTCTTCCATCGCTCACTCCGTACATTGTTGAATAAAGACATCTTACAATACACTTGCCAATCATGAGATTCCAATTCTACTCAGAAGCCCTCGATGACGTTCCTAAACTCTCAATCGATGGAACAGTTTCAAACAGCATCCACTTCTCGCACTGGCAGGGAAACACCACGCCGCCGGAAGTGAAAGCCGACACCTCAACGGAGATCGCGCTCAACCTCGTCGCTTCCCCGAATCGATCGGCATTGACGAACAACATCGACCTTGTCACCAACAACCACTTCGACGCTGACGGCGTGTTGTCGGTCTGGACCGTGCTGAACGGCGAACGCGCGCTCGAGTTTCGCGATCTGCTCATCTCAGCCGCCGAAGCGGGAGATTTTTCCGAGCATACGAGCGACGACGGCGTGCGCGTCAGCATAGCGATACAGGGGAGCGATCAGGCTGGTTCAGATAATAAAGATGCATCGCCGCTGGCGAGCTTCTTAGCGGGTCATGAAGTCGACGACGATGCACGCGCGTACGAATTGGTGTTGCCGGAAGTCGAACGCTTGCTCACGAACGTCAATGCTTACGAGTCGCTCTGGCGCGAAGGGTGGCGGAGTGTGGTTGAAACTCTCGAGAGTTTTGCGCGTGGCGAGTCGAAGGTTATCGAATATGAGGATTCACGGATTTCATTGATCACTCTGGCGCCTGGTTTATCTGATGCGTCTTACGCCATCGCCAGGCACGCCCGCGGTGAGGTGTTCCTGATCGCCACGCCAACAAACGGCGGCTGGTCCTACCGTCTCGATTATCCGTACTACTCATGGGCGGAAACAGTCGTGCGTCCCGCCATCCCGCGCCGCGATCTGACGAACGCCTTATCGATGCTGAACGAAAAAGAAGCCAACCGAGACGGACGCTGGAAAACCGACAATCGCACATTAACGTCAGCGGTGAAGTTCCTCGATGCCGGCGGGACGTTAGCGGTGTCGCGGCTGGAGCCGGACGAAGTCGTCGGCGTATTGCAAAGCACAAAGTACAAAGTGCAAAGCACTAATTAGATGCACGACGTGATCATCATTGGCGCGGGTCCGGCTGGATTATCGGCGGCATTCTGGTGCGACGAGCTCGGACTCGATACGCTCGTCCTCGAACAAGCGGAACAGATCGGCGGTCAACTTCATCGCGTCTACAACCCGGTCCACAACTACCTCGGCGTCAAGACTAATAACGGTAAGGAGCTGCTCGAGCTCTTCTCGCGAGACGTCGACGAAGCGGAGTTTGACCTGTGGACCGGGACGTCGATCGATTCCGTCGACCTCCGGGCGAAGCGCATTTCATTGCGCAGCGGCGAGGGTTTGCAGTCGATCTCGATCATCATCGCGACCGGCGTTCGGCCGAGAGAATTGGGCATTCCGGGCGAGAAAGAGCTTGCGGGTAAAGGCGTTATCGAGTCAGGCACTCGTGATCGAGAGCTGTTTGCCGGAAAAGACGTTTGTATCATCGGCGGCGGCGATGCCGCGGTCGAGAACGCATTGGTGTTGGCCGAGGTCTGTGCAACGGTCACGCTGGTCCATCGCGGTAAGAAGCTGCGCGCGAGACGCGAGTTTGCCGAGCAAGTCCGGCCGAACAATCGCATCACCGTTTTCACTGAGTCGGTGGTCACGCGTATCATTGGCGACACGGAAGTCGAAGCAGTCGAGATCCAGCGCAAAGGCGGGCTAAAGCCGTTTCAACTCGCGGTGCGCGGCGTGTTGATTCGCATCGGAGTTGAGCCGAACACCGAACTGTTTCGCGAACAGCTTGCGGTCGACGAAAAAGGTTATGTATCAGTGAACAGCGAATGTGAGACGAGCGTGCCGATGGTGTTTGCGATTGGCGACGTTTCGAACCCAACGGCGCCGACGATCAGCGGAGCCACCGGCGCGGGCGCAACGGCCGCGAAAGTGATAGCAGCGCGGTTGAATCGCAAAGCAGATGGCTGAGATCGAGGCGGCTTACACAGACGCGCATATCGTGGCGTATCCGGTCGAATACATCGCCGGGATCGATCTCTACAACGCGGGTGAGTTTCACGCGGCGCACGATGCGTGGGAAGAACGCTGGATGGGTGAAGTCGGTCCGAAGGAGAAGCTGTTCCTACAGGCGATGATCCAGTCGGCGGTGGCGTTTCATCATCTCGACATTGGGCGTCCTGGAGCGGCGCGGCAGATGTACTTGCGCGCGAAGGAAAAGTTTGCACGGTTGGGCCAGCGTGTTTTCATGTCGCTCGATCTGGAAGAGTATCAAGCGCAGCTTGATGCGTCGTTGTCGTGGTTGTTGAGTGTTCCCGATCCGCGCGAGGCGCCGATGCCGCTGATTGTTCCACCGAAGATCCGTTTACTGGCTGCGATCGACGAGTTCGATTAGAGAGGACCCGATTATCCTTAGTCTCACACGAATTGTAATCCTGGCGGCGTGGTTGGGCGTCGCGCTTTTCTTCGGCGCAGTTGTTGCCCCGGCCGCGTTCGGTGTCGTGCGATCGTTTGGTTTGCCGAATGCGAGTGAGATTGCCGGATCGATCGTCGCGCGTACGCTTGGCGTGGTGAACGTCGCCGGTTTCCTGATCGCACTGCTTTTGCTGATCACCGCGTTCTTGCGGCGCGGTTCGCAGGGCCGGATCAGTTTCATAGTCGAGTGCGTTTGCCTCGGCCTGATCGCTTTGGCGACCGGCGTGGGCCATTGGTTGATCGCGGCGCGGATGCGTGCGCTGCGAGCGGCGATGGAGTTGCCGATTGATCAAATAGCCGCCGACGATTCTCGTCGCATAGCGTTCAACGCTTTGCACGGCTATTCGGTGAACGCGCTCGGGATTGCTATGATTGCCGGTCTTGTGGCGCTGGTGCTGATGGGACGAAGCCTGCGCCAGTGAGTTATCGAATCAGGATGGACAAGCCGTTGGACATTATTGAAGACATCGAAGATTGGCGGCAGCGCTACGATTCGTGGAAACAGACGGCCGCCGCTGGATCAGACAAACTCGACGATTACCCGTTTGTCAGGAATCGTCGCGCGCCGTTCACTCCCGCACGACGCGCGTTGCCGATGGTGAACCTGGCGTTGATCTCGTCCGCGGGCGCCTACATCGACGGGACGACGACGTTTGACACCGGTTCGCGGCCGGGCGACCTCAGTTTCAGAGAGATTCCGATCGAAGTCGAAGCCTCCGACCTTCGCTTCGCGGTGCGCGGATATGACGGATCCGCTGTTCAGCAGGACGTGAACGTGCAACTGCCGATCGAGCGTCTGCTGGAGTTCGAGAAAAACGGAATCATCGGGCAGTTGAATCCGGTCTTCTGGAGTTTCTGCGGTTTTATTACCGACGCCATGGGCATTGCGAATGAGTTGGCGCCGAAGTTGGTTGAACGTGCGCGCCGTTACGAGGTGCAGGCCGCGTTGTTGATTCCGGCGTCGACGTTGTGTCATCAATCGATTGGAGTTGTGGCGCGCGCGCTCGAGATTTCCGGCGTTCCGACTATGATGTTGGCTGTCGATAAAGCAGTGGTCGAAAGCGTGCGCCCGCCGCGGGTCGCGCTGTACAACGGCGAGACTGGCAGTGTCGCAGGCAAACCGGCGTGGCCGGAGCATCAGCGACGCATCCTCGACGAAGCGCTGCGATTGATTGAGCCGATGGACCAGGTCGGCATACGAAAGCTGGTCGTCGATTTGGAAACGCAGGTTGAAAAGGCACGCGGCGAGCGATGAGCGTGAAGAAAAGCGTCTTTTCGATCGTCGTCCTCATCATCACAGGCTGTCTTGTTTATCTGCTGTTTGCGCCGGTCCCGATCTCTCCGTCAGCATGGACTCCGGCAGCCGCTCCCGCACTTTCCGGCCAATACGAAGAGAACACGCGGCTCGCGTCAGTCCAACGGCTATCGCTCGGCGATGGCCACAAGCCGGAAGACGTTGCACTCGACGCGCAGGGCCGCATTTACGCTGGATTCGAAGACGGTCGCATCATGCAGCTTCAACCGGACGGCACGCAGCCACGCGTCTTCGCAAACACGCAGGGGCGGCCGTTGGGGCTCGTTTTCGATCGCGCCGGAAATCTGATCGTCACCGACGCGATCAAGGGTCTGTTGTCGGTGAGTCCCGCGGGCGAGATAAAAGTGCTCGCCACTGAATCGGAAGGCGTGAAGTTTGGCTGCCTGAACGATCTCGACGTCGCCGCGGACGGGACGATCTATTTCACCGAGGCTTCTAACAAGTATCCGATGGCGCAGTTTAGTACCGACATCCTGGAGCACCAGCCAAACGGGCGGCTGATGGCGTTTGATCCGCAAACGCAGAAGCCGCGGACCTTGCTTCGAGGGCTTTACTTCGCGAATGGAGTCGCGGTCAGCGCCGATCAATCATTCGTGTTGGTGGCTGAGACAGGGAAGTATCGCGTGCAGCGGCTTTGGTTGAAGGAACCGAAAGAAGGCATGGTCGATACGTTCATCGACAACTTGCCCGGCTTTCCCGACGGTATCTCTGCGAACGGCAGTGGGAAGTTTTGGCTGGCGTTAGTGACGCCGCGGCAGACTGTGTTCGACAAAGTTCTCCCGCACCCATTCCTGCGCAAAATGATCTTTCGCTTGCCGAAGTTTTTCCAACCCGCGCCTCAGCGTTACTCGTTTGTCGTCGCGCTCGACTCGCAGGGACGAGTCGTCGACAACCTCCAGAACGGATCGTCCGACTGCTACTCCCAAATTGCGAACGTTGTCGAGTACAACGGCAAACTCTACCTCGGCAGCATCGGGGAAGACACCCTCGGCGTCTACTCACTACGTTAATTTGTTCTTAAATTTGCAGCACTTAGTGCAAAGATCTGATTTATGCAGCAGTTCGGTATTGTCCCAGTTGATTACAAAATAGCCACTTGTATATCTTTGTGCCAAGCCCACTCCGTTGGATCTACCGAAAATCTACTGAGTCTTAATAATTCTGTTTAGCTGGTATCCAATCGGGCTAACTCCCACCTCCAGCCCGGTTTCCCGCCAACTCCGCTAAACGTCCGAAAATAAAGGCTTAGATGAATTGTTTCGTAAATGTCACAACTCCGGCACGAGGCTTGTAACAAAAATAGCGAAGTAGAAATTATACGTGGGAACTTCAGCGCGGCACCCCCTCTTGGAGTAAAACGACAATGGTGAACCTATTATCGGCAGCTACCGCTGTGCCTCAGCATGCCTTCAAGACCACTGATCTGGTCGCGAGCGTGATGCACAAACTCTCACCGGAGCTAATCAACACAATCAGCAGCCTCGGCGTGGATCAGCGATATTCAACTCTTGAAAACTACCCGGATTTTCTCAAAGGCAAACCCAAATCGGCGACCAGCTCCACCACCAAACTCGCCGAGGAGGCAACCAGAAGTTGCATTAACGAATGGGGCGGAGATCCGAACCGCATCGGTCTCCTGGTTGCCGCCACCAATACACCCGATCAAATGCTCCCGTGCCTTGCTTCGGAGATCATGGGCCGGACGCACGGACTGCTCTCGCGCTCGCTGCGCACCGTCAGCATGCAGGCGCAGGGTTGCTCCGTTTTGCTTAAATCGATCGAAGTGGCCCAATGGTATCTAACGGCGAATCCCGGCAAGTTGGCCATCGTCGTAATGTCGGAGGCCCACACGCCTTACGTCGCGCCGCTGTTGGGAGGCGAGTACCTCGGTTACCGCGAACTCATCCGGCTGCGAAAAGATCACCGGATTGATCCCGAGCAGTTTGAACAGCAAAGGCTCGACACGACTTTCGTTATCCAATCAATGCTCTTCGGCGATGGTGCCGTTGCTCTGCTAGTCGGAACCGAAGAAGGCAAACCGGCGTTCGGGCCAATCTCCCATTTGACGAATGACCAGCCAAACGACATGAACCTGTTGACGATGGTCCGGCACGGCTCACACCCGTCGCTGAAGGGCCGACCACAGTATTTCATGCAGCCGAGCGTTCCCAGCCGCGGCGCGCACTACGCTGTCACGACTGTCAAGAACGTTCTTAAACATCCGGATTCGCCGGTGAGCGACCTCGATGAGGTTGACGACTGTCTCATTCACACCGGCAGCAAGAAGATTCTCGACGGCGTTTGTTCGCAACTCGATCTGCACCCTGAGTCGGCGAAAGTTCACAGCTCGTACCAGGTGCTGGAGCAGTTCGGAAACCTTTCCAGTGCTTCGACTGGGTTCATGCTTGCAGGGAAGAATGAGTGGTCAGGTCCGACGATGGTGGTTGGTTTTGGAGTTGGGTTTACGGCGAGCGCGGGGATTATGAATTTCAACTACGACGGGAGCTCACACTAGCTGCACCGTCTTGGTCAATGAGTTGAGCGCGGTGCCGACTTGCGTGAAGTCGAAGGGTTTGCCGATGATGGCGTCGACTAAATTTTCCTCACCGGGCGGAGGCGTGGTGGTTGGGCCATAACCAGTCACGAGCACGATCTTCACTTCAGGCCAGTCCTTACGAATCGATCTCGCCGTCTCCCAACCATCCATTTCCGGCATAGCCAGATCCGTAAACACAAAATCAAATGCGTGCTGCCGCATCTTTTGCAGCGCTTCCTGACCGCTTCCAGCCAACTCGACCTTGTGATTCACGGCGACCAGCATTTCCGCGAGCGTTTCGCGAACGGGCGCCTCATCGTCGATAACCAGGATGCGCAAACTCGGTAACTCCTCTCCGATCGGATCTGCGTCATCGCACGACGTCTCGGAAACGGCCGCTGGCAGATCCACCGTAAACTTCGTCCCCTTGCCCGGTTCAGAGACGACGCTGATCGAACCCGCATGCCGCTCGATGATGCTGTAGCTGACCGAAAGTCCGAGGCCAGTACCGTGCGCGCCTTTCGTCGAGAAGAACGGCTCGAAGATCTTTTGCCGCACGTCGTCAGGCATTCCCATCCCGTTATCGTTGAACTGAAGTTGCAGCCGCGCGTCTTTGCGGCGGCAGGAGATCAACAGCTTTCCGCCGCGCGGCATCGCATCGACGGCATTGACGATCATGTTTACAAAGACCTCGCGCAATTCCGACGCGCTGCCATACGTCGTATGACCTCTGCCCGCGACGAGTTTGACGTCGTATTCCAGTCCGCGAATGCGAGCTTCATTCTGCCAACGCGTGCGCGTTATTTCGATCGCGTCATTCAACAGCCCGCCGACGTCGACCAGCTCAAACTCCTTCACCGGCGACTTGCGCGCAAACGTTTGAATGCGGCGCACGGTAGCAGCGGCATCTTCGGCGGCCGTCTGAATGATGTCGAGATTACGTACCAGCGCCGGCTCGTCGATCTGGCGGCGCAGCAACTGCGCACGGCCGAGTATCGCCGCAAGAGAGTTGTTGAAATCGTGGGCCACGCCAGACGCGAGTTGTCCGAGCGCCCGCAGTTTGTCGGCCCGCGCCGCGCGCTCGCGTTCTTCTTTCTGCTCGGTGATGTCGCGCGCAATACCCAACACGCCGGTCGTGCGGCCGTCGACGACGAGTGGTGAGTTGTCGACGCGGGCGTAGCGCAAGCGGCCGTCGTGGGCGAAATACCGCATCTCGTAAGTTTGCGGCGCGCCATTCAACGCAGCGTCGAATTTCTCCTGGACCAGCGGCCGATCGGCTTCGTAGACCATATCGAGCAGCGACTTTCCGATGAACCCGTTACGTTGATAGCCGAGGCCTTTCAAGGTCGCCGTGTTACACCACTTGAACTTGCCTTCCGTATCGACGGCGTAGATCGACTCGCGCGCGCTCTCGAGAATGTTGTTCAGCAGCGACTGATGTTCGCGAGCGACAGCCTGCACCTTGCGCAGATCCGAAAGGTCGCGCGCCGTCGCAACCACGCCTATCGTCTTGTTGCCTTCGTCGAGCACCGGTTCGACCGAGACCAGCAAGGGACGATTGAGGCGATTCGGAGTGATCTCGATCGTGACACTGCGGCCCGTTTCGAGCGCCCTTTCGACCACACACGCCTCGTCTTCTTCGCTGGTGCGAAGAATGGCGCAACACTGCCGTCCGAGCAGCAGCCGGGGATGAAGCGCTTCCATTGCCGCGCCCGCGCGGTTCACTCGTTTCAATTCACCGGCGCCATCGAAAATGAAAATACCGTCCGACATCGCGTCGAACGTCGTTTCCCACTCGGTCTTCCCGCGCGCGACCATTTCGAACAACTCGGCCTGCGCGATCCCGATCGACAGCCGTTCCAGCAGCGCCTCGACGAGCGACACTTCGTCTTCCGTCCAGCGCCGCAGGCGATCGGCTTGATGAATACACAGCACGCCGCGGAACTGTTCCTTGACGATCACCGGATAGTTGATCTGAGATCGCACGCCCAGCCGCTCGGCCTGTTCGCGAACGTACTCGCTCAGCGCAGTCGAACCTTCGTTATAGTTGAGCGCGTCGTCGATGATCAGCGGCAGGCTCGAATCGGAGAGTTTCCGCCCGATCGGATCGTCGTAGTCGATCTGAAATTGTTTGATACTCGCTACGCCGGGCGCGAGAAATTCATGCTCGAGCGGCGAGCCAACTTCTTCGCTGTTGTACAGGAAGAGATGAACTCTCGACGCCGACAGTGCCCGCCCCAACTCGCGCGTCGCCGTGCTGAGAACTTCCGGCAAACTCAACGAAGCGCGAATCAACATCGTCAGACGATTGACCAGTGCTTCGCGCATCGACGTCGATTCGGCCTTTTGATAAAGCTCGGCCTGGCGAATAGCGATTCCGGTTTGATCGGCAACAGCCTTGGCGAGGTCGATATCGGCGTCGGTCCATTTGTGGATCTGTTTGGTCGTCGACAGGGCAAACGCGGCCGGAACGTCGTCGCCAACGCGGATCGCGACGTACATGATCGACTTCACGTTCGCCTTCGAAAGGATGTTGTTGTAGAGATCCGTGATTCGGGGATCGTTTGGCGCGTCGGTAAAGACGAGCACGCCGGTTTTGTCCAGCGCTTTAACCAACGTTTGCAGGTGGGCCATTGCGAAGTCCGTTGCCGCCGGCTGGACGCCGTCCGCGTGATACTCCGCAACGTTCATCGCACATTTGCCGCGATCGTCTTTCATGAAAAGCGAGCAACGATCGACGTCGAGGTACGAACCCAGTTCACGCACCGCCGTGCAGTAGATCTCGTGACTATCGAGCGAGCAGCGGATGGCCTGTGAGATGCGATGGCTCATCGCTTCGCGTTGCACCTGTTGGGCCAGGTACGCCTGGCTCTCGCGCAGCGCCTCCTCGGAATGTTTGCGTTCCGTCAGGTCGCGCGCGATGCCTTGCACGCCCACGGGGCGACCTTCGCGGAAGATCAAACGCGTGCTGACTTCGAGCCGAACTCGTTTGCCTTGTTTGGAGATGATGTCGATCTCGTAAACCGTCGAGACCTTCTGCGACGCCTTTTGCGCGATCATCTCGCGGGCCAAATTGAGATGCTCGGGCGCGATAACGTCTGCGACGTTCATCTTGATGGTCTCTTCACGAGTGTAGCCGGTGATTCGTTCGCCGGTGCGATTCAACGAGGTGAAGTTACCCTGAAGATCGTGCGTGTAGATGATGTCGTTGGCATTTTCGAAGAGCTCGCGATAACGCTCTTCGCTCTCGCGAATCGACGTTTCCGCGCGGCGACTGTCGGTGATGTCAGTGGCAACGCCGATCACGCCCAGGACGTTTTCACCGTCGTCGGTGAGCGGCGAATAGCGAACGTCGAAGATGAGCTCGCCGACAGCAAGGGACGTAGTGAACGACTCGCCGGTAAGCGCTCGGTTGATGTTCTCGCCAAACTTCGGCGAGTCGGAATAAACCTCAAACACCGACTTTCCGACAACCTCGCCCGGCGCCAACGAAAGACTCTTCAACCCTTCGCCTTCGCACAACGTGAACACGCCGTTTTTGTCGGTCGCAAAGAGAATCAGCGCCGCGCTGCCGACTACGGTGCGCAAACGCTTCTCCGCTTTTCGCAGCGCCTCGCGGGCGTGCTTCTTTTCCGTCACGTCGCGAAAAACACCGAGCACCGCCGATCGGCCCTCGGCCGTGAACGGCAACCCGGTAACTTCGACGTCGATGACCGTGCCGTCAAGACGGATGCATTTCTGTTCCGCCAGCGGCGCGGGCTGTTGAAACTCTTGAATGTATTCAACCTGCTCGCGAACGTGGCCGTGGAAGTCAGGATGGACGACGCTGAGAATCGGCTTTCCGATCAGTTCGTTTGCGTCCACCGCGCCCCAAAGCCGCAGCGCCGCAGGGTTGAGGTAGGTGAAATTACCCTCCTGATGAATCACGATCGCGTCCGGCGAGAGCTCGACCAGGCTGCGATACCGCTCTTCACTCTCTCTCAAAGCGGTGGCTGCGCGATGGCGCTCGACCAGCCGCGCCACCTTCACCAACATCTCTTCGTTTCGAAAAGGGAGGTCGAGATAGTCGTCGGCTCCGGCGTAGAGTCCCTCGATCTCGGCTTCGTCTGACTTGCGGATGCCGCTGATCAGAAGCACGGGAATCCGTGCCGTCCGGGCGTCTTCCTTGAGGCGGCGGCAGAGCTCGATCCCGCCTACGATGGGCATCACGACGTCGCTGATTACGACGTTAGGGCAGAACGAATGCGCGAGTTGCACCCCTTCCGCGCCGTCGGCAGCGGCGGCAACTTCGTAGCCTTCGATTTCGAGCAGATCAACCAGAAGGTCCAAAATGCGATGGTCATCATCGACGATAAGGACTCGGCCTCTGTCTGAGGTGCTGGTGGTCATTAACTGTATCCGGACGCCTTTATGAACGAGACCTCGGGAGGAGGACTGCGAAGCGGGTGTGGAAGTTCTTTTGGAAACTACCTGGCGATCTCACAGCCGCCGGGAGTATAACAGCTTTTATCCGTGTTTGGAAACAGGCAGTTAGCGGCGATCAGTGGCCCGAACTTTTGCGTTTTCCGGGCGTTTCCGGGGCACCTGTTTTGGCGAAATAGCCGGTGCGGTAGTTGAGCTTGAGGTTCTGCTGCCGCAGCTCCGGATTTACTATCTGGATCTCGATTTTTCGGTAGGAGCCGTCGCGGGTCTTGTTGAGCGGCGAATAGGCCACGAGGTACTGCTCGCGAAGGTCTTTTTGGATCTGGGCAAACGCATCGCGGAGATCGCGTTCGTGCCGCGGAAAATAGGCGCGACCGCCCGTTTTTTCGGCGATCTTTCGCAGCGAGCCCTCGTTGACGTTGAACGTGTAACGGTCGCCGATGCCGATGGCGTAAACCAGCGCGTCGGCTTTTTGAGCGCTTTCAATGGCCTCGTCCATCTTCAAGCGGCTGCTGGTGTCCTGACCGTCGGTCAGGAGGATGATTGCCCGGCGGGTGTGTTCGGCTGACGTGCCGATGAGCTCTTCCGAGGTGGCCCATACGGCGTCCCAAATGGCGGTCGAACCGGCGAGTGCCTGGTTGGTTCCCGAGATTGGCGGCGTTCCGTTAACAATCACGCCGCCGCCGACGTAACCTGACGGTGGAACAAACTCGACGCGATCGATTGCGCGGCGAAGCCGGTCGACATTTCCAGTGAAGCCCTGTTCGAGGGTCGTTTCGCCGGTGAACGAAAGGATCGCGGCCTCGTCCTTGCTGCCGCGCAGGACGTTCTCGAGAAACGCGCGCGCCGCCTCTTTTTCGTCGGGCAGAGTGCGCTCTTCAGAGATGCTGGTGTCGATCAGGATCGCGAGCGACAGCGGCAGATCGATGTTCGTCTGAAAAGTGAAGATCTCCTGTGGCTGTCCGTCTTCGAGCACGCGGATGTCTTCCGCTTTCAGATCGCTGATGAATCGCTTGTTACGGTCGGCGGCAGTGAAGAAGATGTTGGTCAGGTTGGTATCGACTTTGATGACTTCGTCGGAGTCCTGCGGCAACTCTTCACGCGTGCGCGGGGTCGGCGAAGGCGATGGCGATGGCATTGCGCTCGCGGTGTTCGATTCGTTCCTGGCGGAAAGGCCGCTGGTCGCGAGACTTCCGCAAACGAACGCGATGACGAGGAGCAGCAATACTAACGCACGGTTGAATGGTCGATAACGCATCTTACTTCACACTTCCTATGGCATTACGCTGTCTGCGATGGCTTTGTAGCCACGCTTGGTTCTTACCTTTAGATCGCCGTGACCGTCGGAGAGTTTGACGTCGATCTTGCGAAATGTGCCGTCGTACTTCTTGTTCGTCGGGTCGTAGGTAACGAGGTATTGCGCTCGCAGCTCTTTCGAAATCCTGGTGAACGATCGTTCCAGCGAGAGCATATCACCGGTAAAGAACGCCGTGCCGCCTGTCTCTTCGGCGAGCGTTAGCAGATCGCGATCCTTTTTGTCGGCGACTTGTCCGGCTTCGACGCCGGGTACAGTAGCGAGGAAGCCCGCCTTGGTCGAGATGGCGAAGATCGTGGTTTCGGTGCGTTGCGCGATGTCGATGGCGTCGCGAATGCTTGCGCGGCTGTATGTATCTTCGCCGTCGGTGACGAGCAACAAGACGCGCCGGCCTGGAACAGTGCGCATCTTCTCGTCACAGAACTGCCAGATAGCGTCGAAGAGCGCGGTCTGTGTGCCCATCTTCTTCACGCCGTAGACGGCCTTGTCGAGCAGATCGAGTTTGTCGGTGAAATCCTGCAGCAAAGTGACCTCATCGTCGAACGTGCCGAAGAGCACGCGATCCTTTCGCGCCTTTACCACGGTTTGAATGAAGTTCATCGCCGACTCTTGTTGAAACTTCAGCTTACCGGCAGTTGACGGAGACGTGTCCATCAAGACTGCGACGTAGAGCGGCAACGTCAACGCGAGGTCGTCGGAGAACGTCTCGATCGTCTGCGGCACTTTGTCTTCGAGAATCGTAAAGTCGTTTTTCGTCAAGCCGGGGACGAATTGGCCTTTCTTGTCGGTCACTGTGATCGGAAGCCGCACGCGGCGGATGTTGATTCGCTCGCTGCCTTCCTGCGGTAGCGGCGTTGGGCTGGCGTTTGGCTTTTGAGCGCAAACAATCAGCGAGGCGGCGGCCACGACGCAAACTATCGAAAAAGATTTGAATAGAAAATGTATTAGGGCTTTTGACATGCGACCGGATTATAGTTCAGGGGACGACCCGGAGTCTGCTAGGCACGGCATTTCGATGCCCTTGCGACCTATGCTGTTGCCCTTGTAACGACAAACGAAGACACGGATGTTGTGGATTTAGTACAATGACCCGGAACTGATCGGACCAGCTTAGTCGCGCAAGTCTTGACCTTCATGCCCGACAACCCACACAGTTCGAACACAGTCAGCGACGATAAGCCTCCCGAGTACATCGCCCATTATCGCATCCTGCGCCGCCTCGGCAAGGGCGGCATGGGTGAAGTTCTGTTGGGTGAAGACACTAAGCAACACGGCCGCAAAGTCGCACTCAAAGTCCTGCCTGACGAGCTAACCAGATCCGAAAGCCGTCTGCGACGTTTCAGACAGGAAGCACGCGCCGTCCTCGCGCTCAACCATCCAAATATACTGACCGTCTACGAGATCGGCGAAGCCGGCGACAAGTATTACATCGCGACGGAGTACATCGAAGGCGAAACGCTGCGTCAGTGTCTCTGGCGCGAACCGCTGAAGATCGACGAGGCGCTCGGCGTTGCGATCCAGGTCGCGATGGCGCTCGAAGCAGCTCACGCGGCCGGCATCGTCCATCGCGACATCAAGCCCGAGAACATCATGCTGCGGCAGGATCGTTTCGCTCGCGATCGCATCGTAAAGGTCCTCGACTTCGGCTTGGCAAAACTCACCGATCGCGACGGCAGCACCTCCGATCCGGAAGCCGTGACGATACCGGTCTCAGAAACGAACCCCGGCATCATCATGGGCACCACCGGCTACATGTCTCCCGAACAGGCGCAAGGCGACGCCATCGACACGCGCTCGGACATCTTCAGTTTCGGCGTGGTGCTCTACGAGATGATCGCCGGTCAGCCGCCGTTCAAGGGACGAACCGACAGCCACACTCGCGTGTCGATCATCGATCACGAGCCGGCTCCATTGCTCCAGCACGTTGCCGACGTTCCTCGCCAACTCGAACGCATCGTTGCGAAAGCGTTGGCCAAGGACAAGCTCAAACGATATCAAACGATCACCGATCTAAAACTCGATCTCGAGCAGCTACGTGACGAGGTCCACACTTCCACCGGCGAAAAGGCCATCCGCCGCTCGCTGGACGGCCGTGCTGCCGAAACGAACATGATCCCGCTGGTCCAGACCGGCCGCCGTTCCGGTGCGGAGACAATAACGGAAGACAGAATTTCCAGCAGTATCACCACCGAAAGAGGCGCGCCCTCGAACTGGTTGAAGTACATCATTCCCGGACTAATCCTGGCGCTGGTGATCGGCGCAATCATCTTTTACTTCAACTCGACGCCGTCGCCGATCAATTCCGTCGCGATCCTGCCGTTCGTCAACGACAGTAAAGATCCGAATACCGAATACCTCTCCGACGGACTGACGGAAAGCATCATCAACAGTCTTTCGCAATTACCCAACCTGCGCGTGATGTCGCGCAACGCTGCGTTTCGTTTCAAGACCGAGAACGTCGATCCGGTGGAGGCAGGACGAAACCTGAACGTCGGCGCTGTTTTAACTGGCCGGCTGGTGAAGCTCGACGATCGTCTCGTCATTAAGACCGAGTTGATCAAAGTCGCCGACGGCTCCCAGCTCTGGGGCGCCGAGTACAACAGCAGTTTGGCCGACATCTTTTCCGTGCAGGACGAGGTGTCGCGAAAGATCTCGCAGAGTTTGCGTGTGCGTTTGACCGGCGAGGACGAAGAGAAGCTCGCCAAGCGGTACACCAAAGACGCGGAAGCGTATCAGCTCTATCTGAAAGGCCGATACTTCTGGAACAAGCGCAACGAAGATGGATTGCGCAACGCCATCGAGTATTTCAAACGCGCCGAGGAAAAAGATCCCACGTTTGCGCTCGCGTTTTCCGGTCTCGCCGATTCGTACGCGCTGTTGTGCGACATCGGCGTAGCGAAGCCGGTAGAGGAGATGCCGAAGGCGAAAGCGGCGGCGCAGAAAGCCGTCGACGCCGATCCAACGCTCGCCGAAGCTTACACCTCGCGCGCTTTTGTGCGACTGTCGTACGACTGGGATTGGCTCGGCGCCGAGAGCGATTTTCAACAGGCGATAAAACTCAATCCGAAGTATCCGACGGCGCACCAGTGGTACGCGTCGTACCTGATGCAGATGGGGAAATTCAATCGCTCCCTGGCCGAAATCGAGGAAGCGCACAAGCTGGATCCGTTGTCGCCCATCATCGGCGCCAATTACGCCCTCTACTCCTACTACGAGCGCAACTACGACGAAGCCATTTCGAAATACAAAGTGATCCTCAAGGGCGATCCCGATTTCTGGGTGGTGCGCCACTATCTCGCGCTCGCTTACGTGCAGAAAGGAATGTACGACGAAGCGATCGCGGAGCTGCGCAGCGTAATCAAAGCACCGCCGAGCGGGCCGATGCCGGATGAAGTGGTGGAGAAGGAGATGGAAGCCTCGGCTTCGCTTGGCTTCGCGTACGGAATGGCCGGCAAAAAGGCCGAGGCGCAGGAGATCGTTTCGAAGCTTCAGGCGCTATCGCAACGGCGCTACATTTCGGGTCTCTACTTCGCGATCGTCTACGCCGGCCTCAAGGACAACGAGCGCACGATCCAGTATCTGAACGAAGCTTTTCATGCGAAGCATCCGGGGCTGGTGCTGATCAGGATCGATCCTACGTTTGACCATTTGCGATCCGACGAAAAATTCAAAGAACTCGCCCGGCGCTTTGAACCTATCCCTTAATCCGTGTTCTCGATTTCCGACAACAAACTGGATAGCTCCGCCGGCATTGGTGAGTGAAACTCCACGCGCTCGCCGGTCGCGGGATGCGTGAAGGCGAGTTTTTCGGCGTGCAGGAAGTGACGCCCGAGGTTGCGGATGTGTGCTCGCAGCCTGGCGTTCTGGATCGTGTTGTCGCGGCCGCCGCCGTAAGTTTCGTCGGCGACGACTGGGTGTTTTAGCCATGCCAGGTGAACGCGAATCTGGTGCGTGCGGCCCGTCTTGAGCTCGACGTCGAGCAGCGTGAAGCGATTAAACCGACGATTGACTCGAAAGAGCGACAGCGCGCTGCGGCCGCTGCGCACGACGGCCATGCGCGTGCGGTTAGCGGGATCGCGCGCGAGTGGTTGATCGACACGGCCTGAATCTACGTTTACTCGGCCATGGACCAGCGCGACGTACGACTTATAAACGGAGCGAGCGCGAAACTGATCGGAGATATTTTCGAGCGCCGCATCAGTCTTCGCCACGACCAGCAGTCCGGACGTGTCGCGATCCAATCGATGGACGATTCCCGGCCGCACACCGCTCGTGTTCGGGAGTTGTTGGAAGTGGTAGGCGAGCGCGTTCGCCAGCGTGCCGGAGTTCATTCCCGCCGCTGGATGGACCACCAGGCCAGCAGGTTTGTTTACGACGACGAGCGTTTCATCTTCGTAGACGATCTCGATCGGTATTGCTTCCGGAGCGAAGCCGGCGATGGCGGGAGTGGTCAGCTCGACGTCGACATCGTCGTGTTCGCGCAGTTTGTAGGAAGGCTTGCTGAGTTTGCCGTTGACGAGAACGTCTTCCGCTTCGATGAGACGTTGCAGGCGCGCGCGGCTCCAGCCCTGGATCTGCGACGCGAGAAAGGCGTCAAGCCGCATGCCGGCATCATCAGGTCCGATCTTGAACGTGAGGCTTTCGTGATCGGATCCGTCAGCCATTCCTGCGTTCGAAATCTTTCATGAACGAAACCAGCGCTTCGGCGCCTTCGCGCGGGAATGCGTTGTAGATCGAGGCGCGGATGCCGCCGACCGAACGATGGCCCTTCAAGCCGTCGAGACCCTGCGCTGTCGCTTCGGAGGTGAACTTCTTTTCGAGTTCTTCGGACGGTAGACGGAACGTGACGTTCATCGTCGAGCGACAATCGGCGTCTGCGTGGCCGCGGTAAAAATCGGTGGCGTCGATGGCGTCGTAGATCAGGCGGGCCTTTTCGTCGTTTTCGCGTTCCATGCCGCTGATGCCGCCCTTGTCTTTGATCCACTTGCAGACGAGGTTGATGATGTAAATGCCCCACGTGTTGGGCGTGTTGTAGAGCGAGTTGTTTTCGACGTGCGTGCGGTAGTCGAGCATCGTATGCAGGCCGTCCGGGATGCGCTGAAGCAGATCGTCGCGAATGATCACGAGAGTCACGCCGCTCGGTCCGATGTTTTTCTGCGCGCCGGCGTAGATGAGACCGTATTTCTCGACCGGGATTGCGCGGGAAAGAATATCGGACGAGGCGTCCGAGATGAGCGGGGCTGAGCCGGTGTTGGGTTCGTGTTTCCACTGGACGCCTTCGATCGTCTCGTTCGACGTGATGTGAACGTAGGCGGCGCCCGGATTCAAGCTGATCTCCTCGTCGCCCGGGACGCGCGTGAAGCCGCCGTCGGCCATTGTCGCCGCGACGTTGGCAGTGCCGACTTTCTTTGCTTCCTTCAATGCTTTCTTGCCCCAGCTTCCGGTCAGAACGTAGTCGGCCGTGCCGTCCGCGAGGAGAAAATTCATCGGGATCATGGAAAACTGAAGGCTCGCGCCACCTTGCAGGAAGAGGATGCGATAGTTGTCAGGGATGCTGAGCAATTCACGTATGCCGGTTTCCGCGCTGCCGATGATCTCGTCGAATGTTTTCGAGCGGTGGCTGATCTCCATCACCGACATGCCGACACCGGGCAAGCTCAGCAGATCGCGTTGCGCTTCTTCCAAAACCGGCACCGGCAGCACCGCCGGCCCCGCACTAAAATTAAAAATCCGTTCCGTCATTAGAGCCTCCGTAAAAATCCGTGTTCAATAAACTCACTCTTCCAAGTGCGAGCGCAGGGCTTTGCCGGCGATCTTGGCGACGAAGGATCGAGGGACGAAGCGCTCCGCTTCGACAGCGAACCAGTTGGTCCAGCCGGAGATCACGCTCGGCTTTCGGTGGCCCAACGCGCGCAAAGCAGTATCAACTACCTCCTCCGGCGTCTCAATCGTGCGCATCGTCGGACGATGTATCCGCGCCGTCTCGAAAAAATTCGTATCGGTAACACCCGGACACAACGCCATCACATGCACGCCATACTGACGGTTCTCTTCCCACAACGCTTCCGAAAACGACAACACAAACGCCTTGGTCGCCGCATAAGTCGCCATGTACGGCACGGGCTGAAACCCCGCGGTCGAAGCGACGTTGATAATCGTCCCCTGCCCTCGCTCGCGCATCGGCCCAAGAAACCGGTAAGTCAGATCAACGAGCGCCTTGATATTGAGATCGATCATCTCGAGCTCACGGGCCAGATCGAGCCGCGTGAGATCACCCATCGACCCGAACCCGGCGTTATTGACGAGCATATCGATCACCAGGTCGCGACGCCTGGTCTCCTCGAGCAGTTCAGCCGCCGCGTTTGGCTTAACCAGATCGAGCGTGAAGTAGTGCGCGCGAACGCCGCTCAACCGCCCGAGCTCGTTGCACAGCGCGATCAGCTTGTCTTCAGAGCGCGCGACCAGCAACACGTTGCGCCCGCGCGCAGCGAGCTTTCGAGCAAAGGCCGCGCCGATGCCGGACGAAGCCCCGGTGATGAGCGTTGTATTCATACCAACTTCAGCAAGTCGAGTTCGATGATGTTTGGGTTGCTTGCTTCAAGCTGCCGCAAACTCTCCTGCGACGGAGCATTATCGAGGTTGATGCGGGCGACAGCCGCAGCCGCGCCTTCAAAGACGATGTTCTCCATTTCCTGCACGTTGATGTGTTCGGCTTTGATCGCGTCGAGCACGCCTGCCAGCACGCCCGGACGATCGAGATGACGGACCACGAGCCGGTGCGTCGCCGGCGTTTGTTGGGCCAGGTTAACAACGTTCGGGACTTTCCCCGTCTGCTTGAACTCCGCGACGATGCGAACGGTCTCGGCGGCGATCGCCTCCTGCGCCTGGTCCGTCGACGCCCCGATGTGGTGCGTTCCGTAGAGTCCGGCTTCCTTCGCGATTTGATCCTGAAACTCGGCAGTCGCACTCGTCGGCTCGAGCGCGTAGACGTCCACTCCCGCCCGAATGCCGCGATTGCGAATCGCGGCAACCAGGGCCTGCTGGTCTACGACTTCACCGCGCGCCGTGTTGATGAAATAGGCACCCCGCCGCATCGCGTCGAATAACTCAGCGTTGATTAGGTTTCTCGTCTCCGGTTTAAGCGCGAGATGAACGCTCACGACGTCGGCAGCGGCAGCGACTGCCTTCGGCGATTCCATCAACTCGACGCCAAGCTCAGCAGCCCGTTCGCGCGTCAAGCTCCTGCTCCACGCAACCACCGGCATGCCAAACGCGCGCGCCCGCGGAATCATCTCCTGGCCGATCTTGCCGACGCCGATCAGACCGAGCGTGCGTCCATACAACCCGCGCGCTTTCGAAAACTCCTTCTTGTTCCACTCCCCTTTTCGCAAGGCGATGACGTTGTCGGCAATGCGGCGGTCGAGCGCGAGGATCAGCGCGAACGCGAGTTCCGCCACCGCGATTGAATTCTTGCCGGGACAGTTGGAGACGTAGATCCCGCGTTTTGAAGCAGCGGCGACGTCGATCGTGTTGTAGCCGGCGCCGGCGCGAACGACGAGTTTCACTGGTCCGGCTTCGAGCATCGGCTCTGTCACCTTCGTGCCGCGCACGACGAGGACGTCAGGCGCGGTCTGTCGAATCGCTTCGACGAGAGCGTCGTCTTTTAAATCAGGTTGAAAGGAGATCTCGCAGCCCAGGGCCTGTAGCCCATCCACGCCGGATTGTTCAAATTTATCTGCTATCAGTACTTTCATATCGAGTGAATTAAAAGACCGTCTCTCAACTTCGGTTCGAACCAGGTCGACTTCGGCGGCATGATCTGGTTGGCGTCCGAGACCATCAGCAGTTCGGCGATGGAGGTCGGGTACAACGAAAACGCGACGGCCGCTTTGCCTTCGTCGACTAAACGTTCGAGCTCCTTCGTTCCGCGCAGACCGCCGACGAAGTCGATGCGCTTGTCGGTGCGAACGTCCTTGATGCCAAGCACCGGATCGAGCAGCCGGTCCTGAAGGACGCTGACGTCGAGTGTTTCGACCGTGCCCGCCGGCAGCGTTGTCTCGGGCGAGAGTTGCAGGCCGTACCACTTGCCGTCGAGATACATGCTCCAGTTTCCCCGTTCTTTCGGCTCGGGCGTCGAGTTGTCGCTGATGGTGAACTGGCGGCGGACCGCTTCCAGAAAGTCTTCTTTGGAACGGCCATTGAGATCTTTAACGACGCGGTTGTAAGCGAGTATCTGAAGTTGTGAATCGGGAAAGATGACGGTGAGAAAGTAGTTGTAGTCTTCCTTGCCGGTGTGCGTGAAACTCTGATCGCGCAACTCTGCACGCGCGCGGCTCGCACTCGCCGCGCGGTGATGACCGTCGGCAATATACAGCAGCGGAACGGAGGTAAAACTGTTTACTAGACCTTCGGTCTCCGCAAGACGCCAGATCGTGTGACGAATGCCGTCGTCGGCGGTGACGTCGTACAACGGCGTCCCCGTAATTGCGGCCGCGACTTGCTCGTCGATCTCCGCTCGTCTGCGATACGTCAGAAATACGGGACCGGTTTGGGCGCGCAACATGAGCATGTGCCGCGTGCGATCGTCTTCCTTGTCGCGGCGCGTGCGCTCGTGTTTGCGAATCGTGTCGCTGTCGTACTCGTCGATCGAGCAGCAGGCGACGACGCCGATCTGCTCGTGCTGGCCCATGATCAAGCGATACAGGTAAAGACTCGGTTCGGCTTCCTTTTCCAGCGGACAGGTGGCGATGAGCTTTTCGAAGTTCTCGACGGCTTTGCGATAGACCGCGTCGCTGTAAAGGTCAGTGCCTGGAGGCAGATCGATTTCCGGGCGCGAGACGTGCAGAAAACTCAACGGGTTTCCCTCGGCGAGTGCGCGCGCTTCGTCGGTGTTGACGACGTCGTACGGCACACTGGCAACTACCTGGGCGCGTTCAGCCGGTGGGCGCAACGCGCGAAAAGGACGAATAACCGCCACAGATCCCTCCCTATATCTGATGTATGACCAATGATTGTTCGTTGAAGACTATCTGTTTAGATGTGAAAACTCAAATGAGCTAGAATCCCGCTTGCGGCGTTTTTGCGTTGCTTCTGATGGCTGACAGATTGAGAAAAACCAGTGGTCTCATTTTTCGTGCGGGGCGCAAGTTCGTGTCACAACCGCGTGAGGCATTGTTGTTGTGCCGGATGGCGTGGTGGGTTGTCGTATTGTCTATAGCGGCTCGGTTGCTTTCGTTGCCGCGTGCGCTCGAGATCGTTGCAGGACGAAAGGACCACGGCACGCTGGTGACCGATCCCGCTACTCAGGAACGGCTGGCTCGTTCGATCGATCTGTTGTTATCGGCGGATGTTTGGATGTTCAAGCCGATCTGCTGGAAACGCGCCGCCGTGTTGCACCGCTATCTCTCACACACGCGGATCATTTTTGGCGTGCGAAATGATTCGAGCGGTAGAGTCACGGGACACGCGTGGCTCGAAGCTGAAGGACGACCAATTCTCGAAACGACGCCGCCCGAGTATGTAGTGACGTACAAGTTCCCGGAACCCCAAAACAAAAAGGGAGAGACGAATCTCGCCTCTCCCTTCGTTGGTCCAACCTGATTGGTTCTATGGTAGGGCTTCGACGTTGAAAAAGAACTTGAAGCTGCCGGTTTGTTGAATGCCGAGCAGGAAACGCACGTTGACGCTGGCACCGTTCGCGATTGGTGTGGCCAGCGTAACTGTTCCGGCCGACATCGACGAATTGAATCCACCGCCGTTCGGTTGTGACGGGGGTTGCTCGAGCGTCGTCCCCTGAACAGTAATGTTGCTGGTGCCGCTGCCGCAGGGCGGACGATCGACAGTGACGACGACGGCCGTTGAAGTTCTTGGCCGCAAGTCGGCGATGCCACTCGGCGCGGGGAAGGTGGTCACGTCCACGACGCGGAAACGCAAGCGCGTCACATTTCCACCAGTGTTGTTTATCACCTCACGGCGGATGTCCAAAGTTCCGAACGTGGAGTTGTTCGGCGGATCCGAGGTGAAGTCACGAACGCGGTTCGGAGGCGATGCTGCGGCCACGCATATATCGAGCAGGGCCGCGTTGAACGACGCATTTCGCTCGATCGGAGAGCTCAGGTTCTCTGGTCCTGGTGCTCCAAGGCGTTGGCCCGCGCCTGCTGACGTTCCGTTGGTATCGACAAACACGAAATCAGCGGCGTTGTTGTTTGTATCCTTCAGGTTTCCACCAGTGGGGCACGCCCCAAACGTTGTGATCGAGCCTCCCTTGCCGCAGTTGTCGCGATAGAAGGAGTAATCGATTGAGAACGGCACCAATGCGGGATAGCCGGTGCCCTCTTTATACACCGTGTTCGCTTCTGAGGTGGAACCAACAGCGTCCAATCGGTTTGCGAGAATGAAGTTGGCCGCAACGCTGGTATTGAAGATTGCGATACCGGCGTTATCGGGAATATCAGTTGTATAAGTGGCATCACCGGTGGCAGTGGTTCCGTTACCGGCTGGATAAGAAGCGAGGCTGTATCCAACGCTGTTTACGCAAAGATAATGACCGCGGTTGGGGATGACCGTACCATTCGGAATAATGCAACGAGCTACTCCGTTAGAAGCGGCCACGGCATAACCAGTCCCGCCGCCTGCGACGGTATGGTCGGCTCCGCTGTTGTTTGCAATTTCGATGAATTCGTCGTTCGCGCCGTTTGGACCACGAACACGGAATTCGGAAATAACCAATTGTGCTGCGGCGACCTGCGACAGACCCAGCATCATCGCGACAAGACCGGCGCAGACCAGGGAAACCCGAAATGACTTAGACATGCCTTTTCTCCTTTATCGGTTGGCCCACGATGTTCAGTGCGGCGTGAAACCCTACCACGCTTATTTGAATTCAGTCAACGAAATTTAACCTGAATGAACGGCCCGAAATTTTACGGTGTCCTACAAATATCTCTTTTCCGTTCAATTGTTTACGGGGGCGACTTGGGAGGGGGCGCTGAAGCGACGCGCGACGGCGTCCCAGTCGACGAACATCAAATAAAGGACCAGTTGATGAGGGAAAAAGATGTTCATGACGAATAGTGTCGTGAGGTGAAATACGACGCCCGCGCCGAGTATCCACCAGCGCGAACGCGGCCAGAAAACGGCGAGGGGAAAGAGTAGTTCCCAGATGAGAACGAGCCCCACTGCGTAGGGCAAATATGAGCGAATCTGAGGCAGCCAGAACGCCAGCTTGAAATGCGTGTCGTGGAGGTTGTCCAGCGAGTGAAAGATTGCCAGTGCGGGAAGGTTGTCAACGCTGAGATACTTCATTCCCGCGATGCGCAGTTTGATCAGCGCCGAGCTGAAATAGACCCACGCCATCAATAACTGCATCAGCAGGATTGGGTAGCTGTAGGCCCACAGCGGCCGCGTGGTTTTTCTGCGTCTCAGCCAATGGTCCAGTGAGAACGACTCGCCGCATGGTGTGAATGCCAGCACGGCAAGACAATAGACTGCGAGCATTTCGTCGTGATTGAAGTGACCGAAGCTGCGGAGCAGTCCCTCGTAAAAGACGACCAGCACCAGCGACGTTTTCGTCGAGATGGAAGTGAAAAGACCGGTCGTGCTCAATAAAAGCGACATGACCATCATGGTTTTTAGAAAGGCCATGCCTGATGGCGTCAGTAATTGATCGTAGAGACTCCACGGCAGGAACTTCATCGCGCCCGTAGGCCGAAGGATCGTCACCGGGAGAGCGCCGAGCGCCGAAAAGGAAGTAACTAGAACCGAAACGAGAAACGTCCCATGAACGATCGAACGCACAACACCCAACGCCAGCGCGCTGGCAGGCACGACGCGGTTTATAAGTCTTTGCGCCACGACTGTATGAACTTTTCGTAGTCAGAGTAGTCGCCGCCTTCCCAGCGATACATATCGAGCCGGATGGCTTTCAGACGTTGGGGTGAAGTTTCGGGCAGGTGATCGTTGTAGATACGTCCCCATGCTTCGAGAAGATCAGGCAGACGCGCGCCCGGCGGAAGATTTTCGACCCCACCAACGTTGCGAATCAGTTCGGCGTTTGCCGGATGGATCGACGGCAGCGTGAAACTCTGATTCCCGACAGTGGCATTAACCATGGTCCAGGTGCGACTGTACAGCGCGTTTGTCAACTCGATCGCCGGAATGTCGATCGTCTCACCCGAAACGGTCTCGCCCCGCAGGATGCAATAATTCCGCCCCCGCTCAAGATCGCCTCCGGCCATCATCACGTTCCACGCCGCGATCGGATAGAGATTGCGTACAAACAGAAAGGCCCAGATCAGCGGCAGAAAGATCGCAGCCGTAAGAACGATGTACTTTACGAGCAGCCGTCGCTCACCTGGCAGTGAGAAGTTTGTAAGTTTGAAAGTTGTCAAGGATTCGTTCCACGCTGCGGGTCGCATTCTCCAGCGCGACTTCATAGTTGGCAGTGATGTCGTTGGCGATCTCGCCCACGCTCTTTCCCTGTTCGAGCGCTTTCCAAACCACCATCGCCGTCTCGTTCAGTTGAAAGTACTTCTTCGTATTCAAGTCGACGAGTATGCCCTCGCCGCCGTCAAAATCGGTCACGACCACATGTTTCCCTGGGGTCAGATCAATTGTATTCATGACTTTCTCGTTTTCTTTCCAAAAGTTGATATGGTTCCATCGCGAACTGTCGCGCAAATTGACGAACTCGATCAGATGCAGATTTCTGTTTAGCATCGGCGTCGGGAACGAATTCACGCGCTCCTGATGCTTCCTTTGAATAGGTTCGACTCCCGCTTGTGATTCTGTCCAACTCCTCGACCGAGGGGCTCACGTTAAGAAAGCCGAGGATGTTGTTTAATGATAATTGTCTGTAATTAAGCAGCATGCTGTTTCCGTTCGCAAGACTCTGCGCCGTTGAATAAAAGCTCCCAATGCTGCGCGCGCAGAGTTCTTCCAGAGACATCTCGGCCACGGCCGCTGGCGTTGTCGCCGTGATGTGCGCCAGAATGCGGCGGTCTTCGTCGATGAGCCACGCAGGAACGATAGTCAAGTTCGATACGATCGTCTCGACCGGATCGCGATATAGAAACAGCCACGGAACGTCGGGCCAGATACGACGAATGCGTTCCAATTGCGAGATGCCGCAACACGAGAACTTCACGAACACTCGCGGCTCATTCGCCGCATCTCTGTAAGCCAACGCGTTGACGACCGCGCGGAGCAAGACGGAATACAGCGACTCCTTCACCGGATCATCGGCGTCAGTGATAAATCTCGCGACGAGTTTGTCGAGTGGGTTTGCTTCAGAGAGCACGATTGCATCGTCGAGCCCGCGGCAGGCGTTTGCGACAAGCGTGGAACCGCAACGGGACGAGTGGAAGATGAAACCGGAAGGACGTACGCGCGGTAAAACCTGGTCCAATTGCAGCAGCGCGTCAAATTCAGTGAACAAGTCGCCGGCACGCCAGGGTTCCTCGGCACGCACCCGATCCACCGTCTGCTGAAAAAACGGCTCCTTCAGTTCGACGCCCGACATGTTCATCCACATCAGACCCGGACGTCCGTCTACAACCACCGCATCGACGGGCATCCACCCTGGATTAATTAATGATTCGTCCACGGATCGATACTAATTCGGGTTCCGCCGCGCGTTGCCAGGGAACCTTGCCGTAGCTTTGCAGGCAAAACAGACACGGCGAGCCACTGTAAAGGTCCGGCTCGACGCCCTGCGCGCGCAAGGCAGCCAACGCGTCTGTTCGCTTCCGCAATTGCGTTGACGCCAGCACCTGAAGCTTCGCAAAGGCCGATGCAAACGACTCCACGTTCAAATCGGCCACAACGTCGGTCTCTTCAGCAGCGCCGCGATAGCCGGACAGGTTGCAACAAAGCGATAGCCGTCCGCGATAGTCGACATTCATGCTCGTCCCCGCCAGCGGCGAACAAGGCGGGCGATCGACGTCGACGTTGTAGTAACCGACGTCGATCCCGACGTTCATCTTGAAAATACGCGCGAGCAGCGCGATCTCTTCTTCAGCAAGGCGCCGCTCTTCGAGGTTCAACGCCGATTCGTCCTCGACCGCGCTCGACGTCGGCATCACATGCACGAAGTTAAGCGCGGCGGCGCCCATGCGCGCGGCGAAGATGGCGATCTGTTCGAGTTGGTCCACCAGGTCGCGTCGAATCGAGACTTTGACCACGAATGGGAGTCCCGACATGTAACAGCGAGAGAATGCGCGGACCAGACGATCGAAAGATCCATTCCCGCGCCAGCGATCGTGACTCTCGTGCGTGATTCCGTCGAGACTGAACGCGACGTGCGAGATAGATTTACGATTCGCGGCCAACGCCGGCCAGACTCGTTCGAAATGCCAGCCATTAGTGACGAAACTCGACGTCAAACCGGCGGAAGCAACAGTTTCCAACGTGGCGGCGAATTGTGGATGCAGAGTCGGTTCGCCGCCGGTGAAATTGATCTTCCTGACGTTTGCGACGTCGCGAGCTTCATCGATAACGCGCCGCAGCAGTTCGATGGGAAAGAACTCGGCTTGCGAGCTGTACAGATTGTCTTCCGACCGAAAGCAATAGCTGCAATGAAGATTGCAGATGTTCGCCAGTTCCACGCTCAGACGCTGTGGACCATAGTCGTCATTGAACGTGGCATCGGTTTGCATCTAGTTTTGCCTTAGATATGAGCTCAACAACTCTGCCGCACGTCCGGGTTCGAGCAATTCAGTGCCCGCGGCGAAATCAAACGCGGTCGCTTGGCGCGCAAGCTGCGAAAGAAGTTCGAGATTGGAGCCGGCGATGGCGGTGTCGTAGGTGGCCCACGGACACGCTCGAATCAATCGCGTCATCGTTTCCGGCTGCGACAGCTTGCGAAGTTGCGTCTGCTTCTCGCTGCTGACGGCCGTGAACAATATCCACTCCGGCAATACTTCGGAAACTCGCGTCGACGAAAACACGTGCGCCGGTTCGAAGATGTTCTTGAAAGCAACATCCGCAGCCGCTTTCATCGCGAAGACACTGCGAAATCCCCGCGCCTGGATCGCGCCGTCGTCGTCGATGCTCAACAAAACTTCATCATCGGAAAGATACGGCCAGCCGGCGTTTGCTAACTGATACGTCAAGGTCGACTTCCCGCTGCCGGACGGCCCAATGATCAAGACGCCTCTTCCGCTTTCAGGCTCAACAACTGCCGCACTATGAAGTTCGAATAGCCCAAAACGCCGCAACGACGCGCACACAGCGAAAGAAGTCACTCGCGCCAGTTCCGCATCTGCTGTTTCAGGCAGTTGCTTGATAAAGACATCAACTTGCACCGGAACACCGTGACGGAGTCGCATCAACGAATTGTCAAACTGCAAATAGTACGCGTCTGCTTCAGTGTAGCAGCGTCCACCTTCGGCGACTTCAAACTGATTCAGTTCGGGAGGAATGTCCGGCCCAGGCTCGTTACAGAAAAACTTGATCTCGATTTCTGCTTCACGCCCGGGCGAGGCGAGTGGCGTGAGCTGCCATCCGGCAAAGAGGCTTTCGATCAGTCGGGCTAATCGGGAGTCGATAGTCTCAACAAATAGAAACCGACCGGCGACCGTATAAAAACGTTTGGACGCCGGCCGGTCAAAGACCTCGATAACTACCATGCAACCGGAATTTCTGTTTTCTTAGTTGGTCGCGCCGCTCGACGCCGATTGAAAGAACGTGGTTGCTTCAAGAACATCTACTGGAACGGAAATCGCTGGTTCAACAAATGGGCGTTTATGCGCGCGCGCGATATCGTTATGCTCCTTACCGATACTGTTGTCGTTTTTCAGACCAGCGTTTTCATCATTGATGACTTCGTTTTGCTTTACCAAGGTTAGCCGCCTCCTGGAGTCAGTTGGTTTTTAATATAAATACTTGCTTGACCACATGGCAATCAAATTTTCGGACCACGTGACCAGTTCTCAGTCGCTGCGCGCGCGCTGTGTCAAAAGCCCTGTTGAGTAGTCTTCGGTGGTTCCGCAAGGACCATCCGCAGGACTCGTCTTTCAGAACGCGTGAGATCAGCCCGCACGAAGAGTCGAATGTTCGGCGCGAGCTGCCGAACGGCATCCTCCACGGAAAGCTTTGAGATGTCGGCATCGACTATTTCCATGCGTGTATCCTGTATGTCGACCGGCACACCAATCTGCTCGCCGATCTTCAACAGGACCAACGGAAGCGGTTGCTTCTTGGCCTTCACACTCAACAAGTAGTTTTGATAAGTGATGCGGAGCGGTTTCTCCTCATCCTTTTTCGTCTCATCGTCAGTGTCAGGCTCGAGGTCTTCCGTATTGCCTTCAATCAACATTGACTGCGACGAACCGTGTATGACGGCTGTCGCGGGGGGCTCACCCTGGTTCGTATCGTAGAAAAAGATTCCCAGTACGCGCGGCGGATTTGCCGAAGCGGAGTCGATCTCGTAGTCGACATAAACGGACGGCGACAGTAGCTGGAGCGCAGGCTCGAGAGTCAGTTCGCTGAACTCGATCGAGATCTGTTCCTTTTGTCTTTCCGGACCCAGGAACACCGGCGCCTTCAAACGTTTCGACAGCTCCTGCGCCACTTCGGCCATGCTTGCCTTCTCGGCTTTGAGAGAGATGTTGAGAATAGGTCGCGTTTTTACGGTCAGCGTGAAAGGAGGTTTGACGCCTGGTTTCGCGGGTTGCGTTTTGGCGTCCTTCTCGGTGGGTTTTTTGTCTGGCGCTGGTTGTTGCGCGAAAGCGACGGCCGTGCACACAGCCAGCAAAAGGGCCGTAAACATAGCCTTCACATGCGCACGATGAATTTTATGTTTCAACGACTGACCCCATTTCCTAACCGCCGAAACTAGCACGTGCGAAAAAATCCGTCAAACTTTAGCCATAAAAGGCACAAAACACACAAGACTGAAGGTTGGTTCGCCGGCTTTTACTATGGCTAAATGTCTTGTGACTTTTGTGCCTTTTTGCGGCTAAAAAGAAGGCGAAAGGGGCGGGACAGGTAGTAAGCGAAGGTCGGAAGTGGGCGTGCGCCGATATCGCCGTCGGTGGGGCGAAGCATGTGGGCCACGTAGCGAGTGCGAGCGGTGAGGCTTTTGCGCACGCCGAGGTTGTAGCGAAATATCTCGCGCGAAGTTGCCGGCACGTGCTCGGGGCCGTTGAAGAGATGTTCGACGATGTCGACGGTCAGCGATTCGAGTCGTTTGTCTGCGTCGCAGCGACGCTTCACTTCGGGCGGCAAAGTCGCGTCGAGAAGTTTTTCCGCCAGACGCAGACCGAGCAGAAACATTCTCTCGCTGTCGGCTTTAGCAGCGCGTTCGAGTAGCGCGGGCCAGTTGATGTTGCGGCGCGAGATCAGTTCCGCGACGTCGCAGATCCAACCGAGCCGTTCCCACAGGTGACGCGAGCCATGGACGCACAACGAGAACAGCAAGTCGTCGGCGGAAAAAGTCTTCACCGTCATGCCGTTTAGATCGAAAGCGACGAGGTTTTGCCACAGCGCGTCGCCCTGGACCGTCGAAGCAAACAGATGCGGCGCGACTTCCCAGTGCAACTCTACGATCAACTGGCGATTGTCTTTGGTGAACTGAAGGTTGTGTTGCGTGCGGAGCAGCAGCTCTTGTTGAGATTCGGTTAACGGTTTTGAGAGTGCGTAGTTGTCGGCGAGCAGCAGATTGCGCGCACGTGCGACGTCTTGTTTCTTGACGATGACGTCGAGATCTACGAAGCGACGCAGAGCGAGATCGTCGTATGCAATCAGCGAAAGGATCGGTCCTTTGTAGGGAATCGCGTCGATGCCTGAATCTGCGAAGAGCTTGACGATGCGGCAGAGCTCGTTTGTTAAGACGATATTGCGGGCTGCGTTTTCCTGGTAGTACTGCTTAAAGGCAGGCGGCGCCAGATGCTTTAGTTGACGATAGACCAGCGGGACGACGGCATGACGTCGAGCTACCAGAAAAAAGTAATTCCAATCGATATTTTCAACACGGATCTGCTGTGCAGGCTTCGTGCGCGCACAGCTCAACAACAATTCACGGATCGAATCATTCATTCACTTTCAGCACTGCCAGGAACGCTTCCTGCGGAATCTCAACGCGCCCGACTTTCTTCATTCGCTTCTTGCCTTCCTTCTGTTTCTCCAGCAGCTTTCGCTTGCGCGTGATGTCGCCGCCGTAACACTTCGCGATCACGTTTTTCCCGAGCGCCTTCACCGTCTCACGCGCGATCACTTTGTTTCCGATCGCCGCCTGAATCGGCACTTCAAACAGTTGCCGCGGAATTAACTGCTTCATCTTTTCCGCCAGCGCGCGTCCCTTCGACTGCGCCGTGCTGCGATGCAGAATCAACGACAACGCATCAACCGGCTCGTTTGCAACCAGCACGTCGAGCTTGACGAGATCACTCTCCCAGTAACCCGCGAGGTTGTAATCAAGCGAAGCATAACCGCGTGAGACCGACTTCAAACGGTCGTAAAAGTCGAGCACGATCTCGTTGAGCGGCAACTCGTAAGTCAGCATCACGCGATTCGACGTGATGTATTCGAACCCTTTCTGCAAGCCGCGTTTCTCTTCGAGCAGCGGCAGGATACCGCCGAGATGTTCGTCGGGCGTCAGTATGACGGCGCGAATCACCGGCTCCTCGATCTTCGCTATGCGACCCGGATCGGGCATCTTCGCCGGCGAATCGATCTCATGCACTTCGCCATCCGTCGTCGTGACGACGTAGCGCACGCCCGGCGCCGTCGTGATCAGATCCAGATTGAATTCACGTTCCAAACGCTCCTGCACGATCTCCATGTGCAGCAAGCCCAGAAATCCACAACGAAAACCAAACCCGAGCGCCGTCGACGACTCGGGTTCGTAAAAAAACGACGCATCGTTCAAGCGCAACTTGTCGAGTGCATCACGCAGTTCCTCATACTGGGCCGTGTCAACCGGATACAAGCCGGCAAAGACCATCGGCTTGATCTCCTGGTAGCCCGGAAACGGTTGCTGCGTAGGCCGCGCTGCTTCGGTGATCGTGTCGCCGATCTGCACGTCGGCGACCGCCTTGATCGACGCCGTGAGAAAACCGACTTCGCCGACGCCCAATTCTGAAATGGGCGTCGGCGTGGGCCGGTTGACGCCGAGCGTTTCTACCTGGTAATCGCGGCCTACGTTGAAGAAACGGATCTTCATTCCCGGACGGATCGAGCCATCAATCACACGGAAGAGGACGATCACGCCGCGATACGAGTCGTACCAGGAGTCGAAGATGAGCGCTTTGAGCGGCGCGCTCGGATCGCCTTTGGGCGACGGAACGTCGCGCACGATCGCTTCGAGCACCTCGCCGACGCCTTCGCCCGTCTTGGCGCTGGTGAAGATCGCGTTGTGTGTTTCGAGTCCGATGAAATGCTCGATCTGTTCGACTGCCTTCTCCGGCTCGGCGCCGGGAAGATCGATCTTGTTTATGACGGGGATCAGTTCGAGGTTGTTGTCGAGGGCGAGGTACGTGTTCGCGAGCGTTTGCGCTTCGACGCCCTGCGATGCGTCGACGATCAGCAACGCGCCTTCGCAGGCGGAGAGTGAACGCGACACTTCGTAAGAGAAGTCGACGTGTCCGGGCGTATCGATCAGGTTCAGAACGTACGACTGGCCGTCGAGAGCTTTGTAGTCGAGCCGGACGGCATGGGCTTTGATCGTGATGCCGCGCTCACGTTCGAGATCCATATTGTCGAGGACCTGGGCCTCCATCTCGCGTTCGGAAAGCGCGCCGGTGAGTTCGAGGAGGCGATCGGCAAGCGTCGACTTGCCGTGATCAATATGAGCAATGATCGAGAAATTTCGAATGCGAGATGGATCCATAACCCTCAGTTCAAAGTGCTACGGCAGGTGCTCGTTGACGTAGGCGCGCGCTTTTTCCGGCGTGTTTACCGTAAGTACCCACTGGTAGTTTCGCCCGGCCCACAAAACATGGTCGTTGGTAAACTCTTCGTATTTTTCCCCCGGCGTGAAGTCCTCGTCCATCAATCCGAGTTTCACGTTCACGCGTCGGATCAGCTCGACGTCGCCTGTCGCGTTGGCTGCGAAAAAGAGTTTATGCTTCTCGTCTTCGGAGAGCGAATCCGCGGTCGTCGTACCTGAAGAGGTTGAGGATGAATTCTCGTTTGCGTTGGAGTTGCGATTTACGAGCCCTTCAAGTTCGCGTTCCATATTCGCCACTTCGTCACTGCGGGTGGCGAGGGGGCGATAAGCGAAGTACCAAATTAAACCGCCCGCGATCACGACCACAATCAATCCCAGGCATCCGGCGCCACCGCAACCGAGTGCGATCTTCTGATTACGAGTCATATATTTGTCTCTTTCAGATGGATTGGAAAAAGCACGAGCAAATTCAGATTCGGGTTTTCATCCACGCGACGCACTCTTCCAACTGGCGGCGCATCAATGGCGCGTCCGTGTGATGAATATCGCCGTGGCCCGGCAACACCCATTCAAATTCATATTCAAGAAGTTTTTCCATGGAACGGATCTGCTCGGGCCATGAATACCAGGCGACGCTGCGAAAGGCAGTCAGGCCGTTTCCGCGCGTGGCGCCGGCAAGGTGATCGCCCGTGAACAGGAACCGGTTTCGATAAAGAAACACCATGTGCCCGCGCGTGTGTCCCGGCGTCGGTATCGCCAGGAGATCGCTTTCGAGTTCAACAGGTTCGACGCCGTTGACGACTCGCTCGACGCCGAGACGCGCGGCGCCGTCAGCAGCGTGCATGATCCGATCGCAGCCGAACCTTGCGCGGAAATGGTTGTGATCCGCGACGTCGTCTTTATGCGTCAGCAGCATCGTGCGGACGCCGCCCATCGAATCGATACGGTTGACGAGTTGGGTCGCAAACCGCGGCGAGTCGATAAGAATGTTCCCGCCCGCGCGGGCGCCCGCGCGGGCACCTTCGTTCTGCGGTCGCTGGATGAGATAACTCCACGCGCCGAAACTATCTTCCGAAGTGAAACCGCAAAAGTAGACGTTCTCCGCCAGATGACAGGGGAACGCATCGATGCCGATGTGCGGATCGTGTTTTTCCGTCGAGCCGATCGAACCGGTTGGACAAGCCACGAGCGCCATCATCGCTTTGCGGGTCTGGGCTGACGTTTCAGGCTGATGATAGACGCTGCACTGGTCGCCGTGATCGCGAAAAACGTCGGGCGCGAGTTGGCTACAGGTGTCGCAGTCGATGCAGGTGGAATCTACAAAGAAATCGCCCGGTACATTCTCCGGTAAACGCTGTTGCAGGCTGGCCATGTTGATAATGGGACAGATCGCATAGACGCGACTCAAATGTCAAACTCGTTGATGAGTCGATGCAGGTAGGAACGACTGATACCGAGTTTTTTCGCGGCGGCGACTTTGTTGCCCTCGCTTTGCAATGCGCTGATGATCATGCGGCGTTTCAGAGCTTCGACGGCGCCTTCGAGGGTCGATTCATCGCCCGCCTTCACGCCCGGAAGCACTTTCAGCATCTTCTCGGGAACGAATTCGAGCCCCAGTTGCGAGTTGCTGCTGAGCACGACCAGCCGCTCGATCAGGTTTTCGAGCTCGCGCACGTTCCCGGGCCATTCATAATCCAGCAACACCTCGATCAGCGCCGGATCCAGTTCGGGCGTGGGTTGTCCGTATCGTTGCGATGACCCGGCGGCGAAATGCGCGGCCAGCAGTGGAATGTCGTCCTGGCGTTCGCGCAAAGGCGGCAAAGTAAGCGGCACGACGTTCAATCGGAAAAACAGGTCTTGCCGAAATCGTCCGGCTGCGACTTCCTTCTCGAGGTCGCGATTGCTCGCGGCGATCAACCTGATGTCTACAGTCAACGTTTTGGTTCCGCCGACTCTTTCGAACTCACGCTCCTGTAGCACGCGCAAGAGTTTCACCTGAACTGCCGCACTCAATTCGCCGATCTCGTCGAGGAAGAGCGTCCCGCCGTTGGCCAATTCAAAACGGCCTTTACGTGTTTGCGTCGCGGACGTAAACGCGCCTTTTTCGTGGCCGAACAACTCCGATTCGATCAGCGTCTCGGGCAGCGCGGCGCAACTGACCGCAACGAACGGGCCGCCCGCACGCGGGCTCTCCTGATGAATCGCGCGCGCCAGCATCTCTTTGCCGGTGCCGTTCTCGCCGCACAGCAATACGGTGGCGCTCGTAGCCGCGGCCGAGCGCGCCTGTTTCAACACGCGCTCCAGCGCCTGGCTGCCGCCGCGCAGGTGCGCGAAACCCGGGGGACGCGACAATTCGTCGCGCAGCCGGCGGTTCTCGATCTCGAGCTGCCGCATGCGCGTGGCCTGACTCACGATGTGCAGCAGTTCGCCGGGGTCGAGTGGTTTCTCGAAGAAACCGTAAGCCCCACGCCTGACCGCTTCGAGCGCCGCGCGTTTCGAGTCGCTGCCCGTGATGACGACCACTTGCAGCGGCGGATCCTGCGCTCGGGCCACGTCGATCAACGCCAGTCCTTCGCCGATGTCGTCGACGTTCGGCGGCAGATGCAGATCGCTCACGACGACCTGGATCTCTTCGTCGTTGATCAGTCCGCAAGCCGCTTCGCGCGACGACGCTTGCAGAACGTGATAATCGGAGGCGAGCGCCCAGTACAGACCGCTGCGCACAGCGTCGTCGTCATCGACGACGAGAACGGTACCTTTCGGCTCAGAATGGTTACTCATCTCGTAATTCGATTTTCCGCACAATACGCCCACCGCACGTGTACTCCCGGCGCCTGGGCAGTTACTACTAACTAGAGGAACGAGCGTAACCGGGCATGTTTGAAGAAGGCGTGCCGCACTCCTTCTTGATTACGCTTGTCGTTGTGCGGTGGATGGTAGCACGACGCGAAATGTCGTTCCAGCGCCTTCGACCGAATGCACGTTGATTGTGCCTCCGATGGCAGTCACGACCTCGCGGCAGGTGTAGAGACCGAGTCCGATACCGTTTTTCTTCGTGGTGGCAAAAGGACGGAAGAGCCGCTTCTCGATGAACGTCTTGCTCATTCCGGGCCCGGTGTCGCCGATGGCGAACATCGGCAGCCCCTCTTCGTCGTGGCCGGCTTCGATCGTGAGCGTGCCGCCGGGCTTGACCATGGCTTCGAGCGCGTTGAGGACGAGGTTTTCCATGACCTCTTCGATTCGCGCCGCATCTACCAGCGCGAAGACGCTGTCGGGCAGTTGTAATTCGATCTTGTGCTTGGTCCGCAGCGGCTCCGCGGTCATGGCGGTGACTCGCTTCAGGATCGGAACGATATCGGTGTTTACGGGCCGTTTATGTTCGCCGCTGAGGCTGGTCATCGGGCGGTTCAGACGCGCCACGATCGCTTTCAGTTTGTCGGTGGCGGTGGCGAGTCCTTTCATCGCGTCGGTGCGAAACTGCGGATTGTCGAAATGACGCTCCATGTTGCTGACGGTCAACGACAGCGCCTCGATCGCGTTCTTCAGATCGTGAGTCAGCATGGCCGAGAGTCGCAGGAACGATTCGAACTGCCGCGACTCCGCTTCGCGGGCGACTTGCGCGCGCAAACGCTCGGTGACGACGTTGATGTTGTCGGCAAGGCCGCGCGCGTCGTCGCTCGATTCGAGCATGATGCGGCGGTCCAGTTCTCCGTGGGCGATGGCTGACAAATCTTCAGTGACTCGTTCGATGCCTTGAGATCTTTGTTCCACGTGACGATTGAGCAGGAACGCCGCGGCGAAGGCTGTGGCCAGCGCGATAACAAAGCCCGCGATGCCCCAGAAGCGTGCCTTCGAAAGTAATCCCGTGCGATTGCGAGCAACGGCAACCGAAACCCCCAGACGCGGAATTGGGGAATAACACGCGAGGTAAGTTGTGCCATATGACTGAAACTCGTGCTGGCCGTTTTCGTTGGCGGTCATTGCGGTCGAGATCGATTCGAAGCCCGGGATTGCTTCGTTTGCTGGTGAAAGTTTGAGCCAGCGGGCAGAGTGATAGACCACTTTCGCCGAACGATCGAGCACGACGATCATCGAGTTTTCAATCCTGCCGGGTCTTGCTCTTGCTTCGAGGCCACGCGAGGCGGCTGAGAAGACTAATTCAAGATCCAGCACGCCGACTAAGGCGCCCTGGTTGACGCTGCCGCTTTCCTCGCTGATTGGCACCGAATATTCGAGAGATGCGGCGCCTGACGGCAGAGTGCCGGTTTTCTGGAACGACGTGGTGCCGTGGGCCAGCCAGACGCGGTCGTCAGGCTGCGGCAGATTGGCGAGTGTAGGGTAGGTTCTATTCCAGTTTTCCCATTGCGTGCTGTTCGTGCCGAACCAGAGTGCGCGGCGGTCTCGGTCGAACAGCGTGAGGTTTTGGAAGAGAGTCGCAGGCTCGAGCGCGGATTTCAGACTCGAGCTGGCGGTTGGGTTAGTCGAGTCAGACGATTGGGCCACGGCCTGCTGAACGTTTCGCTGCATTGCGAGACGAAGAATCGCGCTCTCCTGGCCTTGAAGGATTTCGTCGACGCCGGCTGTGAACGAATTCAGATCCTCCTGGACGATCGAGCTAAGCGTCGAATCAACCGCCCGCACGCCGTTCCAATAATTCAGCGCCGCGAGGAGGAGCAGAGGAATAGCGCATAAGGCAAGGTAGGTGAGAAACGATTTTCGTCGCAGGATCATGTGATTGCCGATTTGCGATTGCCAATTGCCGATTGGCCGCTGGCGATTGGCCGCGGCGTTCGTGATTCGCGATTTTAAGTTGGCCTAAGCATGCGCCAATTGGCAATCGGCAATCGTCAATTGGCAATGTCTACGCCGGTTTGCGGCCGAATTCGGCGAGCAGCGAGGCGAGCGTGTCAATGATTCGATCGTGAGACGCGCCGTTGCTGGCGACGAGACCGTTCCGGTTCTGAACGTCGGGAACGTTGTAATTGAGCGGCTGGCCGAACAGGTCAGTCATTCGGCCGCCGGCTTCAGTCAGGATCAACTGCGGCGCGCACGTATCCCACTGTTTCGTACGCGGCGATAGATGGATATACACATCGGACTGCTGCTCGATAATCAACCCGACTTTGATCCCGACCGATCCACGCTGCACTTCTTCGCGAAAACCAAACCGCTGTACAACCTTGTTCATGCGCGAACTGCGGTGCGATCGACTCGCGGCCAGCCGCATGTTCGGCAAGTCGGTCGCGTCTGACGTTCGCGCTCGTTCCGGCATCATTTCCGGCCGCTCGATCCACGTTCCTTCTCCGCGGACGGCGTGATACAAAACACCCGGCAAAGGCTGATACACGACGCCAACGACAACTTCACCGTCCTCGACCAACCCGATCTGCACCGCGAAATCACCGTTACCGTCGATGAAACCGTTCGTCCCGTCAAGCGGATCGATCGTCCAAACACGGGATTTACGGAGTCGCCGCTCGGTATCGACCGACTCCTCCGCCAGAATCCCATCGTCCGGAAACTCGCGCTGCAAACGTGTCACGATCAGCTCGTTGGCAATGCGATCAGCCTGCGTGACCGGCTCGAGGTCGTCGTCGAGGTTCTTTTGTTGGACGTGCAGCGGACCCTTGTACTGTTCCAGAATTGCTGCTCCGGCGGCACGCGCAAGCTCGATGGCGACGCGAAGTTCGGTTTTAAAATCTGACATCAGTGGTTCTCTTCACGAGCGGCATCGCGGATGGCCTCGATCGTCTCTTCTATATCAGACTTCGTCGTGCGG
>JBKPNH010000067.1:0-38995 GCA_046732535.1 Acidobacteriota bacterium
GAGTCTTCAATGACGTGGCCTCGCGTTGACCAGTCGGCAACCATGTCTTCATATTTAACAAAGCCACGCGCCCATTCACGCATCGAAGTATCTCCCGATTTGAAAACATCATCCGGACGTTGTGCCGGCCACCAGGCGTGAAACGTGGTTCCGGTTACATCTCCCGCAAACGGTTCTTTCGCACATGCGTAAAAGTCAGCCTGCCACGGTAAGGCCATCTGCTGAGAGAAAAACCCGGCTCGCACCGTTAATGACCCAAGCTTGGCTTCGTGCTTGATCCGAAACGGCTCCGAGAAGATCTCCGGCTTTCGAATCAACCAACTGGCTTCAATCCCGGGGAAAAACGCTCCGCCAACGCTGTTTTCCAGGGCAGCGCGATCCAACCCCTCAGGCGATATGTCTTCGGCTGTAGGAACAGGCGGAACTCCATTCCAATCTGAAACGAACTTGCCGAGCATCCATTGCTTCATAAGAGCGCCTTGCGTTCTGGTAAGCGAGAGATAGCTCGTGGCGATCGGCGCGGACGGATTGTAATCGTCACCAAATGTTTTCGGCATCGCCTGTGCGTTAACATTCGCGCTGTCAGGATTTCGTAAACGGTTGAAGATACTTTTTCGTACCAGTGGTTTGCCTGGAAGTTGTGCCAGGAGTGGAGCCTGACTATCTGCGATGCGGTTGTGGTGCTCGGGTGGTATCGACGGATCATTGAGCGGCTCATGTACCCATCGGGTGTTATAAGCACGATTAAAGATCGGGAAGATCTCACTCGTGAAGAGTGGCACGTAATCAGTTAGAGTGTTGTGCTGAGCCCATTCCGTGTTCTGAACCTTCAATAAGGGCAAACCTCTTCCCGGCGCATAGGCGTCGTACAGAGCATTGTCTGGCGGAATCTTCAATGCTCGAACGGCGACATCCCAAAGCGTGTCATAAAGAGTGATCACATTTTGGATTACGGGTGCAAAATCCGGCGGTCCAACCAGGACCCAGGCGCCTTCGGCAGGAATCTCTTCCACCGCTCCCGTCTCATTCGTAATCCTGACGACTGCTGTGATTGGACCATCGGCAACGTCGTCGAACCACGTGTCGTTATTCGCATAATCCGTGATAGGTTTGGGGGGAGTGAGGGTCGAGTTTGACTGACCCTGACCGCCTAGCACCAATAACCGGCCGGAACTGTCAGTCCGCAATTCACCAAACATATCTATCGGGATATGTGGTTTAGTGTTTTTGAACTCTACCTTGCCGGCGTTCTTGCCGCAGATCTTTTTTGGGCCCTCATCGAGTTCTAATCTTTGATCTCGTTCTGAATCGGGCACATCGCGATTGCGCCGGTCGGCGGCAGTAAGCGATCCGTAATTATCTGCTTCACCACGACGCCCGGCGAATTTGAAAAAGGAAGCTTTGCGGTTCGCGAGATGTACCGTCCAATCGATGCTCACCACGTCAGAATTGTCTAAGCTCAACTCACGCTGGGGTACCAACTTGCCCTCGGCCTCAACATACTCCCAAATCCTGAATCGAGCTGCTTGTGCCTTTATCTTTCCATCTTTCTTAAAGGAAAAGAATTTCTGACTCGCTGGATCCCAGTTGGCCGGCATTCCCGGTGTTTCGGGACCCAGAAAGAATCCGCTTTCACGGTCAGCATTGCCGACTCGCGCTATTCCAATCGCGGGATGGATCTTAAGTATTCGCTTTGCCATGATTTCCCTCTACAAGGCTGAACTGTTCTGAGGACTGTACAATTAGTCAATTCAATGCACGTTCCCCATCCCGGTGAAGAGTCTTTTGACCCGCGGTGGCGCCTCAACAATTCCATCTCGGATAGCATCGACAGTACGGGTAAGAACCTCTAATGTCTGAGGCGAAAGCGTATCAGGAGGCGCTGCGGTGGGTTGAGGACAGTTATTCTCGACCCAGTTTTTTATGATTTCCACATCATCAGGAGCAATGGCCCCAGGCATTAAGTCAACCAGCACCTCTGAAAAGAACGTGCTTTCCTGAACTGATCCCGGCTTAATGAACGGACTCTGCGCGAACGCGTTCATCATCTCCTCCAGTGGACCGTCCACAAACCACTGTTGCACGCTCTTTCCCGCGTCGTCAGGCAGATGAAATCCATCATGCGCTCCAACCTGGCTCGCTAAGGGTTGATATTTTCGAAGCACCTCTCTCATTTGGGAACCGATATCAGAAGGTGGCGGAGGCTCCGAGCTTTCCGATAATGACTCAATCCAATCGAGGATGACGTCTTGTTCCGCTTCGGTGAAGACTTTGTACATGGGCCCACTGAAGCTAAGAAGCTCGGTTATGAAGCGACTATCACGCGGACTCTGCGGATCGATGAATCGTCGAGGATCGTTCATCAAGGCGTCGAGCAACGCCGGCGGATCGCTAAATAGATCATTAAGACGCTTACCGTTGACCATTGCGTTCCCATGACTCTTTCCGGCAACGGGCGCCTTCTTCTCAATCAGGGTAATCATTCTCTTTCGAGCAAACTCTTTCTGTTGTTCGGGTGTACCTTTTCCATCAAATTCGAGGAGGTGCTTAATTAAATCGGAGGAGAATGTGCCGAGCGTGGCCCATGTTACATAGCCCGTCCAAATGCGCTTCCATTGCGCCTGGACCTGCTGATCTCCACCCTCTCGATTTGCCTGCTCCAGGTATAACTCGATTGCTTGCTTGGCGAGAGCGCCGTGGCCGGCGGAAATGTTATCGATCGCCACATGGAGTTCGTAAAAATGCGGATCGAGGCCCCTGCCTCTTAACATTCGCACGGTAGGGGTCAATGTCGGAGTTGCTTCCCATTCCAGGTAGAGTGTCATCCCGAGCAGTTCCGGGAAAAAGTCTTCAGGGAAGAGACCGACGCTCATCTGGAAGACGGCACTCTCATAAGCCGATGGAACTATGTCCAGCTTCGCGAAATCCTTTGAACCAATAGGCGGAAGAAAGATATTGCCACTGCGAAGCAGCGTATCGTAAACGTTGCAATGATTCAGTTCGGTTCGGCCATTACCGGCTTCATCAGCCCAAATCGAGAATAGGTTCGCCTGAATTTGATTGCAGGGACCTGTATGTAGGATATTTTGCAACCATGCCCCATCCGTGAGATTAAAAGGCGCCTTCTGTCGTAGCTGCTCGAAAACTGCCGCGTCGGAAAAGCGTCCGACTTGCAGATCGCCCAAATCGCCTGTGTCGAGCCAGTGGGGATCGCCCATGGTCTTGACATAGTCGTCGTAAATCTTTTGCATCCGTGCGTTGAAAGCTTCGGGGGTGTAGTCAAAAGGCTGATGGGAAGGATCACTGAAATCAGCTTTGCCGAAGAAACCCGAAGCAAGTTCGCGAGCTTTCGGGACAAACGCGGAATTATCTTCAATGTTTACGAGAATGTTGTAGTACTCCGGCATACTGAGGTTGTCGAAGTTTGTCACGATTGTCCTCCGATTTTCTATAAGTTTAGAATGACAAAACCAAGTGAAATATCTTTTCTATTAGTAATGGCAAAATCTTCAATTATGCTTCTACGCAGCGTGCCACGGGTTGAATTTATTCGTCTTGACTTTTTGCTGCCTCGAAGGTAATTTGCGCTCGCCGTGGTAAGGGCTGAATTCTCTCGAGCCTGTTTTCCATTCGCTCACATCCAGCCTAAACAACGACCACCTGACCAACTTCGTCGTTTTCAAACGCACGAAGGAAGAATAACTGTAATTGGAATCATGAGACTCGCTTAAGGAGGCATTTGTGGCAACTCGATTAACTCGCCACCTGGTGTGGACGCCAACTGATTCCAAAGCTGCTGCCGACTCCACCACCATGCTCAAGGCGGCGCCCGCTCGTCAGCTAATGCCGTTGGCAACCGTGAAAGCTCCAGCTCTGGGGGAGCAACCGAATCTCGACGTCTTCACCACTCCGCGCGAGCGTGCCGTTTATTTGCTCCACATTGGCGCCGAGGTTGAGCATGCCCTGATGGCGCAGTATTTGTACGCGGCGTACTCGCTGGGCGGTCCTCAGTTAACGGACCCTGAGCACCAAAAGCTGGCAATGGAATGGCGAGCAACGATTCTTGAAATCGCTCGCGAAGAGATGGGTCACTGGGCGACGGTCAATAACCTGCTGACGCTTATCGGCGGACCGCTGGCATTTGAACGAGAAGACTACCCAATCCCGGCGGATCTCTATCCGTTCCCATTTGAGCTGGAACCTCTTACCAAAAAAGCGCTCGGCAAGTATGTGCTGTGCGAGATGCCCAATGAAAAAACTATCAAAGATCTCGGTCTCCAGGATGAGATAGACGAGATTCGCAAGTTTGTTGATGCCGATAAGGAAAAACTGTCTGTACATCGCGTCGGAATCATCTACGACGCCGTCGCGGCACTGTTTACGCCGCCAGTGCAGCCGAAGGATCCCAAACCGGCGCCGCCCTCATTCATTTCCTCTTCAGACATACAGTCGCAGTCAGTTCGTTTTCAGGTGACACCCGACGCGTGGGGCCTCGGGTATAAAGACGTCCTGATCGAGACAGCTAACGATCGCACCTCTGCTCTTAACGCTATCAAGGCCATTTCAGTCCAGGGCGAAGGATCGACGATCGGCGAATTTGACAAGTCGCACTTCGGAAGATTTCTCAAGATCTATCGAGACTTCCCTGACGAAGGAGACTGGGTACCGTCAAGAAGCGTCGCCAGAAACCCAACCACCGACCAGTCTGCACCCCTGGATAGACGGATCACCAATAGCGTCGCCCTGCTGTGGGCCGGACTGTGCAACCTGCGTTACCGGATGTTGTTGATGTACCTGACGCATGCATTTCGCATCGAGGCGCCGTTGAAAACTTCAGGCCGAACGCCGCGCGGCCTGCTGCTGTCATGGATATTCGGGGAAATGTACAACTTGCGTTCGATAACGGAATTCCTGATGGCGCTACCGCTGCACGACAACGAAGAGCTGCTGGCTGGACCGCCGTTCGAGATGCCCTATTCACTCGCGATAGGAGCGCGCGATCCTGATCGTTGGCGATTGCACCGCGACCTTCTGCTCTCTTCACAGATGTACATCGAGGAATTACGGAATAAAACCAGCGGGCAGTACGAAAACTACCTGAAAGGTTTGGAGAGCGCCAATCAGAGCGCGATCGATCAGGTGTTGACTTTAATCGGAGGCTGACGAGATGACCCTTAAAATTGTGGAGCTTCGAATTCTTCCACCATTCGCGATCGCGCGACTCGGGTCCTCTCCTGACCCGATGGACAACTATAAACTTGCGATCACGGACCCGATTGGCGTGCGACAAATTCAACCAGAGGAAACTCTCGTAATCAATCGTGAGACCGGCGAGATTAGCGGCAAGCAACCGCCGTTTGAAGTTCGCTTTCGTGATTGCAAGTACAAGATCCGGCCGATCGCACCTTTTCTCGAAGTCTGGGCACGTTTCAGCGGCGAAGACAAACTCGTTCCTTTAACGGAGGAGATCTTATCGAACGTTGGACTCGAGGCTTCGGCAATAAAATGGAACGTACACGTCGCAAACATCAAGGCATACCGGCGCACGGGCGATAAGAATGATCAGATCGAAGCCGAAACCGGTTGGTTCAGCGATCATGTAGTCCACGTCCTGGACGGCAAATGTAATAATTTTTTCAAGGACAAGACGATTCCGCTCGGCGACGTTCAATACGTTAAGCCATCAAAGGAATACCCTGAGATCCGCCTGCGCTTCACGCCAGCGGCGGGGAAAGTATATGGACCACCGCCTGATCCGGGCGAGGAAGATCCAAACATCGCCGACGCGGTTTACGATCCGGGAAAGGGAACGTGGAAAGGTTACTTTGATCCAACCGACGTCAAGAAGGACCCGCTTGCCGTTCGCCGGAACACCAATCCTGCACAAATCTACGCTGGTAAGGCGACTGATGACGGTAATCAGATCAGTTACGGCTACCTCGACGACGAGTGTGATGGCATCGTCGAAGTAGCAGTCGAAATCGACGGCGCCACGCTAAGCGCGTACGCCAGAATCGCCGCCGGGCCTCCCACGTTTGCGCCAGACGGTATGCCCGTCCGCACCGTCGCCGATGAACTCGAGCAGGCGATGTTTGGACCAGACTTCGACGACCCGGTGACGGAACAGGAAATAGCGGAAGTCCGCGACATAGTTCGCCGCGCATTGGAAACAGTGCGGCTGATGAACACAATGCAGATGAATCAGCCATCGGCCCAACGCGGAGTTGGAATGGCGCGCATGGATTTTCTCGATCTGAACCGCGCTCTCGAACCTATAGTTGATCCGGCCGTCGCGGATTCTTTGGCAATACGAGCGCGACACGAGCGGGTGTTGTTGGCACTGGAGGGCGGATCGCTTGCGTGGTTCGCGCGTGTGCTCCGCGAGTATGACGAAGTCGGAGACGTTTCGAACGATAAGCGGCGCAAGATGCCGGCGCTGATGCGAAGTGCCGATGGAAGACATCTCGCGTTGACTCGGCGGCAAGTCAATAAGGTGCGAATGGCCGCGGAGTACTTTATCAGCCAGAACCAGGAGGGCCAGCCATGAAGAAACCAATCGAGGCGAAGAACCTTTCGGCGCAACTGCAACACCGCGCTACAGGAAATCCACCGAGCACGCTTCCGCACACCGCAATCTCCAACGCGTTTCCGGGTTTGGAGATGGATTTCCGCAATATCTGGAAGCGGATTCTGATAGGGATCGAGCTTCACGAATCCAGCAATCTTGTAGTCGCCGTCGATCCGGATGCGCCGCCAGAGGCCAAGGACCTCGCTAAGGGATATAGGCTCACGCACATCAACGCGATCTCCGTCACTGTTCCAGTCAAAGGACCGCTTTACGCCGGCGGCCCAAACGTCTCTTTGCCTGATACGACCTTTGGCGACACCCGAATGCCGCTCGAGTGGTCCAATACGCTGGCCGAAGTTGTTCACAACTACAGCGGCAAAAAGGTGCAATGCTCATTTGAATCGCTGGAGGACCCAAAGAACGTCATCAAGGTCTCCCTGATGGTGAGAAGATTCTTCGACCAAACGGACGTGGAGGGAGAGAAGTTGCAATTGGCGGTGATCGCCAGGGACATCGCGCCGCCGGGCGCACTGACGCAGAGCTTGTGCTCGCCCTGGCAGAATGATTACCGCGAGTGCGCCTGTTTCTATTGGGCTGCAACGCGTCCGGATTACGTGAACGTTGAAGCGCGACCTGATGGGACCAGTACGGGGAATAACTGGATGCAAAAAGATCGCACGCCTGAAACCCCGAATGTTTATGTCGTGGACGACTGGATGGATCCTTCGTTAGTGACCTATGCGGATTTGTTCCGCCACTGGGAACGTTCCCTGCGCTTCATCATCGGCGGCGTTGACGAGAGTGGTCCACCACCCAAGGCCGAAGAGACTTAATGAGTACTACAAATCATTCTCAAGCTAGTTCGCTGGTACAGATCCAACGGGCGGCTGCGATGACCTTGACGCACCCGCCTGAAGAGAAAAACTTCCATCTCTTCGAGACGGAAATAGGGGACCATGTACTGCTGGTTAATGGTTCTCGTGTCTTCACGGTTTCAACAGAGATTGCCGCTGCACTCAAAGGAGAACCTGCGCAATCAGAATCTCTCCTGGCAGAGCTGGGATTGGCCGCGCCGGAAAATATTACGGATGAACCGCTTGCTGAAGCTCCGGTCCGTTCCTTATCACTCGCGATTGCTCAGAAATGCAATCTGGGTTGTACCTATTGCTATGCCGAAGCAGGCGGCTTTGGAACAAAAGAGAAAGACATGTCTCCGGAAGCTGCCAGAAGATCGGTGGATCTACTCTTTTCCGAGACGGCGCCTGGCGATCGGGTAAACCTGACCTTCCTTGGTGGAGAACCGCTGACGAATCGCAAACTATTGCGTGAGTGCGTTGAGCAAGCGACTACGCTGGCTGAACAAAAAGCGGTGCGGATCGGGTTCTCAATCACCACGAATGGAACTCTTGTTACGCCAGATGACGGAGAGTTTTTCGAGCGACACGGCTTTGCTGTAACTGTCAGTCTCGACGGAATCGGCGACGTCCACAATCGCCAGCGATCTTTCAAGAGCGGCCGGGGCAGTTATGATCGCGTGCTTTTAAATATCCGTCCGCTACTCGCCATGCAGCGCCGGATGCAGGTATCCGCCAGGGTCACGGTAACGCCCGACAATCTATTTCTCCCCGAAACATTGGACGAGTTTCTATCGCTCGGCTTTCACAGCGTTGGTTTCTCGCCGATGTTGTCGTCGCCGACCAAAGTGGGGGAAATGGGTGAGACGGAGTTGGAAAGAATGCTGGACCAGATGATTTCCTGTGGCCGGAGTTTTGAACGCGCGGTGATACGCGGTGAGCGATATGCTTTTCTGAACATGATGAACGCAATGCGCGAGATTCATCGCGGAACCCATCGGCCGTATCCTTGCGGCGCCGGTGCGGGCTATCTGGGAGTGTCGGCGGATGGCGATCTATATGCGTGTCATCGATTTGTTGAAGACCCTCGCGGAGCAATGGGCAGCGTGTGGTCCGGCGTCGATCGTTCTCGGCAACGTCGCTGGCTTGCCGATCGGCATGTTCACTATCAGGAGCCGTGCCGAAGTTGCTGGGCGCGATACTTATGCAGCGGTGGTTGTCACCACGAAGTCATTAATCGAGGGCGCACTGCGTGCAACTATATCCGCGGATGGTTGAACTACTGCTTGCAAGCTTATATCCGGCTGTCGGAACGCCGTCCGGATTACTTCAGTGAGTAGTCGTGGCCGCCAATCTGATTCAAGCGGATGTTTGTGTTATCGGCGGTGGCCCAGCGGGAGCAGCACTTGGTGGACGTCTGCGGCAGTTGGGACATTCAGTTGTTGTTGTTGAAAGAGAATCCTTCCCTCGCCCACACATTGGCGAATCACTTACGAGTGGCATCTTACCCTTGCTCGACCTTCTGAACGTTCGCACAGAAGTTGAGAGTGCAGGCTTTCTTCGTCCGGAAGGCGCCATAGTCCGTTGGGTTGGTCCACCAGAAAGACGGCTGAGCGGAGGCGAGCTCGGATTTCAGGTTGATCGGGGTCGCTTTGACCAAATTCTCCTGCGTACCGCGGAAGAAGCGGGCGCGCAAGTATTGCAACCTTTTTTTGCTTCTCGCCCGCAACCTACCGGGGATGGCGGCTGGCGCATAACCACCCGTGCCCGCGGTCTCGCAAGCGAAATCATCGTCGAGTCACGCTTCGTCGCGGATGCGAGCGGCCGTCCAGGATTGTTAGCGGGCGTGAAGCGTCGTTCTACGAGTAAGACACTTGCGCTCTACGGCTATTGGGAAAACGTTCCGTTGGAAGGTTCGGAAACACGTGTAGACGCTGGCGAGGATGAATGGTACTGGGGCGCACCGCTACCGGGCGGCGAGTTCAATGCAACGGTTTTTGTTGATGCCTTCCGTTGTCGCTCGGGTATCGCGGCCGCGGGCAGTCTCGAGACGTTCTATAAGAGTCTGCTTGCAGGTTCCGACCTGTTGGCCGGCTGCCTGCGTGGTTCTCTGCTGGGACCGCCACGGGCGTGTGACGCTACGCAGTTTTATGACAGCGCTCCCGCTTCGGCTAACACGATCAAAGTAGGCGAAGCAGCGTTCTCGATTGATCCCCTCTCGTCGCAAGGCGTGCAAACCGCGGTAGGCTCTGCGATACATGCGGCCACGGTGGTACACACGATCCTTCAACGTCCGGAAGACACGTCGCTCGCAATTCAGTTTTATCGCGAAAGACAACTCGCCTCGGTGAGACTTCACCAGCGGGCCGCGGCTGAGTTTTATGAGGAAGCAATGCGTTTGAGAAGTGGCGCTTTCTGGAAGGAAAGAGTTCTCAATCAGGATCAGCCACAGAGTATGTTCGTTTTGGAAAAGCGCGAGCTGACTCCGCAAACGCAGATCGGTCTGGCAGCGGAGGTTTATTTCCAAACGATTCCCACAATTCAAGACGATTTTGTAGTGCCCGCAACGGCGCTGTTTTCGCCTGCGCTAACGCAGCCCATCGCATTCCTGGATGGCGTACTTATCGCTCCATTGGTTGCGATGATTCAAAACCCTATCGCAGCTTCAGATGTTCTGCGGATGTGGTCGCAGCACATTCCTTCCGAGCAGGCGATGACAATCATGAGATGGTTGTGGAAGAACGGGATTTATGTGTCCGGGACGCAGGGTGCGTCCCGGACGGGAACACGCGTCACTGAACTGTGACCGTGGCTGATTTGACGGCCAGCACCGTTCCACCAGAGGTGGCGGTCGCCGTGATGAGGTAATCTCCCGCGCAGGCGGGTGCAGTGTAGCTGTTGCTGGAAGTGCGGGTCTCGCCAGGTCTCAGCGTGATCTTAACAATGTAGTTATCCGTGTAGTTGCAGGGGCCGACCACATCGTAATTGACGGTCACTTTCAACGACTTGGACGACGTGTTGGTGATGGAACCGAACACCGTCACCGTACTGCCGGCAGTCGTAGTCGTTGGGGTCACGCCCAGCGAAGCTTCGGCGGAGGGTGCCGACGTCTGCGCGAAGGCAGCGACCGATAACAGGCTGAAGGCAGCCAGCGCCGCCAACCACTTAAACGAAAATCTTTGCATTCCGAAATATCTCCTCTCAAATGTGTCTTCACACAATCGCCCACGCGGGACGACCGGTTAGGTGTATGGTTGCAGGCCGCCTGACCTCGGGTAGTGTGAGCGACCGGTTAGGTATGTACTGCAGCAGGCCCAGGGACCTTGAGTGGAGTATTAGGCTGCGGGCTTTAGATGCTGGGGGGATACATTAGTTGCCGGGTTTCTGATAGTGCTCTATTTAAATTTGAGCACTACCAGATTCCGGAGATGTTGAAGACTGCTACTAATCTCAGTTTTGCGTTCGTACCTTCTCTGCGTTGTTCAACTTGGCGGTTTGAATCTTAAGGAAATCGATCAGCGTGTTTACGTCCGCTTCCGGCAGACCCAGGGGAGGCATTCTGATCTCCTTATATTTTTTGAACAGCGCGATAGCAATCGGATCCTTGTCCTCGTCGATCATTTTGTTCGCGTCTACGATCATTCTGGTCAGCCAGGCCCGATCCCGCACGTTTGTGACGCCGAGAAGGTCGGGTCCAAGCTTGTCGCCGTTTCCGATGGTGTGGCAGGCAGCACATCGCGTCGCAAAAAGATACTGTCCCATGTCGATGTTGAGGTTGGCAGCAGTCGTGCTATCTTTTACGGTGGTAAGATTGGGCGACCCATAACCCATCAAGTGCTGGAGCTTCATCGCCAGGAACCGGGTATTGTCGAGGGCTGAGTTTTTCATCCACAGTCCGGTTGCTTCATTGCCCATCAACACATGCGGTGTGTGGCCGTCAGGATCATCACGGCTGGGAAGCGAGTCCAATCCTAACTTGTGGCTAAGCAGCTTGATGTCCGCAGGCTTTCCAGTGAGGAATAACCAGCCAGGTCCCACGTGATACTTGTCCGCGTAAGCTTTGAGCACCTCCGGCGTATCTGTTTCCGGCTCGATCGAGATCGAGTAGAAGAAGACATCTTTACCCATCCGATCGCCCAACATTTTCTGAAGCTGGACGAGCCGGGCAGTCTCGAGCGGGCAGTTGTATTTGCAGGTAGTGTAGATAAGGTCGATAGCCACAACCTTACCTTTGATCAGATCGTCGTAGAAGCGAACCTTCTTGCCGTACTGCGTGGTCAGCTCAACGTTGGGGAAGTGGCTTCCGCCCCGCTCCGAGTCTGCCGCTGCTGTCGGCGCCTCCTGTTTCGACATCTGCTTTAAATGCATGCCGCATTTCGGGCAAGAGCCAGCAGTCTTCGACTTGACCTCCGGATGCATTGGGCAACTGTATTCGGCTTCTTGTTGTTGGGCGAAACTGACGCCCGACGAAAATTGAGAATTGATTAATAGAGGTACGCCGATTAACAGCATACAAAGCAAAAGCAGCTTCGCGTCCTTAAGTTTCATCTTTTTAACTTCTCCTTCTGTTAAAGCCTGCATTGAGCTGAGCGACCCTCTGATGCAGCCTCCGATGGCACGGACGGCGTTCGGAGGATCGCTCAGACTCAATTTCAGGCGCCGCGAAGCGCGATTACGGCGCGACGGTGAAGGTGCCAACACCCGAGGACTTGAAAACGTTAGTCCCATAAGTGAGGCTTCCACTCGTTAGTTTCCCCGTGGCGGTGTCGAAGCTGAGAGTGGCAGTCGCCATAAATGAGCTGGCCTTCGTGCCATCCGTGGTGCTATCGAAGTACGGAATGGTGACGACGATGGTGTCGGATGCCTGGAACGGTCTAAGCTCGGTAGCGTGATTATCGCCCGTGACAAACGTCTTAAGGGTAGCCCCGCTCCCGGTTGTTCCCGTTAACTGCGAAAAATCGAAGTCGAGCAGGACTAGCGGAGCGAGTGTAGGCGAGGTGTTATCTATCACCTTTCTCGCTTTAATAGTCACGCTTCCCTTGACCGTGACGGTGGTCGTTCCTTCGGTCACCGTGCCGCTTGTAGGAACCGTGATGCTGCTGTCGACGGTGCTAGCGGTGTTGCTGGTCTGCGCCTGAACGGACGAGCCGCCCAAGAGCAGCACTACAACGACACCGACTAGGAGTGCTACGACGTTCGCACTAAATGCTCGCCGCAGCGTATTGATGTCTAACTTTGTATTCATGTGTTCTCCTTAGGTCTCTGTTGTTAACTCGTGCCGCCTTAGAAAGCGGTCGGAAGTATCTCAGTGGGGGCCACAAACGTGACGCCCTGCGGTGTTGGTCTCGGAGTCGGCAGTGGCCGCAGGAACGGCGCGCCGAGATCGTCGATCTCCCACCGCAACAACATCGCGTTGTCTTCGTGCATGGTGTTGTGGCAGTGCTCCATGAACATGCCGCCAAAGTCGCGGAACTGGAGCGTGATTTTCACTTCGCCGCCGGGTCTCAGGCGCCAGACGTCCTTGCGCCCGCGCTCCGCGGCCGGAACGTTTGCAGCACTTCCGTCGCGCGCCAGAGTTTGGCACTCCTCGAAGTGGATATGGATCGGGTGATCCCAACCACCGCCACCGTTCCTCAACGTCCATATCTCTCGGGTACCGAAGCGTGGCGCCGCAGAGATACGGCCGAAGTCCGCCGCGAGCGTTCCTCGTTGATTGTCAGTTTCGATGCCCCACGGGCCGAAGAATGACGACACGGGGTCATTGGTGGTCTGATTAGCACCGCGGTTGAATTCGAAGATGCGTTCGCGGGCCACCGGAATGTTCGACAGATCCGGATTCGGAATCAGCGTAGCGGGCACCTGACTGATGTCGGGCTGCGCAGGATTACGAGCGATTCGAAACTCGAGGAATTTTCCTACACACGGATCAGGCGAATTGCCCGAGAGCGCCTCGGCAAGACTGAGGTCCTTGTCGACTCTCTTTCCATCCTGGTGTTCAGCCAGGTTAACCATCCAAATCCTCTGGCCAACGCTGTAGCGAGAGAAGTCGATGACGATATCGTAGCGCTCGGCGATGCCCTGCTCGTCAAGCTGAGTGAGCGTTACCGGGTGCGGAAGCAGATTGCCGTCATTCGCGATCTGGATCATCGGCGAGCCGTCACTCAGTGCGATCTTGAAGAAGCGCGAGACTGACGCGTTCAGGATGCGGAACCGATACTTGCGCCGCTCGACTTCCATGAAAGGCTTGTAGGTCAAGTTTACGGTCATCCGATCGCCCAGGAACCCGTCGAATTGAAAGATGTCCATGGCGAGCTGTCCGGCCGCGTCCCATGCCTTGTCGGCGAGCATGAGGTTCACGTCATAGTCGAGGTTGCCCCACGATTTGCCGCTAACGCTCGCGCGTCCGCTCGGCAGTCTGAGGTTCACGCCGTCGTTAATGTCTTCAGCGCCGCGATCGAGGCCGCTGTAGATATTGAACATTCCGGCCATGCCCTTGTACACGTTCTGCGCCGTGAAGCTGAACATGTGATCGTGGAACCAGTGCGTGCTCATCGTCTCGTGCCAGTCACCGGGGATCTTGTTAAGACCGCCCGCGTCGGTCGGACCCGAGGCACGAGCATCAGTCGCCGTAGTGTTTATGCTGTTGCGACCTGCCAGGACGATTGGATAGTGATAGTCATAAAACTGGTTCGGGAAGAAGAACGCACCGGTGAAACCGTCGTTCTCAGCTCCGTGATGCCCGTTGTGTTCGTGGGTGGAAATCGTATGGAGACCGAAGCCACCGTTATCGTTTTGGTTAACGGGCAGTTTGTTGCGGAGGCGGAACAGCACTGGCTCGCCATACCGGACGATCATCAGCTTGGGAGGAATGGTTCCGTTGTAAGTCCAATCCTTCAGAACGTTTTGGGTCGGCAGACCCGGGTGAAACTTGAACGGGAGAGGAGTGGCCGGGTTGATGCCGGAATTCTGAAGTGACGGGACCTGCGGATTGTAAACATTATTGGTCTTGGCCCCCTCCATCGTAGCCTGGATGGCTATCGTGGGCGGGAGTTGAGCGAACTGTTGGTGCGCCCAGATCGGTCCCGGCGGACGTCCTTCGATCGGGCCCGTACCGCCGCCCAATGCAGGGTCAACAGGTTGTTGCGTGGTATTCGCCTGGGCGGTTGGCGCCGGATTCAAAACAGAAACCGGTTGCCGCGGCAACACGTCGAAACGTGGCATCGGGGTGGAAAAATCTTGCACTCCGAACAACGGACTAGGCGGAAGTCCGGTCGGAATGTTTGAGTCAGCGAATGCGCTGCGGGCAAAAGGGCTGAGGCCGCTAATTGGCACGAGAAGGCCGGTTCCCGTGAACAGTCCCATTTTAATCAGCTCACGACGTGAGACTTGTCCATGAGAGTGTGACTGGATGATATCCCAACGGTTCTTTCGCGCTTGCTCGGCTTCTCGCAACCGAGCTTTAGAGGCCTTTGGGGACAGAAAGAAATTCCTATCTGGCATCTGTTTCTCCTTACGTGTAGGTGCAGTTATCCTGGCTGCTAAAGAATTTTCGAAAGGTTTTCTAGCGGTGGAACCGAGGAGTCTTACTCCACAACATGGCGCCAAGTTCTTCAGGGTGCTGCGCAGAGTGAGCAGACGCTACCAATTTAAGACCCGAAGAAAATCACACCAACTTGTGGAACTGTGAATCAGACCGAGTATTCAAGAATGAAGACTACCGAGTCCCACGTTTTTTTGAGTGGAGCCACTTTGGAAAATGCGCCTTCGAGCGAACCGGGGGGTGTGCTGACGTCGCGTTGCTGATTAGCTGAGACGTTTTTAGGAAAAACGATCAACTGATCCGAAACCAAAGCAGAGCGCGAGAATACAACTCGTCTGAGATTATGAATGTCACGAAGGTGACAATTGGAAAGAATTGAATTGACCGAAAATTATATTTTGGAAAGAACTCTAACAGGCAAGGCCCGTTCGCAGTTTCTGTGGGGAGGTGACGAAAATACTACGGTAGTGTAACTGCAAAACTCCCGAATCCTCCAACTCCTTGAGAGCCTGCCAGGTCTTCTGCCGCGATGCCCCGATTAGGTTCGCCAGATCCTGCTGAGTGATCTTTATTGTTAGAGACTGCTGGAGGTCGGGGCCCGATTCCTCATTGATGAGATCAATCAAAGCTTCCCTAACCCTGCGAGACACGTCATTGCAGATGACGTTAACCAATTGGGCTTCGGCCTTTTTTAATCTCAAGCCCACAGACTTCATCAATTGCAGCGATATTTCCGGGTACGTCGTCAAGAGAGATTCGAATTCCCTTCGCCCCATTTCACCTAGTATCGAGGTCTCGAGGGTCTGGGCCGAAGTCGTACGTGGTATGCCGAGGATTGTGCTTGTATGGCCGAAAAACTCACCGGCGCCAACTATCTCATGCAACACCTCATCACCGTCCGCACTTAAGCTCGTGATCTTCATCCGGCCTTTTTGCAGGAAGTAGATGTTGTCGGCGGCGTCGCCAAGGACGAAAATCCATTCCCCACGCTGTCGTGTTGTTGTTCGCATCATCTGGCTGAAGCGACTGATGGCCTGTTGATTCATTCCCTTCTGCAGTTCGCGCTGAGCAGTGATCAGAAAACCGGGGAAATCGCGGGCAGTTTGTGTTGCTGGAGGCATGGTCATTTTCCTAGGCTATGAATTCGACCTCCTCTGGATGACTCTGTTGGGATCCAAACAGCGTGATGAAGGGAGGAGCAGGACGTGGCAGTATACCCCACAATTCAAGAAAGCGATACCGGCGCTGCTGTCTAAGAAGGTTGTGTCTGATTAAGATTTCGGCTTGAGCGGGGCGATAAAATCCTGATCCTTGCTGCGCGGGTGGCAGACGATACACGATTGTTGCCCGCGCTCTTCGAGATCGGAAACGAGCGCGTAGGTGAGGCCGCGATCAGACCATGTGATCACTTTCAAACCGTGGATCGCGTTGAAGTGAAACGTCAGTCCGCGGGCGACGATCTCTTCGCCGCCGGACGGCCTGGCTACTGAGTCAGAAGTTATTACCAAACTGATCGGACGCTCCTTCATGCGATACGCGACGTAAGCGGCGTAGTCGTCCTTGTAACCGACCAGTCGCGCGCCTTCCAACGTGTAGAGTTTTTCCTGTCCTGACGACTCCTGATAGTTCGGCAGCTTGAGGCTGAAGTTGACTTTGTTCGCAAACCACTCCGAGATGCGTTGCGGCGCCGCGGTTTCAATTTCCAGCGGCAACTGACCACGCGTCCGGCGCAAGTGACTCTCGGCAGCCATCAAAGCGAAACTCGACGGCGGCGCCGGTTGACGGGACCGGCGAACTGCCTGCCGGATCAGAACCGGTAGCACCAGCACGACGACGAGCGCGGCCGCGATCGCCAGAGCTAACCGTCGCCGCGACATGAAATGCGGCTTGGACGCAGCACGTTTCGAGGCATTCAGAGTTTCCTGAACTCGCGCGCGCAGTTCCGGCGACGCGACGTGCAGCGGACCGCTTTCCCGAATCGCATTAATAAAGGAGAGCTCACGCTCGAAGATCGCGCCACAGGACCCACACTCCTGCAAGTGAGTTTCGACCGCCGCACGCTCGTCGCCCTGCAGCTCGTTATCGAGATACAGATTCAAACGCTTACAAATCTCTTCGCAGTTATTCATCCGCAGTACTTCAGACGGCCTGAGCGCGTCCCTTGCCTTTCCACACCGAAAGCGAGGCTCGAAGTTTCGCGCGAGCACGGCCCAAACGCGACATCACAGTCCCGGCCGGACAGTCCAGCACCATCGCGATCTCCTGGTACGTAAACCCTTCGATGTCGCGCAACACCACAATCTCGCGATAGGCGTCCGGCAAACTCTCGATTGCCGTCCTCACTTGCTCGCGTTCCAGTTTCCTCAGGTAAACCACGTGGGGGTTGAGACGGGCGTCCTCGGTCTGGTCATTCGTTTCGATATCGACGAACCGCGGCCCGCTTTGGTGGTGGCGCACTTGATTGAGCCACGCATTTCTCATAATGACGAAAAGCCAAGCCTTCAGGTTACCTTGCGGCTGCGGCTGGTTCGCCGCGCCCGTCGCCCGCAAATAAGTCTCCTGGACGAGATCCTCGGCTTCTGACCTATTCCGCGTGAGAGTCAGGGCGTAACCATAGAGGGCATCGAGGTGTCCCAGGGCTGCCTGACCAAAACCCGAGTTGTTAATCGGTCCGTCCATAATCATCGCGTTTGGGAAGCTATTTTAGATTAACACTTCAAAGACTTAAAAATTCCCTGGAATATTCCCCCGCCTCGGGTGTTATTCCGATTATGCCGCGTCGATGTCAGTGTGCGTATGACGGGGCAAGCCGATCCCGGTCGGGCCGATGCGCGACTTTAAACGGTCTGACTGGGATCGTCTCCACTCACCATTCCTGCCGACTGCCTCGAAATCTGTGATAATTTCTGCGTCGTGATTAAAACAATCCGTGTTCTCATTCTCCTCTGTTTACAAACTACTGTAACGTTCGCGGCCCCGAAACTCGTTTCACATCACATCACGCTCGCCAATGGAAATTCGTTTGATCTGAATCTTCCTGAAGGCTTCGGCATCAGTATAGCCGCGCAGGGCCTCAAGCGCGTGCGCTTCATGGCCCGCAGTCCCGACGATCGCATCTTCGTCACGGACATGTACAACCTTACTGATAACAAGCGCGGTACGGTCTACATACTCGACGACTTCGATCCCGACTTGATGCAATTCAAGAAGGTGACGAAGTACCTGACTGACTTGCGCAATCCAAACAGCGTCGCGTTCTACGCGGACGAAAACGGCACGAACTGGTTCTATCTCGCGCTAACCGATCGTCTCGTTCGTTATCGCTACGAAGCCGGCACAGACGCTCCTTCCGGCGAGCCGGAGGTGCTGACGACGTTTCCGGACTACGGTTTGGGTTACAAGTACGGCGGCTGGCATTTGACGCGGACCGTTGTCGTCGGCGGCAACGGAAAGATTTACGTCGCGGTCGGTAGCAGTTGCAACGCGTGCGAAGAGAAGGAAGACGTGCGCGCCAGTATTCTCGAGATGGACCCGGATGGAAAGAACCAGCGTCATTACGTTCGCGGTTTGCGTAATGCCGTCGGCGTTCGCTGGGTCAACGGGCGGCTGTTTGCTACCAACATGGGTTCGGATCACCTCGGCGATAACCGTCCGGCGGACACGTTCTACGCGCTCGACGAAGGCAAGAACTATGGTTGGCCCTACTGCTTTCAAGCAGGCGCGCGCGTTTTCGCTGACGTGAAATTCAACACGGCAAACAAGAAGCTTGACTGCCGCAATGTGCCGCGGGCCCACACGCCGTTTCCCGCACACAGTTCCCCGCTCGGCCTCGAATACTTCGACTCGACGAATGATCCGTCCCTGGCGGACTCTTTTCTCGTCGCGCTCCACGGATCGACGAAGCGAAGTCTGCGACGAGGTTACAGCGTCATAAGGATTGAAGAGTCAGCCCGCGGCTCAGTACAGGATTTCATCACCGGCTTCTTCGACGGTACGAAGATCAACGGCCGCCCTGCTGACATTTTCAGCTTCGGCAAGAACGCCTTTCTCTTGACGGACGACCATTCAGGCGTAGTTTATTACGTCTATCGGAAGTAGCTTTGCGCGCGACCCGGACGCACCGGGTCGCGTATACTCCCGTCATCGGCAAGTCTTCACCCGTGAATGCTGATGGGCCACGACGAACTCAAAAACCTGTCTCACGCGGACCTCAGCCTTTTCGAAGAACGTCTCACAGCGTTTTTTAAAATGACCGTGGACGACAGCTTCGTCCAACTGCGCAAGCACCTGGAAAACCGCTTCTCGCGTTTGCCGAACGCCGACGAGCTAATCGACACCACCATCTCCCGGCTGATTAGAAAAGTCGCCGAATACGAACGGCGCGGCGAACGCATCCTCGATCTCAAAGCATTTGCCTTGCGAATCGCTTCGCTCATCGTCTACGAATTCGAGCGCGCAAAAAAGAGGGCCATGCCGCTCGATCCCGCCGATTCTGAAGCGGCGTCGCAGCCAAGGGAGCTTCGCTACCGGCCCGATCCTGATATTCGCGCCATTGAAAAAGAGATTGCGGTGGACTGCATGAAAGCGTGTTTGGAAGAGTTGTCAGCCGATAAGCGGGCGTTGCTGCTGGAGTACTATCCGGACGAACCTTTGACGCCGCATGAAAAGAAGGAACTCCGAGAGCGACTCGCGGTTAGCGAGGCCGGCGGTGCGCCAGGTATGGAGGCGTCGCAACGACAGGTAAACAATCTGCAAGCCAAAGTCAGTAAGCTGAGGTCAAAACTGAGCGACTGTTTCGATAAATGTTTGCAGGTTAAAACATCTCGTAACAGCAAGTTGGCGTTTCTCGAGGAACAACAGACCGGAGAGTAACGAAATTTTCCTGGTAAGTTTCGCGTGGTGTGAGTCACTACATAGAATACTCTCCTCACACGGTGATTAATGGAACCAGCCAGTTACAGCGATAACGTACTCGAGGCGTATTTGAGGCACGAGTTGGCGGACGACGAGATCCCCGCGCTCGAAGATCAATTGCTGCGCGATGACGAGTTGTTTCAGCGGCTGGAAACCCTGGAGATGAACCTCATCGATCGTTATCTCGAAAACGAGATGACTGAAACCGAAAAACAGCATTTCGAGGCCGCGTTGCTGGATTATCCGGACAAACAGCGAAAGCTGAACGAGGCGCGTGTTTTTCGTGAGAGTCTAAAGCTGCTGCGCAAAGAAAATGCGCCGCAAAGGAACGATGCGCCGCAGAACGTTACCCCGTTCCCGGTCCTTATCAAACGCATTTTCGAGTCAGTTCGGGTACAGCAAATCGCCGCCGCGGCGGTGGTTTTGATCGTGGTTGCGATGATCGTTCTGCTGGCAATAATTCGTTGGCGCGAGAGTCAATTGCCGGATAGAAACATTAGCAGCATGAGCACCAAAGTCGGCCCGGAACAATCTTCTGCATCTCCACATAAGCAAACTACCGGCGGCCGAATCCAGGAGCAGTGGCTCTACCTGAAAGAAGAACGTGGCGGAGAAGAACTTCTCCTGACTATCTCATCCGACACTGATATCGTCAGGTTCCATTACGAGTTACCCACCAATACCCCCAAATCAGCGCTCCGTATAACGATCAAAGATCAACGCGAGAATTCCATCCTTCCCTCGCCCGGGACGCTCGATGTAAAACCAGCGATGATCCGCCACCGCGGCGCTGTGAGAAGAGCAATCTCGGTCGATGTCCCTGTCAGCAGCCTCAAGCTCGGCGAGCGATACCGCTTTGAAATCGTTGAACCTTACACATCAAAGATCTTCAGGATCGCGTCGAAAGCCTGAGATTACTTTTTCAGCAGCGTGCGAGTAGAATACGCGCACCAACCTGTTTACCGAAAGGAAACCCGCTATGCGTCTTCGTATCTCGCTGCTCCTGATCATCGTCGTCTCAGTGGCCGCCCCGGCGTTTGCTCAGAAACGCAACATCACCGAGAAGGATCTTTTCAACTTCGTTTGGATCGGCGACCCGCAAGTTTCACCTGATGGCTCGCGCGTCGCCTTCGTTCGCGTCACTGTGAACGAGAAGAAAGACGGCTACAACACCGCTATCTGGACCGTCCAAACCGCGAACGGCGAAACACGGCAGTTAACAAACGGACCGCGCGATTCGACGCCGCGCTGGTCGCCTGACGGTAAGTATCTTGTGTTCGTACGTGCGCCCGAGGTGAGCGGACGAACAGAGCCGCCGCAGTTGTTCATGCTGGCGATGGCCGGCGGCGAGCCGTTTCAGTTCACGTCGCTGCCGCGAGGCGCGGGCGGTCCACAATGGTCGCCGGACGGAAAGATGATCTCGTTCTACAACACCGCCACGCCGGAAGAGATCGCCAAAGCAAACGCCGCTAAAAATACTCCGGCGAATCCTCCGGCGGCAGGTCAACCAGCGCCGAGCCCCACGCCGCCCGAACGCGAAAGCGACGTGCGCGTGATCAATCGCGCGGTCTATCGCGTCAACGGCGGCGGCTACGTCGACTTCAAACATGCGCAACACGTCTGGGTCGTCACCGCGCCGAAGACCGGCGATGAAAAAGTGACTCCCAAGCAACTCACCAGCGGGCGATACGATGAAGGCGGCGCGTTCTGGGCCAAAGACAGCGCGCGCATCTATTTCGAGTCGGACCAAGTGGATGAACCGTATTACGAACTTCCGAAGACGGACATTTACTCCGTCGCTGTTACCGGCGGTGCGCCGTCGAAGCTCACGTCGTTCAACATGGGCGCGGGCGCGTTCACACTCAGCCCCGACGGCAAACAACTCGCTTTCATCGGCGCCGTTAGCGAACCGATTCGTTCGTACTCACAACCTGATCTCTGGGTGATGGAGATGAAGGACGGCGCCAAGCCGCGTAATCTCACCACGAATTTCGACTTCGACATCGGCGGCGGTTTGAGCGGCGACAACGTCGCGCCGCGAGCAGGAGGCGGCAGTCTTCCAGTCTGGTCGTCTGACGCGCGCAGCATCACTGTCGTCTACGCCAGGGAAGGTAAATCAAACCTCGGCTCGTTTGACGTTGCCAGCGGCAAGCTATCGGACGTCACCACGGGAAACCACGCGGTGGTCAATTATCGAGCCTTGCCGGACGCGTCGAAGTTTGTCTTGCTGATTTCAACTCCGACTCGCGTAGGCGATCTATTCTGGCTCGATAAAGCAGGCGCACAACCGCGCCAACTCACGCACATCAACGACGAACTGTTCTCGAAATTGAATCTCACTGAACCCGAAGAGATCTGGCACAACAGTTTCGACGGCCGGAAAATTCAAGTCTGGGTGCAAAAGCCGCCCGACTTCGATCCGAGCAAGAAGTATCCGTTGATTCTGAACATTCACGGTGGGCCGCACGCCGCGTACGGCTTTATCTTCGATCACGAATTTCAATGGATGGCGGCGAAGGGTTACGTCGTGCTCTATCCAAACCCGCGCGGCAGCACGAGCTACGGCCAGGAGTTTGGCAACATCATCCAGCACAATTATCCGGGCGACGATTACAAAGATCTGATGGCCGGCGTTGACGAGTTGCTGCGTCGCGGCTACATCGACGAGAAGAAACTCGGCGTCACAGGCGGCAGCGGCGGCGGTTTGCTCACCAACTGGACCATCGGACAGACCACGCGATTCGCGGCGGCAGTGTCGCAGCGCGACATCGCGAGCTGGACCGACTGGTGGTACACGGCTGACTTCACGCTGTTCCAACCCTCGTGGTTCAAGGCGCCGCCGTTCGAAGATCCGGAAGACTATCGCAGGCGTTCGCCGATCACTTACGTCAACAAGATCCAGACGCCGTTGATGTTGATCCTCGGCGAGGCTGACTGGCGAACGCCGACCGGGCCCGGCGGTGAAGCGATGTTTCGCGCCTTGAAGTATCGCCGCATACCGACGGTGATGGTCCGTTTCCCGAACGAGTCGCATGAACTGTCGCGTTCAGGACAACCGTGGCATCGTATCGAACGGTTGCAACACATCGTCGGTTGGTTCGATAAGTGGCTCCTGGGCGTCTCCAAGCCCGAGTACGACATCGGCGAAGTGACGCGCAGCACTACCACACAGCAATGAAGGTCCTCGGTCTCATCGGCGGCACCGGCCCCGAATCGACCATTGAATACTACCGTCTGCTTGTCGCAAAGTATCGCGAACAAGCAGACGGTCATTCTCCGGCGATTGTCATCACCAGCATCGATTTGAAGCAAATGATCGAGCTGATGACCGCGGGTCAGCTCGACACTGTGGCAAACCTCCTGGCCGTCGAGTTCGAGCGGCTGCAGAAAGCCGGCGTGGATCTCGCTGCCCTCACGGCCAATACGCCGCACATTGTTTTCGACGAACTGCGACGGCGATCGCCGTTGCCGTTGATCAGCATTGTCGAAAGTGCCTGCGAAGAAGTGCGAGCGCGCGGGATGAGTAAGGTGGGATTGTTCGGCACGCGTTTTACGATGGAAGCCCCGTTTTATCCGGAAGTCTTTTCACGCGCCGGAGTCAAACTCGTTACGCCAAACGCGCAGGAGCAGGATTACATTCACGAAATCTATTTGGGAGAACTGCTCAAGGACGTCTTCCTTCCCGAAACGCGCCTCAAGCTGCTTTCAATCTTTGACGAGATGATACGGCGCGACAACATCGAAGGACTGATTCTCGGCGGCACCGAACTGCCGTTGCTGCTGCGTGATCAGGAACACAACGGTCTGCCACTGCTCGACACGACGCGCATGCACGTTGATAAATTAGTCGCGGAAATGTTGCGTTAACCTAATTAATACAACCTCGCGGCTGCGCTCGGCCCCGAACGTAGTATCATCCTCGGCGTTCCCTGCTCAGTAACGACAGCTTCCCCTGACAATACCCCCGCTTAATTCGTGTTAATGAAAGGACATCTATCATGGGACTCTTTGACAAAATGTTTGGGCGCGGTGCGGCGAACGCTGAGCAGCAACAGGGTGCACAACAGCGCTTCAACGAATTGAAGCAAAAATATCAGACCGTTCTCTCGGTCTCTGATCAGGAACGAATCCAGTTCCTGAACCTTCACGTTCAGGACAATAAGCTCTTCATTCGCGGCATCGCTCCGTCCGAAGAGGCGAAGAACAAGTTCTGGGACCAGGTCAAACTCGCGAATCCAAACGCCGACGATATCACTGCCGACATCAGTGTCGACACGAGTCGTGCAATGGGCGCTGCGGCCGGCGGCGGCCAGGGTGCGGGCGGTCAGACGTACGAGGTTAAGGGCGGCGACAATCTATCGAAGATTAGCAAACAGTTTTACGGAGATGCTGATGAGTACATGCGGATCTTCTACGCCAACCGCGACAAGCTGAACGATCCGGACAAGATCCAGGTGGGCCAAAAACTAACTATTCCTCCAGACGACGACAAGTAAGCGCGGTGCCGGGGGTGGCCCTTCGTGGTCACCCTCGTTACAATCCCGCGCATGAATTCCAACTCGCTGCCCGTCATCAAAACACCCCGCCTGGTCCTTCGTTGGATTTCCGAAGAAGACGTCGACTCGCTCTACGAGATCTTCTCCGATTCGCAAGTGATGCGTTACTGGAGCACCACGCCACTGCTCAATCGAGAAGCTGCCGCCGCATTGCAGCGTGAGATCGCCGGCGGCAATCTGAACGACTCGGTGTGGAAATGGGGCGTAGCGCTCGGCGATAGCGGGAAGCTCATCGGCACTTGCACGCTCTTCAACCTGAATCTCAGTAACGGCCGCGCCGAGCTCGGCTACGCGCTGGGCCGCGCCTACTGGGGCAACGGCTACATGAACGAAGCGCTGAAGGCGCTAGTCAAACACGCCTTCGAAGTCATCCAACTGCGCCGTCTCGAAGCGGACGTCGATCCGCGAAACACCGCCTCCATCCGCACCCTCGAACGCCTCGGCTTCCAGCGCGAAGGCCACCTGCGCGAACGCTGGCACGTCGGCGGCGAAATCCAGGACGCCTTCTTCTACGGCCTGCTCAAACGCGAGTGGGAACGGCAATAATTTCGTATATTCGTGGCGCAAGTTTCCCGACCGGGTACGTTCCTCGGTTATGAAAACTTTCCTACTCCTGACACTTGCGATAGTCACTGCCGGGTTGCTGGCATGCATCTCCGGACCAACCCAAACTGTTCCTCCTGTCTTAGCCACTCATATCCTGCCCACGAAAAAGACCATGCGGGCGTTTGGCTCCGAGCAGGAGCTCGAGCGCTATCTGAAGCAGTTGTTCGAGAAGCAGAAGCAGAGGATGCGCGGCGAGGTGACTCAACTATCGGATGGAGCCGTCGCCAATGCGCCCGCGGCGCAACCGTCAGCCGAGAAAGCAGTGAAGAGCAAGGGCGACGACGACTCCGTCACCAATACTCAACACGCCGGCGTCGATGAAGGCGGCATCGTCAAGGTCCACGGCGATCACCTCGTCGTGCTGCGTCGCGGACGCCTTTTCACCGTCGCCATCGGCGATGGCGCACTGAAACCGATTTCACAGGTCGACTCATTCGCTCCTGATATCGACCCCAGCGGCACCTGGTACGACGAGATGCTCGTCTCCGGCGACACGGTCGTTGTGATCGGCTATAGCTACGAGCGCGGCGGCACCGAAGTCGGCCTCTTCAATATCAGCGACAACGGACAGCTCAGCTATCGCTCGACTTATCACCTGCGCTCCAACGATTACTACTCTTCGCGCAACTACGCGAGCCGTCTCATCGGCGACAAGCTGATCTTCTACACGCCTCTCTATCTCTATTTCGGCGCGAAAGATCCGTTTTCATCGTTTCCCGCCGTGCGCAAGTGGCACAAGAACGCGAAGCCCGAAGAGTTTCAGCGTATTGTCTCCGCCACTCGCGTCTATCGGCCCGAAAAGGAATTGCCAGTCGACTACGGTACTGCGCTGCACACGGTAACCGTATGCGATCTCGCTAACGGCGGTTTTACTTGTCAGGCCACTTCGGTGCTTGGACCAGCAGGCCGCGTGTTCTATGTCTCGCCTGACTCAGTCTACGTTTGGGCCAGCTCGTGGTACGGGCACGGAAAAGATAAATCGCCCTCAATGGTCTTTCGGATGCCGCTCGACGGTTCTGGTCCAAGCGCGTTGCGTGTCTCCGGCAGCCCGGTGGATCAGTTCTCGTTCTTGCAGAGCGAAGACCAGCACCTGAACGTGCTGGTGCGTTCGGACTCATCCGGCGACGGCATGTGGGCAGCGGAAGTTGCGGAAGGCGACGTCGCACTGATGCGTGTTCCGGTGATGAGTTTTTCCGACGGCAGCGAAGCGGTTCCCGCATCGAGTTATCGCCGTCTGCCTAAACCCGAGGGCTACACGTTTCAAAACCGCTTCGTGGAGGACTACTTGATCTACGGCACCGGAAGCGGCTGGGGCTATCCGGAAGAGAAAAAAGACGACAAGTCGAACCTCTTCATCGTCAATTGGAAACAAGGCAATTCACATCAACTGACGCTGCCGCACGGCGTCGATCGCATCGAGCAGATGGGCTCGGATGCTGTGATCGTCGGCACTGATGGAAAAGACCTGCACTTCAGTTCGCTGCGCCTCGGAGAGTGGCCCGAGATCGTTTCACGCTACACGCGGAAAGGCGCATCGCAGGGTGAACTGCGAAGTCACGGCTTCTTCTACAAACCCGACGGCGACAACACCGGAATGCTCGGTCTGCCGATCAGTGTCCCCGGCCGGCCAGGTTACCAGCATCTCTTTGAAACGTCCGCGGCAATCCTCTTCCTGCGAAACGACTCGCTACAGTTTCGCGAAGTCGGAGAGCTTGGCGCTCAATCAGAAAAAGCAGTGAACGATCAGTGTCGCGCGTCATGCGTGGACTGGTACGGCAACGCACGACCGTTGTTCCTGCGCGGGCGATTGTTCGCTTTGCTCGGTTATGAGCTCGTCGAGGGCACGATCGACGACGGCCGTATGAAAGAGCTTCGTCGCATCAGCTACGCGCCCGGTCAGCCGAAAACACGGAGTATCACGGATTAGCGCGCGCGATCCGTGTTTTATTGCCTCCTGTTTTGGTAAACTGCCCCGTCTCAAGAGACAGCAGTTTTACCTTTCAGGAGGCCAACCCCAATGCTCCGAAGACGCCAGTCTTTCATCGTCCTTATCCTGCTACTCGCGCTCGCGTCCGCCACCACGGCGCAAACCGCGCGGCGTCCACTTAAAGTCGACGACATGAGCCGCTTTCGCGGCGTAAGCGATCCGCAAGTTTCACCTGATGGAAATTTGGTCGCCTACGTGGTCAGCACCACCGACGTTAAGGAAGACAAATCGAACTCGCACATCTGGATGGTGAACATCGACGGCGGCAACAACCGGCAGATCACGTTCAGCAACGAAAGCGAGAGCTCACCGCGTTGGAGCCCTGACGGGAAATACATTTCGTTCACTTCTTCACGGCCCGGCAAAACGCGCGGCAACCAGGTCTGGCTCCTGGATCGCAACGGCGGCGAGGCAACGCAGCTCACCGAGATCAAGGGCCGCCTGCAAGGCCACGAATGGTCGCCTGACTCCAAACGATTGGCTCTCGTCATCGGCGATCCCGATCCGGACGCGGAGCCTGGCCCATCGCCGCAGCCCGGGGCCACCGCAACGCCGCGCGTGCCGAAACCGATCGTGATCGATCGTTACAGGTACAAGCAGGACGGCCAGGGTTATCTGCTCTCCGGCCGCCATAGTTATATCTATCTCTTCGACATCGCGACCAAAAAGCTCGAACGATTGACCAAGAGCAAGTGGGACGAGAGCTCGCCCGCCTGGTCTCCGGACAGCACTCGCATCGCTTTCATGAGCAACCATGGCGACGATCCGGATCGCGATCCGGCAGCGCAGCTCTACGTCGTCGAAGCGAAGCCGGGTTCAACCGAGAAAGCGTTGACGCAACCAGGCACGCGCGCCGGACGTTCACGCCCGGAATGGAGCCCGGACGGAAACTGGATCGCTTTTCTCGAAGGCGACGAGATGAAGTACGGCGCGTACAGCATGGACCATCTCGCGCTCGTCGCAACCGACGGCAGCAAGCCGCCAACTCGTTTCAAGGCCACGGAAGACTTGGACCGTGGTGTCGGCGGCGTTCGCTTCAACCCTGACGGCAAATCGATCCGCTTTCTCGTCGTGGACGATCGCTCCGTCTATCCGGCGCGGGCGAGCCTGTCTGGCGGCAAGCTCGAACGGCTTCTGTCGCCACCGGTCGTCGTTTCCGGTTGGAATACCGGCGGCGGGCGTTGGGTCGTGTTAGCCGGCGGCGATACAAAAGCGACTGAGATCTACGTTTGGGATGGCGACAAGTTGCGCCAGCTAACCACGCAGAACGACGCGTTGCTGGCCGAACTGAATCTCGGCGTCACGGAAGAAGTCAATTTTCAAAGTAAAGACGGCACGCAGATCGGCGGCCTGCTGACTTATTCGGCGGGTTACGTGAAGGGCACGCGCGTTCCGCTGCTGCTAAGGATTCATGGTGGTCCAAACGGTCAGGACCAGCATTCGTTCAGTCTCGAACGGCAGATGTTCGCCGCGCACGGTTACGCCGTGTTGGCGGTGAACTATCGCGGCAGCGCCGGCCGCGGCGAGAAGTTCTCGCGCTCGATCTTCGCCGATTGGGGTAATTACGAAGTCCAGGATCTGCTCGCCGGCGTGGACCACGTGATCAAGATGGGAGTTGCGGATCCCGATCGGCTCGGCATCGGCGGCTGGAGTTATGGCGGCATCCTGACTGACTACGTGATCGCCACTGACAACCGCTTCAAAGCCGCGACCAGCGGCGCGGGCACCGCGTTCACCGTTGCCTTCTACGGCACCGATCAGTACATCATTCAGTACGACCACGAGATCGGACCACCGTGGAACCCGAAAGCCTGGGAGACGTACCAGAAGATCTCGTATCCGTTTCTCCATGCCGATCGTATTCAAACGCCGACATTGTTTCTCGGCGGTGAACGCGACTTCAACGTTCCCATCGAAGGCAGCCAACAGATGTACCAGGCGTTGCGAACGCTCGGGATCGACACCCAACTGATCATCTATCCAAACGAGAACCACGGCATTCAACGGCCGAGCTATCAGCGCGACCGGATGGAACGGTATCTCGCGTGGTATGACAAGTACATAAAGAAGGCGGCCGGTCCGTCGAGCAGTTCCACCGCGCGCTGACGCAGACGTCGAGGACACACACGGATGAATCGTCAACGTCTCGCTATCGCACTGTCTGTCTCACTCCTGCTTGTAGCCACTCCGTTACCGCTTTCAGCGCAACGCAGGCGGGCCGCCGCGCCGCAGCCGATTCGCGAAAGAGACATTCGCGCGCAACTCGGCTTTCTCGCGAGTGATGCGCTGCAAGGACGCGGCAGTGGCACCAATTACGAACGGATCGCCGCGGAATACATCGGTTCGCAGTTTCGACAGTTCGGGCTCGAGCCGGGCGGCGATGCGGACAGTTCCGGTAACAAAGACTTCGTACAGCGCGTTCAAGCCGCGGACGCTCGCACGACGTGGAACGCTATCGGCGTTCTGCGCGGCTCCGATCCAAAGGCGGCGAGTGAAGCCATCATGCTCAGCTCGCATCTGGACCACATCGGCGTCAACGAATCGCTCACCGGCGACAAGATCTTCAACGGCGCCGACGACGACGCTTCGGGTTGCATCGCCGTCCTCGAGCTCGCGCGCGTCTTCGCTTCGGGCCGGCGCCCGCGACGGACGATCTATTTCATTTGTTTCGGCAGTGAGGAATCAGGCGGCCACGGCGCACGCTACTTCATCGCTAATTCACCGGTGCCGCTCACGCAAATCGTTGCCGACCTCAACTTCGAGATGCTTGGCAGACCCGATCCGAAGATTGCGCCGGGAACTCTGTGGCTGACGGGTTACGATCGGTCGACCTTAGGACCAACTCTCGCCAAACAAGGCGCGGCACTGGTCGCCGATCCACATCCGGATCAGAACTTCTTCCAGCGCTCCGACAACTACACGCTCGCCGTGCGCGGCGTCGTGGCCCATACGATCTCGAGTTTCGGCCTGCACACTGACTATCACCGGCCCAGCGACGACGTCAGCAAGATCGACTTTCCTTTCATGACGCGCTCGCTCAACTCACTCGTGGCGCCGATTCGCTGGCTCGCCAATTCCAACTTCCGTCCGGCCTGGCTGCCCGGGAAAGCGCCCACCCGCTGATGGAGCCAAAATTCTTCACTACGCCGGAGAAGTTTCGCCAGTGGCTCGAGAAGAACCACGACCGCGTAAACGAGTTGCTGATCGGCTTTCACAAGAAAGACTCCGGCAAGAAGAGCATCACTTATCCGGAGGCTCTCGACGAGGCGCTGTGCTTCGGCTGGATCGACGGCGTGCGCAAGAACCTCGACGAGACGAGCTACACCATTCGCTTCACGCCGCGAAAGCCAAAGAGCATCTGGAGCAACGTGAACGTCAATCACGTTGAGCGGTTGAAGAAAGCCGGACGTATGGCGGAACCGGGCCTCAAAGCCTACGCTCTCCGCGATCCGAAACGCACCGGTATCTACGCCTTCGAAAACAGGCCGAAAGAGTTTTCACCCGAGTACGAGAAGAAGTTCCGCGCGAACAAAGCGGCGTGGGAGTACTTCCAAACTATCCCACCGTCGCTTCGCAACACGTACATCTTCTGGGTCATGGGCGCGAAGAAAGAAGAGACACAACAGCGCCGTCTCGAACTACTGATCGAAAGCTCCGCAAAAGGCGTCCGCTACGGCATGATCGAAGCCAAACCCAAACGCAACACATGATCAAAAACACAGATCTTCACGAGCGGCCGCCCGGGCCAAAAGGTCAATTGATCATGGGCGTGATGCGCGAGTTCAATCGCGATACGCTCGGGTTTATCGAACGTTGCCGCGACTACGGCGACGTCGTTCGCACGAGATTCCTTTGGGTTCACGCTTACTTTCTTTACAACCCCGCCGACATCGAAACGCTCCTCACTACTAACGCCCGCAGTTATCGAAAGGCGGAGTCGCTGCGTTCACCTTTCTTTCACCGGCTCGTGGGAAATGGGCTCGTGACGAGCGAAGGCGACTTCTGGCGGCGGCAACGACGCTTGGCCCAACCGGCGTTTCACCGGCAAAGAATCAGCTCGTACGGCGACATCATGGTCCAGTACGCGCAGCGCACGATCGCCAACTGGCAGGACGGCGAACAGCGCGACCTGTCGCGCGATATGACGCGGCTCACACTTGAGATCGTCGTCAAGACGCTCTTCAATTCCGATGTTTCAAAGGACGCGGACCACGTAGGCCGGATACTTACCAGCCTCGTCCAGCCGTTCGCCTCGCAGGCGACTTTGAAGTGGATCCTCGACAACCGGTTGCCGACGCCGGGTCACCGGAGGTACTTCAACGCCGTCAGCGAGATCGATCGCATCGTGTTTCGCATCATCGCCGAACGCCGCGCCAGCGGTTACGACGAAGGCGATCTGTTATCGATGTTGCTTCAGGCGCAGGACGACGACGGCACACGGATGAGCGATGCGCAGTTGCGCGATGAAGTGATGACCTTGTTTCTCGCCGGGCACGAGACGACGGCGCTGGCGTTGTCGTGGAGTTGGTACCTGCTCGCGTCGCATCCGGAAGCGGAAAAGAAGTTTCACGCGGAGCTCGACGAGGTGCTGGGCGGACGGATACCCGCTGTCTCTGATATGCCGAACCTGAAGTACACGGAGATGATCGCTAAAGAAGCGATGCGCCTGTATCCGCCGGCGTATGCCGTTGGACGCGAGGCGATCGAAGAGACGGAGATCGGCGGCTTTCATGTGCCGAAAGGGACGCAGCTCTTCGCGTTTCAGTGGGTCACACATCGCGATCCGCGCTTCTTCGACGATCCGGCGGCGTTCAAGCCCGAGCGATGGACCGGCGAAATCAGCGAACAACTGCCGAAGTATGCGTACTTCCCTTTTGGCGGCGGACCGCGGCAGTGTATCGGGAACTACTTTGCGATGATGGAGATCGTGTTGCTGCTGGCAACGATCGGCCAGCGCTTCCGGTTCGCGCTCAGGGACGAGAAGGTTGAAGTGCTTCCGGTCTTGTCGTTGAGGCCAAAGAGCGGGATTAAAGTGCGAGTTATGAAACGGAAAATGATCACAGCATCGCGCTAACGATTCGGTCCCACTCCTCGATCGTTAACGTCTCCGCGCGGCGTTGCAACTCGACGCCGGCTTTGCACAGGACGATGCTCGCGCCGCCGTTTCGCTGTAGCACCTCCTGCAAACTTCCGGACGCGCGTCGCAAATTGTTGAGGATCGTCTTTCTCTTCTGCGCAAAACCGGCGCTTACTGTTTCCCAGAACAACTCTTCATTCGCGATAACGCGCGGCTTGAACGTGAGACGCATCACGCTGCTCCAAACTTTTGGCGGCGGACGAAACGCGCCCGGCGCGACGTCGAACAGTTTCTCAGTCTCAGCGTAAGCGTCGACGATTACTGACAGGAACCCGCGTTCGCTCGATCCCGGCGGCGCCAACACTCGCTCGACCACTTCGCGTTGCAACATCACCACCATCTCGCCGATGCATTCGCGTTGCAAGATGAGCCGTTGCAGGATCGCGGTTGAAATGTTGTAGGGCAAGTTGGCGGCGAGTCTCGCCTGGCGAGCCGGTTGAATCTCGGCGCAGAAATCAGTCGTCAGCGCGTCGCCCATCACCAGCTTGAAGTTTTCGAAGCTCGCGAACCGTTCGCGCAGCAGCGATTCGAGGTTTTGATCGAACTCGACCGCAACGACTCTCCCGGCGCGTTCGACCAACTCGGCCGTGAGCGCGCCCGTGCCTGGCCCAATCTCGACGATCGTCTCGTCTGCCCGGGGCTCGAGTGCCTTGATTATGCGCTGAACAGTTCTCGGATCTTTGAGGAAGTGTTGGCCCAGCCGTTTTAACGGATGCGGGTTCATGCCCGTGGGTATCGTGGGTAGCCGGTGATCTCCAGGTCTTTGCCCCGCTGAACAACCTCGACTCGTTCCAGCTCGAGCGCTTCGGCCATCTTTTCAACGCCCGTGCCGCCAATCGCGCTCGGGGCAGCGACTCCGCCAACGATCTTGGGCGCGACGAAGAACGTCACTTTGTTGACGAGGCCGGCGTCGACAAACTGCCCGGCGACTCCCGCGCCGCCTTCAATCAGCACACTCTGCAAGGAACGATCGGCCAGCTCTTTCAGAATCGATCGCGGCTCTCCGCCAAGCACCAGCAACGGCACTGCTTCCGCTGCCGTTCTCGCCAATTGCGAATCCGGTGACAGACGCGATCTATCGCCTACGACAACTCGGACCAGCGCACGCCGACGCGGAAGTCCCGAACGATCAGTCAACAGCGGATCGTCGAGAGCAGCCGTGTGGGCGCCAATCATGATCGCATCGTTCTCATGACGCAGCTCGTGCGTGCGGGCCAGCGACTCGGGACCCGAAACCCAACGCGAATCGCCGGTCCGCGTCGCTATCTTTCCGTCGATCGAAACGGCTAGTTTCAAGTGAACAAAGGGCAATCCGGTCAGCATGAAGTGAAGATACGCTTCGTTGATTCGCGTCGCCTCTTCGGCTAACAGGCCCGTCTGAACTTGAATACCCGATTCGCGCAGGTGCGCAAATCCTTTTCCCGAAACTTTCGGATTCAGATCTTCGATGGGTGCGACAACGCGCTTGATGCCCGCGGCGATTAAGGCGTCAGTACAAGGCGGCGTACGCGCGTGATGCGCGTGTGGCTCGAGCGAGACGTACGCGGTGCCGCCGCGTGCCTTTTCCATCGCCTGGGCCAACGCGAGCGTCTCGGCATGCTTCAATCCCGCGAAGAGATAGTAACCTTCGCCCGCGATCTCACCGTTTGCACTGACAATCACACAACCAACCAGCGGTCCGGGGCTGACCTGTCCGGCGCCTTTGCGCGCCAGTTCGAGGGCGCGCGCCATGAGGCGCCGATCCGTGTCCGAATCAGTTCCCAAACAGTCCATCCACGTATTGATGAGGATCGAAGACTACGAGGTCGTCCACTTTCTCGCCGATTCCCGCGTAGCGAATCGGCAGGTTCAATTCCTTCGCGATGGCGACGGCGATGCCGCCTTTCGCAGTGCCGTCGAGTTTAGTCAAAACGATTCCGGTAACGCCGGCGACTTTCAAAAACTGGCGCGCCTGTTCGAGTCCGTTCTGACCGGTGACTGCATCGACTACCAACAACGTTTCGTGCGGCGCCCCTTCAACCTCACGCGCCGCGACGCGTTTCATCTTTTCCAGCTCCGCCATCAGGTTCGACTTCGTGTGCAGCCGTCCTGCCGTGTCGACGATCAGGACTTCGGAGCCGCGGGCCTTCGCCGCTTTCAAAGAGTCGAACAGCACGGCGGCAGGGTCAGTTCCCTGCTTCTGTTGAATCAACGGTACGCCGGTGCGTTCGGCCCAAATCGCGAGTTGGTCCGACGCGGCCGCGCGAAATGTATCAGCAGCGCAGATCAGCACGTCGTTCCCTTCCGCTTTGATACGTTGCGCGAGTTTGCCGATCGTCGTCGTCTTACCGACGCCGTTCACCCCGACGATCATCATGACGTAAGGTGCTACGCTCTCGGGAACTGTCGTCTCCGACGCTATACCCTGGCGCTCTGAAGCTTGCAGGATATTCAGCAGTTCCGTCTTGATCGCGTGCTTCAGTGCGTCGATGTCGTTTATCTGTTTGCGCGCGACGCCGCGGCGGACGGTTTCCAGGATCCCGAGTGTCGTCGGCACGCCTATGTCAGCGGCGATCAGCACCTCTTCGAGCTGGTCAAGCAACTCCTCGTCGATCTGTTTGCGGCCGGCGAAAACAGTGTCGAGTTTTTCCGACAACGAATCGCGCGTCGCAGCTACCGCGCGCCGGAACCTCGCCGAGAGCTCCTGTTCGAGTGCCGCTTCCTGGGCCTGCAACTCCTCCATCGAGAGGTTGAGGCCAAGCACTGAAGTCGCGAATGGCGTGCGCGAAGGTACTGGCGCAGGCTCCGCTGTTTGTTGTGGTGGTTCCGGTTCTACGGTTTCCGGTTTTGGAGGTTCATTCAGACGGAGTGAGACAAACTCGTCTCCGGATTTTCTGCGCCAAAAAAGTCCCATGAAGGGATGGATTATATCCACAGATGACACAGATTCAAATCTGTGCGATCTGCGGTACTTGTTCTGGCGGATTTGGCGCAGTAGGCGTTGGTTTTCGTAGTTTCACGACGCCTGGCCGGATCTGCCCTTCTTTGCACGCTTCCGAAAACGCGGCGACGACCGCTGGGTCATAGCGTGTGCCGACAAAGCTTTCGATCCGGGCGACTGCGTCTTCAAACTTCATCGCTTTCTGATATGGGCGGTCGGTCGTCATCGCGTCAAACGTGTCGGCGACGGCGACGATCTTGCCCATCAGCGGTATCTCGTCGCCTTTCAGCCCCTGCGGATAACCCTTCCCGTCCACCATCTCGTGGTGCATGTACATTCCCGCCAGGAACTCCTTCATCGCCGGGATCTGCGACATGATCTTATAGCCCTTCTGCGGGTGCTTCTTCATGATCTCGTACTCTTCATCGGTGAGCGCCGCGGGCTTCTTGAGAATGTTGTCGTCGATGGCGATCTTGCCGACGTCGTGCAGCAAAGCGCTGATGCGGATTTTTTCGATTTCGTCGTCCGGCAGGCCGAGACGTTGGGCGATGGCCATCGAGAAGCGCGACACACGCTCCGAGTGGCCGCGCGTGTAGGGATCTTTGCCGTCGATCGCCGCGGCGAGCCCTTTAACTGTGCCGATGAACAGTTGGCGGTTCTCTTCGGCGGACCTTTGCAAGTCGCTGATAAAGCGCTCGATCTGGTCGGTCATCATGTTGAAAGAGTTGCCAAGGTCGCCGAGCTCCGTGCGGCTGGTGACCTCGATACGCGTCGAGAAGTCGCCAAAAGCAATGCGATGGGCGCCGCTCGCCAGCTCTCGCACCGGATGCGTGAGCTTGTTGGCGAAGAAGAGCCCGATCAGGATCGTGAGCAGTGCCGCGATCAAACTTATCCACAACGTTTGCCAGCGCATATCCGCGACGGACGCGAGGGCCGCTGCTTCGTCTTGAATGGCGATCACGCCGAGACGCGCGTTCTTGTCGAGCTCGGCGGTGGCATAGGAGCCCAGCATCTCGACCGTTCTTCCGTCACGGACAGCGGAAAAAGGCGCCAACGCCGATTGCACCTGCGCGCCTGACTCCTGCCAGTCTTGCACGACTTTCAAATCCGTCATCGGCCTCTCTGAAAATGCGACGCTCTCTTCCGGATGCGCAACGGCGCGACCGTTTTGATCGACGACGAAGACGACGGGCAAGCCCGCGTTCAGGAGCTCGCGCTCACTCTTCGAAGTCGGCTGCTGCACTGCGTCAAAAACTTCCTGAAACGAGACGATGGCGACGACGGCTGCGACGACGTCCTGATTACGCGGGCCGCCGAGTACCGGGTGAGCGATGGTCAACGCCATCTCCGGTCCGGAGCGAATGATCTGCGGACGGCTGACCACGACACCGCGGCCATTCATCCGCGCCAGCACCTCGCTGACTCGCGCATCGACTTCTTCCAGCTTGATGATTTCAGGTTGAAAAGCCCGGTGTAGCGTGCCGTTGACTGGCCAGAGAGCAAGAGCTATGAGGTTGGGGTCTTCCTGTAACGTCATCTGGAGGCGCTGATCGTAACCAGGCCCTTCAAACGACTGGATGCCGCCGGCGATCTCAAACGCGCGGGCGAGACCAGTGACGACGTCGCGATAGCGCTGGCCGTAGAGTTCAATCTGGCGGGCTTTGTCCTGCACGAGCTGGGCCTGGTAGCGGCCTTCGATGGAGCGCAGCTCGTCGGCGCTGCGGCCTGAGAGCACGAAGCCGGCGAAGGTCAGCGGCAGCAAGCCCACGAGGAGCAGGACTCCGAGGACAATGTACAGGAGACGGATTCGTCCGAGTTTTTCCAGCATTCGCAGAATCTGGCGGTACAATCGCGGCAGGTTTGCGCGGGAAGGGGTGTCGAGTTCGTTCCGAGCACCTTCGGCCCGGGCGCGCGAGACCCATTATTGTCGACCAACCGTTTGTGTGTCAACGAGATTTGCCATTGTTGAACCAACGTCGATTCGTTGAGCTGGATATATCGGCCGTCGCCGTAGCGTGAGCGTCTAAATGGTTGAGTGACTGATGGCTAGCTCGCGTTTAGCGGCGGCCGTCCTCTGAAAATGGAGACTTTAGGCACCGACGAGATCATCGTGCAGCGAGCCCTGACCGGCGATGCCGAGGCTTTTGGCGAGATTGTGCGGCGCTGGGAGCGTCGCATCTTCGCGCTTGCCTATGGAATCCTTGGCCGCGAGGACGATGCTCGCGACGCCACTCAGGAGACGTTTCTGGCCGCCTTTCGGAACCTGCGCGGCTTTCGCGGCGACGCCAAAGTCTCCTCGTGGCTGCACCGGATAGCCGTCAATCAGTGCATCACGCGCCAGCGGCGCGCGAAGGTCCGCAGCGAGTCGGCGCTCGACGAGGAAGTTGGCGAGTTTTCGATGCCAACGCACTATTCGCCGGCATCAGTAACTGAAGGCCGGCAGGAAACCCTCGCCGTGCGGCGCGCGATCAACAGCCTGCCGATGGAGTTGCGGCAGGTGGTGATCATGAAGGAGTTTGAGGAACTGACGTTTCAGGAGATTGCGGACGCGCTCGACTTGCCGTTGAGCACAGTGAAGAGCCGGCTGTACACGGCGTTGAAGCAGTTACAGATGCGGTTGCAGAAGTGGCAGTAAAACGATTAGGGAACGACGATGGACGAAAAACTCATTTGTCAGCGAGCAGTCGACGTTGTGTCTTACCTTTACGGTGAGACCGACGATCGCGAGACACGAGATATCGAGATGCACCTGCGTGAATGTCGTAGCTGCCAGGCGGAAGCTGCTTCATTCGGTCAGGTGCGCGAATCGATCGTGGCGTGGCGTGACGAAGTCTTGTCCGGCTTTATCCCTTCAACCGTGGCCGTTCCAACGAAGAAGTCCGCGCTCGCTGCCTTTCGTCAGTTCTTTGCTCTGTCGCCGTTGTGGTTGAAAGGTGCGACAGCGTTTGCGGCGGTTGTTTTCTGCGTGTTTGCAGTGTTGCTCGCTACGAACTCCAAAACAGAGACGATTCCGCCGGTCCAGGCGAATAAGACCTACACCGAACAGGAAGTGGAGCAATTAATCAAAGAGGCTTTGGCTAAACAACAAAAGCCGGAAGAACCAGTGATGGCGGCGGTGGTTCTGCCAGTCCGAAAGAAGAAACAACAGCCGCAGGGCCGGCGCCCGCTGTCGCGCTCCGAACGCGATCAACTCGCGGCCGATCTCAGGCTGCTTGCGACTGATGATGACCTCGATCTACTCGGCGATCGAATCAATCAATAGAGGTAAAAATGACACTCAAACGAACTCTCCTGACGCTTTGCATCCTGACCTTGTCCGCCGGCTCGGCCCTGGCTCAGAATCTGCCGCTTCCGGCTGACGATCCGATCCTGCAGCTAAACCTGACACCCGAACAGCGTCAGCGGATTCGCATCCTCACCGAACAAACCCGAGAAGAAGCCCAACTCACTAACCGCCGCCTGCGCGAAGCGAATATCGCCCTCGATCAAGCACTCGACGCGGAACCGGTTGACGACAACCTCGTCGAACAGCGCATCAATGAATTAGCCGCCGCGCAGTCAGCTCATCTGCGAATGCGGATTCACAGGGAACTGCGAATCCGTCGTCTCCTCTATCCCGAACAACTCGCCACCTTAAGGCGCCTCCGCCTGCAAGTGCGCGACGTCATGAACCCACAACGCCAAAACAACCCTCGCCGTCCGCGCGCGGACGCATTCCGCCCGAATAGTCGCCGTCCCTAAATCGTTCTGAAAACGAGGATTTATAAATGCTACCTTGACGCCTCACGTACAATTTGCGCATGATAGGCCGCTCTTTTCCGAAAGACTGACTATCTCGCTCTCCATGAACTTCGCTACGCGCGCTCTGCTTGAGCTGCAAGAGACGACGCTGCTGGCCGCGCGCGCATTTCGC
>JBKPNH010000068.1:0-43409 GCA_046732535.1 Acidobacteriota bacterium
TCAGAGACTATACGGGTCGGGACTGCGACGTCCAAGATATAGTCCAGCCAGCAACCCCGGTTTGAAGGGCGGTCAGGGAAAGCCTGATGCTGGAAGCTAAGCAGAGGGCCGCAGGTTCGAGTCCTGCCGGGGGCACCACGACTACAACGGAATATGGCGGCATTAGCTCAGTAGGTTAGAGCGCCAGATTGTGGATCTGGAGGTCGTGGGTTCGAGACCCACATGCCGCCCCACCTTAAAAACCTACCAATCCCCTTTCATACAAGACGAGGAGAATGTAGCAATGCCTGACGAGCAAAGAGTAGCGAACAACTCTCAAACCTATGTTGCCGATGCTGATGAGTTTCAGTTTGAGACGTTGGAACAGAAGAACGGGCAGGCGATAGTGATCCGCTTCAGACTCGACGATCCGCGTTACCACGCGGGTGACGTACTGGTGGTATTGAGCGGCAGTGAGATTCACTTTCACGGGATGATCGGACAGCTCGCCGAAGGTTGGGCCATCGCCAGCGATCATCGCGGCTCGTTACTCGCCGCGACGGTCCAATAACTATCTGATATAACCCGACGGAAACGAGACGCGCACTTCCGGCGTCGACGACTTCACGTCTATCCTGTGGAAGCCCTTCTTCAAGTGCGTAGACAAGAACGTCAGCGCCGCCTGCTTCTGTAACGCGATGTCCAGCTCGCGCAGAAACGAATCGAAACTCACGGGCACTCCTGTTCCCTGAAAGAAAGCTAACCCGCCAGACTCGTTCGAAAGCCGCAGCAGCGAACTCTGTCCATTGGTGGCGAGCAGGGAATTTGAAATGGTGGCGGCAGTCGGCGCGTAGAATCCGTAAATCGCCACGCCACGACGTTGCGACTCATTGATTGCGCGCTGCAAATCGATACTCTGTGTTGGCCCTGACGAGTCGACTCCGCGCGCAATATCCAGGCCATCCGACACCAACAATATGGCCCGACGGCCAAGAGGTTGCGACTCAAATTTCTTGAGCGCTTCAATAACTTCGACGTAAGGATTGTACGGACTAGCGGTCGGGGTGCCGCTCGGCGCGCGCAGCGATTTGGCCGCCTTCTCGAGATCGGTCGTGAATTTCTGTCGTACCTGCAGACTTCCGGTACGCAGGTAGCCGGTCATGACGCGCGAGCCCTTCGGCAGTCCTCTTATAAACTCGGCCAGACCCTTGATCTCGTTGGCTATTGAAGGAACGACGTCATCCTGAATCAGTACTGCCACCGTCATCGGCGTGGTTGGAGTGAGGCCGCGGATCGAGATGATCGTTTGCGGTTCGCCGTCTTCAGTCACGCTCAGGTCGACATTTTGGATTTCGAGGACTTCCTGATCCTTGGGCATCCGAATCGTCAGCGGAATCGTTACCGGCCTGCCGGTTCCGCGAGAAGGGACGCCGCCGTTAATATTCTGCTCCGGCGGCTGGCCAAAGGCGGACTGGCTCATCAGCGCTAGTCCAAGAAGACTAAGAATCAGGTGGAGTCGTCGGAGAGTCTTCATTTGATCTTCTTTCTGCTGTATGGGCGACTATTATACAGTCGCGCTATGCGTTCGTTGAATCCGTGTTTTCCCTGGAACTGCCGGCTGGCAGACGCCGTTCTCATACGCTAAGATCTCGGCCGATCGGTCCTTAAGAGATAACGCAGATGACGGCTTTGACGAGTCAAAATAAAGGCAAATTGTCAGGGAAAGACGCCAAAACGGCGCTGGCGCTCAAGCACGCCCCGTGGATCGCCGTCTTTCTTGCTTCTTTACCCGCTCCCCTGGTCTTTCTCGTACTCTTTTTCATGGCGACCGCGACAGAGTCCGCGGCGGTATATCTGTTATTGGCGGGCCTCTCACTAACCCTCGGCTTCGCACTCGGGCTTGTTATAGCGGCGATTCTGCTCATTTACCGCAGAAACTGGCTCTCAAAATTGCGTGACCGGTTAGCTTCGGATGGAATCACGGCCACCGAGGTTGTCTGGTTCCGTTCTGAACTGACGTCGGCGGAGCGAAAATCGTTGGCTGAAATCGAACGAAGTAACCCGCTGCTGGCCGATGCTTACCTCGAAACGCTGGCAAACCGGCTCACCGCCTCACGGATTATGGCGAGATCCCGCAAGGAAATGTTGAAAGTTGAGCGCCACATAAACCGCGCCCGGACATTGCGGACAGCCGAGTCGACGTCGTTGCAAGAGGATCTCGCCGAGGACCATAAAAGGTTGAAAGATCTGCACGAGCAGGCCAGTCAGCACCTCAGCCAGGCTAAAACACGGTTGCAGATTATCGAAACGACGGCCAGTCGAAAACTGAACCAGGGTGAGACCGATATGATGATGCGGCGGTTGGGAACCGCGCAGGATCAGTTACCACTCGTACTGGAGATCGCTCAACTCGAGCAACAAATTCTGCGCGAGGGCACGAATCCCAACCCTGACAAAGCCTTAGGCACTGGAAGCTAAGCTGCGCGGTTCCAGTTCTGAGAGACGGTAGATTCCCGGCCCGAGCCGTTTCGCAAATCCCTCGTCAACCAGGGCCCAATTTCCCAGGCCCGCTTCCGGGGCTCTCAATCCCGTCACTCGAGCCAACTCACCGCGAAGCGTCATACCGGCTCCGGCCAGGTACGAACGCGCGATCTCCTTCAACGCCAGTTCCCTGTCCACGGTTTGCTGGAGTTGCTCAGCAAAGCGAGCTTCCGGAACCGACCAGATATAAGTGAAAGTCGGTTCATAGAGGACTTCGCTGGGAATCACCTTCAGCGTTTTCTGTAACTGAGCTAATGCCTTATCGAACCGTGCCCGTTCCTTGATTCCGCTGGCCTCGCGGAGGTCTCGTGTTCCCATCTCCCACTCACGCCGCATGATCTTGAGTATCGCTTGAGCATCAGGCGACAGACACTGCTTCTCCAATCTTCGAGGAATTCCCCATAAAGCATTGAAGAACGGGACCAAACGGGGCGCGATAAACGTTGCGCGCCCGCGCAGCACCTTTCCATAAAAACAGCGGCCGCGCCGCATTACCTCGTCTTTGAGAGTCCACGCCATCCGGCTCTCCGGGTCCTTCTGCACGTTGCGCGGCATGTGCGCGTCACGGCGTCCGCAAACCGCGACGTATAACGAGGGACCAGGCCGGCGTGAATCCGTCAGCGCCTCGCAGAATCCAACATCCTCGATAAACCGCTCCGCCGCATGGACGTCCTCGACGCGACACTCCGGATCGCGCCGCCACATTCGATCGCGATAACCCTCAATCTCCTCAGGCAACATGGGCGACAGCATGCGGGCAATTCTATCAAAGTGAACGAGCCGGAAAGTCATTCTGATTGGTTCGGTCAGTTTAAACCTCCGCGTCAATTGTCACCATATCCCAGTAAGTCATTGAACAGCATCAACATAGGTCCGGTGAATGCATCTGGCACGGTCGCTGCACAAGGGGCTCGGGCCAAGTTTTGTTTTGGCGCGCATGGTTCAAATCCTCTGCACGGAGATTTAGGTAAGTGAAGTCAACGAATCGTACAAGACGCTTGCTCGCACTCGCACTGCTGACGAGTCTCACTCTCGGACCATCAGTCCTGGGCGGCAACCTGCTGTCGGGCGTTGCTCTTGCCAAAGGCAAACCCGGCTCGCAAAAGAGCCACAAGCACAACAAGGTGGCGCCCGACCTGAGCGATCAGATCGGCAACACGGGCCTCGTAAAAGTGATCCTTCAGCTCGACGGAAAACCAAGCGGCCAACTCAATGCCCTTCTCGCATCGAACGGCGTCAAGATCAGAAAGCACTTCGACAAGCTCAATTCATTCGCACTCGAATTACCGTCATCAGTCGTCCAGGTTCTTTCAAGCTTCTCCGAAGTTTCTTTCATTTCAATCGACAGCGAAGTTCGTTCTTTCGGCGGCCACGTGGCCCACACAACCGGCACTGACAACGTCCGCTCGATGAGTGCTGACGGCGTGCTGGACGGCAACGGCGTCGGCATCGCTATTCTCGATTCAGGCATTTACGGCGCGCACAGCGCGTTCACCGATGCGCAAACCGGCCTTTCCCGAATCGCCGTCAATCTCGACTTCACTGGCGAAGGCCGCACCGATGATCCATATGGACACGGAACGCACGTCGCGGCGGCAGCCGCCGGTAACGGACTCGTCGCACGCGGTGAATACATCGGTATCGCACCACGCGCCAAACTACTCAACCTGCGCGTTCTGAATTCACAAGGTATCGGCTCCGTCTCAAACGTACTCTCTGCCCTCAATTGGCTGCTTGCAAACGGCTCGGCTTACAACGTGCGAGTTGCGAACCTCAGTCTCGGTATGCCGGCAGTCAACTCGTACCAATTCGATCCGCTGTGCGTCGCAGTGCGCAGGCTCGTCGATCAGGGAATGGTCGTCGTAGCCGCCGCCGGAAACAACGGTAAGAACAGTGCGGGTCAAAAGCTGTACGGTCACATTCATTCGCCCGGCAACGAGCCTTCGGCGCTCACCGTCGGCGCAGTCGATACTCGCGGCACTGACAGCAGGGTCGACGATGCGATCGCAAGCTACAGCTCCCGTGGACCGACGCGCAGTTTTTGGATCGACGAGAACGGCGTGCGTAACTACGACAACCTGACCAAACCTGAGATCAGCGCACCCGGCAACAAGACCATCTTTGCGCAGTCGCCAAACAATTACCTGGTTACGCAGAATCCTGCGCTGAACGCGCGCGTAAGCAGCATTCCGACTCGCAACCAGATGATGCTCAGCGGTACCTCGATGGCCGCTCCGCTGGTTGCCGGCGCCGCGGCGCTCATGTTCGAAGCCAACCCGACTCTCACCCCCAATCTCGTGAAATCGTTGTTGATGTATTCCGCGCAACAACTGCCTAACTACAACTTGTTCGAGCAGGGCGCAGGCGAACTCAACGTCGACGGCGCTGTTCGGCTGGCGAAACTCGTCCGCACGACGCTCAACAGCACCACGTTACTCGGCGCCCCGTTGCTCACCGCAGCAGCTCCGAATCCGCAAACGAGTATTTCGACCGCTCAAGGTCTCTACACGTTCTCATGGTCCAAGGGCATCGTGGTCGGTAAGACCTATGCCACGGGCTCTGCGCTGATCACTCTATATCAGAGGGTCTATGCGAAGGGCGTGTTGCTGGGCGATGGCCTCGGTGTGTTGCTCGGCGATACGACCGGTGTCCTTATAGGCGATGGTGGTTTGACCGGCGATACGACAGGTGCCCTCGTCGGCGATGGGATCGGTGTCCTGATCGGCGATTCCACGATGCTCACGAATGGCGTCCTGATCGGCGACAGCATTTTGACAAGTAATGGAAGCTCACTCGGCCAAGGCACGTTCTTCTGCTCTAACGGCGTGCTGATCGGCGACGGTGTGCTTATCGGCGATGGAGTCTTGATCGGCGATGGCGTGCTCATTGGTGACGGCGTTCTGATCGGCGATGGTGTGCTGATCGGCGACGCAATTCTGCAAGCATTCAACGCCTTGAATTATGGCGACGCCAGCGACGCCATGTTGATCGTGCTGGATGACGAAACAGACTATCTGGGCTACTAAGCAGTAATCGAGTCCCGATACAGTCCCCCAACTGCTTACACTAAGGATAGACGTCATGTTAGCGAGCACAATTTCGATACCTGCGGGCACTGTGCACTCGCCCGTCTACGTCAAGCCGCTGGCAAACAGCGAGGAATCGGAAGTACTGCAATTTCTTTCGCAGCGTGCGATTCATACGGTTTCGATGATGAGTTTGATTCAGGACAACGGGCTCGTGAATCCCTTTAACCGCGGCACGTTCTATGGCTGCCGCGACGCTAGAGGGCAGCTCGAAGGCGTGGCCCTGGTGGGCCATGCGACGTTGATGGAAACCGTGTCCGACCGCGCGCTGGCTTTGCTGGCCCAGGTGGCCCAGCAATGTCCGAACACGCATTTGATCATGGGCGAGAAAGAAAGAGTCGCCGACTTTTGGGTGCATTACGCAAGCGCCGGCCGGCAGCAACGTCTGGCCTGCCGCGAGTTGTTGTTTGAATTGAATTGGGCAGTTGCACCGCGCGGAGCGGCCACGGAGCTGCGGCCGGCAACGCAGGCGGAGTTAGGGCTCGTGATGCCCGTCCAGGCCGAGCTCGCGTTCGCCGAAAGCGGAGTTAACCCGTTGGACGTCGATCCGAAAGGTTTCCGCCAACGATGCCTGCGCAGACTTCAACAGGAACGAACCTGGGTGGTCATCGAAGACGATCGCCTGATCTTCAAGGCAGACGTCATCTCGAAAACTGCTTCGGTCGTGTATCTCGAAGGAATCTGGTTACGCGACGACCAGCGAAGCAACGGCAGCGGCGTGCAGTTCATGAACGAGCTGACGCACCGGCTTTTCACAGACGCAAAATCCATTTGCCTCCTCGTGAATGAAAACAACCAACGCGCGCAAAGCTTTTACCGGAAGTGCGGCTTCCGCTTCCGCGCGACATACGAGACCATCTTCCTCCCACGGAAGGAGTTTCCACGCAACTAAATTCTTTTTGAAGCCTCGTCCCCCGATCCGCCCGATAAAGGCATTACTGCCCCTCACCTAGATCTTGACCGTGATAAATGTCCGACACCTCTGGCACCATAAGATCCCACTTCTTCGGGCCATTCCTCTGGATAGTAATCGGAGCCGGTGCCCTGGCGTTTCTCTACTCCCTCTTGCAACTCGACATTGGCCGGTTCGATTCTCGCTTCGCCATTCTGGTCGCGATGTCCCTGCTGCTCGCTTCGCAGATCACTGTTCCGATTCCACGTTTAAGCTCACAGATCTCTGTCTCGGACACGTTCGTTTTCCTGCTGCTGCTGCTGTACGGCGGCGCGGCGGCGGTAACGATAGGCGCGATAGAAGCAGCGCTGTCGTCGGTTAGGTTCAGCAAAAAGCCGCGAATTGTCGCGTTCAATTTCAGCGCGGCCGCAACCTCGATCTTCATCACCAGCAGCGTGTTGAATGCCATCTTTGGCAATGTCACAGCATTGCGCGAGGACCCACTCAGCACGATCTTCGGAACGGCCATTTGCACGATGGCGCTGGTCCACTACGCCACCAACTCGGGCATCGTGGCGATCGGCGGCGCACTCAAAACCGACCAGCCGATCTGGCAAACCTGGCGCAAACATTATCTGTGGACTTCGATCACTTACTTCTCCGGCGCGATCGCGGCCGGCATGATCGCGGGGTTGGTCTATTTCATCGGTGCTTACGCCTTTGTCATCACGCTGCCGATCATCGCCATCGTCTTCGTCACTTATCGCACTTATCTCAAAAACGTCGAAACGTCGGCAGCGCAGGCAGCGCAGGCGGAAAAGCACGTCAAGGAACTCTCTCACTACATCGCCGAGCAGGAACGCATCCGCGAACAGTTTTCGCAAATGGAAAAACTGTCCGCGCTCGGCGAGCTCGCCTCGGGTGTCGCGCACGACTTCAACAACACACTCGCCGGGATTCTCGGGCGCGCGCAACTGCTGCAACGAACAAACGATCCGGAAAAGATCAAACGCGGCCTCGACATCATCATCAAGACCGCGGAAGACGGCGCCAAGACCGTCAAACGGATTCAAGACTTCGCGCGGCAGCGGCGCGATCACGACTTCGAACTCGTGTCGATCGATCAGATCCTGATGGACGCGAGTGAGATCACTCGCCCGCGTTGGAAGAACTGCGCGGAAGCGTCGAACATCCACATCACGGTCGATCTTCAAATCGGGTCGAACGCGATGGTCATGGGCGATGATTCGGAGTTGCGCGAAGTGCTCGTGAACATGGTCTTCAACGCCATTGACGCGATGCCCGAAGGCGGCAAGCTCACGTTATCGACTCGCGCCGACGAGCAATCGGTGATCATCAAGGTGACCGACACGGGCGTCGGTATGTATCCCGAGGTACGGTCGCGCATTTTCGATCCGTTCTTTACTACCAAGGGCAAAGCAGGTCTTGGACTGGGCCTCGCCGTCAGCTTCGGCATCATCCGGCGGCATGGCGGAAACATCGAGGTCGAATCTCAGTACGGAAGCGGTACCGAATTTCGAATCACATTGCCGGTGGCGACGATCGCGGAAAGTGGTCCAAGAATCGAAGTGTCCGATCCCGTGCCCGCGTCGTCATTGGCAAGCGACGTCGCGCAGCCGGCAAATGCGATGCCGAGGCTGCTCGTAGTTGACGACGAAGACTTCGTACGCGACCTGTTGAAGGACATGCTCGAGGGTGAAGACTGCGAAGTCACGTTAGCGTCGAATGGCAGTGAGGCGCTGGCGCTGTTTCGTGAATTTCAGTTTGACGCTATCTGCACCGACGTGGGCATGCCCGGAATGAGTGGCTGGGAGCTGGCCCGTGAGATTCGCCACCTGGACCAGCGAATTCCGATCGCCGTCATTACCGGTTGGGGAGAGGCTGTCGGATCGAACGAGCAGAAAGCAGCCGGCGTGGATTGGGTGATCGCGAAACCGTTTACGGCCGAGCGCGTCGCCGAGCTGGTGCGCGACGTCACGCTCAGGCGCGAATCGACGAAACCGAAATCGGTATCGATCGTCGCTGCCTGATTACACTTATCGCACGGGCGTTGCAGTGCGGACGAGGGCTCGCCGGACGCTGTCTTCGACTACTTCCAGACGAAAAGGTTTCAGCACGTAATCAAACGCGCCGCGACCGATCAGGCTCTGCGCCTGCTCCTCATCGCTAAGTCCGGAAACGATGATTACGGGCGTCCCCGGATAAAGCTGCACCACTCGATTCAACAGATCCGATCCGCTCAGGCCCGGCATCGAAACGTCCGTCAGTACTACGTCGAATGCCTGCGCTTCCAGCTTTGCGAGCGCTGCCTCAGCCGTGTCCGCTGAATGACAGGTATGGTCCTGTGAAAAGAGCTCACACAGGGTGTCCCGGATTATGTCGTCGTCGTCGACAACAAGGATCTCAGACATGATGGTCCTCCCACTCTACTCATCAAAGGGTCTCCCCTGGGCCAAGGGAATAATACGAGACTGTACCTTTGAAGTTGCCGCAGTGAGGTGGGTCGTAAAACCGAACTGAATCATAACACGATCGGCGAGTTGCAGAACGAAAGTTTCGCGTTCAGGCTGCCGTGTTATTCGTGTGTTATGCTGTTCACGCGAGACGCGGTCTACGTCCAAAGAATGTCAGCGAACAGCGTGAAAGCCGTAGTGCAGTTTGTGAGTGACGATTTGTTTGTCGGCACCAGTCCGTCCGGTCATGCGATCGTGCTCGACACGGACCATGAGCGTTCATCCGCGCCGTCGCCGGTCGAGTTGCTCCTGCTGGCCCTTGGATCGTGTACGGCGACGGACGTCGCAAGCATCATGGCGAAGAAGCGGCAACACGTTACGCGTTACGTCGTCGAAGTTAGCGGTGAACGCCGTGACGAGTACCCGCGCAAGTTCACGTCGATGAAAGTACATCACATTCTGACTGGGCGCGGGCTTTCGCCCCAAAGCGGTGGCGCAGGCCATCGAGCTTTCAGATACTAAATACTGCAGCGTGGCGGCGACGCTGCGACCCGGCGTGGAAATCCAATCCAGCTTCGAGATCATCGAAGACCCATCAGACCCGGCAGGGGAGAAATAGAGTAAGTGTTACTTAGAATTGCTATCGTTCTGCTGTTCATTCCCTTAGTAAATGCGAACGCACAATCGGCCAGTGAGGCGACGCTATCGTCAGTCCGGCGCAGTGACGCTGCCGGCCGCGATGCCAGCGGAAACTTGCAGAAGCTCACACCGGCGGAGCACATGCGGCGCGCCGCCGTCTACCTCAGCGTTCGCGCCTTCGCCGAAGCACGCGCTCACTGGCAGACGCTGATCGAGAACTATCCGCAAGATCCGCGCGTCCCCGAAGCGCTGCTCGGCATCGGCCGCTCTTACTTCCTTGGCAAGGTCTACGAAGACGGATACACGGTCTTCAACGATCTGGCCCAAAAATACACCGCCACTAAAGAAGGGCGCGAGGCGTTAAACTTCAGCGCCGCGTCGCTCCTGCGCATGGGACGCTTCTCCGAATCCGCGTCGCGCTACATGGAATACGTCGAGCGTTTCCCAAACGGCGAACGAATCGACACCGCGCATTTGAACGTCATCGACACGCTGCGTGAAGCCAACCGCCCATCGGAAGCACTCGCATGGGTAAACAAGACCCGGCAGCGCTTCGCGGGCACGGCAGTGGAAACCAACGCCATCTTCGCCGCGCTGCGCCTGCACATCGCCCAAGGGAACTGGAGTGACGCCGTGCGCGCGGCGGACGAGTTATCGAAACGATCGTTCTCGAAGGCAGTGGACACTTCGCGCTCCGAAGTCGCGTATCTCTACGCGTACAGCCTCGAACAGGCAGGCAGGAAAGACGAAGCCTTCAACGCTTATCTCGCGATTCCGGACGGCGTCGAGTCGTATTACGGCTGGCTGGCAACGCAACGGTTGGAAGCAATCGCAGGACGGAAACGAGCCGAGATCGTCGCCGACCGCGAGCGTCAGGTCAGCACATCGATCGCGAGCGTGGCCGCTGCGTATCCGGCGCCGTATCGCGATTCGATACTGCGTGCGGCGAAAGCGCGGAAGCTCGATCCCCGTTTCATCCTGGCGTTGATCAAACAGGAGAGTGTCTTCAAACCTACGGCCAAGTCACCGGCCGGTGCTCGTGGTCTGTTGCAGCTTACGATGGACGCGGCGGTGAAGTATGGACCGGGCGCGGGACTTCGCTCGGTGAGTGAGACGCAACTCTATCAACCTGACACGTCGATCACGCTCGGCGCCGAATACCTCGAGTATCTGACCGGACTGTTTCCGAAGATGCTCGAGCCGGTCGCGGCGTCATACAACGGCGGTGAAGACAACGTTGCGCGCTGGCTGCAACGATCGAAACAAAAAGATCCGGGCGTGTTCACTGCGGAAGTCGGGTTTGACGAGACCAAGGGCTACGTCCAGAAGGTGATGTCAAACTATCGCGTCTACCGTGAGCTCTACACAGCGGATCTTGTTCGCAAGTAAGTTCAGCGGCATCTGCGATTGCAATACTCGTATCTGATTGTGACTTCCGCGGCCGGGCGTGACTCGAGATCCATGTCGACGTAGTCAACGTCGTGCCGGATCGAACGCCCGATGCCTGTCGCTGCGTCTTCCATCGATCGCGACTTCGCAGACGGCGCACGCGACTCACCTGCGGAGGATTGCGTCTCTTCACGGATCGGATAAGGTGGTGTCACTGGGACGACGCGACGCCGTTCACGAAAGAAAACCGCGGAGATCAATCCAATACTTGCAGTACTCCCGCGTTTAGCGGCATATGAGTCGCGTTCGGTTGTGAAATAAAACTTCCGCGCCCGCTCGGAGCTCGTTTGCCAGCCGCTGATAGTGATTGTCTGATAGGGCTCGATGACCCACTTGCTCGCATCCCACGCTGACGTGCGGCTCGCGTCGATCGTATTCAGTCCATCCACGAAAAGCGCGACTGCGACACGGTTGCCGGAAGGATTTCTGAGTCTGAGTTCGTATTCGGCGCCCCTGAGCGCCTCGATATAAATCTGGCCGTGAGAGTAATACTCATCCAGCGGCCGTCCCTCGACCAATACGTCGACTTCAAAGCTCGGCTTGGGAACAACAACGCGTCTTCCCTGCGTTGACTCCTGCGCTTTGACAGTTCCCAGCGCCACCGCCACCGCAACCACCAGACCCGCCACCAGAAAACGCATTCGACTCATCGGAACCTCCTGACCGACCGGATTGCAGCCACTTTCTGGAACGGTTTTCGACGCCGATTCTTGCAGATCCTGGGTTTTGTAAGAGCTTTCTTACATTGCCGGAACACATTCGCATCCCTTTTTAGATTGAGTTAAAGGCAGGGGAACGCTACAATTGCCGGCCAATCCCGGGATGAAATAAACTGACATCGTCGTATTCGTTCCCACTAAGTAAGGCTTAGGAGAAACTGATGGAGTATGCTCTGACCGCAACCAAAACCGAGGCGCGCGCAGGATCCTATTACGACAGGATCGCCCGGTTTTACGACCTGACCTTCAAAGTCAATGGTTACGGCCGCTCGTTGGATCAGTATTTTCAGACCCATCCGCTGCCTGTGTCGCGCGGCCATCGCATTCTCGATGCCGGCTGTGGCACGGGGCTGCTGACGATGGCGCTTTTACGGGCGATTCGCTTCCCCGTCACCATCACGGCGCTCGATTTGTCTCAAACGTCGGTAGTGGCCGCGCGGAAGGCGCTCTATTACAGCGACGGGCGAAAACGCGACGTCACGTTTGCCCAGGGAAATCTTTTATGCCTGCCTTTTGCGGATGAGTCGTTGGATTTGGTGGTGACTTCTGGCGCGCTCGAGTACGTGCCGCTGGCCGATGGGTTGACGGAGCTTGCGCGGGTGCTCGTCCCGGGCGGCCACTTGCTGCATCTGCCAGTGCATCCCGGACTCGCGGGGAAGTTTCTCGAGATCCTGTTCCGGTTTAAGAGCCACCCGCCGAAGGAAGTGATCAACCAAACGGAGCACCACTTCCGCATCGTTCATCAGTACCGTTTTCCACGGCGAGAGGCGATTGGTTGGAGCAAGACGGCGATCCTCGCGCAGAAAGTCTAACCACGGATCATTTAGACACTGGAACAAGCCGCAGGATCCGATCGTCATCGCTCGCTGGTTTGCCGCGTCCATCCTTATTCGACGTCGAAAAGTACAGGAACCCATCCGGACCTTCGGCTACATCGCGAATCCGTCCGTAGTCCTTGATCAAATCTTCCTGACTCACGACGCGACGGCCATCCAACACCACTCGGATCAACCGCTCGCCCCGCAAGCAACCGAAAAAGAAGTTTCCCCTGAAACGGGAAAACACCGAGCCGCGATAGAACGTGCCGCTCGCCGGTGCACACGCAGGCGTGTACTCGAGCAAGGGAGGCTCAAGCCCTTCTCCGGTCTGTTTGTGATGAATGGTGGGCCAACCGTAGTTCTTCCCTTTCTCGACGATGTTCACTTCGTCGCCGCCCGGCGGACCATCAAAGTTGCTCGGCCCGTGCTCGGTTTGAAACATCAGGTTGCTGCCCGGTTGAAAGTCCAGTCCCTGCGCGTTGCGGTGGCCCACTGACCAGATCTCCGGACGCGCCTCCTTTTGGCCGGTGAACGGATTGTCCGAAGGGACCGTGCCGTCGTCGTTTAACCTCAACGTTTTTCCGGCGAGGGAGTCGAGCTTCTGCGCGAGATCGCGTTTTGTCGCATCGCCTGTGGTGATGTAAAGCTTGCCGTCAGGCCCGAAGCGAATGCGGCAGCCGGCGTGAAATTGCGCCGCGGGAATGTTTTCGATGATCACTTTTGGATCGACGAGGCCTTCGGGCGTCTCGCGATAACGCACCACGCGCACCTGCGTTCCGCCGCTGGAGTACGCGTATGAGAGATAGACAAAACGGTTCGTGGCGAACTGTGGATGAAGCGCAACGCTCATCAAGCCGCTCTCGCCGCTCGGTTCGACGTCAGGGACGACAAACAACGGTTTCTCCCGCAGAGTTCCCTTTTCAAACACGCGCACGCGGCCCGCGCGCTCGGTAAAGATCATCCGCCCGTCCGGCGCCCACACAATGGACCACGGGACTTCCAATCCACCCACAACCTTTTCTATTTTGAAGTCAGTGTTAGTTTGCGGCGAGCCGGCGATCTCGCCTGCGCCGCGACCCGCAGGCGCCTGGCTACAACCAAAGGCCAGAAGTATAGCGAGCACAAATAGAGAGCATTTCATACGGATTCGAATTTAACTGACGCTTAGGTTGGGGGGCTTAGTGTTGGATGTACTCGTGAAGCAGTTTGATCTCATCGCCCTGCTCGCCGACCTCGACCCGCAGTAGATCGCGCATCGAGAGCATCCCGACCCATCGTTCACCGTCGACGACAGGCAGGTGGCGTGTGCCGATCATCTCCATTCGTTCGAGTGCCTGATGGGGAGTTTCGTCACACTGGATCACGGCGCGCAACTCGCTTGTCACCTCGCCGACCCTCACCGTGAGCGGATCGCGGTGCGCCACGACGATGCGATTCAACACGTCGCGTTCGGAAAAGACGCCGAGCAGCTTTCCCTCCTCGTCAACCACGCAAACGGCGCCGATGTTGCGCGCAGCCATAAACTCGGCGGCCTCCTGCACAGTGGCAGATGCCTTGGTCGAGTAAGGCTCACGATTACGGATCACGTCGCGAATAAGCATCGCCAGTGGCCTCCTGATGCTGGGGATGTTTTTGGTGGTGGGTATTATACCCTAACCAAAGAGATTTGGTTGCGCTGATGGTCTGCGAAAAGTGGTGGAGGCAGCGGTTTTATGTTCGCGCTTCTTGTTGAAGCCGAGCCGTTCGCAGTGGATTTTGAAGAGACGCTCCGTTGCTTGCCAGTATTCGCCCTTGCCGCGCATCCGTTCGCCGAAGACGCTGGAATTCAACTTTCCACCGCGAGCTTCGCGGATGCGGTTCATCACGCGGTCGGCTTTGGTCGGCAACTTCTCACGCAATCGTTCCTCAAAATACGGGGCGACATTGCCCGGCAACCGCAGCATGTTGATGAACGCCTGCTCAGCGCCTGCCTCTTTCGCGCGCTTGAGCAACACCGGAATGTCAGTAGATAAACCGGGAATGACGGGCGCAATGCCGATGCCGACCTTGATGCCCGCCGCGGCAAGTGCCTCCATTGCGTGAAATCTCGCTTCCGGCAGCGGTGCGTATGGTTCGACCGCACGCGCCACTTCAACGTCCGTGAACGGAATCGTCAGGAACACTCCCAAGCTCGCATTGCGCGAGAGATCCTGAAGTACGTCGATGTCTCGACGAACCATCGCAGATTTAGTGATGATGCCGACCGGATTACGAAACTCCGCACAGATCTCCAAACAGCGCCGCGTGAGTTTGTAGTTTGCCTCGAGTGGTATGTACGGATCGGACGTGAACGAGAAGACGATCTCGTCGCCCTTCCACGATGGTTTCATCAGCTCCTTGCGAAGCAGTTGAGGAGCGTTCACCTTCGCCACGATCTTGCGATCGAAGTCAGTGCCCGCGCCGTAACCGAGATACTCATGCGTGGGCCGGCTGAAGCAGTAAGTGCAGCCGTGTATGCAGCCGCGATAACAGTTGACGGTGTAATCGAAGCCGACGTCGGGGCTGTCGTTGTGAGTGATGATGTGGCGCGTCTCAGTCTCTTCGAAGACTTCGAGCTTCGCTTGCGGTGGTTCGCCGATCCATTCGACGGAATGTACTAACCACGGGTTTGGCGGATTTTCGATGTACTGCATAACTCTAATTCCATGTCACAAAAAAGAACCGATACTTATCGGGATCTTCGAGAGTGATGAAGCGGCCGCCCCAACCTTCGTCGACCGGCGGCAAAATGTCCGCCCCCCTTTCGATGAGCTGCTCGTAGTATCGATCTACGTCTTCGACGCCGACGAAGAAGTGAACGCCGCGCCCGCGCCGGAGCATCGTCTCCAGATGCTGGGCCAACGTAATCTTTAAAACGCCTGCGCGAAGCTTGGCCATCGGCGGTTCCGCCTCGACGTTGACTGACTCGACCTCCATTCCCAACACGCCGCTGTAGAACGCGAGTGACTCTTCGAGACTGTTGACTTCCAAAAACAGCAGGTCCAGCCCCTCAATCATCTCGCTCCTCTTAGTAAGTCATCAGCAGATAAAGACCGTACCCTCCGGTGACGATCAACGCCCAGAACGCGACTTCCTGAAGTTTCGTGTGTCGTTTGAAACGATTTGTGACGGGAAGCGACTCGTTGACCTTCACCATCGCGCTGCGTGCGAGGAGCACGCCGAAGCCGACGACGAACACTGCCAGTATCGCGAGTGGCCAAAGGATAAAAATCCACTGGAAGCGGACCAATAACAGCAGAAACAGTCCGGCGATCAAACAGAGTCCGGCGCTGAGACAATGACCGAAGGCGCCGGTGTCGCGTGCCGTCGGAGTCGTGACCACGGCAAACGAGGACGCGGTTACTCGCGGACGTCGAGTCGCGTCGTAAGCGCGGCGCGAGCTCTGGTCTTTGAGCACACCGTAAGCCTCGTTGACCGACTTCATTTGCTCTTCGCTGCCGCCGCGATCCGGATGATGCTTCGAGGCCATCCGCTTGTAGTGGCGATCGATCTCGACTTGGGAAGCATCCTTGTCGACACCCAAAACGGCGTAGTAGTCTTTGTTCGAATCGAACTGGCTCATCGCGAATCCGTTGATTCTAGGGGTGTCGTTTTCGTTTGGCAAATCACATTTTCAATCCTGGAGACGACCTGGTTTTTCAGCTCGAAAGCGGCTTTGGAGTGCTCCGCGTGCTCGCCGTTGAAGGCAACGGATCCGACACGATCTGGCACCTTTTGGCGTACGACGAGTTCTTTCCTGACGTCGAAACCGTTGAAGCGGCGCTGGCCGGCGCGACGCCCTTGCCGGTAGGCAAGGCACACATGGCGTTGACCAACCGCGCCTTCGAACGCACGCCCGCAGCGCGTCTGGGCAATCGGCCCGTCAGGGACGACGAGCTGGTCGAGTATCGCAAATGGCTCGACTCTGAAAGATCCGTGTCTGACCGTTCAGCTCTCCTGATGCTTGGCATCCGATAAACTTCATGACCCTTTTAAGATCCCTGCTCCTTCTTTTACTTCTGTCATCGCTCGCTTACGCCGTCCGCGTCGAACGACTGATCGACAAATGGCAACCGAAACACTACGTCGTCAGCCTGACGCTCAACGATCAGCTCTCGGAGATCGTCGCGGGCAGCGCGCGCATCGACGTGCTCGTGCTCAAGAAGACGTCGCTGATCGACTTCGACTTCGGCGAGATGAAGACGTCGAAAGTCACAGTCGACTCGAAACCGGCATCGTTCACGCACAAGAACGGTAGACTCGAAGTCACGCTCGCGGAAGCGGCGAATCCAGGCACGAAGCTTGTGATCGAGGTCGCATACAGCGGCAAACCGAAAGACGGTCTGATCATGAGCGCCGACAAGGACAAGAAGCCGTCAGCAGTAGGCGACAACTGGCCCAACCGCGTTCATTATTGGATTCCGACGTTCGATCATCCCTCTGCGAAAGCGACGGTCACATTCAACATCACCGCGCCGGCAGGTGACGAAGTCGTCGCCAACGGAAAGCTGGACCGCGTCGAAACAACCGCCAACGGCGCGCGTACCTGGACGTATTCCGAAGGCGTTCCGATTCCGCCTTACTGCATGATCATCGCGGTGGGCCAGTTTGCGCGTCTCGAACCCAGCCGGCGAGCGCCCGTGCCGATCACTTATTACGTGCCGAAATCGGAAGGTCATCTCGCTCTGAAAGGGTTTGCGCCTACGATTCCGTCGCTGGAGTATTTCCACGAGCTCATCGCGCCGTACCCGTACGAGAAGTTGGCCATGATCGTTGGCGCTACGCGTTACGGCGGCATGGAAAACTCGAGCGCCATTGTCTTCACCACCACGTTATTCGATCCCAAGCCATCGTCGAAGATCAGCATGCCGTATGGTATTCCCAGAGGAACCGTGAATCTGATCTCTCACGAGATCGCACACCAGTGGTTTGGGGATTCCGTGACCGAGTCGACATGGGCCGACCTTTGGTTGAGCGAAGGCTTTGCCACCTACTTTGCGGGTCTGTTTTTGCAGCACGCCGAAGGCGAGGCAGCGTTTCAGGACTACATGAAACGCGCAGCCGAAACAGTCTTCGACTACGAAAAGAAGAAACCCACGCCTATCTTCGATCGCGACACCGAAAATCTGCTCGACCTGCTTAACCCCAACAATTACCAGAAGGGTGGATGGGTGCTTCACATGCTGCGCTCGTCGCTGGGCGACGACGTCTTCTTCCGCGGCATCCGCGATTACTATCACACGCACAAAGAAACGACCGCGACGACGGAAGATCTGCGTGTCGCACTCGAGAAAGCTTCAGGCAAGGATCTCAGTGGCTTCTTCAAACGATGGATCTACGAGAGTGGGCATCCGAAGTATCAACTGTCGTGGGAATGGCGGCAGAAAAGAGAGGTGCGGTTGGTACTGCGGCAGCTACAGTCTGGCAACGCGTTTCTGGATCACGTGCCGATCACGATCATAACGGCGAAAGGCAAACGCGACGTGATTCTGAAACCGACAAGCAAAGAGGTCGTCGAGACCGTTCAACTGACCGACCCGCCAACGTCGATCGAGGTCGATCAGCGCAACACGTTGCTGAAGGAAGCGACTGTTATCAAGCCATGAAGCCGAGGTTCGGCGTCGCGAACCTGCTAATCAACGGAAACACCGCCGGAAGATCAGCGCTTGGTAATCCGTACCAAAGCGCCAAGGTCGCAGCATATTGTTCGACTGACGTCGTCGGTATCCAGCGGCCGCGCGGCCCCGATCCGCCGTCCGTGTCGTCCGGCCCACCCAATCGAAGGATCGGATAATTGCCATAGAACGTATGGCCCAACACCGCGCCGCCCGCGATGAGTTGATGATTTCCCCACGCGTGATCGGTGCCGACTTGATTCACGCCGGTGCCCGCCGGTTGCAAAGTCCGCCCAAAGTCAGACATCGTGAACGTCACGACGTTGTCCTGCATTGCGAGCTCGACAGTCGCAGCGTAAAAGGCGGTGATCGCCTGGCTAACCTGCGTCAGTAGAGCACCCTGCCCGCCGATCTCAGCGGAGTGCGTGTCGAATCCCCCGATCTGCGTGAAGAAGATCTGGCGCTTCATGTTGATGCCGGCAGCCGGATCCGTGCAGGCCTTGATCAGCAGCGCGACCTGCCTGAGTTGACGTCCCAGCGAAGTGTTGGGAAACACCGTCGCCAGAGTCGGATTGACGCTGCTGAGCGCGGCGTCGGTTTGCATCGAGCTCGAACGCGTGTCGCTCGCTGCTTTGATCAACTTGAACTGGTGGTCAAGAGTACCCAATTCATTGAAGGAAGCCAGCCGCGAATTGATGTCTGACACACTCGCACCAGGCGCGTTATTCAGTTGCAACACGTTCGCCAGGGTCGTATTCGAATCGGCGACGGCGAGTTGACGCGTGTCTGCGCCGGTGAGTAACAGGTTGATGCCGGCAATTGAAACGTTACTCGGAAACGTCGCTCCTCCGTTCAGACCGATCGTCTTGTCCGCAAGCCTGCCGCCCCAGCCGGTTTGACTGACCGAGTTAGCAATTGCGGTTTGAAACAGTCCTACCTGATCCGAATGTGAAAAGAGCTGCAGCGGCTTCTTGCCGGTGCCGTTTTGATAAGTCGTGCGCGTCAACGGTTCGACCAATGGCCCGTTGTTGCAGAGCACTGCCAGCTTGCCCTGATTGAAGAGGTCGCGGACCTCTGGCATGTTTGGGTGAAAGCCGTACGAGCCGCCGCTCACTGGCGACACCGGCAGCAGACTCGCCTGCGGGATCGCCAATCCCGACGAGGCGCGCACGTTTGAGTAACCTTCGACGAGACTGCCTGCTGGTCCGTTGTACTGATCGAGCGAGACGAGCATGTTGTTGCCGTCGTTACCGCCGTTCAGGAACACGCAGACGAGCGCTTTGTAACCAGTCGCGCCCTGCGGAGTCAGCGCCTGGACCACGCCAAACGTGTCGATAGTTGAAGCGAGCGCCATGCCGCCGAGCGCGCAGGCTGTTGTGCGTAAGAAATCTCTGCGTGATGTTGACATGGTCGTTATCTCTGAATGTCGTACTGCGAAGACGTCGCCCCCAGGTAGACCGCGGCTCGCGCTCGTTTTTGATTGCGAGTCGTGACGTTGGCGTCGTTGATCGCATTCATGGCGGTGATGATCGACGTACGCATCTGCGGGTTCATTGTTCCGTGCAACAGAAGCGCATCGAGCACGTTCACGACGTCGAGCGGATTTCCCGCGAGCGCTTCAAGATTGGCGATATCGATTGATGTGCCGCGCGGTCGATCCGGGCTCGCAGGTGTCGGCGACGCGTTCGAAGCAACTCCCGAGTAGGTGAGCGTGTTGATCACGTTCGCCCGGCGCAAGGTCGTGGTCGTCGACAAGATTCCGAAGGCGGGACCGAGTATCTTCGTACCCGGCACTTCGTAACCCGGTTGGTAGTAACTAAACACGGTCGCGGGCTGGAAAATGAACTGGTCCAACTGGCCGCTGAAGTCGCTGCTCGATCTGTTACCCAGGACCCCGTCGCTGGTCGACAGCTTGTCGAATGACTTCACATTAAAGGCGCGGAGGAAACCGGCTATGTATTGCACCGGCTCGCGCAGCTTGCCGTAGTTGGGCGCTGTCTTCAGGTCGCCGCGCGCTTCCGGATCCAACAGAATCGCCTGCACGACGAATTTCAGGTTACCGCGCGTGTTCGTGCAGCCTTGCGGATAAAGACCGTTGCAGTCGTTGTTGAAGACGCGCGCAACGCGTTCGACGTAAGCGGGGCTCGGATTGCTCGTCACCAGGTGCTGAATCAACTGCTTGCTCAAGAACGGCCCAACGTTCGGATGGTTCGAAATGTGATCCATCACCGTGTTCATGTCTGATTGCGCGCACGCGACATTCTGTGCCGACGTCGTGCTCGTACAGGCAGGGATCGTAAAACCATTCAACAACGTCTTCGCGCCGGCGTCGTGGTTTTGGCCGGACGGACGTGGGACCATCGGATCGCGGAAGTTGGTAATGCCGGCGCCGAGTAAGGTGGGATTGAAGTTCCAACCGGTGAAGACGCGCGTGAATTCGTTGACGTTCGCCTGTGTGTAAGTCGCGAGTGGAACGCCTTGCGCATCGAGTTGCGGAGTACCGTCCAGATTAAGCACTTCCGTGCCGATCGAAAATAGCTGAAGGACCTCGCGCGCGAAGTTTTCATTCGGGTTCGTTCGCGTGCTGAGCCGCATATCGAGATACTCGCCCATCGCCGGCGTGAGCGTGATCTCGCTAAGCAAGAAGCGGTAACTGCCGAACGCGTTACGATCCAGCGCTTGCAGGTAGATCGTCATCCAGCTCGGACGATTGACTTCGCTGTTCGCCGACACAACCAGGATCTGGTGCAACGCAAACGCGACGCGCTGCCGCAATTGATCGCTTCCATAAAACGCCCGAGTGTAGAACTGTCGATGTATCGGATACATCGAATAGAGATCGCGAATGCAGACACTCTGGTTGTAATTCGGATCGACTGAAGTTGCCGGACACTGCTGTGTGCTGTCGTCGAGCGGGAAAACGAGATCCGGATAGTTTGATCCCTTTGCCGGATTTGCCGGTGGCGTGCTGAACTGCTCGTCGAGATACGCTTTGAAGCCCATCGCCTTCACGCGCGCGACTTCGGCCGGCGTGGGTCCCCAACTCGCTTGTTCAAGAAAACGAACCGTGTCGGCGTCGGATGCCGGTCCAGTGTAGGGATCGGGCACTAACGGTGGATCGGCGCCCGGCGGAACTCCCGGAGCGGGAGTCGCGACCGCGCCTTGATCGTCCGGTGGCCCGCCACCTGAATGACCGATCGCCACGCGCACGCGATTACTCGACATTCCGTGCAGGTTCAGTCGCAGAAGAACGTCGCCGGCGTCTCCAAGATCGTCCGATAGTCTGAGCGCCACCATCGTGACACCGGGAAAGCTCGGCACCTGGCCCACATATTCGACGCGCAACGGATAAATCTTCCCGTTTCCATCCTGCATGTCTGACGAGAAAGCATTCGCGCCCTCGCCGGGCAGCAGTTCGAGGTCCATCGCGAAGATGCAGATCCGGGTCCTGGTATCAGAGCTGTAGATGACGGAGGAAGTAAGCGGAAACGGTTCGGCCCGCATCGTCGCGCACTCGAGTGCGACGGCGCGCGTCGAAGTGGACTGGCTGATCAGAATCGGCTTCTTATTCGTTGCCGCGGAGGCGGTCGACAGGCCGGCACAGATCAGGACCAGTAAAAAAGAGTAGCTAAAGAGTCGAGCCGCGCACGGGAGACTGCGTTTCATAAGGTATGGGCTCCGTCACGATTTCCGAAAACAAATGCCGATTCCAGGTGAGCTCGTCGGTGGCAGGGCGACCGGGGTTCGTTAACCCAAGTTGAAGGTCACTATACCCCTTCGCAAAGCCGTCGATCAAGGTTTTAGACGCACGGCGCGGCCGGATAGTCTCATTACTTTAAAGACGCGGATCTCTCTCTGTTTGTTGACAGGATTACGGCCTGCAATGTATACAGCAACTCGGTTGCAACTTGCCTACTTGAGGCCGCCGCTCTCCGCTGTCCAGTGGAAGTCCCGAGAAAATTCAATGCCCCATACATATGACATTTTTATCAGTTACGGACATCTTGACGACGAGGATCCAGCCGGTGACGTCAAGGGCTGGGTTGACCTCCTGGTCGAACGCCTGCCGCGACTTGTGAGTACCAACCTTGGCTATCTCCCGGTTATCTGGCGCGACGAACGCAGTCTCCACGGAAACGATCTCCTGACCGGCGCCATTAGCGCAGGCGTCACAAATTCGCTGTTGCTGATCCCGATCCTGTCGCCGCGTTATGTTCAGTCTGACTGGTGCCGGCGTGAGATCGAAGCTTTCTGTCAGTCAGAGGCCCCGCCCGGCGCACCCGCATATCGTTCCCGCATCTTCAAAGTGATCAAGACGCCGCTGCTGTTCCACCTGACGAAAAAGGAGCCCGAGCCGCTGCGCGAACTGATCGGTTACCCGTTTTACGAGATGGAAGGCGACATGCCTGTCGAGTTTGGGCCTGAAGTCACGCCGAGCAAAGATCCGCGTTATTGGACGGCGCTTCGTCGTCTCGCCTGGGACATTTCAAACATGCTCGCTATGTTGAAGCATGCCAAGGATCGGGCGACCGGCCCGCTCGTCGTACCAACACCGCAAGCCAGCCCTTCGCCCGTCGTTACCGCTTCTGTCGCTGCTGCGAGCAACGGAACGCAGAAGTCTGTCTACCTTGCTGAAACGACTTCCGATCTCACCAGCGAACGCGATCTCGTGCGCGACGAGTTGCTGCAACGCGGCTACGCAGTGCTGCCCGAAGCGAAACTTCCTGCCGAGGAGTTGCCGGAGATTCAGAGCGCGGTGAAAGAGGCGTTACAGCGCAGCGTGCTCTCCGTCCACCTGATCGGCAAACGTTACGGATCATCGCCCGAAGACGATCCGCGCTCGCTCGTTAGTATTCAGGAAGACCTCGCCGCGCAACACTGCGCTAGCAACTCGAGTTTCGCTCGTCTGTTATGGATGCCGCCCGGATTGATGACGCCGTCACTTGAAGTCACCGACGAACGTCAGAAACAGTTCATCACCAGCGTTCAAAACCGTATCGGCTGCGGCGCGGAGTTGTTACAGACAACCATTGAGGATTTGAAGACTCGCATCGTCGAGAAACTGAGTCCGCCGGCAGCGAAGACGCCAGCTCCACGGACGCGTTCAAAACTGAAACAGGTCTATCTCATCTGCGAGAACCGCGATCGAAGCTTAGTGCGTCCTATTAAAGAGTATCTCTTCAAGCAGAACATCGAAGTCATCACCTGGCTCGACGGCGAGGGCCGCGAGCTGATGGACTATCACCATAAGAACCTGCGCGAGTGCGACGCCGCGCTGGTCTATTTTGGCAACGGCGACGAACCGTGGGTGCGCAAGAATCTCGAAGATCTCGAGAAAGCCTACGGCTACGGACGCGAAGACGATTGGTCCGCGAGCGCCGTTTACGTCGGCGCGCCACAGAGTGAGCAGAAAGAAGACTTCCTTACTCATCTCGTTCCCTATGTCATACGCAATTATGATTCATTCGACCCTAACGACCTGCGCGACTTCGTCACCGCCGTGCACGCGTCGGAAGGAGAGCAACGATGAGCCAAGCGAAACGTTTTAAGAATCCCTTCCCCGGTTTACGTCCTTTTGAGACTGATGAGTATCGATTGTTCTTCGGCCGCGAAGGTCAGGCGGACGCGTTGCTCACGCGTCTTCAGCGCACGCGTTTTCTGGCGGTGGTGGGTACTTCCGGCAGCGGCAAGTCGTCGCTCATTCGCGCGGGCCTGATGCCCGCCTTGCACGGCGGCATGATGGCTGGAGCAGGATCCGGATGGCGCATCGCGGTGATGCGGCCCGGCGGCGATCCGATCGGAAACCTCGCCGCGGAGTTGGTGAGGAAAGACGTTCTATCAGAAGCAGGCGCCGGTCTGCGTGAAGACGAAGCCGAAGCGGTGATCGACGCGACTTTGAGAGGCGGCTCGCTCGGGATCGTCGACGTCGCCCGCCAGGGACGGCTCGGCGAACACGACAAGCTGCTCATCGTCGTGGACCAGTTCGAAGAGTTGTTTCGTTTCCGCGCAGTGAGGGAAAACACCAACGCAGATGAAGCGGCTGCTTTCGTCAAATTGTTGCTCGAAGCCTCACAGCAGCGTGAGCTGTCGATCTACGTCGTGCTCACGATGCGTTCCGACTTTCTCGGCGACTGCTCTCAGTTTCAGGGACTTCCCGAAGCCATCAACGACGGACAGTATTTGATCCCGCGCATGACGCGCGACGAGCGGCGTTTCGCCGTTACCGGCCCAGTCGGCGTCACCCGCGGAAAGATCACCGAGCCGCTGGTGAATCGACTGCTGAATGATGTCGGCGACAATCCCGATCAACTGCCGATTCTCCAGCACGCTCTCATGCGCACGTGGGACCACTGGCAGACGCACCGTCGCAACGGCGAACCGATCGGCATGGAGCATTACGAAGCGATCGGCACTATGTCCGACGCGCTGTCCCGCCATGCTGACGAAGCGTTTAATGATCTGCACGACGATCACAGTCGCGCCGTCGCGGAGAAGATGTTCAAAGCGCTTACCGAACGCGGCGCGGACAATCGAGAGATCCGCCGGCCCACGCGGATGGATGCACTGTGCGCCATCACCGGCGCGAGCTTTAAGGAAATGAGCTTTGTGATCGAGGTGTTTCGCGGCGGCGGGCGTTCATTCCTGATGCCACCCACCAGCGTTCCGCTGCGTCCTGATACCGTTATCGATATCTCGCACGAAAGCTTGATTCGCAATTGGCAGCGCTTGAAAGAGTGGGTGAACGAAGAGGCGCAGTCGGCGCGCATCTATCGCCGTCTTGCCGAAACAGCGGCGCTGCACCGCGAAGGCAACGAAGGACTGATTCAGGATCCCGCGCTTCAGATCGCTATCGACTGGCAGCAACAGACGGCACCGAATGCCGCGTGGGCCGAGCGCTACCATCCAGACTTTAACGAGTCGATCGCTTATTTGCAGCAAAGTAAAGCTGCGCGCGATGCAGCGGTGGCGGAACGCGAACGGCAGCGCACTGCGGAGTTGGAACGTGAGCGTCACGACCGCGAGCAGGCTGAGCGCTTCGCCGAACAACAGCGCCGAGTGGCCCAACGTCTGCGCCGCTTCACGTTTGCTCTCGTCTTGATCTCCATTCTTGCAGTAGTGGCGGCGGGAGCTTCTGTATTCGCCTTCGCGAAGGCGAAACGTAACGCCACACTTGCGCAATCGCTGGCGGAAGAAGCGCGCGTGAGTTTTAAGGCCGAAGAAGCGGCGAGAAAAGATTCGGAAGCGCACCGCCTGTCCGCGGAAGTGGCCCAGAAAAAGGCCGAAGAAGAAAGCCAGCACGCGCAGGACGAAGAGAAGAAAGCAAAGGTTGAGAGTCAGCGCGCCGACGCGGCTGCAAAACTCGCGGCTGCACGCGAAGGCGAAGCGCGTCGTGCGACGATCGAACAGAAAGCCGCCGCCGAACGTGAAAAACAGGCGGCCAAAGCGGCGACCGCCGCTCGCGATCAGGCCCAACGAAGTGCGGAACGGTTGCAGTTGGACTCACAGAGTCGCAACGGTCTCGATTCGTTTCAACGTGGCAACTACGGCGGCGCGCTTTACGAGTTTGAGATGACGAACCAGATGATCACGCCGGAGAAAGTCGCACAGGATCCGAGTTTGGCGAAACTTCAGGCGTGGGTGCTGGCGAATATCGGCGCCTCGAAGCGCCGGCTTGGCAAAATGAACGAGGCGGTTGATGCGTATCAACAGTCGGTGGCGATTCACGAGAAAGTATCCGGCGCGAGAAGCCCTGAGATGTTCGACGCGCTGCATGGTCTCGGTCACACTTATCTAGAGGCGGGCAATCCTACGAAGGCTGAGGAGTATTACACGCGCGCGGTGAATTACCTTGTCGCCAATCCCAACTTGATTGACCAGATTTATGAGACGGCGAACCTCGAGATGATCGCGCGGCTTTATCGTGACGTTGGCAAGTACTCTGAAGCAGAGCCTTACTTCAAACGCGTCCTGGCGAATCGCCAACAGCAGGGAGGCGAGCTCGAGGCGTTGAAGGAGATTTCTCAGTTCTATGCTGTGCAGAACAATTACGACCAAGCTGAGTCGTATTTGATGCGCGCGATCGATCTTCAGGAAAAGGAGCTCTTCAGCATTTCTGAGGAACGACAATTGGGTCTGAGCGAACTTGCCGAGATCTACAGCAATCTCGGCGAAGTTTATTCGAACACGGACCGTGAGCAGAAAGCGAAGTGGGCGTTCGAACTGGGCCAGGAGCTTCAAAATGCGGAGCTTTCGCGACGGTATGTTCTCACGATACAGAGGTCTGCAAAAGTAGTCTCAGCGAATCGTCAGGAGCTTACACGCCAGCTCAAGGACAATGCTGTGCACTTGGAACGTAGCGGCGACTTGTTCGTGAAGCTGGAGAGATACTCGACCGCGGAGCACATGTATATGCTCGCGATTGCTTCAAGGGTGATTACAGTCGACACGAGTCGCGAGGGAAATGAAAAGCGGGCAGTACTTTTTCTGAAGCTTGGCGATCTATATCGTCTTCATCTGAACAACCAGGAGGAAGCGGTGAAGCGATATCGATCTGCGGCGGAAATGTTGGCTAAGTCGTCAGGTGATGCGAGCAGCGGCAGCGGAGGGCAGCTCTATGGCGAGGCCTACTCGCAGTTGGGAAGTTTGTATGCAAGTGAAATGAGCCAGGCTGCTGAAGGTGAGCGAGTGTTGAGAGAGGCGCTCGAGGTCTTGTCAAAATCGCCGGGCTCGGAGAAAGCAACCTGGCGCACGCTGGGAGCGTTGGAACATATGTACGTGCGCCAGTCGCGATTCAACGATGCGCTGGAGGCTAGTAAACGCAAGCTGAGTGTGGTGGACGGTCTGCTGAAGCGCACTTCGCTGACGGTGACCGGTGTTGAGAAGTGGAACGCTGAAGAATATGCGGATGCGTTTAAGCTTTACGTTCAGAGTGTGGGTGAGTTAGCGGAGGACTATAAAGCAGCGGGAGATCTGCGGAATTCGCAGGCTACGTACGCGTCGCTGCTTGTCGAGGAGTTGCGGGTGAATGAGGTGATAGACCCTACTGTCCTTGGGGTTTATGCACAGATGATCAGGAGCCATCGCGAGGCGTTTTCCGGGGAGACAAGCACGCTCGCCGATCAGCGGCTCAACGGGATCGACGTGAGGCGCAGGATCATCCAGGCGGTGCTGGACTCTGCAGTCGATTAACTGACTGATCAGGAATCGTTCGATAATGGTCGGAACAACCGCAACGCCAAGGCACGAATTTGACACGACTGCCGCCCTTCCCTATTATCCACGTGCATTTCGGCGTGAGCGGATGATTTTCGGAAATCGCGTTCGCCAGCGATCGGAATGCGTTAGCAACATATCGGGGCGTGGCTCAGCCTGGTAGAGCGCACGGTTCGGGACCGTGAGGTCGGAGGTTCGAATCCTCTCGCCCCGACCATTAATTTCAACGACTTACGGCTGCCAGCACTGGCGGCCGTATTTCATTTGTGGCCAATTTGTGGACATTTTTTTCAACCAAAGCCACTTGACGCGTGAGTCGATGGGCTGGGATATATCGTTCGGTAGTCTTCATATCGCGATGGCCCATTAGTGCTTTGATCGTGAATGCGTCATAACCTGTGATAGCCAACCGCGTACAAAAGGTGGCTCTGAGATCATGCCATTCGAGGTTTCTGAGTTCAGCTAATTCGCATGCTGTACCGAATGCGCGTTTGACATCGGTGTAAGGCTTCTTCGTGTCCGTATTGACGAAGACGAATTCATCGGCCTTCTTATTCTCACAGAGATTCCAGAGAATCGGCTTCACGCGCTCGTCTAAGACATCCATTGGAATTTCACGATTCCGCTTCCCTTTTGTTCGACTTGCGACCACGACATTGCGGAAAAAATCAACTTGGTCGCGGCGCAGTTTTAGTTGTTCCTGTTTTCTTAATCCCAAGCCTAACGCAACGATCACCAGCGGTTCCAAGTGCTCCCTCGGTTTTACCAACCAGATCATTAAGTCAGCTTCTTCAGTTGGCGTAAGGAACCGATATCGTTCGTTGTCCAGCTTGAACTTCTTCACGCGCTGACAAGGATTGGTATCAGCCTTCCCGACTTCGATAGCCAAGTTATAAACCCGCGACAGCAACTCAAATTCCCTGTTGACTGACGCCGGCGCTCGTTGGGTATCGTGCTTGGTCTCTGTGGCCAGTCTCTTGCTCTTGAAACGTTCGACATCAAGAGGTTGGATTTCTTTCAACCTTTTCTCCCCGAAGTAGTTCTTCAGAGTGGCCGCGTTGTAGTGATCGTTCAGCCATGACGTCTTATTCGACTTAGCCCAAGGCATGTATTTGGCGGAACGCATTTAATGCGCTAGAGCTCAACAAGGAGGACAAGATGTGGCGTCCTCCTGGACGTGCCGAATTTTTAACTGTCGAAATGGTCCAATAATCGCGGGGGGTGTCAGGTCTAACTTTCTCTGTTTACGCCGATAACGAATGGGAGGAGCTCAGCCCATTGCGGGCCGGAGTGTTCAACCTACGCTTATTTATCAAGGCCGCGGCCGATGGTATTCTTTGTGGCGGCTCGATATCGCCCTGTGGAATCCTGGAGTTGAGTACAGATGCTGAAGGTGGTTTCTATCGTTGGACTGGTCGTGATGATTGGCGCGTTGATTGGCCTTTATGAGATCGGCGTGCTGTTCACGGCTCAGCCCATCGCTATTGCTCTTCAGCTAATAGCAGTCGCATTGATGGTATCGGCCCGCGTAACCTTTGGACGTCGAAGCTTCATGCCGCTGCGAATCCCACAGCGGGTGGGCTGGTTACGACAGGCCCTTACCGAATCATACGACATCAGATCTACACCGCAGCATGTGTCTTTGGTTGGGCTCCGATCGTTGTACACTGGTCTTTAGTAAGCGTCGCGTTGGGAATACTGTTGCTACTGAGTGCGCTAGTGCGAATGATATGTGAGGAGCAATTGGTAAGCAGAAGTACCCAGAATATGTCGAATATGCGAAAGTCACGAAGCGGATGGTTCCGTACCTGTTCTGATTACGTTGTAAGTACGCTATGGGCATGTGGAAGTATATTTTGGCGTCGACTTTGTTAGGAATCGGGATTCTTGAGATAGTCCTGGCGCTCCACGGAGGTCTACGTGAAGCGTTGATGCAGACGAGTCCTCTACGTTTAAAGCACGCTGAATCATCGGCGTTCTTGTTAGCCGGAATCTCTGCGTTAGTGATGGGAATCGGGATTCTGTTCTATGGGTTATTCTGGTAAGGGTTACAGCTATCGCTAGCCAGTAGGACAAACTTGGACCAAGCGCAACGTTCTAATGTTAAATAAAATCCTTCATCTCTATTTCTCCTTTCCCTCGCAATCTGGTTTGCCGCTATCAAGCGTATTGTGTTCGGTTCCGCGGACGTGGTATCGAAGCCGGCACGGCGCTTCTTAGGCTATGAGTCTTTGATTTGAAAACAGTGTTCCCCCTCGTAGGGACATTGGGCCACGAATGGTAGGCGCTTGCGTTCCGCCTTTGATGATAATAACCAAATGCGAAAAATCGAATCTGCCCCCTTCTGCCAGAAGGTGATTCGCTTCCGTTCTTGTTAGCCGTTGTTCTATAGCTAAACCATTCAACTCCCTAAATCCTATATCCTGACCAAAGTGTCTTACGATTATTGGTTCTGCCAACTCCTTTCCCTAAGTAAATCTTTCCGCTGATCTTTTCATCGATGCTGATCGGCAACACAGAATAGTTCCGTAGGGGAAATTTGAAATTGATGCAAGGTATTGAATCCGTAAGCTTGATGTTGTATGCACGTGGCTGTTCAAGTTCCACGTGGCGTGCTATCTCAGCCGTTTGCCGATCGGCCAGATCGTGTAACCATTTGTACGAACACTCGACAGACTGAGATTCGATTTGCGGTTCGTGCGACTGACACGATCAGCGCTAAAGAAGTCGCCAATCCTGCTCGGCTTGCCGTGGGAATTGCTTCACGACGGCAATGGCTACTTGTTCCAAGGCGAGAACCATTGCGGTCGGGTTCACGTCTGGAGAGGTAACAGTGGAGATTGTCTCGCCCGTTTGTTCAGACATTGAAAACGTGTAGTACGGCGCGCTTCCGCCGCCGGTCCGCTAAAACTTAGTGATTGAAGGGTCGGCTTACTGATTTGCAGGTTAGAAGGATGGCGGAGCCTGGTGGGTTGCGGTGAGGGATTGAAAAAATCGGCTATCAGTTGTCTTCAGACTACTGATAGCCGAGCGTACGGAATGGATAATGTTTGCTAGACGTTTCTTAGTGCATCAAGCGGTTCGATCTTTGTCGCACGGCGCGCTGGAAGATACGACGCGGCCATAGCAACCAGGAGCATTGTGATCGATACGGCGGCAAACGTAATAGTGTCGGTTGCGGTGACGCCGTACAGCAGGCTCGTCATTAGTCGAGTCAGAACCAGGGCGCCAGCCAACCCGATGATTATACCGGCACCGGCGAGCATGATTCCCTTGCGCAGGATCAGCTTCAGGATAGCGAGGGGCGTGGCGCCCAATGCCATGCGGACGCCGATCTCCTGAGTACGCTGCGTTACGCCATAAGACATCACGCCGTAAATTCCCACCGCAACCAAGAACAACGCAAGACCAGCAAAAATTCCGAGCAAGGTGAGATTAAAGCGTCTCGCTTCAACCGATGCGGCGATGATGTTTTCCATCGGCTCAGGCACAGCCAATGGCAAGCTCGTATCGAGCGTGCGAATTTCGTTGCGCATGCTGCCGGCAAGACTTCGTGGATCACCCTCCGTCCGCGCAACAATATTCATGTAAGACAATGTCTGCTGCTGGTACGGCTGATAGACTTCGAGGTCCGGGTGTTTCTCCAGGCCGAGATCGCGCACGTCTCCGACAACGCCAACGATTGTCATCCATGGTGAGTTTGGCGTAGCTGCTTCGAGCATGATCCGGCGGCCAACCGGACTCTCGTTCGGGAAAAATCGACGCACCAGGGTCTGGTTGACGATTACCACCGGAGGCGCAGAACCGTTGTCATCATTTCCGAAAGCACGTCCTTCAATAAGAGGAATACTCATCGCTTCAAAATAGCGAGGAGTCACGGAGCGTACTTCGGCTGTCGGCAGTTGACTGACATCCGAAACCGGATTGCCTTCGATAGCGATGTTCGTCGAATCACGATCAGCGGTTAGTGGTAGATCATTAATTCCACCGACCGCCTTCACCCCGGGCAGCGTACCGACCCGCTCGAGCATTTGACTGTAGAACGTAGACTGCCGCGAAACATCGGAATAAGAATAACGCGGTAAACTCAGTCGCAGAGTCAGTACGTTCTTCGACTCGAAACCAGGCTTAACGTCCAGCAATGATTGGAAGCTGCGAAGCAACAAGCCGGCCCCGATAAGGAGAACGAGTGAAAGAGCGATTTCGGCAACCGTCAGTGCATTACGAATCCGTCGTCCGGAAGTGTTGGCGCCCGGATTCCTGCCGCCTTCTTTGAGCGTTTCTATTAGCCAGGTCGTCGAAGTATGAAAGCTTGGCGCGAGACCCGCTAATACACCAGTCACAACTGAAATCAACAGCGTGTAGAGCAGCACCATTACATCAATGCCACCACTTGCGCTGGTAGCGAGTTGTCCGGGAGCAGACATACTAACCAGCTTGATTCCTATCCATGCGAAACCCACTCCCAACACGGCGCCAACCGTGGATAGGAGCAAACTCTCAATTAACAATTGCTGCGTGACGCGCGCGCGACCGGCTCCAAGAGCCGCGCGAATGGCAAATTCCTTTTGTCTTGCGGAGGCCCGCACAAGCTGGAGATTGGCTACATTCGCGCACGCGATCAGTAATACAAAACCGACAGCGCCCATCAGCAGCAGCAAAACGTGACGGATGTTTCCGACTATCTGTTCCCTGAGAGAAATGACCTTGATTCCGAGGCTACCGACTTCGCGGTATTGCGTAGCAATGCGCTGAGCGATGCCGCCCAATTCTGCTTGGGCCTGCTCGGCAGTAGCGCCCGGCTTCAAGCGCGCGATGACGCGCATGTAGGCGTTACTGCGTTGCTCATTGTCGCGTCTGAGAACTATGGGAACAAACAATTGCGCAGGCGCGAAGTACGTTGGAATAGAAAACTCAAAATCGGCGGGCAGTACGCCAATGACGGTGTAGGGCTTTGAATCGAGTTGGATAGTTTGGCCCACAATGTTTTTATCGGAGCCAAAACGGCGCTGCCACAAGCCATAACTCAGAACAACCACGGTATTGTTTCCCGGCTGATCGTCTTTGGGAAGAAACGTGTGGCCCATAAACGCTTGTGTTCCCAGCACATTGAAGAAATCCGCTGTAACGCGCCCGCCACGCAGGCGTTCAGGATCGGGACCTCCGGTAAGCGTCAGGTTCGCTCCATTAAATGCAGCCATGTGGTCGAATACGTGGTTGTCCTGCTGATAGTCCAAAAAGTTTGGTTCCGCGACAGAGGTCCGGGTTTGCTGATTAGCTGTTTGCCAAACCATGACGAGCTGGTTGGGATCTTTGAAAGGCAAGGGACGCAGAAGAGTCGCATTAACGACACTAAAGATCGCCGTATTAGCACCGATGCTGACGGCTAACGTGGCCACGGCGATGAGTGTAAATCCGGGCTGTTTCAGCAAGCCTCGAATGCCGTAACGGATGTCTTTAAGTATGTTTTCCATAACTCCTCTCCGCGCTCCTTTTTGCCGCTCCGTTTTTAGCCACGGCGCGACTCAAGCTCAATTGCAATCTCATCTAACCCGACACCGCGTTCGACCAACAGCACCAGCAGGTGGTACATGAGATCAGAAACTTCCTCGATAAGCGGGCGTTTTGCCACATTCTTGGCCCGCAATCACAGTCTCAGTCGTTTCCTCACCAAGCATCTTTAAATCTTGTCCAATCCCTGATTAAAGAGATAGGTGGTGTACGACTTGTCGGGAAGCGTTTGCTTACGGTCTGCGATGACGGCGTAAAGCCGCTCGAGGACTGGGCCAAGAGGCAGAGCCCGTTTATCAACCTTCGAACTTTCAATTGCCGGTGTCATCTTACCAAAATCTCATGTGCTTTTCATAAGCTCTTAACCTCCGCAATCTTGTATTGCCCGAGATGAAAAAGCGACGCGGCGAGTGCGCTTGCGCCACCGGCAGGATTTGCTGCGTCAATGTATTTAGCTTCCGAGATTACAACAGCTAACTGTAATCTACCTTCGTTGTTAACCTGAGGACTAAGACAAAGTATGTCCGCCGTCTGTTGTTCGCGTTGGCCCAACCAATCCGCGTAGTGTCGTGCAAACTGATGGGGTTCGCGTTTCGTCGGGCAGCCTGGCGGGCTTGGCGCCTGGCGGGAAGCGCTGAGCCGAGCAGGCTTATCTCTGAAAGGGTACCGCCAGCGGACGTACAGCGCTGGACGTGTGCTCTCCCTGCGGCTCGCCTTCAATCTGACCGTAGGTCAGCTTCATTAGCTCATCAGCTACATCGTAATACTGGTCGTCGTGGCTGATGACGACGACGGCCTTGCCCCTGGCCCTGAGCTCGGGCAGGAGTTGCAAGTAGAAGACGTTCTTGAAGAGCGGGTCCTGGTCGGCGGCCCATTCGTCGAAGATATAGATGGGCCGGTCTTCGAGGTAGGCCGTCAGGAGCGCCAGCCGCTTGCGCTGCCCCTGCGACAACTCGGTGGTGGAGAGCGCCCCGTCCTTGACCTCGACTTTGTGCCCGAGTTGAAGCCGCGACAGGTAGTCCCGCGCGTGTTCGTCCAGGCGCGGACTCTCTAGCCCGAGGAGGCTCTCGAAGAGGTAAAAGTCGGAGAAGACGGCGGAAAAATTCTGCCGGTACTGCGCCCTGTTCTCGTCGGTGATCGCCTCGCCGTTCAGCCGTATCTCGCCCCGCTCGGGCGCGTACAGCCCCGCGATGAGTTTGGCGAGGGTAGTCTTGCCACTGCCGTTACCGCCGGCGAGAAAGAGCAGCCGGCCGGGATGAAGCGTGAGATCGATGGGGCCTAAGGTAAAAGAGCTCTCCTCCCCGTCGTGACGGTAAGTGTGCGTGACCCCGCGCAGCTCAAGTCGCCGCAAGGTTCCGGCGGGCTCCTCCGGGGCTTCGGCCGCGCTCGGCTCGGTCGCGTGTTCGGCGAGCGAGAGGCCGAGGGTTTCGATCTTCCTCAAGGCCACGTTGGCCCGGCTGAGGGTAGGGACGGTGTTCATGATGAGCTGCATCGGCGTCATCATGTAGAGAAGTGTGAGGACGTAGCCGAGGAGCGTCTGCGCTTCGAGCTGTCTCAACGCCGGGAGGGCAAAAATGGTGAGGCCGACGGCGATAAAAACAAGCACCTGCCCCCAGCTCGCGGCGGCGGAGTAGATGTTCATCCCGGCCACGTTGTGGCGGCGAAAGGAGAGCGCCGTGGTGCGGAGCACTTTCGACAGAAAGACCTCCTGACGACGGCTGTGCAGCTTCAGCTCCTTATTGCCTCCGATGAGGGCGCGAAAATGGTTGAGCAGCGCGTCGCTCTCCTCGCGCGCCAGCCTGAGCAAGCGCACGGCCCTGATGAGCGGTATCTGGTAAGTGGCGATCCCGACCGCCATGAAGACCAGCACGACGATGAGCAGGGGCCACGAAAGCCAGCCGAGGTAGCACAGCCCGGCGACGGCCACGGCGACGTTGATGCATAGGACGGGGATGGCCAACACCGCATTGGTAATCACCGGCACGTCTTCGGTGAGAGTCGCCAGCAGCCGGTGCGCGCCGAGTTCCTCCAGATGACGCAGTGGCGCGGCGACTATTTGTCGACTCAATCGCAGGCGCAGCTCGAACAGCGCCCCCTGCCCGAGGCGCGTCAAAAGCACCTCGGAGGCAAACCTCGAAAGCGGGAGCGCCAGACACAGCGCGAAGAAGGCCCACGCCAGCCCTCTGGACTGCCCGCTCTTCAACGCGCTGTTTATCACGACGAGCAGACCCATGTTACAGATGCCGCTAACAACCCCCGCGCCGACGGCGAGCATGACGGCGCCGCGGGAGTAGCGTATCAGGAACGAGATAAGTCTCATAGATAAGGACTCGACTTACTGCGACCTCCCACGCGGCCGCCGCTTACACGCCGGTCGCCTTGGCGATGCCGGCTTTCAGTAAACGCGCCAACGAGGCTACCTGAGGTTCGCGTATGAATGAGTAGTGGTCGCCGCTCACAGTGTAATCCTCGACCCCGCCCGCGGCTAGCCTGCCCCACTCGGCGGCAGGGTCGTTGCCCTTCTTTGCCACAGTCTCGCCAGCGTTGAAGAGCGTGACGCGGCCGTCGTAGACCTGCGGCGCGTAAGAGCGCATCGCCCTCGCGTTGGCCTTGAAGACGTTCAGGAGTCGCCGCAGTTGCGACAGGTCGAGTTCCGGAGGCACTATCCCGGCGTCCCGGGCCTGCCCGAGTAAGGACGAGAGTTGCTGGTCCTGCCCTAACTGTTGCAGCTCCGGCAAAGAGACCTTGAGCTTGTCTAACGACAGGCCGAGGTCGCGCGCGAAGCTCGCCAGGAGAGAAACGTCGTCCTCATCGAACGCCCCTTCAGCTCCGGGCGCCTTTACGTCTAAGAGCGCAAGCAGCGCCACCTCTCGGCCCTGCGCCCGAAGTTGCCGCGCCATTTCAAACGCCACGACGCCGCCCATCGAGTAACCGCCCAAAAGGTAAGGCCCTTCCGGCTGAGCGGCGCAGAGGGCTTCGACGTAATGCGCGGCCATCGATTCCACATCCGTGTACGGCGGGTGAACGCCGTCCAACCCGCGCGACTGGAAGCCGTAGAAGGGCTGGTCTGCGCCAAGACGGCGTGAGAGGTCTGCGTAGCAGAAGACGTTGCCGCCAGAAGGGTGAACACAGAAGAAGGCCGGCCCGGAGCCTTCACGCTGGAGCGGCACGAGCGTCGTCGTCACGGGTTTGGCGCAGCGGCGGAGGACGCCCGCAAGGTGTTCCACCGTGGCCCCCTGAAACATCGTGGCGACGGGAAGCTTTTGACCGAACTGTTGCTCCACGCGAGCCATCAAGCGGACGGTCAGTAGCGAGTGCCCACCCAACTCGAAAAAGTTATCCCTCACCCCGACAGGTTGAGTACCGAGGAGCTTCTCCCAGAGACGTGTCAGTTGAAGTTCCAGCAGATCTCTCGGGGCGACAAAAGTTCCCTCCAGCTCCGGCCGTAACGACTCGGGCGCGGGCAGGGCTCGGCGGTCTATCTTCCCGTTCGGCGTTAGTGGCAACTCGTCGAGCAGCACGAAGGATGTCGGCACCATGTACTCGGGTAGGCGCGCACGCAGATGCCGACGAAGCTCGCTAACCGTCAGTATGCCCGGCAGATTCACCTCGACTGTTTCGTCCCCGGCGACTGCTACTCCCGAAGACTCGGCTCGCCCGCTCACCTCCGTCTCTTCCCGTAAATCGACCTCGGGACGCACCGCATATAAATTGTAACGATCCGTCCCCTTTAACGCATCAATCTGCTCGACCGCCACCCGGTATCCCAGCCCCTCCAGCTTCCCTCTGATCTCCGCCAACCTCCCCTCGCTCGACTTCCCTTCGGCGTCGTGCACCTCCATCACCACCTGCCCGATCCCCGCCCACTGCTCTTGCTCTATCCCTTCGAGCACCTCGGCCTCCGCCCGCTGCACGTCCACCTTCAGCAGGTCGATCCAACCCACGCCCTCCTCCCGCAGCACGTCTCCGAGGCGCCGCACCCGGCACCGCTCCTCCCGCGCCTCGAACCTTCCGCCCAGCACCTCCTCCGCCTCCTCCAGCAGCGCACCCATCTCTTCGGCCCCCGCCTCTCGCTCGTTGCGCATCGCCAGCTTTACGACTTCCAACTCGTAAGCGGCGTCGGCGTGGCGGCTCGCGCCGCTCATCATCGTCTGCCGCGGGTAGTAGGTGAACGTCTCCTCCCGCTCGCTCGCCCCTACACCCATATTATAAGTCTTGATCTCGGCGCCCGAGCTCGCCCGGGCCAGCTCGGCGTTGCGGCGCAGGCAGTCGTAGATTTCACCGATAGGCTCGAAGCTGTAGATGCGCGCCCCCGGGCTGCGCGAAGCGGCGAAGAGCGTGAACATGCCGATGTTAGCGCCCAGGTCGAAGACGGTGGCACGCGGCGGGAGGCGGATGCCGTACTGGAGGTAGCACTCCTCGGCGAAGATCTCCCGGTAGAGGTAGTCGGTCTCGTTGCGGTTGCGGTGGCAGACCGCCATTCCGTTCGGGAGTTGATAACGCCGCTGCCCCTGATAGGCGGGCCGGTACTGCTCGCCCGCGACCACGTAGGCCGCCAGCCGCCTCTCCCCGGCCTGACTCCCCGCGCCGGCGGCCATGGCGGACGAGTCCGCGTCGCCCTCGCGCGCCACCACCACACACTCGCGCACCGCCGGATGCTGGCGCGTTGCCGCCTCGACCTCGCCCAACTCCACCCGGTAGCCGCGCACCTTTACCTGCCCGTCCCCGCGCCCGACGTATTCCACCCGCCCGTCACCTAACCGGCGCGCCACGTCCCCAGTCCGGTACATCCGCGCCCCCGGCTCCCCGGCATACGGGTCAGGGATGAACCGCTCCGCCGTCGTGGCGGCACGCCCCACGTACCCGCGGCTGACCTGCGCCCCGCCCACGTACAGCTCCCCCTTGACGCCCACTCCCACCGGCTCCAGCCTCCCGTCCAGCACGTAGGCGCGCGTGTTGGCCATCGCCCGCCCTAGCGCCACACTCCCCCCGGCCACCGCTCCCGCCCCGCTCGCCTCGCCCTCGCCCACCTCGCCGGCGAGCACGCCGACGGCCGTCTCTGTCGGCCCGTAGTGGTTGTAGACGCGGCAGCCAGCGGGCGCTAACTCCCTGACCCGTCGCACCAGCTCCCGGCTCAGCGCCTCGCCGCCCAGCACCAGCCTCCCCCGCGGCAGCACCCCGCCCGCGCCAGCCAGCAGCGCCGACAGGTGTGACGGCACCACCTTCAAGCAGTCCACACTGTGCCGCGTGAAGTACTCTGCCAGCAGCACGGGGTCGGCCGCACACTCGGCGCTGATGAGGTGCAGCGTCGCCCCGCGCAAGAGCGCCGGGAAGATCATCGTGTGGCCGAGGTCGGCGGCCGGCGTCGAGACGCAGGCGTAGGAGGCACCCACGCTTGGCAGCTCCAGCCGCTCCGAGGCCGCCAGGACGTAGTTGACCAGCTGGCGGTGCTCGACGCCGACCCCCTTCGGGGTGCCGGTCGAGCCCGACGTGTAGATGACGTAGGCCAACTGCTCGGGAAATACCGAGCGTTTGAGGGGCGTGGGGTCGTATGAGGCGACGCTTCCCCAGTCACCATCAAGGCAAAGCGTCAGGCCGTCGAACTCCGGCAAGGTGCCGGCGAGCGTCCCTTGCGTGAGCAGCGCGGCCGCCCCGGAGTCACGTAGCATCAGCGAGAGACGCTCGCGCGGGTACACCGGGTCGAGCGGAAGGTAGGCGCCGCCGGCCTTAAGGACGCCGAGTAGCGCTACGATCATTTCGAGCGAACGCTCGAAGCACAGCGCCACCCTCGTCTCGGTTCCGACGCCGCGCTCAAGCAACAAGCGCGCGAGACTGTTCGCGTGTCCGTCGAGTTCGCGGTAGGAGAGGCTCTTTCCTTCGCAGACGACCGCCACGGCGTACGGCGTCCGCTCGGCCTGCGCCTCGAAGAGTTGAGGAATACTCAAACCCTGCGGGAACTCCTCGGCTGTCCGGTTCCACTCGAAGAGGGTCTGCCGGCGCTGCTCCGGGCTGATGATGTTCAGCTCGCCGATAGACGGGTCTGCGGATTCCGCCGCGCTCAGGAGCAGTGCCGCGAACTCCGCGCCCACATGATGGATGAACTGGTGCGAATAGAGGGCGGGGTCGTATTGAAGCTCTGCCGCGAGCGTCTCTCCGCTTCTTACGCATGAGAGTTTGACCTTGAAGCGGTCGGCGAAGAAGTATTGCGTATAGACGGAGAACGTTAACCCGCCCGCGTAGTAGCTCGCCGGCCGATCCTCGTACGCGAAGAGAATCGGTAGGAAGGCGGGCCTTTCGCCATCCTCGCGCGGGCCACCGGTCGGCGGTACGAAGTACTCATGCCATTCGGCCGCCTCGCTGATGGCTTCGTCGGCCCGGGCTAAGGCCGCGCTCAGCCTGTCACTACTTTCGAGGTGGCAGGCGAGCGGCACCCACTTCGCAAACAACCCGAGCGCGTCCTGCAACACCTCGTACTCCCGGCCGTCCCGCACGTGGCCGATAATAAAATCCTCCTGGCCGGTGAGGCGGAAGACGAGAATCTGCCAGCACGCATTCAGGAACACCGCGGGCGAGACGCCGTGCCTGTACGACGCCGCCTCGACGCGCGGCCAAGACCGCGCGTCGAGCGCCACCTCGCAGAGCGCCGGCTCGAACGGCGAGCCGCCCGCAGCGTCGGCCTCAAAGGGGAGCGCGACATCGCCCGCGGACAGGTCATAACGGCGCCAGTGTTCCTTCCCCGCCTCGGCCTCCTCATCTTCGAGCAACTGACTTTGCCACTCCGAGAAGCGCACGTACTGCGCGGCCTCCCCCGGCGGGCCTTCGCCACGCAGGGCCGCGTCGTAGTAGTCGCTGATCTCCCGCGTGAGGTTGTTGAGCGTCCAGGCGTCGGCGCAGAGCGCGGGCAGGCTAATCACCAGGACGTGCCCGCCGGGGCCGAGCTTCGCCAGCGAGACGCGCACCAGCGGCCCGCGCTGCAAGTCGAAGGGCCGCCGCCCGTCCTCTTCAAACAACGCGCGCACGCGCGCATCCTGCTGCTCGCCCGCGCACACGCTCAGGTCGACCTCGCGCCACGAAGGCGCACCGTCCTCCGACACGCTCTGGAAGGGCGTCCTCATGCCCGACACGTACGGGAAAGTCGTGCGCAGAATCTCGTGACGCCCGACGACCCTGCCGACGGCCTCCTTCAGCGCCGCCGCGTCGAGCGGTCCTTCGAGCAGGACGGCGCGCTGCGCGCGGTAAGAGCCGCCCGACTGTTGTAAAGACCAGAGTTGCTTCTGCTGCGGTGACAGGCGGTAGCCTTCGATAGCTTCTTTCAACATGTGTCTCCCCTCACGCGGTGCCCAGGCTGCTACGCCGTTATGTCATGGTTATCTTTAGTCATCATCTCGCCCATCGCGACGACGATCTTCCGCGCCCCGGCGTAGGGGTTGCGCCCGTGCGCCGTCAACATGTTGTCGAGCATCAGGAGATCCGTCTCCCGCCACGGGAAGGCGACCGCCAGTCGTTTGTAAACCGCGAGGACCTCTTCCATCACGGAATCCTCAATCGTGGAGCCGTCGCCGTAGAAGACGTTGCGTGGGAGGTCTTCGGTGCCGAGCAGCTGCGAGAGCGACGCGCGCACCTCGGGGTCGAGGAACGAGACGTGGTGCAACTGGATTTGATTGAAGAAGAGCGTCTCGCCCGTGACGGGGTGCTTGACCACCGCCGGGCAGACCTGTCGCGTGCGCAAGCCACTGTTCTCCCCCCACTCGCACTCGATGCCGGCGCCCCTGCAATACGCTTCGACGGCCGCCCTGTCGCTCGTGTGGAAGAACTCCTGCCAGCTCACGTCCAGCCCGTCCGTGTAGTTGCGCACGTACATTAGCTTCTTCCGAAGGAACTGCTCCCTGACCCGCGGCGGCAGGGCCTGGTAGACCTTCCGGCAGTCCACGATGGGCGTCTCGCCGCCTTCGTCGGCGGCCTTGATGCAGTAGAACCAGATCTTCATCGGCCAGCGGTGCATGTGGGAGCTTTCGTTGTGGAACAATATCGGCTGGTCGGTCGGGTACGGGGTCGAGCTATAAATCTTGCCGCTCACGCCCTCCCTGGGCAGGTCGCCGTAATCGCCGAACAGTTCAGGGCAGAGCGTCTGTGCGAACCGCTCGACCTGCGCGGCGGAGTCAAGGTGAAACCCGCGGAAGAGGATGGCGCCGTGCTTTAACAGCTCCTTCTGAATGAAGTCCTGCTGGCCGCGCGCCCACTCGGCTAAGTCCACGTCGCCCACGGCGGGCACCAGCACCAGCGGGAGGTCTTGCCCCGGCGCGACTTGCGTCCGCCTCACGAGGCTCGCCGACGACACGCTGACGGCCTTCGGCGCGACGTTCAAAAACTGTTTCAGCTTCGCGTCTTTATGCACCCTTTTCTCCACGATTGCTTGCTCCGTTTCGGCTGCTGCCAGGGTTTCCGACACTTCGTCGAGCCGCGTCTCGGGCTGCGACACGACCCTCTCCAACAGTCTGAGGAAGTTGGTCGAGAGACGCTGCATCGTCGCGGCGTCAAAGAGGTCGCGGTTGTAGTTCCACGTCCCGGCCAGCCCCTCCTCGGTCTCGCTCATGAAGAGCGTCAGGTCGCGCTTGGCCGCGACGTTCTTGGCTTCGAGGGTGCTGAGCGTCAACTCGGACGGCCTTAATTCCGACCTCGGCGCGTTCTGGAAGGAGAACATTACCTGCACCAGCGGCACGCCGCCCAAAGAGCGTTCCGGGCGCAACTCCTCGACCAGCTTCTCGAAGGGCAAGTCCTGGTGCGCGTACGCGCCCAGGGCCACCTCGCGCACGCGCGCCAGCAACTCCTTGAAAGTCGGGTTGCCGTCCAGGTCCGTACGCATCACGAGGATGTTGATGAAGAATCCGATCAGCCCCTCGATCTCGACCCGGTTGCGGTTGGCAACATCAGAGCCGACGACAATGTCGGTCTGTTTGGAATAGTACGAGAGGAGCACTTTGAAGGCGGCCAGCAGCGTAATGAACTGCGTGACGCCCTCGCCGCGACTCAACTCCCTGAGCCTCTCGCTGAGGTCTGCCGATAGCCTGAAACTCTGCTCCGCCCCGCGGTGGCTCGGCACGGCGGGGCGCGGCCGGCTCGTCGGCAACCCCAGCGACGGGGGCGCGCTTTTCAACTGCTCCGCCCAGTACTTCACCTCACGCTCAAGCACCTCGCCCCGCAGCCACCCGCGCTGCCAGACCGCGTAATCCGCGTACTGCACTTTCAGTTCTTCGAGCGGCGACTGCTCGCCCCGGCTGTACGCCTCGTAGAGCGCCCCCAGCTCTCCGACAAGGACGCCCATCGACCACGCATCGGCCGCGATGTGATGCATGGACAAGAGTACGACGTGCTCTTCGACGTTGAGCCGCAGCAGTTCGGCGCGCAGCAACGGCCCGCGCGCGAGGTCGAAAGGTCTCTGCGCCTCGGCGCGCGCCATCTCACGCGCCCTCTCTTCACGCTCCTGCTCGGCGAGGCCGCTCAAGTCCGTCAGCGGGAGCGGCAACTCCGCCGGCGCCGAGATGATCTGCGTCGGCGCGCCGTCAACCGCGACGAAGGAAGACCTCAATACTTCGTGGCGGCGGACGATCTCATTCAACGTGCGCCCCAACGCCTCGACGTTGAGCGGGCCGGCCAGTCGCACGGCCGCCGAGATGTTATAGAGCGGGCTGCCGGGGGCAAGTTGGTCTGCGAACCAGAGCCGCTGCTGCGCGAACGACAACGGCAGCTCACGCCCGCGCTCGACCTTCGTGATCGGCGGCGGGGGCTCGAAGCCCTGCCGCTCGCGTCTGACACGCTCCAGCTCTTCGGCCAGTTTGCCGATGGTCGGTGCGGCGAAGATGCTGCGAACCGACAGCTCTACGTCGAAGGCTTCGCGCGCGCGTGCTACGACCTGTGTCGCGAGAAGCGAATGACCGCCCAACTTGAAGAAGTTGTCATGAATGCCGATGGGTTCGAGCTTAAGCACGGCGGCCCAGATGCCCGCCAAGACCTCCTCCGTGGGCGTACGAGGCAGAACCAGCTCTCGCCCCTCCTGAATCCGCTCCGGCGCGGGCAGGGCGCGCCGATCTACCTTCCCGTTCGGCGTTAGCGGCAGCGCGTCGAGCACTACGAAAGCCGAGGGGATCATGTAGTCCGGCAATGTTCTCTCTAAAAAAGTCCGTACCTCTTCAATCAATCCCGCGCCCCCGCTCTCTTCCTGAGGAACCAGATAAGCAACTAACTGCTTGTCAGCGCCGTCCTCCCTGACGGCCGCCGCGCACTCGCGCACCCACTCGTGCCCTCTGAGCGCTGCCTCAACCTCGCCCAGCTCGATCCGGTAGCCCCGCACCTTCACCTGCTCGTCCGCCCGCCCCGCGTACTCGATGACTCCATCGGGTAAGTACCGCCCCACGTCACCAGTCCGGTACAGCCGCCCTCCCGCTTCACCCGAGAACG
>JBKPNH010000069.1:0-5126 GCA_046732535.1 Acidobacteriota bacterium
CGATCACGTCCGTGGCGTTATCGTAGCCGGTCAGGATCGACGCGAGATCCGAACTGTTGGCGTGGCTGGTCAGTTCGTCGGCGTTGTAAGGCGTGCGCGTCATCAGGATCGGCGCGTTTCGTGCGCCTTTCGGGATCAGGATTACCGTGTGCAGCTTTACGCCGTCGCGCATCGGAATCATGACTGTGCGGCGGACGTAATTGAAGCCGGCGTTTGTCGGGTCGAACTTGTCAGGCGTTTCGTTGGGCAGAGTCTTTACTTGCGCTGCTACCGGGAGGCATAACAGCAGCAGTGTCAGAAGTATTTTCATAGTTCGCTGTCCTCAGTATTTCACAAACTCGAATTTCAATCGCACGCTCAGTCCGGGGCTGTTGAAAAAGGTGCCGAACTGGCGGCTGTCGAGATTGTTCTGAACGTCCCGCGGGTTCCAGTGATTTGTGATGTTGAAGATCGTCATTCCCGCGCGGCCGCGATACTTCTTGCCGCGAAAGGGAATCGTCAACCCTTTCGTGACGAGCACGTCGAGCGTCAACAACGACGGAAAGCGTCCGCCCTCGTTACGTGGGCCGACGAAGTCCTGCTGCTCGTTCACGATTGAGAACGGAAAGCCACTGCGCCAATCGACAACCGGAGTCGCGACGACGTCAAACGGCAGCGAGAACTCGCCCCAGAAGAGCATCCGGTTCGGGACGTCATACGGCAGCTTGCCGTACTCGTCAGGACGAATGACCGCTTGTTTCAGGTTGCCGAAGTAATGATTGAAATCGTTCAAGTTGCCGCGAGCTTGCGATCTGACGTACGAGAGAAAGATGTTGCGTCCTTCCTGAAAACGGAAGCGCGCGACGGCCTGCAACTCGCGATAACGCGAACGTCCGGAGTTTAGCAGGAACAGGTTGCCGCTGTTGAGTGTTGTCGGATCGGGCACGGGCTCGAGAACGAAATCCCGGCGGGTGCTGCGTTCTTCGTAACCGAGTCGGAGCATCAGGTGTTGGTTTATTTCGTGATCTACCTGCGCGTTCCAGGCGAGGCTGTACGGGTTCTCGAGATCTACCGGCGCAGTATTCAGGAAGAGCCGTGGGCCATCGACGATGGTAGTCCCGTTGTTCGCGAAAGTCGTCACGACGAAGTCCTGATACTGCTCGAAAGATCCGACGTTCAGCGGGATCTTGTCGTAGAAGAGCCCGACACCGCCGCGTACAACAGTCCGCCCGCCGGCGAACGGCACGAGGACGAGACCGAGTCGCGGCGCGAAGTTGTTCTCTTTGCCGATCTGATCGCGGTCGTAACGCAGACCGAGGTCGAGCACGACACGCGGATTGAAGATCCACTTGTCCTGCGCGAACACGGAAAACTCGTTTTGCGATCGCGCGAGATCGCCCGGGCCGGCGAAGTTGATACGCTGGTACGTCGTGCCATTCGCGCGCAGGATGCTCACGGGCGCGCTGCGGTCGCTGCCGTCGTAAGCCGTGTGGCTGTAGTTCACGCCGGCTTTGAATGCGTGCGAGCCACGCCAGGTCGTAGGCGCGAAGTTGTAGATTTCGAGTAGCTCGTAACGACGGCTCTCGCGATGCTGGCGATCGAACCAACCGCCGAAGTTGCGTTCGGGAGTGATCTGATAAGGCGCGCCGCTGTTGCCGAAGATGTCGCCGTCAAACTGTTTGACGCTGAAGCTCGATTGCAGCAGTGCGCCGGACTTGAACGTCGCCTGCTCGTTGAACGCTAGGAACCAGCCGCGCTGGTGAAAGTTCGCCGTCGTGTCTGACGGGTTGAAAGTGTTGAGGTTGAAGTAGTCCTGCTTCTGGGGAAAGATGGAAAAACTCGCCGTCAGACGGTTGTTGGAATTGATCACGTAGTCGAGACGCGAAAAGGAGTCGAAACTCTCGCGTTGGATGTCGCGCTGGCGTTCTTCGAGGTCTTCGAGACTCGGAACGTTTGTGCGGACGAAGCGGTATTCAAGACTCTGAAAGAAGAAGAGTTTGTCTTTCTTCAGTGGACCGCCGACGGCGATGCGCGGCGTTGCAGCGCCGATGCCGAAGATCGTTCCGTCGCGCCAACGCGGGCGCGGCAACACGCCCGTTACGAGGTAACGCAGGTCGTTCGTTCCCGAACGCGTTTCGATCGTCGTCACGGCGCCGGTGAATCTGCCGTACTCCGCGGAGTACGGATTCGAATGGACCTGAACGGTTTCCACTGCTTCCAGCGGCAGCTCGATAGCGGGCGTGCCGGTCACCGGATCCGTCACGTTCAGGCTCGATACGAGGATGCCGCTCTGGCTCGGCCGTGTGCCTTTGATGTTCAGGTTACCGTCGGGACCGCGCACGACTCCGGGTAACAACGGCAGTGCATCCTGAAACTTCTGATCGATGAGTGGCGCGTCGCGCAGGGACTGATTCGTGATGACTGACGGAGTCGTGGATTCAGTCCTGACGGCATCGGTGGGATCGTCTTTCACTGTCACCGTTTCGCTTAGCGGCACGGGTTGCAACAGTGCGTTGTGTTCGACCGTGGCGTCGATCTGAATGCTGATCTTCTGTTCGTACTTTTTGAATCCGGCGAATTCTATCGTGAGCACATAATCGCCGGCGACGAGCCCGGGAAAAGCGTAAACGCCCTCGTGATCGGTGATCACTTGAAGCTTCTTGTCACCCAGCCTTTCGCCGCTCAGCGTGACGACGACACCCGGAAGTATTCTGCGTTGATCCGGTATGTCGGCAACGACTTTGCCCCTGATACTCCCGCCCTGCATCGAGGCGGCGACAACAAAAAAAGTTAACAGCGCTGCGAGGGTTCCCGTGATTCCTTGAAACATCGGCTATCATCCGCGTTTATCTGCGGCTCACCTTTTTCTTGCCGACAGCGAACAGGCTCTCGGCGGAACGCACGTACATCACGCCGTCTGACAACGCCGGCGTGGCCATCAGGAGTTCTCCCATCGTGTTCGTCGCGATGTGCGAGAACTTTTGCCCGGCCCCGACCACGACGATCTCGCCGTCTTCATTCGACAGATAGATCTTGCCATCCGCTGCAACGGGCGACGCACTGTACCCGCTGCCGATCACCGGCAGACGTTGTCGATACAGTTCCTCGCCCGTTTTCAGGTTGTAAGCGTCAAAGGTACCGTTGTTCGCGAGCACGTAGAGAATGCCGTTATAGATCAACGGCGTCGGCATGTACGAACCGCGCCCGGTGCGGCTCCAGATGACGTCGTCGCTGCTCGTCTTGCCTTCGGGCAGCGTAAGGTCGCCGCGCGCGCCGGCTTTGACGACGAAGATCGGGCGTTCTGGTCCACGTCCACTGACAACGACGAGCACGTCGTCAGCAAAGATCGGCGTCGGCGCCGTGATCTTCGAACTGCGACCCAGCCGCCACAGTTCCTTGCCAGTTCGTGGATCGTAACCGCGAATGAAGTTTGACGCGTTCGTGACAAGCTCTTCGCCTTTCGGAGTCGTGACCACAGTCGGCGAGCCCCACGACGGAATCTCATCGCGATCGGTTTTCCAAACTGTCTTTCCGGTGTTGGCGTCGAGCGCAATGATGAACGAGTCTGTTTGCGTGTCGCACTGGAGGATGACGAGATCCTTCCAGATGATGGGCGAACTCGCATGGCCCCACTCGTAGGTTGGAATGTCGTAGGCGCCCACATCAAGCCGGCCCAGATCCACCGTCCAAAGATGACGGCCACTCACGTCATATGCGTGAACGCCTTGCGATCCGAACCAGGCGACGACGATGCGTCCATCAGTCGCGGGCGAGGAGTTGGCGTAAGTCGCTTTGATGTGACGCTTCTCGCGCGGCTCGCCTTTGTATGCGACTCGTTCCCAAAGGATCTTCCCGCTCTGTTTGTCGAGCGCATAGATCATCCAACGGTGTTCGGTGCGATCTTTCGACGCGTCGCCGTCACCGTAGAGTCCGGGTTTGAAGGTCGCTTTGGACTCGCTGCTGATCGCGCTGGTAACAAAGATGCGATTTCCCCAGACGACCGGGCTCGAATGCGCCAGCCCGGGAATCGGCGTGCGCCAGAGAATGTTCTCGCCCGTCTTACCATCCCACTTGTCCGGCAGGTTCTGTCCTTCGGCGACACCCGAAGCGTGTGGCCCACGAAACGAAGGCCAGCTTCCTGTCGCCGCGCCTGCCTTCAGCTTCGATGAGGGACGGGCGTCTGCCGTGAGCTTGATCTCCCGCACCGCTTTGGCGGCTGCTTCACTCGCAGGCCGCCACGTGCTGTGATCGAGGATCATTCGCCGCACCGTGCATTCGTCGGCGATCAAATCGAACGAGAGGTGATTGCCGTTCACGTTGGTCACATACTTACCCGGACCAGTGCAGCCGGCAGGCGCGCCGGTGATCGCAAGTTCCACTTCCGTGCCGTTCTTTTTCCAGTTGCCGTTCAACTTGGGCCACCCCGTGCCTTCGAGTGTGAACGTGCCGCCCGGATTAAACTGCGCCGTAAAAGCACCGAACTTCATCGGTTCCGAGGGCAAATCTGAAGCCTCCGCTTTCTTCTGGTGGTTCTCGATGTACGTGCGCGCAAACTGAACGAGGTGCGGCGCTTCACGCAGTCCGATCTTTTGCGCCTCGGCTTCCGCGTCTTCAAACTTCCAACCGTCACGCAAGACGCGCCGGATCAGCCAGAAAGCGCCGACGCGAATCGCGGCGGTGCAGTGAATGAACGCGGGCCGGTTGGCAGGATCGTCCGTGATCTTCAGAAACTCGGTTGCCTGTTCCTCTTTTGGATCGCTGTACACAACCGGAATGTTGAAGTAGCGCAGGCCGAGCTCTTTTGCTTTGGCTTCCTCTTCGTCAGCGCGATGTTCAGTCGGACGGCGAAGATTGATGATTGCTTTGACGCCTTCGGCTTTCAGTTTTTCCAGGTGCTCAATCTTGGGTTGTCCGCCGGTGCAGAACTGGTCGTTCACGCGGAGGAAGTTTCTGATGGTGCTGGTGTCGTCCTGGGCGACGACCGGCGTGATGCAGAACAGAAAAGCGGCAACCAGAAGAAGCAAAGTTTTCATGTGTGACTCTCCGGTAAGAATTGTTGCGATGGGTAGATTACAACGTCTTGACCAGCTATTCATAGGGCTATTCATAGGGCTATTCATAGGGCTATTCATAGGGCTATTCATAGG
>JBKPNH010000070.1:0-55140 GCA_046732535.1 Acidobacteriota bacterium
ATGCGACATGGACAGCTTCCTCGGCCTGCTTGCGCGCGCTGATGTCTTTGACGACCACGATTCCGCCGGCGATGTTGTTGCTTTCGTCGAGCAGCGGCGAATAATGACTTTCGAAGGCGCCCGTTCCTGAAGGTCCGTAAAGATGGTTCTGCGAGATTGAGGCTTTGCCCGTCAGCGCATCCGGAATGCAATGGTCGTTGCGCAGGAAGGGGAACACTTCGATCACGCTCCGGCCGAGAACTTGAGGGCTGCTCAAGCCCGAGATACGCTGCATCGCGGCGTTCCAGACGATAAACCGGAGGTAACGATCAAACGCGAAGATACCGTCGACGCTCGCGTCGATGAGACGATTCAGAAGGAATGGGGAAACGGTGTCCACGGATCGAGAGGGGCTTCCTTCTTGTGTAATCCGTGGCTCACTTCCCTGTCAATAGCATAATTCCCGTAGCGTCGCGGACGAGGATGTTGGAACCCAGCAGAACGGGCATCGCAAAGGTCGACGCTTCGGCCACTTCGTAGCGCTTCTCCACGGCAAATGCAGGCGTGTTGCGTTTGACGACGATCAGGTCCGCCCCGTTGGTCAGGAAAACGACGTGCTGCGGCGTCAGAAGCAACGAAGCGTGCTCGCCCTCGCGTCCCTCAGTCGCCCATTTCAAGGCGCCCGTCTCGGCGTCAAGGGCCACAAATTGCCCCTTCTTTTTGGACGAATGACCGTAAATCAGGCCGTCTCCGAACACCGGCGAGCTCATGTACATTGCGACGTCCGGGTTCTTCCATACCTCGGTCGCTTGCCATTTTCCGTCCGCCTGCGTGAGTGAGTAGGCGAGCGTGCCCTGGCGCGTGCCGGAGACGATCAGGTGCTTTCCAGTCCAGAGCGGCGTGGTGATGTTTTCGTGCCATTCGTCGGGAAACGGCACCGACCAGATCTCTTTTCCGGTCTTGCCGTCGACGCCGACGATCGAGCCTTCCGTCATCGTGACCAGGTGCGTGCGGCCGCCGAGGTCGATAACAACGGGCGAGGCGTAGCCTGGGCCGAGCCCGCGCCATTCCCACTCGGTCGCGCCGGTCGAGGGGTTGAGACCGAGGACCTGTCCGCCGTGAATGTCGCTGCCGACCTGCACCACGACTCTTCCGTCAACGGCGATCGGCGACGCGGCAGTGCCGCAGAAGAGCTTGCTGGTATCTATCGTCTTCGAGAAATCGCGGGTCCATAACAGGCGTCCGGTCGCGGTGTCCCACGCGTTGAGCACGCCGGTGACGCCGAGAGTGAACAGGCGGTTGCCGATAATGAGCGGCGTGGAGTTTGGGCCTTTCGCCATCTCGACGGCGTACTGGTTCTTCTTGAAAACAGCCTGGTACTTTTGCTCCCAGACGACTTTGCCGTCCGCGAGGTTGATCGCGGCGACGATCTCTTCCGGATCGCGCCGTCCGTGGACGAAAACACGTCCGGCGGCGACGACAGGCGACGAATAACCCTCGCCGATCTCGACCCGCCACGTTCGTTGCAGCGCTTCGGGCCACTTGGCGGGAGCGTTTTTGCCGGAGACTGAGCCGTCGCGGGCCGGACCACGCCATTGCGTCCATTCCTGGGCATTGATCGTGATTGCTGATGTAAAGAGAATGAGCGTCAGCGCGCGTGCGCGCCGTAATGCTTTTGTCATGACGCGCATCATACTATCATCGTCGGCCGTATGAAGAGGCGGGCAGTCACAGTTTTAAGGATCATCATCTCCCTGCTGGTAATCGCGATCGTGTTTGCCGCGGTGAGGGTCTATACGTTTAGGGGCTCGTCGCCCGACATGCAGGCGGATGCGGCGGTCGTACTCGGGGCTGCCGTTTGGTCGCAACAGGTGTCGCCGGTCTTTCGGGAGCGAATCAATCACGCGATGGATCTTTACCGGCGCGGTCGAGTACACAAGATAATCTTCACGGGCGGCCAGGGAAACCACGACGAGCCGACCGAGGCCGCGGCGGCGCGGGCGTATGCGGTCAGCAGCGGCATCTCGCCTAGTGACATACTGATCGAACAAAGGTCGCACACGACCTACGAGAACCTCGTCTTTGCGAAGCAACTGGCGGACGCTCATGGTCTGAAGAAGGTTTTGATTGTCAGCGATCCGATGCACATGAGGCGCGCGCTCGCGATGGCCCAGGACGTTGGGCTGGAAGCGTATCCGTCGCCGACGACGACCACTCGCTACACGGGATTTCGCAGCCAGTCCGCCGAGTTGGCGCGTGAGACTTTTTACTACCTGGGTTACTCCGTGCGAAGTTTGCTGAAATTACCAGAGACTCGCGTTCAATCGGCGTTCCTCGTGGTTGAAAACACGGATCTTGATAAACACATCGCCGATCTAAAAAAGCGTCTTCCGTCGAACGATTTCTCGATAGTAATCCAGCGGCCTTTTGTCGTAATCGGCGACGAACCGGAGCCGGTCGTTAAAGAACGCGCTGAGGGAACGATCAAGTGGGCCGCTGAGAAACTCAAGCAGGACTTCTTCACCGCAGATCCGAAAGAGACCATCGACATCTGGTTATTCAAGGACGCCGCTTCCTACCAAAAGCACGCGCGGCTGCTCTTCAACGATAATCCATCGACGCCCTACGGTTACTACTCGCGTTCGCATAAAGCGCTGATCATGAACATCTCGACCGGCGGCGGGACATTGGTTCACGAGATCGTCCATCCGTTTGTCGAAGCAAATTTTCCGTCGTCTCCGCCGTGGCTCAACGAAGGTCTCGGCTCGCTGTACGAACAGTGCGGTGAAGAAGACGGGCACATTCACGGTTTTGTGAACTGGCGTCTGCCGGGTTTGCAGAAAGCGATCAAAGCCGGCGAGGTCGGCTCGTTCAAAGATCTGATGGCAATGGACGTGAACGCTTTTTACAGCGATTCGCGGGGTGTTAACTACGCGCAGTCGCGTTATCTCCTCTACTACCTGCAACAGCAAGGTCTGCTCGTCAGTTTCTACAAACAATTTCACGCTCGCCAAAAAACAGACCCGACCGGCTATCAAACCCTCAAAGCCATCCTCCGCGAACGCGACATGGTCCTTTTCCAGCGCAAATGGGAAAAGTTCGTTCTGAGTCTGAATGAACAGTTTTCTTTACGGCTTGCGAATTAGATCACATCGGCGAAGCTCTTGCGCGTGCGGGCGAACCACCAATAACCAAATAGGAAGACCACTAATGAGACGACGGTGAAGTATGCGAGGCCGCGCCAGTCGGGAGGGAGGCCCTCGAGAAAGATGCGGCGGTAGCTTCGGACCAAAGGCGTGAAGGGGTTCAAACTGATCAAAAGGCGAAAACGATCGGGGACGATCGATTCCGGATAGATGATAGGCGTCAGATACATCCACGCCATCAACAAGAGCGTGATCCCCTGCGCGATGTCACGCAGGAACACGCCGAGTGAAGCGATCAACCATGCGGCGCCCAGCGCAAACATCAGTTGCGGAATCAACAGCACCGGCAGCCATAAAGTCGTCAGATGTAACTCGCGCAGAATCACGGCCGTCGCGATCAGCAGACCGATCGTTGCGAACAACTGATTTCCGAGCGCCGCAAACACTTGAGCCGCCGGCAGAGTCTCCAGCGGAAACACGACGCGCTTCACGAGGTTCGCATGCGTGATGATCGTGCTCGCCGACTGCTGCACCGACTCCTGAAACATCGTCCACGGCAACAAACCGCAGAAGAGATACAGCGCGTAGTCCCAGGTCGAGTCGCTGACGCCGAAGCGCGCGCCGAAGATGCCGGCGAAGATGAACGTGAAGATCGCGATCATCACCACCGGCGTCAGCACCGCCCACGCAATGCCAAGAAAGGAGCCCTTGTAACGGCCCAACAGCTCCCGCTTGGCAAACGAGATGACGAGCTCCGCGCGCATCGTGTATTCGAAAGCCATCGATTACGTAATCGTCCCCAGCCCGCGCCAACTATTTTTGTTATGCCAACTAATGTTCACATCCGTCGCCCCGACGTCGCGCCACCACGATTCAAACTCCTCGCGCGAGATGTAGAACGCGGTCGGCGCAACCAGGTGATCGAACACGATCAAATGCTGGTCGCGCCAGCCAAACGGCGCGATCGCGCTCAGGTAATCGTTGTAAAAAAGATACTGACCGAGCGTCGATCCGCGGCGATTTAGTGGTCCATAGATCAACTTCGTCGCCAGAAACAAACCCGCCGCCGGAACCTTCGACAGGTGCAACAGCGCGCGCCGATCGATGCGCGACGTGATCTTCTCGCGCACCGGATTCACCAAACGCACTATCCACTCATTATTCTCCGCGCCGTAAATCCACGCCGACACCTGCCCGCCCGGCTTGACCTTCGACACCAACGACAAAAACCCCTGACGTGGATCAGGCAGATGATGCAGGACCCCAACGGAAAACGCGTAATCAAACTTTCGCGCCAGCGGTATCCGAAAAATGTCTGCCTGAATGACGTGCGCATTCGGCTCCGCCCGCGTGGCGGCAAACGCTGTTTCCACCGCTTCACTCAAGTCAATGCCAATGACTTCACGCGCGCCCCATTGCGCCGCTAACAAGGTGTGACGTCCTTTGCCGCATCCGCCTTCCAGCACGACCTTGTCGCGAAAGAACTCCGGCGTCACCGGCGCGATCCAACCGAGAAACTGCTCCGCGTATCTCTCGTCGTGATGCGTGAAGTGTTTCCACTGCCAACCGAAGTTCTCGGCCGTCGCATGCTTGTCGCGTTCGACCTCGTCGAGGTCCGCAAAACGCGGGATGCCGCCGGTTATCGGAAACGAGGAAGCACACGAAGAGCAGCGCAGTTCGCCTTCCATGATCTCCGCGTCCTCGGCTCGTGAGACAGAAAGATCGAGAGATCCGTCGCAGGCAGGACACACAAGGTACTGGCGTAGTTTTTCCTTCAAGCCGCCGCCAATGCTAACACGGAATTTTTAATTACATTCGCGGGTATGGTGCGGGGTGAGAATGCCGAAGCGCAATTGGTACTCTTCGGAGTTCATAAATGAGCAGACCATCGAGCGCGCCGCGCCGGAGTCGCGCAGCGGCTTGTTCTTCAATGTGTTGACGAGGGAGTTGAAACCATTGTCGTCCGGATCGCGCCGGAAGAACGCGAAATACTGCAACAGCACGAGCGACTGGTTGTACTGTGCATCGGCGACAGCCGGCTGAGTTGCCAGGCGGGTGAGAACAGCGGCGCGGCCCGCATTCGGATCGTCGACGAGGGTAATCAGAGTGTCTCTTTCGGCGGCGAGATCGACGCCGGTTGCGTGGGCCACAGTCGAGATGATCGAGTCGACAAACTCCGCGGACTTCATCGTCGCCGGATACTTGCGCTTGAACTCCTGCCGCTGCACGAAAGCGTTGGCAAACGCGGTTCGTAACTTATCCTGATCTTCGTTCTCGTGAACGAGTGCGGCGCGGTCACTCTCAAATTCCGCAAGCCGCGGACGCCGTCCGAAAGCCGAAGAGTAAACACCACTCAAAAACAGCGTGTTCGACGATAGCTCGTTGGCGAGCAGGTTTGTCGAAATCTCGAGACGCGTCGCGCGGAGACAATCGGCGCGCGAGCCGCACACCGCAAGCTGCGTCGTCAGTTTATCCAACGCCGATACGTCTACCGTGCGCCCGGTCATGTCAGCGTAGTGTTGGTTGATGAAGAAACGAGAATCGTCAATCGGGTTCGCGATCGCCGAAGCGACGGCCGGGTCGATCGTGATCGCGCCGGGAACGAATGCGGTCTCACCGGAGTTGGATTGCAGGCGAAGCGTGTAATCGCCGAACGGCGCGTTAGGCGCGACCTGCACCTCGACGCTGATCACGGGAAACGGCGCGTTCAATTGTTCGCGCACCAGACTGGCCGGATCGATCGTGAAGAACGGCGAGTTGACGCTGATGCTCGTGCCGGGCACTTGATCGACCCCTTCGCCGCCGAGATAAACCTTGACTCGTTTGCCCGGTTCGAGCGGCAGTGCAACGGTTGAAAGCTCCGCATTCAATCCGATCACCTTCGGGCTCAACGCCGACGCCTGCGCAGGCACCACGTTGTGGTTCAACGTGCTCGCGGCGTCGGACTTCACCGTCACCTGGCTCGACACTTCGAAACTGCGAAACTTCTGCGCGCCGATCGTGATTCCTTCTTCGGCTCGCGGCGCAACCATCACGCGATACTGTCCAGCCACCAATCCTTCCAGCTTGTACGTGCCGTCTTCGGCGGTGACGTCGCTGGCGATGACGCGCCCGTTCGCAACGTTTTCGGCCCAAACGTTCACGCCGCCCAACGGCATGAGCGCGCCCGGCGTGCGGTTGTCCGCGAGCCGGCCTTCGATGCGGCCGAGCTTTTGCTTTGGTCCATACAGGCTGCGAAGTTTTTGTCGATCGTCTTCACTCAACGTGCGCTCGGTCAACGCCGGCAATCCGAAAGTGCCGTTGAAAGCCTGGCGGCCCTGCATCGTCGAACCGAGCACGGCGGAATGATCTAGACCGAGAAGGTGTCCGATCTCGTGCGTGAACGTGGCTTCGAGATCAAACGTTCCCGGCGTGCCGTCAGTTGAGAATTGCAGTTCGGCTCCGTCGTCGGTGCGCGGGTGCGGATTGATGCTGACGTCCGCTTCGGCGATCAGGCCGGACTCCGGATCGTAGAAGACGCGCGTGCGTCCGGCGCTGGTGTCTGAATTGAATGCTTCATTCTCGCCTGTATCGGCGATGGTGATCAGACTGACTCCGTCGCCGTCATCAGCGGGACTGACGGAAGTGGCCGTCGACCACGTGACAACGAAGTGGATATTCGCCAGGCTGGACCAGCGTGCCAGCGCGCGGCGTGCGGCGCCGACGACGTCGCTGTCCGGTTTGATGTTCGCGCCGGGAGTCATCAACGAAGTCGAGAAGGCGACCTCGATTCGCTTTTTGGGCCATTGAATGCGGCGAGCGGTTTGGGCAGCGGGTTCGAACTCGGATGAATCGCGGATCTCGAGCCGTCCTCCCGGGCTGAAACCCAGAAAAATTGCCACGCTTGCAACTATGGCGACGAGATACTGCATTGTAAGTTTCCTGCGAGGACAGCCGGCTAGAGAGTACCACGCTTCACGGCCGAAGATCCGCCAAAATCTGAGTTTAGATTGGCGGATCTTGCCGGTTTTAGCCAGAAGAGGCACAAAGAACACAAATCGTCTTACTTGTGCTCTTTGTGCCTTTTTGCGGCTTTAGTTGATTGTTATGTGGGGCGCTGTGGCCGCCGGTCTACTGGAGGTCGTAACGCCGCCCTTGTTAACCGTAACTACCACCGGCACGTCGCCCGCTCCAGCCAAAGAAGCCGGAAGTTGGAAGACTACAACGTCGAACCCAGGCATAGCCGGAACCGGCCGAACCGCCAGAATCGCTGCGCCGCTGATTGCGGTTGTGCCGACAGTAACCGTGATTTCGGCTGGGGTGACGCCGCGAATTCCAGTTACAAGCAACTCGATCTCGGTGGGAACGGTGGCGCCATTCTCGTCTGTTGAGGTGACGTTGAACGGTTCTCCTGTTGGGGGGAGCAATGGATTTGTGACGTTTTGGGCGCCCGCGCGGCCACCCTCTCCTCCCGTATCGGTAAAGATATCCGGCTGTGCCACAACGATCTGAACGAGTCCGCGCAAAACGGTGCCCGCGTTGTTGATGACGACGTTCGCGAGGCCGGTTTGAGTAAACCCGATCGGCACGACGAAATTGATCTGCTGTTCCTCGTTGCCGACGAAATACAGTCCCGCCGCGGCGCCATTCACGGCAACCGAGACGCCGTTAAGTTCGATCGGCAAGGCAGGGGCACGCTCGGTTTCAGAGCCGCCGCCTCCCTCCACAGTTGAAGGCGCCAGCGGAACGGTCGAACGAACGAGAGTCAACTCACCCGCAGCCACGCCGAGGGGCGACCCCGGAACGGGGCTCGGCGTTGGCGTCGGACTTGGGCTCGGACTCGGGACCGGCGTCGCCGCCGCCACCGGCATGGCGCTCGCGCCGGTGAAGAACGACAGCACCGCGGACGACGTCGCCGTCGCCTGCGGGCTCAGCAGGTAATAGAGCTCGAGCGAAAAATCGGCGTTGCCGCCGCCGGTTTCCACGCCGCCAAGAACGAACGATATGCGCTTGCGCGTGGCGCTGGTCACGGGACGCGTGCCGCCAAAGGTCGAAAGCGCGGGCGTGTTCGTCAGGCGGATGAACGTGTTTGACGACGACGCGGGTAGCTGAGTCAGAAACACTTGCGACGCTCGCTGCACATTGAGACCGGTCGCATCTTCAGCCGCCGGCGGGAACGTTCCGTCAGGACGGAAGTTCAATGCCGACGCAAAGACCAGACTCGACGGCGTAAGCGAAGAGTTGTAGTCGGTGAAAGTCGGGAAGCGCGCAATGTCTGTGAACACCGCGGCGCGCGGTCCGACCTCGACGAAGGTGTCAGTCGCGACGGTGTAGACGAAAGTCCCAAGAAAAAAGCTCGTCGGAGCTGCACCTGATTTCGGATCGGTGGCGCGCGACTCAAATGCGATGAACGATCCGTCACGGCTCAAACGCCGGCCCTGGCTTAAAACATTCGTGTTGCCGTTGTTGTTTAGCGTGCGCGTGACCTGGCGAAGGTTGGTCACCGCAGAGCCGCTGAAATTGGCGACGAAGATCTCCGCGTTGTTGTCGGCGTTGTTAGTCGCGAGGTTCGCGCTGGAAATAAAAGCCAGTACTGATCCGTCGGCAGACAGATTCGGATTACTCTGAAAGATAAACCCGACCCCCGGAGTTGTATCCTGTGTGTTCGTCGCCTGCGTCAACGCGGCGGTTGCAATGTTGTAGAGAAAGAGCTCGGGATTACCATCGGCGTTACCCACGCCCGGCACGAGATTGCGCGTGGAGATAAACGCCAGGAAACGTCCGTCGTCACTGATCGTCGGTTCGCGATTGTCGTCGGCGAAGAATGGCGCGAGGCTCGCTGACCCGGCCGTCGGTTTGCGGCTGGCGAGTGTATTCCCGGTGACCGGGAAGAAGTCTCCTCTCGCGAGATTGTCACGCGGCAGATCGGCGCCGAGGCTCAGATCGACGTCCGTGACAGCGGGAAGGCGATAGATCCAGATTTCAGAGTTTGCGTCGTCCCCGAGTGCGTCGGTAAACGTGCCGTTAAAGTTCTTCGGATCAGGTGCATTCGAACTGAAGACGATGATGTAAGAGCGCACGCCGTCGATGAGTTGGGGCTCCAGAGAGATCATCGGCGTCCGATTATCGATCTCGATTCGCACCTGCGTCAGATCCGCGGGTGTTGGAACTGGTGTTGGAGTCGGGCTCGGCGTTGGCGTCGGTGACGGTGTTGGCGTTGGCGACGGGGTCGACGTTGGATTGAGAACGTGCTTCGTATTCGTGATCTGGAAGATGCGTCGCTGCGCGTAGTCGAGCAGGAAGATCTCGCGGTTGCCGTCCGCGTTGTTCCGCCCATCTATTAGTTTTTCGGTCGAGAGGTCGCCGTTAGAAACGAAGACGACGAAACGGCCGTTGGCGGTCATGTCGCCGATTACTGTCGAGAAAGCGGTGCTTGGGTTCGAAGTGATTTGGGCGAGAAAAGGGTCGGGAGTTGCACTCGGAGTCTGGGCCGAGACCGAGACGAGTGAGCCCCCAATGAGCACAAGCGTAATGCATGCACACAATAACCAGAAAGATTGCTTCACGAAATCCTCCGCAATAAAGACGCGAATACGAGCAGATTAGATGCCATCGGGGAGCTGAGCAGCGTCGTATGGTGACAGTAATTATTGCCGCACAGGCCAATAAAGAACGGCCATTTTAAGCAGAACCCTTGAACGACGCAAGCACGCACCATTCTCTCTATCTGTGTTCCAAATAAACCATAGACACGCCGAGCGCCCAATTGGGGACACGCTTAAAACTGATACAATCCCCCATCGTGACGAAACGAGCGCTGATCACGGGTATCACCGGACAGGATGGAAGCTACCTCGCCGATTACCTTCTGGGTCTCGGCTACGAGGTACACGGCCTGGTGCGCCGCGTCGCACTCGAAGCGCCTGACACGCGCTTCAGCCGCATCGCCCACCTGCTCGACAAGATCACCCTCCATCCGGCAAGCCTCGAAAGCTATCCGAGCATTTTCCACGTCCTGAGCCAGCACGATTTCGACGAGTGTTACCACCTCGCCGCCCAAAGCTTCGTCGCCGAAAGCTTCGCCGACGGCTTCTCGACGATGAACATGAACATCAACGGCACCCACTACGTTCTCGCCGCACTACGCGAGCTCCGCCCGAAGTGCCGTTTCTACTTCGCGGGCTCGAGCGAAATGTTCGGCAACGTCGACGAAGTGCCGCAAAAAGAGACGACGCCGTTTCAACCCCGCAGTCCGTACGGTATCAGCAAAGTCGCCGGCTTCCACTTAACGAGAAATTATCGCGATGCATACGGGCTGCACTGCGTCAGCGGCATTCTGTTCAATCACGAAAGCCCGCGCCGCGGTTTCGAATTCGTATCCCGAAAGATCACCAGCGCCGTCGCTCGAATCAAACTCGGTCTGTCGTCGGAACTGCGCCTCGGCAACCTCGAAGCAAAACGCGATTGGGGTCACGCGGCCGACTACGTCCGCGCCATGCACGCGATGCTGCAACTCCCGAAACCCGACGACTTCGTCATCGCGACCGGAAAGTCGCACAGCGTGCGCGAGCTTTGCGAAATCGCCTTCGCCGAAGCCGGTCTCGATTACGCCGACTTCGTTAAAGTCGATCAGCGCTACTACCGTCCCTCAGAAGTCGATCAATTGATTGGCGACGCCTCCAAGGCGCGGAGTGTTTTGGATTGGGAGCCGACCTACACCTTCCGCGCACTGGTCAAAGAAATGGTGTCGTCAGATCTTGCTTTAACAAAAGCCTATGCCGCCAGCCATTCGCGTTGAATCCGTCTCGAAGCAATACCGGATCTACAACCGGCCAGTCGATCGACTGAAAGAGTCGTTGACGCGTGGGCGCTGGAAAACGCATCGCGAATTCTGGGCGCTCAGCAATATCAGTTTTGAAGTCGAGGCAGGCACGACGACGGGCATCATCGGACCGAACGGTTCCGGCAAATCGACGCTGCTGCAAATCATCACCGGCACACTCGAACCAACGCACGGCACGGTCTGGCACGACGGCCGCATCGCAGCGTTGCTCGAACTCGGCGCGGGTTTTAATCCGGAGTTCACCGGCATCGAAAACATCTTCATGAATTCGGCGCTGATGGGCCTCTCCAAATCCGAAACAGAACGACTGCTGCCCGAGATCACTAGCTTCGCCGAGATTGGCGAATTCATTGATCAACCGTTGAAGACCTATTCGAGCGGCATGTACGTCCGGCTCGCGTTTGCGACCGCGATAGCGTCCTCGCCGAATATATTGATCGTGGACGAGGCGCTGTCAGTCGGCGACGCCGTGTTCCAGCATCGCTGCACGCATCGCATCAAGGAGATGCAGGAAAGCGGCACGACGATTCTGTTCGTGTCGCACGATCCCGGCGCGATACGCGCGCTTTGCAGCCGGGCGATCCTGTTGAATGGCGGACGAATGGAAGCTGACGGCACGCCCGCCGACGTGCTCGATCGCTATCAGAGAGTGATCATGGACCGTGAAACGGCGTACGCCGACGGCCAACTGGCGATGCGCCGCGAGAAATCAGGGCCGTCTTCCGAGACGCCCCTGGAAACAGCGACGCCCCAATTCACCTATCGACACGGAAACGGCAACGCCGAGATCGTGCACGTCGAGTTGCTGAACGCCGTTTTTCGTCCGGTGAAGCTGGTGGAGACAGGCGAACCGGTTCACGTCCGCGTGCGCGCTGTGTTTCATGAAGACATTGACGATCCGGTTTACGGTTTCGTCATTCGCAATCGTCACGGCATTCACCTCTACGGCACGAACACGCGCGTGCAGGGACTGCGCGGCGGCCGCGTCAAACGCGGCGACACGATCGAGACGACGTTCTCGTTCAACTGTTGGCTCGCTCCCGATCTCTATTCGGTATCGATCGCGGTCCACAGTCCGGCCGCGGTGAGCTTCGACTGGATGGACGGCGCGTTGTTCTTCCGCGTGTTCAGCGATATTCCGATCGAAGGCGTTGCCAATCTCAACGCCACTATCACCACGCAGCAATGCGCATTATTAGAAACGCAGATCTCCTGAAAGCGGCGAACACCAGCGACATCGCGAAGTTCTATCGCGATCGCTTCTACACCGGCGGCGTCCTTGACGCGCGCTACTTCGATGCTGTCAATCGCTTTAACATCGGGTTCGCGCGCACGATGTGGGTCTATGACAACGTGCGCCGCGGCGCGTCAGTACTCGACATCGGCTGTGGCGAGGGCGTGCTCGCTTTGTTGAAGCGTAAAGACGTTTACCTGGCCGGCGTCGACTTCTCACCTGAACTGGTCGAGCTCGCGCAACGCAACGGTTACGACGCCGCATCAGTGGCCCAGCTCACGAATCTGCCTTTTCCAGACGGTTCTTTCGATTACGTCGTTAGTCTCGACGTCTTCGGCCATATCGCGTTTGACGAAAAAGACGCGGTGCTGGCGGAAATCAAACGAGTGCTGCGCCCTGACGGCGTGACGATGCACGGCATCGAATCGTTGAATCGCGAACTGCACGGCGATTACTCATCCATGACCGAGGAGAAACTGGCTCACTTCATCGGCATCGACGGCCATATCGGGCTCGAAGTCGACGAAGAGATCGCCGCTCGGTTTCGCAAGTTCTTCACCAGCGTGCAAGCCGAGCCGCGTTACACGCTTTGTTTGAGCGTGGCGGAGTTTATCAAGCAGTACGACGAATACGGCGTTCCTTTCGAAGCCGATTTCATCAACTACCTTCGCGGGCTTTCGTTCACGGAGCGAAATGCGTTCGATATGGCGATGGGATATGTCTTCGGTAAGATCTCAGACCTGGGATTGAAGCTGCCGTCGAGTGGTCTGTATCTGCTGGTGAAAGCGTCGAACACGGCGCCCGAACCGTTCTACAACGCACACCGCGATCGCAGCGACCTGTTCTCTGGCGCGTCTTTCGGAACGGGCTGGTATCCCGCGAACCACACGCCTCGCATCGCGCGTTGGATGAACGATCACTCTCGGCTCCAATTCGGTAACACGGATTTGTCGAAAATCAGGCTCGAGTTGATGACGCACATACCTGATTTGAAATCGAAACCAATCGAATTGCACTTTGTATTGAATGGCGTGGAGGTCTGCGGTCTTTCTTTGTTCGAATACGACTGGTTACCGCTGGAGATCGACGTTCCCACAGAATTGAGACCGCCTTTCGAACTGGAAATCCACGCCAGCCGCACGTGGCAACCCGCGCTTCACGATTCCAACAGCAACGATGATCGCCCGCTCTCTATTGCGGTCTGCAACCTCGGATTTTAGGCCACCGCGATGGTGTAGTTCGCGGCATACAACGCGGACATGATTCCCAACAGGATTACGAAGATGAACCTGATCGTCGTGTCTATTCTTTCTGACTGCGCAACCATAGCCAGGCCCATGTACATCGGGAAGATGACCAGCGCGTAGCGATCCATCGATTGCAGCAGCCCCGTCGAGAGCGGCACGAACATCGCCAGGAAACCGTAAACGGCGAGCGCCCATTCACGACGCTTTAGCAAGAGGTAGACACAGAAGAAACAGAGCAGCGCCGAGCCTGCGTTGAGCAGGTTGAAGTTCCAGGGCTCGAGGATGATGTGTGGATGGATCAGATACTTGCCGAGCGTAGTCAGAAAGAAGCCGGGCTTGCGGCCCCAGTGCGCCACTGCGTGTTTGAAAGCCAAAGGATCGCCGCAGGCCCACCACGAATAAAGCATGTAGGCGCAGAGTCCGACCGGCACCAACAGCAGTCCCAGAATCTTTTTGATCTGGAGCGAGCGATACATTTGCCAGCTCAGGACGATCAGCGCGGGTAACAGGATCACGCCATGCGGGCGCGCCGCGGAGGCAAAGGCGCCGATAGCGCCGGCGGCCCACCAGTTTTCTCGCTTCGCCGCATAGAAGCTGGTGACGGTGAGCATCAGGAAGAGCGCTTCGGTAAGCGGGACGGAGAAAAAATAACTGACAGGGAACGTCGCCGTGTAGAAGATCGCGCGCCGCGCGATCTGTAGATCATAGCCAAAGGCAAGCGTCAGTTTGTGCAGAAACAGCAATCCGATGAAGAGAAACAGGTTCGACATCGCCGCGCCCCACAACATCACGTCTTTAGTCAGATGGCTGAGCAGCCAAAGCAGCAGCGGGTGCAGCGGGAAGAAGGCGAACTGGCGGCTGCGGGCGTTTTCGATATCGAATGGCTGGCGCAGGTAGCCTTCGTGGGCGAGGACCATGTAGTGGGCCACATCCGCCCGCCACATGCTGTGGCGCAGCTTGCGTGCGATCGAAACGTTTTCGAGGTTAACGGTTGCTTCGCGGACGTTGGTCGGCGAGTCTGGTATTGTGGTGACGACGAGGTGGCCCACTGCGATGAAGATGATGAATATAAGGCTGCGAGTCAGTATGAAGACATAGAGCGTGTCACGCAGACTCTGGTCCTGCCGCATTCGGTTCATTCGTGGTCTTGCTTTGTGCGTAAGATCAGCTAATGCAGCTCTCATAGAGGAAAACGGATAGCACGAATGCCTTCAAACGAATGAAAAAACGAGCTTCACAATACATTACCGCGGCTCTATTGTCCGCTCTGGTCCTGTGCTTTCTCCTCAAACTGTGGCGCGCCGACTTCCACGTTCCCTTCCACTACAACGGCGACGCCCTGCTTCACGCCATGTTCATCAAAGACATCGTCGAGAACGGATGGTACTGGCAGAATCCGTCGCTCGGCACACCCGGTGGAATGCAGATGTACGACTTCCCCGCGGTCGATAACTCCGCCGCCGTCGTCATCGCCGTGATCGGCCTCTTCACCAAACAACCGTTTCTCGTACTGAACATCTTCTACCTGCTTACGTTCCCGCTCGTCACGATCTTGGCACTCTACGTCTTCCGCCAACTCGGCTACTCGTACGCAACTGCGCTCTTCGGCAGTTTGCTTTACACGTTCCTGCCGTATCACTTCATGCGCGGCGAGAGTCATCTTTTCTTATCGGCATATTACTTCATTCCGCTCGTCGTGCTCGTTCTGGTGTGGGTCGCTTCGGACCAATTGACGAATTGGCGCAGCCGGCAGTTCATTCTCAGCATCATCATTTGTGTCCTGGTCGGATCGAACAGCGTCTACTATCCGTTCTTCGCCTGCTTTCTTTTACTGGTCGCGGGGATCTCGGCGGCGTTGACAAGGCGAAGCCTTCGGCCGCTGGCGCCCGCGATCCTGCTCGTCGCCGTGACGTTTGTTACAGTTGTCATCAACCTCGCGCCAAGCATCATTCACATCTACAAACACGGTGACGCGCACGTAGCGGAGCGAAGTCTCGCCGGCCCGGAGATCTACAGTCTGAAGATCTCGCAACTGTTGCTGCCGATCACCGAACATCGTATCGGCGTCTTCAACCGCATCAAAAATCTCTACAACCGTAATACGAACGTCACGGAAAGCGACGCCGCGGCGCTGGGACTAATCGGCAGCATCGGATTTCTCGCGTTGCTGGCCCAACTCTTCTTCCGTCGATCCGAACGCAACGCACTGCTAGCCGATCTCAGCATTCTGAACGTTTTCGCGGTGCTGCTGGCGACGATCGGGGGATTCGGTTCGCTGTTCGCGCTCTTCGTGTCGCCGGCAATCAGGAGCTACAACCGGATCAGCGTCTTCATCGCTTTCTTTTCGTTACTCGCGGTGGTGATCGGCCTCGAATGGTTTTACGAAACCCGCGTAAAGCCGGGCGCCCCTCGAATCGTCTTTTACGTCGTGCTCGGTTTCATATCGATCGCGGCGCTCCTCGATCAAAGCAGCCGCGGTTACGTTCCAAAGTACGCGCAGATTAAGTCGGAGTTTGAAAGCGATCGTGCCTTAGTGAATGGCATCGATTCTCGGCTGCCGCAGGGCGCGATGGTTTTTCAACTTCCATACGTGCCGTTTCCCGAGTATCCGCAGGTTGAAAAGATGGTCGACTACGATCATCTGCGTGGCTATCTCCATTCGCAGGACCTGCGCTGGAGTTACGGTGCGATGAAGAATCGGGCCGGCGATCTCTGGCTGAAACAGATCGCGGCGCTGCCCGTCGAGCAGATGTGCGAATCGCTTGCCTTCGCTGGTTTCAGTGGCGTCTATGTCGATCGCAACGGCTACAACGCCGACGACGCGGCGCGCATAGAGGCCGAGTTGCGCGACGTGTTGCAGATTGGACCGACCACCAGCGCGAACGGGAGGTTGGTCTTCTTCCCTGCGACTGACTACAACGGGCGCTTGCGTCAGAAGTATTCCGAAACCGAGTGGCAAGCGAAACAGGAACTGACGCTTCATCCGCTATTGCTTGATTGGAAGGGTGGCTTTTCCGGTTTCGAATCTTCGCCGGATAAGAACTGGCGCTGGTCGTCCAGTGAAGGCGAGCTGCATATTTTCAACACGTCGCAACGCGCGAGAAGCGTCAGCCTCGAAATGTGGTTCGTGAGCGGCTACGAGGAGTTTGCGGATCTCGTCATCAGCGGTCTGATTTCCGATCGACTGAAAACGAACGCCACTCCTGTCTTCTATTCGAAGACGATTTCCGTTCCGCCGGGCGAATCGATCATCAAGTTCACCAGCAACGGCCGTAGAGTTGACGCGCCGCTCGATCCGCGCGTGCTGATCTTCCGGATTGAGAATTTCAAGATGACGGTCTTGGAGTGAGTCACCTGGAAATCTTTTCCCGCAAAGGCGCAAAGGCGCAAAGAGAAGACAAATAACTTGGAATTCTCTTTGGTGACTTTACCTTTGCGCCTTTGCGCCTTTGCGGGAGAAAAGGCTTTACCCTCTTGGAATGAGTAAAACTTCATAATGAAGATTGTCGGTCGCACGCGAGACCTTAGCGAAGGAACGGCGGCTGATCTGCTTGAGCTGGTTCCGCTGCGGATCGTGCTCGACCTCCGCACAGTCCGCGACTTCAAACAGTCCCGACTCGGCCACGAGTCCGAGAACGTTAACGCCAAAATCACTCTGAAGCCGCGTCAGCACGTAAATCGCAGGCGCCATCTCCGCGAAGTCCGCCAGATAGGCACGGCAGCTATCAGGCTCGAGATGCTGAAGCACCAGGGCCGCAAAGATGAGATCAAAGCTCCCGCGTGTGACGTCTTTCCAATCGGACATAAGGAGATCAACCGGCTCCGTTGCCAGCTCGCGGCAGCGCTCGATCATCGGCTCAAGGTCATAACCCACCACCTGCGCCGAAATCGATTTCAAATAGGGGAAGTTTCGACCAACGCCGCAGCCGAAGTCGAGGACATCAATCAGTTCCGTGGGCACTGCGATCGTCGGAACGTAGGGCGTGAACGGTTTTCCGCTCTTGTAACCCGTAAAAATGCGCTCGCGCAGCTCGTCGTCGTCGCTCGTCGCGGCTATTGATTCCCACTCTTCTCGGCCGGTCATATATGCCTTTCTTCGGTCACTTTGACGTCAAGGACAATCGAATTGACAACGCAAACACCGTTTACTTATACTTCAAAACGGTCTTGGCAGACGGGCCGGGCCCAGAGTGACCCCAGCCTCAGGTCTTATCAAAACGACAACATTCCCACCGAATTGTTGTAGGAGCAAAGGTAAATGCGTAAATACTTTTTCATCGCGCTAATAGTGATGTTTGCTTTCGGAGGGGCGCTGGCGCAAAGTCCTCCAACACTGCGGATTGTGACCGAGACCCCAAATCTCCCATCCGAACTGTTCTACGGCGACATTAAAGTCAAACCACTGCGGCTACGGCCCGGCACCAACATTCCGATCACCATCGACGATGCCGATTTCTTTGCCGCGCAGCAGTATATCGACTTCCTGCGACGCTTCCCGGATGCTCCCGGCCACGCACACTGGACCGGTGAGATCACCGAGTGCAACGACCCGGCGAAGAGGGGACCAGGCGAGTCGCTCGCGCTGTGCATCGAACGCAAGCGCGCTAACACGTCCGCGGCGTTTTTCCTCTCTCCGGAATCTAATAACACGGCTTACTTCGTATTGCGCGTCTACTGGGGAACATTAGGAAAACTCCTGAATTCACCAGGCTGCCCGGGCGTGCCGCAAAACCTTCCGGGTCACTGCCGGCCGAAGTACAGCGATTACATCGCGGACATGGCCACAGTCGCGCAGGGTATCGTCGTTAACGACCACCTCGATCCGGCTGTCATCAACGCTAACAAGCGCGCGTTCGTCGAAGCGTTCATTAACCGCGCCGAGTTTCAGGCCGTCTACGGCAGTCTGACGCCGACGCAGTTTGTCGACAAGCTCAGCCAAACGACCGGCGTGGCGCTGTCAAGTGCCGATCGCACTGCGTTGATCAACGAGGCGTCGACTCCAGCTAACAAGGGTAGTGTGGTGTTCAAGATCGTCGACGGCACGAACACGATTACTGACGGCGCGCTCCAGTTCCAGACGACCTACGGCAAGGCGTTTTACGACAAAGAGTTTGATGACGCGTTCGTATTCATGGAGTACGTTGGCTACCTGCGACGCAACCCGGATCAGGATGGATTCAACCACTGGCTCGGTAAGTTGAAGCAGTTTGGCAACTGGGTGGATGCGCAGATGGTATTGGCGTTCATCCTCTCGCCTGAATATCGCAGCCGTTTCTAACCACAAAAGGCACATAGGAAACAAGACAGGCCAGCTTCAAGTTCATTTGAAGCTGGCCTGTTTGCTTTTTATCTTGAGTGCCTCGTCGTAAACCTCACGCGTCAACTTCGCCGTCCGTTCCCATGAAAAACTTGCGGCGTGTTTCATTCCGCTCAGCGACAAGCTTTCTCGTTCACGCGGATTACTGAGCAAATCGATAATACTGCGAGCCAATCCGTGTATATCAATGGGAGAAATCACCCGTGCCACGTTGGGCGTTACACTTGGCACCGCGCTCGCGATCACCGGAGCCCCGCACGCCATCGCCTCCAGCGGCGGCAGACCGAATCCTTCATAGATCGACGGATAGATAAACGCCCGGCACGACGAATAAAGCGCACCCAGATCCGCGTCAGACACGTACCCAACCAACTTCACCCGCTCCGTCAGCGGCGATCGTTCGAGTCGCGCTAAAAGATCGCCCGACTTCCACCCGACTTTCCCGGCTACGACAAGCTGAGGGCGCAGCTCCGTCGTCCGCAGGATCTCTTCAAACGCCTGCACCAGAGTCACGAGGTTCTTGCGCGGCTCAATCGTTCCCGCAAAAAGTAGAAACTCATCTTCCACGCCAAGACGCGAGCGCACGTCCGCGGTGACCTCCGGCGGCAACGGAGCGAACCCAGGCTGCGGCGCCAACGGGATCGCCACCACCTTATCGCTCGCGAGATCGAGCCGCTCGCAAACTTCGCGGCGGACCGGTTCTGAATCGGTTATGACCAATGTCGCGCGGCGGGCCATGCGCGGCAGACGCAGACGCCCGCGCAGGACGGCACGCGCTGCATGCGTGCTAGAATGCAGCAGCCAGGAAAGATCATGAATCGTGACGACTGTCGGGCAGTTGCCCCTCAACGGCACCTCGAAGTTTGTCCCGTGAAAAAGGGCCAGCGACGTGCGGCGAATGTAGGAGGGCAATCCGAACGTCCACCAGCGCCGGTGAAGCCCGCTCGGTTTCGAGTAGACCAGCGAGTGCTTGGCAGACTTGCCGTCCACCATCGCGGCGGATTGAAAAGGGCGCGGCGAAACGAGCTCGAAATCGTCGTGCGGCGCCTGCGCAGCAAGGGCCCGGGCCAGCTCAAACGTGTAAGCGCCGATCCCGGTCTTGAGCTCGGTGAGCGGCATACCATCGAGACCAATGCGCATAAATGAATCATCCACGGATCGAAATTGACGATTTGACAGCCGTCATCCGCGAATCAATCGCGGCACAAAAGCATGACGTGTCAAACGGTTCCCTGCCCCGCGAAACGCCGGTGGTCGCGAACTTTCCGCAACTCAAGCTGCAACCTGATTTCCAACCTCGCTCCAACAATCGATACCACATCGGCGACCTGTTGCGGTATCACGATCGCGTATTCGTCGACAGCGCGTATCACGCGATCCTGAAGCGGCCGCCGGACGCCACCGAGTTTGCCCGCGATCTCAAGCGGCTGCAAAGCGGCGTGTTCAATAAGATCGACTTGCTTGCGACGTTGCGCTACTCGAACGAGGGTAGAGCTAAGGGAGTTGAAGTTGACGGCTTGACCGTGCCCGCGCTGGTGCGGCGGCTGGGCCAACTCCCGATCGTCGGTTACTTCGTGCGTCTCGCTATCGCGTTGGTGCGGCTGCCGCACCAGGTCCGCGACCAGCGCGAGTTTGGCGGTTACGTTTTATCGCAGAACCAGCAGATTGCTGACTTCATCAATGCCATTTCCGCGCGCGTCGAAGAAACGAAGTCAAACCAACTCGCTGAATTAAAACAAATAGAACCACGGATTCTCGAGCGCATAAACACCGATAAGGAATTAATTCAAAACCAGTTTCACGACCTTCAAAATCAACATCGAAACGAAATTCAAAAAATCCGTGTTCGCACAGACCAACTGCAAGCCCTGATCGACGAACTGAAGCGCGGCCGCAAGTCACTTCACAGCGACGAGCTTTACGCAGCGCTCGAAGAGCGCTTTCGCGGCAGTCGTGACGAGATCAAAGATCGCTTTAAAATATACCTGCCGTACGTCGAGACTGTGCGCGACGGGTTGGTGATCGATCTCGGATCAGGCCGCGGCGAGTGGCTGGAGCTTTTGAACGAAACGGGGATCAAAGCACGCGGCGTCGAAGATAACCGCGTCTCGCTCGAACAATGCCGCCGGCGCGGGCTCGACGTCGTCGACGAAGAAGCGCTCGTTCACCTGCGCAGCTTGCCTGACGGAACCGTCGCCGCCGTCACCGGCTTTCACATCGTCGAGCACATGCCGATCGACGCGCTCGTCACTCTGCTGGACGAAGTGATGCGCGTACTGCGTCCCGGCGGCGTCGCGATTTTCGAGACTCCGAACCCGGAAAACGTCATCGTCGGCAGCAACTTCTTCTATCTCGACCCAACACACCATCATCCACTTCCGAGCGAGCTAATGGAGTTTCTCTTCGAAAGCCGCGGCTTCGATCGCGTCGAAGTGCTGAACCTGCATCCATGGGACGCCGGCCGCGTCGCCGGCGAAGGCGAGCTCGCCGAGCGGTTCAACGGCTTCTTCTTCGGACCGATGGATTACGCCATTCTGGGGTGGAAGCGCGAAACATGAGGATCCTGATCGCGACCACCCAGGTGCCGTTCATTCGCGGAGGCGCTGAGGTCCATGCCGAAGGACTACGCGACGCCCTGCGCCGGTTTGGTCATGAGGCGGAGATCCTCGCGATCCCGTTCAAGTGGTATCCGCCCGAGAAGATCCTGGACCACATGCTGGCGTGCCAGCTTCTCGACGTCTCGGAAGTCGCCGGAACGCGCGTCGATCGCGTCATCGGGCTGAAGTTTCCGGCGTACCTGATTCCGCACCCAAACAAGGTGCTGTGGATCCTGCACCAGCATCGCACCGCCTACGAACTCTGGGACCATCCGCTGAGCGATCTCGTCTACTACCCGAACGGCACGCACGTCCGCGACGTCATTCAACAAGCCGATCGCACACTGATCCCGCAAGCTAAAGCCGTCTTCGCGAACTCGAAGAACGTCGCGCACCGGCTCAAGAAGTTTTGCGACGTCGAGTCGACGCCGCTTTATCATCCACCGCCTGATGCCGAACAGTTCTACTGTGGACCAGCAGAAGACTATCTCTTCTTTCCGAGCCGTCTTTGCATTCCCAAACGACAGACGCTCGTACTCGAAGCGCTGGCCCACACTCGCAATCCGGTGCGCGTCTGTTTCGCCGGCACGTCGGACCAGCCCTCCTACGCCGATCAGCTCAAGTCGCAGGCGCGAAAACTGAAAGTACACCAGCGCGCCGAATGGCTCGGCCCGATCAGCAGCGAAGAGATGCGACGCCGTTATGCGCACGCGATCGCCATCGTCTATCCGCCCACGGATGAAGACTACGGCTACGTCACGCTCGAAGCCATGCTCGCTTCAAAACCGGTGATCACGTGCACTGACTCCGGCGGTCCGCTGGAATTTGTTCTCGATCAAAAGACCGGACTGATCGCCGAGCCGACACCCGAGGCGCTGGCCGGCGCATTCGACTCGCTCTGGGAAAACCGCGACACAGCTAAACAACAGGGTGAAGCAGGACGTGCGCGTTATGAAAGCCTGAGTCTCTCGTGGGAAACGGTCGTTAACAAACTACTCGCATGAAAGTTAGCCACAAAAAGGCACAAAAATCACAAAACAGGGAGAGACGAGTTTTCTGTTTGTTGAGAGACGAGTTCTGTTTGTTGAGAGACGAGTTTTCTGTTTTGTTGAGAGGCCAGTTTTCTCTTTGTGTTTTTTGTGCCTTTTTGTGGCTAATAGTATGAAGCTCAATTGGTTTTCACCGCTGCCACCCGCACGCACCGGCATCGCCGACTACACGTTCGGCATTCTTCCCGAATTGAGCCGGCGCGCGGAAGTTACATTATGGACCGATCGGACCGGCTGGGAGCCCGCGCTCGAGCAGTACGCGACCGTGCGCCACTATCAACCAGAGCGCGTCGATTGGGTCGAGCTGAACCGCGCGGAGCTGAGTTTCTATAACATCGGGAACAACCATCTTCATCACGCATCGATATGGCAGGTCAGCCGGCAGTCGCCGGGCATCGTGGTCCTGCACGACGTGCGGCTGCACGACTTCTTCGAGAGCCTCTACCGCGGACACTGGCGTGACGAAGCCGGTTACCTGGCGCAAATTGAGAAGCACTACGGCGAGGAAGGACTGCTGGCGGCGACGGAGTTTGTAACGGCGCGGCAAGGCGACTTCGATCTCATGGCCCAACGCTTCCCGCTCACGCCGGCGGTGCTGGAAAACGCGCTCGCGGCGGTGGTCCACACTAAAAGCGCTTTCGACGAACTGCGCCGCGACAGCCGTTGCCCGTTGTTCTATGCGCCACTTCCGTCCGCCCCGATCGCGCCTCCAAAAAACAGCGATCGTCCGGCAGACGGCGCGCATCGCTTGATCATCTTCGGTCATATCGGCCGCAATCGCCGTCTCGACGCCGTGTTGGAAGCATTGTCCCAACTACCGCAACGAAACCGCTTTCAGTTAGCAATCTACGGCGAGATCGACGACCTTAAAACTCTGCGCCAACGCATACACACGCTCAACCTGAAAGACACGGTCAAAGTACACGGCTACGCGCCGGCGGAAGACCTGGATCACGCGCTCAGCACCGCGAACCTGGCCATCAATCTTCGCTATCCGACGATGGGCGAGGCTTCGGCGAGCCAGTTACGGATCTGGGAACATGGGTTGCCGAGTCTGGTCACGAAGGTGGGTTGGTACGAGTCGCTATCCGAAGAGACGGTCGCTCACGTGCGCCCGGAGCACGAGGTCGCAGACATTCGTTCGCACCTCGAGAGTCTTCTCGACGATCCGGAACGCTTTGCGCGCATGGGTAAGCAGGGACGGCGCGTGGTGGAAACGGAGCATCATCCGGCAACGTACTCGGATACGATTGTTTCGCTGGCGGAAAATGCACGCGAATTTAAATTAAGGCATGCCGCGTTTGAACTGGCCCAACGCAGTGGAGCAATCATGGGATCGTGGACCAACCTCATGAAAGACGATGGCGAGGCTCCGCGAAGAGTCGCCGAGAAGATCTACGGATTATTGGACGAACCGAGTTCGGTACTCCGGTGAGATGATGAACGCCAGCACTAACTGCGCATCGACCCAGTTGCCGTAGCGTTTCAACTTGGCGAACCAGAAGTCGTAACCTTCCTGATCGGGATTGCGGCGCAAGTAGCCGACGTACTGCATGAAGACGAACGCCGCATCAAACTCCTGATCGTAAAACGCCTTTCCGTACGTGGTCTGAAATACCAACGCTCCATCCGTGACTGTCTGTGTTCCATCTACAACTTTGAAGACTACACTCGCGCGCGTTTCACCACTGTTCAGACCACTGATCAAGGCATTTCGATCTGCCGTGCTCGGCGTTATTCCCGTCGTCATGAACAGCTTATCGACAAAAGCTTCATTGCTCATCGAATCAGGATACGCGGTCTTGAAGTCAGCCCGATTCACGAACTGCTCGACGAAGGCATGCTTGTTTGCGTTGATGACCGCCGGATCGAGTTTGTCGTTGACGACGATGCCCTGCGTGACCTGGTTCATATCCGCGATGTAGTCGGCGAAGCGCGGGCGGCAATGGCCGGGCAGGTTCTGCGGCACGCCGGGACACGGAGCAGACGTAAGCTTGCCCAACGTTCCCCAGTAAACACGCAACACGAAATAACCGGTGTTCTGATACTCCGGCGAAAGGAAGAACGCAGCCGACGTATTCGCGCGTTTGCGTTCGGTGCAAGCTTCGAGCGTCTCACCCGGGCCGCGCTTCGCGGGATCGGCGCACTCGGTGATCTCGCCGGTCCAATGGGCCAGCCCAGGCGCGTCCGGTTGGCGATTGAGAAAATCGAGATAGTGCTGGCGAACAAAGAACGACGCGTCGTCGATCGGATTCGGCCTGGCTTTGATCTCGTAAACGCTGCCATTTGAAAGCGACACGACGAAGACGTTGCCGTTCGGACCAGTGACGATGTCGGTCGTGATGCCGAAGTCTTTGCCGATCACGAGGCTCTCGCTCTCGGTCTGATCGAACTTGTCGACGTTGTCGGCGACGCGATCGGCGAGCCGGGGATCGCTGAAGACGAAATGCTGCCGATCCTCCGCCAGCCTGAACCGGAAGAGGAAACCGTTGAGCAACGTCGTGCGCGACGCGCCGACGAGCAGATCGCCTTCGAACTGCGCACCCAACGCTTTCCCCTTGATGAAGCCAATCGGCGACGGCGCGACTGCATACTTCCAACTGAATTCCGGATCGACGTATTGCGCGCCCGGGATCATGTACATTCGCGACACCGCTTCCTGCGGCGTCGACGCGATGTTCGACGGCGGCCAGCGCAGTTGCTGAAGATTGCCAGCGCCGTACGTCATCTCGATCGATTTGTACTCGTCGATACGGCTGAGCGGTCCCATCGTCTGAATCCAGCCGCCGTTGAACGCGGGCGTGACGCGATTGATCTCGTCGAAAGCGTCGTCGCCGTTCTCCTGCGTCCAGAGATTCCCCGCGATTGGATCGAAAGCCATGCCGAAACTGTTGCGCACGCCATAGGCAAATATTTTGTGTACGTTGGCGATTGCTTCAGGCGACAGCACCACCGAAAGAACGTCTGAAAATGGATTGTCGGTAGGAGTCGAACCGTCGTCGTTCAAACGCAGGATAACGCCCGTGAAGTGCGCATTGTCTGGCGCTGGCCCACCAAACTGATCGTCAGGTACAGACCCGTTGCTGACGATGTTTTGCAGGAAACCACGCCGCCCGTTGTCGCCGAAAATGATGTACAGCTTGCCGTCAGGGCCGAAACGAATGACGCCGCCGTTGTGATTACCGCGCGCAGGTTGGCCCGCATCCTGCTGCAACGAGCGCAGCTTGATCAGGTTGCGATCGAAAGCCAGGGTCGCGCCATTCCAAACGTAACGATCGACGCGGTTGCCGAGCAGTGGGATCTCGTCGATGTTTGACGTGTCAACGCCGGTGCTGCTCTCGGTCCAGAAGAGATAGACGAAATTATTGACCGCAAACTGCGGATGGAGCGCAATGCCGAGCAAGCCGCGTTCGGAAGCGTTGTTGACCGCGAGATCGAGCGCCGTGCTGGACACGACTCCATTGGTGACACGCTGCACTCTTCCCGTCGCTTTTTCGAGCACGAAGAAATCGTTCGCGGCCAGAAAGGCCAGGCTCGTCGGCTGGTCCAGACCGCTGACGACGGTGCTGACGGTCAGATTAGGGTCGGTCATCGACGGCGATGTCGCGGCTGGTTGAATGAACGTCGTAATTGACGACGAGTTGTTACTCGAGTCCGAGTCAGTTTCGCCCGCGGCGACGGTCGCGGTATTGGCGAGTTGGCCCTGCGCTGAAGGCGTGACGACGATCGTCACGACAGCGGTCGCGCCAACAGACAAGCTGCCGAGGTTGCAGTTGACGGTCGTCGTTCCGCTGCAAGCGCCCTGCGTCGGCGTCGAGGAGCCGAACGCGACGCCACCCGGCAATGCGTCGTTGACGGTGACGTTTGTCGCCGCTGCCGGTCCGTTGTTAGTCACTGCGATCCGATAAGAAAGCGGGACGGCAACCTGTCCTGGATTCGGCGACACTGTTTTCACAACTGACAGATCCGCGCTGCTAGCGCTGACGACGTTCAGCGTCAACGATTGCCCATGTGTCAACGTGCCCGATTGTGCGCCCACGGTGAATAAATGATTGCCGATCGGCGTTCCGCTGGAGGTCGACAAAGTCAACGTCGACGTCTTCGACGTCGCGTCATTAATCGTCACTGACTCCGGATTGAAATTCATCGTGAGGCCTGCCGGAAACACGCCCACGCTGTTCAAATCAACGGTGCCAGTGAAACCGGCGAGCGGCGTGATCGTGATCGTGTACTGCGCGGACCCACCCGGCACGACGTTTCTCGTCGAAGGCGAAATGCCAATTACAAAGTCAGGCGTGGTCGACGCTGGAGCGGCCGCGACGAACGTGCGGTAGATGTAGTCGCCGGAAGTGTTGCCGTCGTTGTTGGCCTGGTTGCCGGCCGTGTAGAAAGTGACCGGCCCGACGTCTTCCGCCGGCGCGGTCCAGTTGAACGTCCAGCTCGCACCGTTCGATTGGCCCACGAAAGTTCCGGCGGCGGTATGTTCGATGTACTGCCGCTTTCCTCCCGGTCCCTGATTGTTCAAAACCTGCGTGAGACCGTTTGTGGTTTGTAACTCGCCGGCTTTCTCGTCAGACGTGTCGAGCACCGTGAGCTGAAAGCCCCAGCGGCGGCGCGTCGGATCCGGATTCGAGTGCGTGACGGTGATCGGGTAGGTTTGACCGGGAACGTAAGTTTGCGGCGCGGTGATCGAGATCGTGCCGGTGCCTGCGTCAGGTGGCACGTGACACTCGGCGCACGCTTCCGGTTCTTCACCGGGCGCGCCGGTGTAGCCTGCTGGTGGACCAGCAGAGAAAGCATGCACCGGGTGTGTTGTTGAATTGGTGGAAAGGAAGAAGCCAAGGCAGGCAGCCAGCACGGCCGGCAGTAAGATGAGCCTGGCGAGCCTGACTTGGGCTGATCGGTGAAGATCCGTCGTCAAATCCGTGTTTATGGAGATCCAAAGCGCGAACGGTATTCCGGCGACTTGATGAATGCCAGGACCATCTGCGCGTCGACCCAATTGCCGAACTGGTTCAATTTCCCGAGCCAGAAGTTGAAGCCGCCGTCGTCGGGATCGCGCTGCAGGTAGCCCAGGTACTCCATGTAGACAAAAGCAGCGTTGAACTGGCTGTCGTAAAACGCCTTGCCGTATGTGGTCTGAAACTGGAGCGCTCCGTCAGTGATCGTGTTCGTTCCATCGACGACTTTGAACACGACACTGCTCTTATTAGCCGGGTTCGCGGTGATCTCGTTGATCAGCGCGGTGCGATCTGCATCGGCAAGCGGAACGCCGGTCGTTTCTCTCAGCTTGTCGACAAACTGCGCCGGCGTCAAGCCGCCGTAGATTGCCTGAAATTCCGCCCGCGTGACGAACTCGTCCACAAATGCGTGCTTGTTCGCATTGATCTGCGACGGCACGAGCGCATTGTTCTGGACGATGTTGGCGCCGACGGTCGCTGCGTCGCGGGTGAACTCGCTCGCTGCGGTTGTTCCGCCGCCGAAGTGCGGAAAGCGGCCGAGCGTTCCGCGGTAGACGCGCAGGACGAAGTAACCCATGTTGGAGAATTCCGGCGACAGGAAGAACGCCGCGCTGGTGTTTGCCCGCTTGCGTTCGATGCACTGCGGTTCAGTCTCGCCAGGAAAGCGTTTCGATGGGTCGGTGGTGCACTCCGTGATCTCGCCGGTCCAGTGGTCCCAGCCTGGCGCATCCGGATCGCGCCGCAGGAAGTCTCGATACTGCCAGAACACAAACGTACGCGCGTCGTCGATCGGATTCGGCGTCGGCGGCGCGAACGACACCGTGAAGTTGTGTGTCTTCACGTTCGAGTTGAAGTTCTGGAACGTGAACGAGTATGAGCCGGCTGCGATTGCGCCGAGGTTGTAGATCTGCGCCGAGTTAGTCAGCACCTGCGCCGACCCGCCATTGAATTGCTCGACATTCGCGTTCACCGAAAAACTGTTGGTTCCTGAAACGACGGGCGAACCCCAGCTTGCGACACGGAAACCCGCAGTCGGGAAGTTGAGCTTGACGTAAATGAAGGTTTCGCCGTTGATGGTCCAGTTTTTGAATTCAACCTGGCTTCCGTCGAGGGTCGCCGGCGACCAGTCAGCACTGCAACCGTTGATGGCCCAGTTCACTGTAACTGGTCCAACGTCGCCGCCTGAACCACTGTTGTTGTAGCCGTCGACTGCGATCCGGTAGACCGTGCCAGCGGTCGCGGTGAATGAGACGCTGCTGGTCAGGACCTGTCCGGGAGTTAGGTCGTCGTTCTTCCCGACCGTACTCAACGATCCGACAGCGCCGCCGGTGTAAACACCAAGGACGGTATCGAAACCGCTGCCGCCGGTTGTGACCTGCGCTGGTCCACTGGACGGCGCTTGCCACGAGTACCAGATCGAGCGGCTGCCGCCGCCGTTGTCAGGCGAGTGATTTGGCTCACCGGTTTCGCGAGTGGCGTTGACGTTGCTGCCGGTCGTCGTTCCCGCACAACGGGTGATAGCTTGCGCGGCGGAGAAGTTGTCATTCGCAGGCGCAGGCGGAGGAGGCGCAGCCGTCGAGTTATAGCCGAAGATGTCGAGCGCCTTCGTATCGTTCGGCATGATCGTGCGGTGTACGCCCTGAGAAATACGCGGGTCCATGATGCCGATAAGAACACCGCCGTTCTTACTCTGCTGCTTCCAGTGACTCGACTGATTGCCGTCGCCGCCAGTGGTAGTCAAAGCTTCCGGACCGCCGGTTGAAAGACCAAGCTCATTTATGCTGCCCGGCGAAAAAGTTTGACCGGGAGCAAAAAAGAATTGGAGCGGATCCGGTATGCCGCCGATGCTCATGATTCGTGTCGCCGTCGGAAAAGTTCCTGACGTGGTGCCGGAGCGGAAACGATAGAGGTCCCACATCGCGGGCGTCGTGCCTCCGTCGCCCGCTCGCGAGGTGAATCCCAGAGCGTGGCCGATTTCGTGGGTGGCGACGGCTTCAAAATCCGTCGTGCCGCCGGTGATGCCGTTGCTCGGATCGAAGTCAAAACTAAAAGCGGAGTTGAATTTGATGTTCGCTTTGGGGTCTGTCTCCAGCGCAGTCGGATTCAACAGACCGATGCTGCGGGCGATGGAATGTGAGACTGAAACGTTGCCGCTGGTTCCGGGCGAGACATCAATGGGCACCGAACCAGCCGGCAGCGCGTTGTAGATGGCCTGCTTCTCCGGCGTGTTGGCGCCATTCAATAAGGCCGTTCTAACGGCAGTGTAGCTAAACGTCTGGCGCGGCGAACTGGTGGAACCCAGAATGGTCGGGCTATCGAAACCGTCCGAGGTGAAATCGGCGTCGAGGTAGATTGTCGCTGACGAATGGATTACTGCTTCCCACGCCTCTGCTGCGCGTAGAAAGGCGGCTTTCGCGGCTACATTGGCTTCGAGGGCCGGGGTGGCCCGCAAAATGATCGTCAGGTGCGTGCCGTCGTTGTCAGTCTGCGGTTCGGCGGACATGATGTTCATGTCAAGGTGATTGACCTGCCGTAGGTTTTTGGGACGAGTCCTCTCGATCTGGTCCCGTTCCGCTCCGATAGCCTCGCGGCAGATCGCGTCGCCGCTTGCGTCCTGGTAAATAAGAAAATAGTCGTTATCGTCGCTCGCTGAAGTCGACGATGGTTGGGCCGCATGGGCGGATACCGTTAAACCCAGAGAAGTCAGGAAGATGGCGAAAATCAGGGTCAGGGCGAGCGGAGTTCGGTGGTGCAAGTTCATGGGTCCTCTACGAAGGGTTAAAACGGGTGAGTGGTCCGCGGGGCTAAACCACCAGCATCATAACGTCAGCCGGGTTTACACGTCCAGATCCATGTAAAACCCGGCTTTCGATTGCTGAATCCCGCCTACGGTTGCCCGAATCGCGACCGGTACTCCGGCGATTTGATAAACGCCAGCACCATCTGCGCGTCGACCCAGTTGCCAAACTGATTCAACTTGCCGAGCCAGAAGTTATAGCCGCCGTCGTCCGGATCGCGCAGCAGGTACCCGAAGTACTCCATCTGCACGAATGCCGCATTGAACAGGTTGTCGTAGAACGCCTGGCCGTACCGCGTGTTGAACTGAAGATGACCGTCCGTGATGGTATTGGTTCCGTCTACGACCTTGAACAGGACACTTGCCCTCGTCTCCTGACCGTTGCCGAGGCCATTGATCAACGCATTACGTTCATCAGACGTCGGCACTACGCCTGTGGTCTGAAATAGTTTGTCGACGTACTGCGTGTTGCTCAGTCCATCATAGATCGCGCGAAATTCCAGACGCGTGACAAACTCGTTCACGAACGCCTGCTTGTTCGCATTGATCTGTGCCGGGACCAGTGCGTCGTTCTGGACGATGTTCGTGCCGACGGTTACTGCGTCGCGCGTGAACTCATCGCGCAGCCCGACCCCGCCGCCGAAGTGCGGCATGCGATTGAGCGATCCGCGATAGACGCGCAACACGAAGTAACCAGTGTTCGAGAATTCCGGCGACAGGAAGAACGCGGCGCTGGTGTTTGCCCGCTTGCGTTCGATGCACTGCGGTTCAGTCTCGCCAGGAAAGCGTTTCGATGGGTCCGTGGTGCACTCCGTGATCTCGCCCGTCCAGTGGTCCCAACCCGGGCCATCTGGCTCTCGCCGCAGAAAGTCTTTGTACTGCCACCGCACAAACTCACGCGCGGCGTCGATTGGGTTCACCGGCGGCGGGCCGGCATTGACGCTGAAATTCAATACCTTCGCAGTCGTACCGGAAGTCTTGAATGTGAACGTGTAATTGCCAACCGGTATAGCTCCAAGATCCCAGATCTGTGCAGTGTTAGTGATTGCCTGAACGGTCGAGCCGTTGAATCGCTCGACCAGCGTGTTGACCAAAAAGTCATTGCCCACTTGTACAGGATTGCTCCAGTCAACCACGCGGAAACCCGCGTCGTTGAAATTGAGCTTGACGTAAACCGAAGTCCGTCCCTCGATGGTCCAGGCCTTCAGCTCGACGTTTCCGGCGCTTAAGGTCGTTGGCGTAAATGCCGGGAGTGGTGTGTACGTGATTTGGCCCGCGTTCGTCAGACCGATGGCTGACTCTTCGGATGTGTGGCTGGTGATGACGTAAGGGTCGTGCTGGCCGCCGCTGATTCCGACCGTCGGAAACAGGCCCGTGTTGCCGGCGCCGTAACGGCTCCTGATCGTTCCGTCTTTGTTCAGCTCGATCTCGAAATTGATCGGCGCTCCGCCCTGGCATTCGCCAAGGAAGGGGTCGAAGTTACAGGGCACGCCTTGCCAGCGAAAGATGATCTTCGTCGAACTCGCCGACACCGGTTGGAGCACGTTGTTCCCATCAGGCGTACCCCAGTAGACGCCCGAGTCCGCGCGCGCTTCATTGGTGAGATCGATGTCTTCCCAAAGTCCGGCAATCATCGCGTACCCGCCAAGCGTGCGCGGCGATCCCGGCGGATCGTCGGCGACCTCGATATTTCCGGGCGGCAGGTTCTGGCGCTCCGGCGGAGTCGAAAAATAAAGATTGCCGTTCGAAGAGATCGTCAACTCGGTGAAGTTCACGCCGAAGAACGGAAACGCGAAAGTCCCGGGTAACAGGAAATCAACGTAACGATCGTCGCCGTCGATGTTGATGCGGTTCCCGCCCGTCGAAAGTGCGACCGCGCCGCCTTCAGTGATTGCGTAAGGATCGCCGTCCAGGGCCGGAACCTGAACCGGCACTGACGCCGGGGAACTCTCGTTGCCCTTGTTGTCGAACCCGACCACGCGAATACTGCCGTTCAGGTGTCGATACGGGATCGTCACGGTCACGTTCTGCGCGCTGCCCGGCGCCGCGGGTATCACGCCCTTCAACGGGATTACCGGGCCCGATGCGTCGTCAAACGTGAGCTGATAAAGTCTCGCCGCTCCGCCGCCCGCGCCGTCATCGCCCGCCGCGGTCCAACCGACATTGAATGTGCGCCCGTTTTGAGAATTGAGATGAAGATTGGTGACGGCGCCGGGGTTCGTTGTGTCGCTTTCGAGCGACGACTGCATGCTTGCGCCGATGTTCAGACGACGTCCGGTAAGCACTTTATCAAGCAGGCCGGGAGTGACGTCGCCGTTGTACAGCAGCAGGCTTCTCACCTGTTGCACTGTCAGGTTTGGATTCTGTGCTAACAGCAATGCCGCTGATCCTGAAACTTGCGGCGCTGCCATCGAAGTGCCGCTAAAGAAACTGTACGTGTCCTGCGTCGGTGTAAAGCCGACTGGAAACTGAGGTTCACATGGTTTTGGAAATGGACCAGGATCCGTGCAGGGCGGCGTGGTGCTGAGGATGACTTCACCGGGAGCGGCCATGTCGACGCTCGTGCTGCCAAAGTGCGAGAAGCCGGAAAGATTGTCGGCTGCGTCCGTGGACGCGACGGCGATCAGATTGCTGGCGTCGAAGCTCGAGGGAAAATGCGGGACCAGGTCGTTGTTTGGTTCGCGCGTTCCGTCGTCGATGTTGCCGGCCGCGGCGACGAAGAGTATTCCGGACGTAGCCATGTTGTTGATGGCGTTCTTGAACAACGTCGAAAACTCAGTGCCCCCAAAACTCGCATTCAGCACGCGTACGTTCGCGCCAGACGCGCCGCTCGTAGACACCCAACGATCGCGCATCATCTTCGCGTAGGCGCATGCGTCGATCGCATCCGCCGTGTCGCCAAAGCCATCAGCATCGAGAAATTTCAACGACATCAAGCGGGTGATCCAGTTGACGCCGCTGACGCCGGTGAGATTATTGCCTCTCGCGCCGATGATTCCGGCGACGTGAGTGGCGTGCGTTTCCTTGTCGTCGTTGCTGAAGATCTGGAAGTTGTCGTTGACGAAGTTAAATCCCCGGACGTCGTCGACGAAACCGTTAGCGTCGTCATCTACTCCATTGACGGTGCTGTCCACCGGGTTTAGCCACATATTTGCGCCCAGGTCCTGGTGCGAGTTTTTGATGCCCTGGTCGAGCACGGCGACCACGATGTTCGTGCTGCCGGTGGTGGTGTCCCATGCTTGTGGCGCGCTGATCTTTTGCAGGTGCCATTGTTGACCGTTGGTAACGAACGGATCGTTCGGCGTCGCATCAGCTTTGAGTATGTAGTTTGGCTCGGCGGTAAGCACTTCAGGCTGACTGCGAAGTGCGGCGACCGTTTTGAGCGTGTCTTCGGGCGCCACGTGGACCACCCGGAATCCCGGAACCAGTTCCGACCCTGTGCGCCGTTCGACGTCTACGTCTAACAACTCACCGGTACGCGCGGCGAGGACGTTGCGGCCCGTGCGGTTTTGGGCAATCGACTCGCTGCGATAACGCACCAGTACTTCACCCGGTACAAACCGTGGTCGGAGGCGTTTTTTCTGAGGCGTTGATTGTGAAGCAGCGCGCTGAGCCGTCGAGTCCGGCGAAAACCGCATCAGGCCCATAACGATTAGCGCCAGACAGAGAGTGAAGAAGAGAGCGACGCGGATGCGCGCACGGGTTTGCCGAAACTGAGAGTTAGACATAAAAGGATCTTTCGTCCAGGTCGCAGATTTATCCGGTGTGGTTGTCGTCCGCTATTAAGCGGGGAGCTGGAACGACGGCGTTAGAATATATTAAACAGTGATTTAACGGAAGCGCTGGCCGAATTGCTCGGTTCCGAAGCTGCCGATGCCGTTCAGGCGGAAGGCGAAAACAACCCGGTTTTCTTTACGCAGGCCGACGTTAAACGACGAAAACTGCGCCGTTACCGCGCAGCAGTCCCAACTGTGACCCAACGTCACGGTCGAGCTGATGAGCGAGCTGTCGCCTCTTCCGGGGCGTTTCTGGAAGTCGAAAAAGAACGACGCGCCGCCGAACAGCCCCCGTTCCTGGTTGCCGAGAAACACCGCGGGGCTCCACTGCGAGCCGCGCAGCGTACCGGGCTCGAATCCGCGTATGTCCGCGAACCGCGCCAGGCTGGGATCCAACTCAATCGCCCGCGTGTAGTAGAAGCTCTGAAAGACCTGCACCAGCGCCCGCGACAAGCCAAACGTGGTGGACACCGATCTGATCCCGCCGCCGTGCGTGTCGAGATCAGTCCGGAAGTCGACGAACAGATCGCGTCGCGGCCGGTAGCGCGCGTCTACGTTGACGGGCGAGAAGCGTCGCGGGACGCCGCCGTAAACGAACCCGGAGAGAGTGTTGATTGGATAGAACTGGTTGCGCTGGTTGGGTAGGAGCGCGCCGCCGAAAAAAGGATCGAAGAAATACTTGCCGCGCAAGGTTATCGTCAACGCTTCGTACGGCTGGCTCGAAAGCTGCTGCCGGTCTTCACGTCGCGCCATTTCAACCGCGGCGTCGCTGACGGTTTCAGTCGATCGTCTGGTGAAGAAACGATTGGCGATGCCGAACTCGATCTCGTTCGTGTCTGCAATGGCATCGATGTAGTCGAAGCGAATGATGCGATCGAAGTTGTTGATGCCGGCCAGCCGGCGATAAGTGATGTAAGGCTCGATCACATGACGAAAGAAAAAGCTGCCGCCGCTGCGATGAAAGTCTTTCGCGAAAGCGGGCGGCCGCACGTCCAACTCAAACTCGCCGTAACTGCGCGTGATGTTCCTGCTGAGAACGTTGCGCGTGGTTGGATCCACGGAGTTGGAGTAGAACGTCACGCGTCCGGCGCCGGTCGCCGTTACGGACCAGCCGGCGAAATTCAGCGGCAACTCGAAACGCGGATGCAGATCGAGCCGCTGCACGATCGACGGCGTGATGATCGGATTACCGCGAATCTCGTTGACAAACTGGATCTCGTCTTCGACGGTCTCCTTGCGGCTGACGCCTTCCGCCGCGCCGCTGAAAGAAAAATAGACCGGAAGGTTTTCCAGGAACTTCAGAATAGTCGGACGCTTGTCGATGCTGATGCTCGGCAACTGCCGGATGCGGATGCGCGCGTTCGTCAGCGACGTCACCTGCGTGCGCGCGAGGAAGTTGAAGCTGTACTCGTCGTGATCCTTGTTTACAAAAACCTGCGACGTTTCTTCCGGCGAGATGGCCTGTTGAATATTGTCTGAAAAGACCTGGCGAAACGCGAGGTTCGACGTGATGTTCACGTCTGCCGCTGCTATAAAACCGTTTCGGAAATAGTGAACGCCTTCGACGTAGAAACTCGAACCACCTTGATCGGGATTCGCGTCGGACGCTTCCGGTCCAAAGATTCGATCCTTGACGGTGTAGAAGCCGGCGTTGAGAAACGACCGCGAGTTCGCGCGCGTGCGCAGATCGCCGCCGAAGCCCAGGCCGCGTTGCGTGTAGACGTCCGTGCGGAAGGTGAAGTCCGCTGAGCGGCCGAGTGTTTGATAGTAAGCGCCGGACAGGCGAAACCCTTTCGCACCCGAGCCGCCGAAAGTCGGCGTCAGAAAACCGGAAGCGCGATCGCGAGGTTTGATCGAGACCGACGCGTACGGCAGATAAAAGATCGGAATGTCTTTCAGCTTGAGTTTCGGCGAATAGACGCGCACGCGATCGCCGGCTTTGATCTTTGCTTTGCTGGCCTGAAAGCTCCATTTCGGAACGTCTTCGTCGCACGCTGTGATCTGGACGTTCGTGGCCACGATCGTGTCGAGACTGATCTTCTCGACGCGATCGGCGGTGAAATAGATGCGCGTGCCGTCCTGCGTTTGGTTTGTGAAGCCGGTTGAGTCGACGAAGTATCCGGTCTTGGTGCGATAGTTCCACTCGCCGCGTGAACCAGTGATACGCTGCTGGTCTGCTTGATCGAAAACGACGCTGCCTTCGGCGACGGCCCTGTTCTCGGCGTCGTAGACCGTGACTTTGTCCGCCTGAAGTCGATACGTTCCAATGCGAACGTCGACGTTTCCTTCGTAGACGACGACACGCGCGTTCTCTGGTCCTGAGCCGGACTGCTTGGTTGAAAAGACGGTGATCTCGTCCGTCGCGACGCCTGGCACCGCGCCTTGCGGCGGCGGGCGGCGTTGAATCGGTTGATCGGTATTGAGTGGATTGACGTTGGGCGTGTCAGTGATCGGGTTCGCTACTTTGCGATCTACCGGATTCGTTTGCTGTGCGACGGCAAACTGGCAAGCCAGTAGGAGGATAAGGGTTACCAGGGGCGAACGAGTCATAGGGCGAGTGGATGCTACCACAAATCCGTGTTTTGTTATGATTCTGCGTCGTGCCTAAATTAATGATAGTTGCCGGCGAGCCGTCGGGTGACGCTCATGCAGCGGCGCTCGTCGCAGCGCTTCGCAAAAAAACTTCCGAGATCGAATACTTCGGCGCGACAGGTCCGCTGATGCGCGCGCAAGGCGTCGAGACGATCGTCAACTCAGACGAGCTCGCGATCATGGGCATCCTGGAAGTGGCGCAGGTTTTCCCGAAGTTCATCAACGCGTTTCGCAAACTAAAAGCCGAGGCTATTAAAAGATCGCCCGACGCGGTCGTGCTCGTCGACTGGCCCGAGTTCAACCTGCGCCTCGCCACTGCCATTCACCGGCGCGGCATCAAAGTCATCTATTACATCAGCCCGCAGCTATGGGCGTGGCGCCCGCGGCGCATCGGCAACATCAAACGCGACGTCGATCTGTTGTTATCGATCCTTCCGTTCGAAACTGAATGGTACAAGACGCGCGGCGTGAAGCACGTTGAGTTCGTAGGACATCCATTGGCTGGTGAAGTGGAACCGCGGATGGGGCGCGAGGAGTTTTGTCGTCAGCATGATCTGGATCTCAATAAGCCGATAATTTCGTTCCTGCCTGGGAGCCGGCGAAAAGAGATCGAGCGAATCCTGCCGCCGATGGCCGATGCGATCCGAAAATTGAAAGCCACTCGTCCTGCCATCCAGTTCGTAATTGCGGTGGCGCCGAGCCGTACGATCGACGAAACAAAAGAGATCCTTGCGTCACTGAACTCGATCAAGATCGTTCAGGGGCAAACTCGCGAAGCACTCGCCGCTTCCGACGCAGCAGCGATCGCCAGCGGCACGGCGACACTCGAAGGCGCGCTGCTCGAAACGCCGATGGTCGTCGTCTATAAAGAGTCGGCGGTGAACTGGCACACGTTGGGACGCCTGATCACTGTTCCTCATTATGGTCTGGTGAATCTGGTTGCCGGCAGCGAGATCGCAAAGGAACTCATGCAGACCGATCTCACCGGAGAGAATCTCGCGCAGGAGCTTCTCCAGCTTCTGGACACGAAACGAAACAAGTCTGCTCGCGAACAGTTGCGGCTGGTTGCAACGCGCCTGGGTGAAGCCGGCGCGTCTGAACGCGCCGCCGATCTCATTCTCGAGTTTTTGCTAAATCCGCGACCTGTTGGCGGAGTTGCTTGATCTCTTCATGCATCTCCTCCAGTCGATTCAGGTAAAAATTCATTCGCTTGTATTTCTCGAGCGGCTGCACCGGTATTCCCCACCAAACTCCAGGCCGCACGATCTTTCCGGGCAGGATTCCCGCTTTTGATCCGATCACGGCCCCCTTTTTCACGCGCGTGTGATCGCCGAATCCCACCTGCCCGCCAATCACCGCGTCGTCTTCGATCACGACGCTGCCGCTGATTCCCGTCTGCGCCGCGATGACGACTCGCTCGCCGATGTCGCAGTTGTGTCCGACGTGGACCATGTTATCGAGCTTCGTCCCGCGTCCGATCCGCGTGCGGCCCAACGCCGCGCGATCGACGCAGGTGTATGCGCCCATCTCGACCTCGTCTTCGATCACCACCGTCCCGATCTGGGGAAACTTCTGATAGCCGAGGTCGTGTCGCACGTAGCCAAAGCCGTCAGCGCCGATGCAGACACCGGCGTGGAGTATGACGCGATTACCGATCGTGACACCGTCGTACAGCACCACGTTGGGATGAAGCACACAGTCGTCCCCAACGCTTGCATATTCCCCAATGCAAACATTAGGACCGATGTAAGCCGTCGGCGCGACGTCGGCAGTCTCGGCAACGACGGCAGTCGGATGAATCGATGGTTCACGCCGCGTGGGATAAAGCACCGCGCCGATCTGTGCAAATGCCAATTTTGGATTCGCCACTACGATCAGCGTGCGATTCGAAAAGTCCTCGCTCTTGGGAACGATCAAACACGAAGCCCTGCTCTCGAGAGCAGCCGGAAGAAACTTTTCATTATCGAGGTAAGCAATCTCACCCTTGCGCGCCTGTTCGAGATCGGCAATTCGGTGAATCTGTGTTTCACCATCGCCGACAACGCGGCCACCGACGATTTCAGCGAGCTGCTGCACTTTCATCGTGTAACCCCACGCTTAGATCCACGAATAAACTCGATCAAATGCGAAACGTTCTCATCATGATCGAGTTGGTTCAACGCTTCTTCGAGTGCGATACCGGATCTGAACAGAATTCGATACGCCTCTTTCAATGTGCGTCTCGCGCTTTCCGAGAAACCCGCTCGTCGCAACCCGACGCTATTCACGCCACGCAGCCGCGCCGGATTTCCATCCGTTATGAAAAACGGCAACACATCCTGCACGATCTTCGACTTCCCGCCAACCATCGCGTGCCGTCCAAAACGCACAAACTGATGCGCGCCCACGTTATTCGAAATGAACACGTGGTCCTCGACGACGATGTGTCCCGCCAGCGCCACCTCGTTGGCGAAGATGTTGTCGTCGCCAATGACGCAGTTGTGCGCGACGTGTACGCCGACCATCAGAAAGTTGCGGGAACCGATGCGCGTGATTTGGTCTTCCCCACTGGCGCGATGCAGGGTGCAGAACTCGCGAACGATGTTGTCGTCGCCGATTTCGAGGTAACTTTGCTCCCCGCGATATTTCACGTCCTGCGGTTCGCCGCCCACGACGGCGTGTTCGTAGATGCGATTTCGGGCGCCCAACCGGGTGTATCGCTTAATTACAGCATAGGCCCCGATCTCGCAATCCGGGCCGATTTCCACGTGATCTTCGATAATTGCTGTGGGGTGTATCGGCATTTGCAGGGTTTTGAGGATAATCGTGTCTTGTGGATCCTGCAAATCCTGTTTATGATGCCAGCGTTGTTGTGGTTTTGATGAGGTAGGAGACTGTAAAGCCTTTGTTTAGTGATCAGTTTCGCCGTGGCGAGTCAGACAAAAGTAAGCTGTCGGGTGTAAAAGGCTCGAAGTTTATCTCGGGACTTTCGGACGTCGCCTGGAAGGCGTTTCAATCAGTCAACCAGCGGCTGCCCGAGGGCGAAGCAATTCGGCCGAACTGGGCGCCCGGTCCACTCCTCAAATCCTACGAGCGCTCGGCCCCGCCACTCGGTTTCCCACGCGAGACCGATAGTCTTTGTCCAACCTGCGTAAAGGAAGTTCGTAACGCCGTCATCAGCGGAGCAGTTCCGCTCGAGACGTTGATGCACGAGCATCCCGGCGAGATCAAGGCCCAGATCGTCGAAGACAACGGGCAAGTCGTCATGCGTAAGAATTGTCCGAAGCATGGCGAGTTCGAGGACGTGATGTCGACCGATCCGGCGTTTCTCGAGCGCATCGAGTCGCTCTTCTTCGGACGCGATTTTCGCGCAGCCGAAGACAAGGACGTGCACCGTCACGGAACGTCGAACATTCAGTTTGGACGCGGCGCGGTGTTGACCGTCGACCTGACCAATCGCTGCAACATGATGTGCAATCCGTGCTTCATGGACGCGAACCAGGTCGGCTACGTTCACGAACCAACTTTTGAAGATACGAAAGCAATTCTCGATCGGGCCGTGTCGTTCAAACCGCGACGGCAGGTGATCATTCTCTTCTCCGGCGGTGAGCCGACGCTCTCGCCTTACTACCTCGAGGCCGTCGCTTACGCGAAGAAGATCGGTTTCTATCGCATTCTCGCCGCGACCAACGGCATTCGCTTCGCGGAAGACATCGAGTTTTGTAAAGCAGCGAAGGCCGCGGGCCAACACGGCGTCTATCTACAGTTCGACGGCGTCAGCGAAGAGAAGAACAAGCATCGCGGCGTCGGCAACCTGTTCGACGTGAAGCTGCGCGCGATCGAGAACCTAGCGAGTGTCGGCATCAAAGTCACTCTCGTCGTCACGATCGTCAACAATCTCAACAACGACGGCATCGGACAGATCGTCGAGTTTGCCGCGCAGAACATCGACAAGGTGCAGACGATCGCGTTTCAGCCGGTTTCATTCACCGGCCGTGACGAAGATATTTCCGACGAGATGCGCAAGAAGTGGCGCTACACGCTCGCCGGCATGACGCACGATCTGAAGGACCAGTTGGGCGGCAAGATTCAGCCGCTGCGCGATTGGTTCCCGCTCTCGTCGTACTCGGCATTTACCAGCGTGATGGACATGTTGCAGGGCGCCGACGCTCCGTGGGGTTGGTCGTCGTGCAATTGCCATCCGAATTGCGGCATCTTCACGTTGCTGGTTGTGAATCGACAGACGGGCGAGTTTAAGTCGCTGTTTGAGTTCTTCAACTACGAACAGTTCATGAAAGACGTCGCGGTTATCACTGACACCGCGCGCGGGCGCAAGCTCTCCTACGCGCAGCTCGGCATGGCCATCATGCGCAACTTCGACGCCGAACGCGCGCCTGAAGGATTTCCGATCTCGCAGATCGTCAATCTCTTCAAACCGTCGTCGACTAACTCAAACTCCGATCGCAACGATCGTATGCAGGCCCAACCAGGCGCTGGCGATACTTGGCGCGTGTTGTGCGTCGAGGGCATGTGGTTTCAGGATCTCTTCAATTACGATTTCCGCCGCACCGAGATGTGCGTCATTCCGTACGGCACGCAGGAAGGCGAGATCTCCTTCTGCGCTTACAACACCGGCGTGGGTTGGCGGCAGATCATCGAGAACATGCACAAGACCGCGAACCTGGGCGAGTGGTACGAAGAGCACGGCCGTCACAAGGTCTACGCCGCCGGCAAGAACGTGCCGCTGCAAACCACGAAACATTCCCTGAGTCTGCCGGTGATTCAAGCCGTGCTCGCCGAAGACGCGGAACCGTCACCAACGCCTTATCTGATCGAAGAAGAAGATTCGATCGCTGTTTAGCCCGGCGCGCGCGCCACACTCTCCCTGTTCCAATTTGGTTTCTGTCCTAACCTGCAGGGTCTCTCTCTCGTTTTCTGTTTACAGTCTGTTCGAGTTCGCGTTTTACCCTTACCAGCAAAGAGGTTCGCGATGAAAAAACTTGTATCTCTTATTCTCATGCTCACGCTGAGCATGGCTGTAGTTGCCTTCCCCTCGAGAAACCAGGATCCGGCGCCCGTTCCCAAGCCGCAGGCTGCTGCCGCCGCGTTGACTAATAAAGACGTGGTCGAGATGTTGAAGGCCGGGTTAACGGCGGACGTCGTCGTCGCCAAGATCAAATCGTCGGAAACCAATTTCGACACCAGCCCCGCCGCGCTTGCAGAGCTGAAAGCGGCAAACGTTCCCGACGATGTGATTCTTGCGATGGTGAAAGGTCCGGCAAACACCGCCACTCCCAACGCCGGCGCTCTGAATGCTGACGGCACGATCAACGTACCTGACGGAACGGAGATTGAGATCCAGCTCAAGACGAACGCTTCCGGCGAAGAGCTCAAGGTCGGCGACGTGGTGGATTTCGTCGTCGTGCGTACGGTCCAGGTCAACGGCTGGACCATCTTCGAAAAAGATGCCGGTGCGAGAGCGCGTATCACTACCGCGAAGCGGGCCGGACACTGGGGCAAGGCCGGAAAGTTGGAGTGGGCCATGCAGGACGTTATGTCCACGGACGGAGCTCGCGTTCCCGCGCGCTTCACGCAACGGAAGATCGGCGATAGCAAAGGTGGAACTGTTGCCGTGGCGGCCGTGGCGACGACTGTGTTTCTTGGACCGGTCGGATTGTTGTGGGGACTGAAGAAAGGCAAGCCCGCGATCATTCCCGCCGGCAATCGGTACAACGTCTTCGTACACGGCGACGCGAAGATCAAAGGCAAAGGGGCTGAGACTACTGCGGCGAAAGAGCCTTGATCCTAAAATCCGTGTAAACGCTCAACCAGACTTGTTTTCGTTGTCGCCGTCACCACACGGCCGTTGCACTTCGCGTAACTGAGCGACTATATCGCGCAAACGGATCGCGAGCTCTTCGATCGTCTGCACTCGCTTGCGAGATCGCTCGCTCAGATCTTCGCGCAACAGCAGTTGCGCCTGGCCCAGCACGCCCGTGAGTGGGTTGTTGATCTCGTGCCGAATGCGGGCGACGAGATCGGCAGTCGCCTCGAGCTTCAAGCGATACTTCGCGATCTGATCTTCGTTGTCGTGTTCAGGCATCGACTCTCCGTATAGGGACTCGGCAAATGAAGATAAAGGCAATTGTATTTTATGAATTCAGGTATGTGCCGCGCGCTCACGTAATACGCGACCATTTTGCCCGTGAAATGGGCTGAGTTCAAGCATTTTGATCGGTTGTGATGATTCGTGTTTTTGGGGCCAAAGTTGACAAGAACCTTGCTTCACTCTTAAATTCAATTCCCTCTTGCTGGGAGGTCGTCCAATGGTAGGACTCCAGACTCTGGATCTGGCTATCGGGGTTCGAGTCCCTGCCTCCCAGCCACATAGATTCAAACACTTACGGGCGGCTTAAAAACTGAGCCGCCCGTTTCTATGCCTACTGTGTGCCAGCCGGAAATTTCGCCTTATTGTGTGCCAGTTTCGTGAATAGCATCTGCTCCAACTTGTCGGAAGCTCCTTGCTGCATATCCGACATGACAGAGCGAATGTGACAACCGTTAACGCCAATCTACGGAAGACAGGGCAGGCTATGATCAAAGCCCAGGCCGGGAAGTCAATCTTTTCAGCGAGTGACTCTTAGGGGACACTTCAACAGATCTAATTTCGCCATATCGCATTTGCCACGAGGCCGAATGAGATTCCTGCTGCGGCGAGACAAATACCGCCCCCAAGTAAATTGAGGGTAAAAAAGCAAGCCAACGCTGCAACCAATCCCGCAAATCCCGCCACCAGACCACCGATAAGAGCCAAACCTCCAGCCATCTCAGCCTTCTCAGTTGCTTTAGACATTGACCCTGCCTCCCAATAGATGGTCACTGCACTCGGAAATCTTCGAGATTAAAGTTGCGAGGTGGTGGCATTGTCCAAGCCAAGAGAGCGTAGAGTAGAACGCCTCCGATCCCCAGAAAGAATACGGACAGAATCACAAATAATGCCCGTATACTCGGTGCTGACCAACCTAACCACTCTGCGATACCAGCACATACGCCTGCGATCTTTCGGTCAGTAGATTTTGTCAACTGCATCTCGTCCTCCGACAGACTGCTCTTTAAATGTATTAATGCGCTGATTGGCTTGGTCCAGTTCGATGTGCGTCCCAACGCCATAGGTCATCGTGTAACCCTTGTTGTAGGATTTCCATATCCAGATCCGGTGGAAAAATTGCTTGCGAGTAATGCGCAGGAGAGTGAGTGCGAAAAATCTCTTCATGACGTGACTCCGTGAAGCGAGGAAGTGAGAACTCCGCGCTTATATCATCGATGCCGCTCCAACCTCAAGGCGCATCCGCATTGTCTGCCGCCACGGAAGCTAAGGAGGTAGCGGCAAAAACAAAAAGGCGCGTTCGCCCTAACAAATCACGCTTGCTAAGCATGCGGGTGCGCCATACCTGAATCAACCCTTCAGAGTGAGGAACTTCAGGCGGTTGAGTCTATCCAAATGTCGAGTTTCATCTGAGACGTCTGTCTCCAATCGGAAACACCTTTGGGGCTCTATCAAACGAAAACTCAGGTTGTTGGGTGATGGCATAAACGTTGCTTGAACACGAAGAGTTACGCGAACTTCATTTAGTTTCTATCCAGACCGTAGTGGCGGCGGGATCTTAATAGACAGATATACACAGTCTTGCGCGAGCTATTTATTCGCAAAAATATATGCAACCCGAGAGTGATCAATTATCACAGAGTAAGGTAAATGCCACGCTCAGGCGTGGCATCTTCTATTCGATCTTCTGGCTGATGGGCGTTGGCTCAGCTATCTCTGTAATGGAAGGCATTAAAGCGAAGAAGCTGATTAGCCAATCAGATGGCAAACTTAAAGGGATGGGTAGAGTATGGTGGTGCTTCATCGTGGGCGGTGCAGGCTTGCTGTTCTGTGCCTTTGTGGTGATGATGGTGATTATTCAAAAGATAACAACCTAACGAATATAGTTTACGGAAACACTAAAGAATCAGCACAATGAGGAATTGACAAGAACAGAGGAAACAGCTAGTTAAGACTCTTTGTGATGGTTATGGCTGCTATACGCCTTAACAACAACTGCGGATCCATTTGCCTTTAATGGAAATGCATCGCAGCCTTCATCACAGACGCGCCAGCAATGTCGTCTGACAGTGAATCCATGCAAACGGTCTATGAAGCTGCGGGCGGTTTCGACGGGCTGCTGAGGTTGGCACACGCGTGGCACGCGCGGGTGCTGGAGGATGAAGTGGTCAGTCATGCGTTCAGCCACGGATTCCATCCCCAACACACGGAACGCCTTGCCGCCTACTGGGCCGAAGCACTCGGTGGACCAACAACGTACTCCGAACGTTATGGTGACGAGACGTCCGTCGTACGGATCCACAGCGGCAACGGCCTGCACGAGGAGATGGACCAGCGAGCGATCGCCTGTTTCGATCAGGCCCTCGAAGATGCCGGACTTGACCGCGACGAGCGGCTCAGACAAGTGCTGCACGATTACTTCGCGTGGGCAACCACGACGACCATGGCTCGCTACCACGACTCAGCCGACGATGTGCCGCACGGGTTGCACATCCCGAAGTGGTCATGGAACGGTGCGGCATAACAACTCACTCAGCCGGGTCTGAACCTTACCAGCAAACGCCAACCGCCTTTAATTTTTTATTGACTCTGCCACGAACCCTGAGCCAATATAACGGCGTCTCCTCGCACGTCAGTAGTAAATCCCAGAAGCGATAACACTCCCATCTGCATCTCTGTCGATTGCTCGAATCGGCCTTTGCCGATTCATCTCTAAGCTCGAAGGAGGGAAAGCATGAGTCACTTAACACGACTTCTCTTAGGATTTGGAGCGGTTGTATTGGCCGGTCTTCTGCTCGCGGCTCCCGCCGCTGCTCAGGTAACTACCGCCGACATCACCGGCCGTGTGCTTGATCAAAACGGCGCCGCTGTAGCAAGCGCGACGGTCCGCGCCCGCAATGTAAACACTGGCCAGGAGCGTACTGCGCAATCGGATCAGAATGGAAGCTACATGATCGCCGAGCTGCTGCCCGGCACTTACGACATCACCGTCGAAGCCCCGAATTTCAGTAAGGCCGTCGTGCAAGGCCGCGAGATCAACGTGGGCGCGACCGTGACGCTCAACTTCGATCTGAAACCAGGACAGATAACTGAAATCGTCAACGTCACCGGCGATGCACTGGCCATCGAGACGACGCGCTCGGATCTCGGCGGTGTCGTTACGCCGGCCCAGGTCGAGAACCTGCCGCTTCTGAACCGCACTTTCGCCGCACTCTCCGTGATCATGCCCGAGGCGCGACCCGTCGGCAATTTTGATCCGACGAAGACGCGCGTGGGCAACGTCGCATTCAATGGCGGCGATGGCCGCCAGGTCGACGTCAACGTTGACGGCGGCGACAACAAAGACAACGTAGTGGGCAGCCTGCTCCAGAATTTTTCTTACGAGTCGATTCAGGAGTTTCAAGTGCTGCAACATCGTTGGACCGCCGAACAAGGCAGAGCCGTAGGCGGAGTGGTCAACGTCATCACGAAGACCGGATCGAACGAGTTTCACGGATCGTTCTTCGCCAACTTCCGCGATGAGGCGTTGAGAAAGTTTGATTTCTTTGAGAATCAAAGAAGAGCCGCTACCCCGGATTTCGAGAAGCCAAGTTTCAGCCGGCAGGAGCTCGGCGGATCGATCGGCGGTCCGATCGTGAAAGAAAAACTCTTCTTCTTCTTTGCGCTGGAACGCTTTCGTGAACGACAGAACGTTGCCGTGAGCCAGGCGGCGGCCGTGCAAATACCATTGATTCCAGGCGCCGAATTCGTCTCGGAGATCCCGACGCCCTACAACGACACGCTGCTCACAGCCAGGATCGATCACCATCTCAGCGATCGACAGAGCATGTTCTATCGGTTTGCTTATCAGAAGAACGACTCTCCGAACGATCAAGTGGCGAACCCGGCCACCACGGATCTAACCGGCGGTAACACAGACGACAACAAGCTCCACAGCTTCGTCGCCAATCACTCGTGGACCTTGAGCCCGACGAAACTGAATCAGTTCTCGTTCCACTTTCAGGACTTCGATAATGCGATTCTCGGGGTGACAACCAATCCGCAGTTGAACTTTCCGGGCGGCATAACCATTGGCGCAAACACAAACGTGCCGCAGGCAACAACTGAACGGAAGTTTCAATTCCGGGACGATTTTTCGTGGCAGGCTGGAAAGCACGGGTTGAAGTTCGGCGTTAACTACATCCACACCGAACTGGGCGGGTTCTTCTTCTTCGGCTCGAAAGGCTACACCATCAGTTGGTTCGACTCGCCGACGACGATTGCCGGCAACACCAACGGCCGTTACCCGCAGGGATTTGCGACGCCTGGCGCCGTTCAAAACATCAGCTTTGCGGACGGAGAAGGGACCCACGACCAGACGCTTCACCAGTTGGCCTTCTACCTCCAGGACGATTACAGGGTCAGTCGCAATCTCACTCTCAACCTCGGTCTCCGCTGGGATGCGAACATACACAATCTTCCCGACCAGACAAACAACCGGACCATTCTCATCCTGCAACAACTGAATCATCCGCGCGCTCAGGCAATCACCGGCGATCCCGAAAAGCTCAGCCGTACTACGCCGAGCTGGACGGAGTTTCAGCCGCGTGTCGGATTCGCGTGGGATCCGAAAGGAACCGGAAGGACAGTCATTCGCGGCGGCTATGGGATCTTTTACGATCAACTCTTCCAGAACCTGACGTTGTTCTCACTGACCCAAACGAATCCGGTGCTCTATCAGACGATCCTCAGTCTGACCAACTCGGAAGTCGGCGTGGGCCAGTTACCGACGTTCCGTTTTGGAGTCGATCCGCTGCCGCAGCCTCCGCCGGGTTTTTCGATCTCGGATCTGGCCGTGGGTGGATTCGGGCGTATCAACGACCCGGACGCGTCTGAGCCTTACGTGCAGAAGTTTTCGATCGGATTCGAAACACAACTTGGCGATTCGATGACGTTGTCGAGTGATTATGTACACACACTCGGACTCAACGAACCGCGAGTCCAGGTAATCAATCCGCGAATCGAACAGATCTGCAACCCGGCGTATCCGGGATCGACTCCCGCGTCGCCGCTGTGCGTTCGCGGCGTCAACAGTCGTGTGTTCGATCGCGCGTTTGTCGATGCTGGATTGCCGGCGAATCGTATCGAGCAGATCAACATGATCGGCACTACCAACCGTTCGCTGTTCGATAGTTGGACCACGACGCTGAGATGGCGCACGCGCAACTACCTGTTTTCAGGTAGCTACGTTCTCGGCAATTCCAGATCGTGGGGCGGCCAACCGGTTGCTTCATATAGTGGCAACGGCATTGCCACCACCCCCGAGAACCAATTCAAGCCGGAAGAGTTTGGTCCAACGCGTTTGGATGAACGGCATCGAATCGTTTTCAGCGGCGTGTTCAACTTCCGTTGGGGCTTGCAGCTTGCCCCGATCGTCCAACTCGCTAGTTCGCGGCCGTTTTCGGCGAACACGGGCCTGGACATTGACGGTGACGGGCTGACCACCAACGACCGGCTCTGCGCGGGCGTCGATCCGGGGGCCGTGTTTGCAGTGCGTGGAAATTCGGCGGCCATCAGGGCGCTCAATCCCAATGGCTGCGTTCAGGCGCAAGTTAACAGTCTACGTCATGGCCGGATTGTAGAACCGTCAGGAACGATTCGCCTCGACGAAAGTGGCCGCTTCTTCAACGTCGACGTGCGAGCCAGCAAGATGTTCAAGTTTGGCGAGCGTTATGGGTTAAGCACTTACGTTGATCTCTATAACGTGTTCAATGAAGAGAATCTCTCATACGCTTCGCGCCTCGCCCTGAGTCCGGCCACGGCGGCAGGAAGTTTCCTGCAACCGGTGTCGCTGTATGGACCAGGCTTCGGCCCGCCAGTCGGTCGACCGATGACTGCTCAGCTTGGCTTGCGATTTACGTTCTAAAGAGATAGCGGCACGCGACTCTAGTCGCGAGAGGGGATGGAAGCTGCACGTTTCCATCCCTTCAACTTTTTAAGCGTTGATGTTTGCCTCGAGGATGGCCGGGTAGATTTTCCAGTGCGCGAATGGTTCCTGCTCCATTCGGGATTGAAGGAGCTGTAAATCGTAACGGAACAGTCGAAACGCATCCGCGCCTTTTCGATTCAGCGCCAGATAACCAAAGTCCTGCATCAGCCGCGCGCGACGCACGTTCAGATTGAAGTTAGCGTTTACCAGACGCTGGTAGACGTCAACAGTCTCTCGCTGGCCGTTTCGGTAAATGCGCACGGGCTGGACGTTGGTCCACAACTGATAGTTCCACAGCCCTGTGCCGAGCGCCTCATGTTCGACAGTCGCCAGGTGGATGAACGCGGCGATCAGGCGTGCTGCGCTTTCGATGCTGACTTCATCTCCGCACAGACGGCGGACGCCGTTCGGCACAAGTGTATCGAGCTCAGTTAACCAGTTTTGAAAACCTTGATCGGCCCGAAGCTCGTCGTCCGATTTGTAGTAGGCGTGCAGGTATCGAAGCGCATGGGCCAGCATCACGTTGAACAGATCCATACGATTCGCGACCACAGGCGTGTCGAAACCTGCATCAGCAATGCCGCGGCGCTCAGCATCACGCTGCGGATCAAGCACCGTCACATCGTATTGCTCGTAAGTGTCTGAAAAGAGCTTGCACATTCCCGCGTGCGTGAAGCTGAAGGTGGTCTCGAAATCACCGCCCTTCACCATCTGCCCTTTCGTCACAACCTGATTGCTGTACTGCGTTCCATACATGTGCGGCCAAAGCAGTCGCCGCAGCGGGTGCGCGGCCGGAAGACTGTTTCGCGTGGCGATGGCAAACGGTCCACCTGCCGCCAGATGAACTCCGTTGAAATGACGAACCAGCGAAAGATGCGTAGTCGCCGCGCACAACGCGATTTTCTGCGCCTGTTCCCAATTTGTGTCGCCGGGTTTGCATACGCCCAGATCGCAGTCGATTTGAGTCGGCTCGAGGCGACGCTCCGCTTCGTTCAAGCGAAACCGCACGTGCGCGCCGATGGATCGCAGACCTTTGTGATGTTCGTATCGATCGAGCACTCGCAAGTCCCACTGGTAATCGCCTTCAGCCGTGCGCTCGACATAACAAGCATATGGACTCGCCACCGCAATTCGTCCGAGATCGACTTGCGCATACTCCGCGGGCAACTCAGGCTCGGGAAACTGTTTTCGGTACTCGTCGTCGTAAGCCTGGTCGAGCGCTGCGCGCTGATTGGCGTCGACGGGCGGCATGCCGCGCTGCATCGGCGACAACAGGTCGTACATCGCGACCTGAAACTCATAGAAATAGTATTTCGATCGCTGAGCTTCGTCGGCGGGAACACGATCGGCGACGCGAATGTTTGGAATGGGAATGCCGCAAAACTGGCTGCTCATGCTGACGGCGTTGATCTTCTGAGCGTCGTCGCGCGGGATCGGAATTATCGCGACCTTATTGTTGCTGAACTTGAATAGCGCCAGCCGTCTCCAGAATTCTCTTCGTATGGGCCACATGGTTGTAGTGTCCTAGCTAATCACCGGCCATGGCGCGAAGGCGTTCGCGACTTTCCCCAACGATGGTCCCAACTCCGGATAGTGTCGCAACAGCACTGTCGACATCGTAGTGTTATCAAGCCACTCCATTCCTTCCGGCGTGTAGACCTTTGGCGTGTAATCGACGGTGAAAAAGCGATCGCTGTTCAGGCGGCGCGACGCCATCAGTACGAAAATACGAAACGCTGTATCACTGAAACCAAAGCCTTTCGGCGGACGTTCGGCGTAGAGCCCGATGGTGGTATCCACGCGGTCGATGTCGTTGTCGTAAACCTGCTTTAGCTGTTCCGCGGTTTGCGGATCGTCGGCGAGCTCGTCGATGCTCTTCAACGGCTGTTTGTGCAGCAACTGCCGGAACAGGTTATATCGAGGCACGCCGAGCTCCCGCGATCGCAGGATGTCAGTGGCCGCGAGGTCCATCAGGAAACCGTCCGGGCGTTCATAACGCTGTAGAAACTTTGGAAAGTTGTGCAACTGAATGGCGCCGGGATGGGCGATGCCGAATGAGTAGAGCATGTCAGACATCTTGATCTGATCGATGACTTCCAGAGTGTGCGGCCCCGCAATTTGGTTGAACGCGCGCTCTTCCCGCATAGCGCCACCCTTAACAGAACGGAACACGTAATCGTCGGGAATAAGCGGGTGCATGCGGTAGACGGCGACGAACTCTTCAGTCAATGCATAAGGCACATTGAAATGGTCCGTTCGGCCGCCGACGATGCCACTGATGAGCTCACTCTTGCTCAAGCGGCCGAAACGCCGGTACGCCCATTCGCCGGCGAGTCCCCACCAGTTGGCCCGCATCGCGATCTGAAGCGTCGGATGGCCCAGGATGCCGGGCGTCCATTCCACGGTATGTATCTTCGCCAGCAGTGCGGAGTTAATCAGTTGTGCCTTGTAGTAGAGATCGTCATCAGACCATGACGGGTACGCCGCTTTCAGGTGATCGCAGATCGCGTTGTGTTCGAGCGAAAAGAGATTGATGAGTAGCGCCAGACCGAGCCAGGCGCCGGGCTGCGACAGCGCGTCCCGATCCATCGGGATCAAGCCGTTCGGAGCGATATTCAGCTTGCCGTCGATGTGGGAACGCAGGCGGTCTTGAAGTTCTTTGGTGCCGCCATAAACCTGCGACCCGTCCCACCAGTGAGAGTTCACGTTGACGTACGTGGGCGGCAAATCATCGGATCCCGGCGCGCGCGTCGGATCGGGCCGAGTCCGCAGGATCGTCATCGGGTTCTCGTGCCAGTTGTCGCCTTCTTTCAACGGCACCTTCCACGGATTTTCTTTTGGACTGCTGCCGTGACTGAACCAGTCATGAATCATGAATTGCAGCCAGGCAGCGGCTAGCACGTTGAGCGTCGTCGCTGGAACAAATTTATGCCGCGTTAATAACTCAAGGCTGACGGTTCGCGGGTTCGGCGACATGATGGCCGGCTCGGGCTCGGGATATGAGTACTCGATCGGGAAGTTACGGCCGAAGCGAGTTCCGGCCGCGCCCATGCGCGGGTTCGACAAGTCGTTGTATGTGCCGTCGGGCGTTCGCGCGGTGAGATAACGTTGGTTGTTGTCCGCCGGCAAAGCAGGTACCGGCAGCGTAGGGGCGGCTGATGTGTCGTGAAGGTTTTCTCTTCGTAATGTATTGCGAATCCCTGCCAGGGTCGCCAATCCAAGCGGCGGAGGTAACTTGTCCCATCCGATTTTGTGATCGACAACCTGAGCTCCGTCGTCGAACATGTGAGAGAGTTTGCGTTTGCTTCCCTTGACCGTCTTGATCACTTTTGGGGCGGTCATAACGGCAACGACACCGATGCCGACAAGTCCTAAAATTTTCAATAAATCAGTCCCTTTAACCATGGATAATCTCCTCAATTGGCGCGCGAAACGCTGCTCTTGATGATAAGGAAGTTTTGAGAATGAGCGAGGAATAAATGAGCTGCGGCAACTTACTCCAGCGGCGTAGGAATGTCAATTTTTTTGCGGCGGAAGAACACAGACAAACAAAACATACCGGGATTCAAACTTTTGGTGGATGACTCGCGAATGACCTCCGGCTAGACTCCCCGCTTCCTCCTGCCTCGTTTAAGAAGTACGTCTGAGAACTTAGCCCGCTCGGAGGTGCCAGTGAATGCGTAAAGCCGTTCATCTGTCTCTATTGGCGTTGGTCTTGTCGCTTGCCAACACGGCGAACGCGCAGAGCAACTACGCGAGTTTGAGCGGGACCGTTTTCGATCCACAGCAGAAAGTCGTCGCCGGCAGTTCGGTCCAACTTACTTCAGAAAGCACCGGCGCCTCGCGTCAGACGACTACTAATGAACTCGGAGCATTTCAGATCACCGGCGTGCTTCCGGGTGATTTCAATCTGTCAGTCCAGGCGCCTGGCTTCGCGACTTTAAATCAAAAGGTCCGCCTCGAAGTGGGCCAATCGATGACCGTCGAGCTGAATCTCAAACTGGCGGCAGTGAACACCGTTGTCGTCGTCAGCACCGACGCGATGAACGTGTTGAAAACGACCGATGCTTCCGTTGGCGAAGTTGTCGAACCAACGGCCGTTAGCAACTTGCCGCTCAACGGACGCATGCTGATCGACTTGGTGCTGACCGTACCCGGAGCACACGAGTCGCACGGCGCTCAGGCGGGTGACATGAGCCCGCTTTACTGGCGCCCCGGTCAACGTTCTGCCGTCAGCATCGGCGGCAATCGTCCAAACGCTAACTACTTCCTGCTCGACGGAGCGACGAATACCGATCCGACATTCAACACGCTCAACTTCAGTCCTTCGCCTGACACCGTGCAGGAGTTCAAGGTGCAAACGGGCAGTTATACGGCTGACATGGGCGGCGCGGGCGGAGGCCAGATCAACATCATCACGCGCAGCGGCACGAACGACTTTCACGGCACCGCTTACGACTTCTTGCGCAACGAGATATTCGATGCTCGCACGTTCAACGAGATGGAGGAGTCGAACCATCTCGTTCGCAACAACTTTGGTGGATCATTCAGTGGCCCAATCGTTCGTAACAAGACCTTTTTCTTTTTCAACTACGAGGGGCTGCGACACACCAGGTCGCAAACAATGGTGGCGACCGTGCCGACTGAGGATGAGATCAACGGCAACTTCGAAATGAGCGGAGCCACGATCTACAACCCTTTCAGCGCACATCCGAATCCGGCTTTCGATCCCGCGAAACCTGTTAGTCCAACGAACCCGCAAATCATCCGCGATCCGTTTCCCGGAAACGCGATCCCGCAGGAACTTATCGATCCGAAGGCCGCGCTCTTCCTGAGCAAATACATTCCTCGGCCCAACCTTGAAATGGGAATGATGGACTGCGGTATGACGATGATGGGTGCGCCCACTGTCGTCGGGGCGGGCATGGATTGCAACAATTATCTCGACGTGCGTAACGCGCATCACAACACGGATCAGGGGACGATTCGCGTCGATCACACCTTCAACAGCAGCGACAGCCTGTTTGCGCGTTACTCATTCAGTAGCGAAAAAGGGTTCATGCCGCAGAACCTGCCGGGGTTCGGTGCGTTTCACGACAATTTGTCTCAGCACGGCACCGTAGGTTGGACTCGCGTGATCAGTCCGACGATGGTGAATATCGCGTCTGTCAGTTTTTCCCGTCTGGCAATGCATCGCACTTCCGAAAACAGTTTTACGAACGACATTGTCTCGGAACTGGGGATCACGGGCATTGGCTTTGGAGGTGAAGGCGCGTGGGGCGCGCCATGGTTCAACGTTCAGGGTTTCTCAGGTATGGGCGACACGTTCGTCGCGACGCCGATGCACGCCTGGAACACGATCCTCGAGGCTCGTGATGCGTTGAACTGGCAACTCGGAAGACACAGCTTGAAGTTCGGCGCCAGCTATCGTCATTTCATTTGGCCCATGTGGGGCTTCTTCCAAAACCGCGGCTACTATCAGTTCACCAATGGGTTCACCACGCAAACAGCGACGAACGACGGCACGGGTTCGGCGCTCGCAAGTTTTTTGCTGGGCTTACCCGCGGTGAAGCAACGACAAGCCGGCGTTCCACAGATGCAGTTGCGCCAATGGTATGCGGACGCTTTTGTACACGATAGTTTTCAGCTTGCGCGTAATACCACGGTCCAAATCGGGCTCCGCTACGAGTACATGAGCCCACTCGTCGATATCCGCTACACGAACACCAATCTCACGTTTGAGAATGGCGTGCCGTTTGTATTTATCGGCGGCCAACAGGGATTTCCCGAAGGTTTGAATTACTCGAACAAGCTTCGATTTGCTCCTCGCTTTGGCATCTCGCACAACCTTCATAAGCACGGACTGGTTTTGCATGCGGCGTTCGGCATCTTCTACACGCCCGTGGATATGAACACATGGTGCAACCAGCGTCACAACGTTCCTTACGTTTTTCCGGAAACGCAGCAGAGCGATAATTTTACTCCCGCACCGGGCATAGTCGCGAGTCACTTTAACTTTGGTCCAGCCGTGCTCGGTGTCACGACAGTAAGTTTCGCCGCCTTTGAAGCGAATGCCCCGCCGCAATACATCGAGCAGTGGAGTGGTTCGATCGAGAAGAGCCTGGGCGCGGAAACAACTCTCGAACTCGGCTACCTGGGATCTCATGGATTGCACTTGCAGCGTTCACATTTGATCAATAACGCGCCTCCTGGTCCGGGAGCGATTGGACCCCGCCGGCCATTCACAAGGCTGAGCTTCCTGCCGGGAATGGTTCTGCCGACTGACATCGCGATTGCGAGTACGACGTTTCCCGTGAGCGGCATTAACCTGCTGGAGAATTCCGCGCAAAGCTCGTATCACGCAGGCTACGTTAATGTGCGCCGGCGTTTCAGCCGCGGTTGGACATTTCTGGCAAACTACACTTTCGCCAAGAATCTGAGCGACGCGCCTGATTTTCGTTCGCCAATGTTTGAATCGGCGGCGCCGCAGGATAATTCCAATCTGCGACTCGAGAAAGGGCTTGCTTGCGACGTGCGGCATCGCTTCGCGTTGAGCATGGTCTACAACAT
>JBKPNH010000071.1:0-17241 GCA_046732535.1 Acidobacteriota bacterium
ATGGTGCGCACGCCGGTGGGCAAGACTATCGATGTCGAGTACGTCCGAGATGACGAGCTGCGCAAGACAAAGCTCACTACGATTTCGCGGGATGAAGTTAAGCGCCTGAATGAGGTATTTGAGCGCCGTCCCGAGGGTCGGGGGCAATTCGGATTTGACGATGACGACACGGAGGTTGTCCAGATCCCGGGAACGAAAAAACATGGCGTCAGGTTGGACACGGTTCTGAACAGCCGTCCGGCGGATATGGCGGGGATCAAAAAGGGCGACGTTGTGGTGGAGTTTGACGGGATTCCCATCCGCACAGTGGATGAGCTCCGTATGCGCGTGCGCCGCGCGCTGCCGTACAGCACTGTGAAAGTTGTCGTGATGCGCGGTGAGGAAAAACTCGAGATCCCGGTGAAGATGGGCCGGCAGTAACACGGATTAGACGGCTCCGCGTTCTAATAGGTGCTCGCGTAGTCGCGCTTCCATTTCGAGTCTCGCTTCCTCACGTTGCTCTTCCGTTTCGTCAGCTTCAAAAGTCTCGAAAAGCGCGTACTGCGTCTGTTCCAACAGCCGCAGCTCCCACGCATCGCGATCGTGAGACGACGGCCGTGAGAACCAGAGCGCGTCGATCGGCGACTCCTTCACTTCAACACGATTGAGCAATTGTGCTTCCTGAGACTGGAGCTCCGCCAACGTCGCCGGCTGCATCAAAGCACCACGCAATTCCCAGCCGTGCTTGCGGTACGTCGCCACCAGTTCCATAAACAGATTTGCCTTCTTCATATTCAGCGTGTCCTTCGCGGCCCGGTTGACCGTGCGAATCTGCCGCCACTATCATCGTCAACGGTTTGATAAACGGTAAATCGGCTGAAACGCCAGCATCACGTTTTAATCATGCAAGTCGGATATTTACAAGCCTCATTTTGATTGTAGTCTGCCGGGCGATAGTAAGCGGCGGCGTCCCGGCGTCAGAGAACATGTCGACACAACAGATGACTGCAAACACGATACGGGAATTGAACTCCAATAAAGATAAAGAACCGACCCCTTTTTACGAAGCACTCGCGAAAGCCTTAAAAAAACGCAAAATCAAGGTCGAGAACATGTGTCCGCCTTCGGACCCTGTGGCTCGCCGGATTTTGGAGGAGTACGGCGCGATCTTTCTGGCGGACAAGAAGGTAGTGCTGCCGCCCGTGTGCATGTTCACCAACGAAGCCCAGGTCGAACGATTCCAGAACGAAGCGGGTTTCAAAGCGGAGTTCATGTCGTATGACGACGTCGAGCTCCAGCCCGAAGCGATCAAGCACCTGCTCAAAGCTCGTGAAGAAGCGCAGAAGGAAGGACTCGACATCACTCCCCGCGACGGCGCCGAAGCTGGTCGACGAAATTATGAAGACAGCGTACGACTCTGGAACTCGCGGTTCGAGCCAGCGCTCGAGTACTGGCTCGGACAGGGGCGTCTCACCACAGAACAGGTCGAACGTTTGAAGAGTTTGCCGCTTTCGCAGCAGGTCGCCGAAGTGCTCGAACTCGAAAAAGAAGGCATTTACTTCAGCAAAGATCTTTCAAAGTCGATTCTTTACTCGATTGCCGCGCCAGGCACGTCGCAACACATCGCGATGCTCGCGTTCGACGTCAACGAGTTCGAAAACCCTAGAGTGCGCGAGATCATGGCGAAACACGGGTGGTTCCAAACCGTCCTGAGCGATCTGCCGCACTTCACGTTTCTCGGTTTGAAGGAGAAGGACCTTCCGAAGAAGGGGCTCCGCAGTGTCGAAGTCAACGGACAGGTCTTCTGGATCCCGAACGTGTCGTCGGTCCATCCCGGCATTGATAAGTAAGGCGATAAGTAGTTGCAACGAATTTTAAAAATTCGTGATAAACTACGCAGCCTCTTCCCCCAGCCCAAAGAAAAAGTGGAAACGTCTCCGGCCTTTTAACCCGAAAGAAGGTCTAATATGGATGTCCCCCAATTCATCGCTGGCAGATTCCGGATTGAGCGAGAGATCGGCACCGGCGGCATGGGAACCGTCTACCTCGCCACGCATCTTGGACTCGAAAGACCTGTCGCCGTAAAGATCATCAGACGCGAGTTCGCGGGCGACGCGGACGTCGCAGATCGCTTTCTGCGTGAAGCGCGGACGATGGCGAAGCTCCATCACCCGCACGCCGCGATGATCTTCGACGCCGGAAATCTTCCGGACGGGCGTCACTTCATCGTGATGGAGTTTGTTGAGGGCGAGACTCTTTCACAGGTGCTGGCGCGAGAAGGCCGTTTCTCCGCCTCGCGCGCCGTCGATATCGCCACGCAGATCTGCAACGTACTCGAAGAAGCACACCGCCTGGGCATCATTCATCGCGACCTCAAGCCCTCCAATATTCTGATCGGCAAACGCGGCGTCTGTGTACTCGATTTCGGCGTCGCGAAAGTTCTGGCTTCGTCGGCGGAGTCGACTGCGACACACGCGAGCACGGGTTCGGGGCAGTTGATCGGCACGCCGCGCTACATGTCGCCCGAACAGTGCTTGGGCCAGCGAGTCGGCGCTCGCAGTGATTTATACAGCCTCGGAGTTTTGTTGTACGAAATGTTGGCGGGACGACCGCCATTTGTGGATCCGTTGCAGTCGGCGTTGTTAGTGAAACAGGCAACCATGCCGGCGCCGCCGTTACCGAAACTGCGGCAGGATATACCGCGGCCGTTGGCACTTGCGATCCATACACTGTTGGCGAAGCGTCCCGAGGATCGTCCGCGCACGGCGGCATCCGCGAAGGCGTTGCTGGAACGAAGCCTGGTCCAGCCTGAACGAACGTTGCCGGACATCGAACCGATGTCGTCAATGGTCGCCGCGGCGAGCCCCGGACGCGGCATTCTGTTTCGGGTCGGCGCGCCGCTAGTCCTGGTGACGACGTTTGGCGTGCTGCTGGCGTGGGGTTACACGGGCGAGAGCGCGCCTGCGCCTCATCTGCTGAAAGAAGCGTTGCCGGTCAATGCCGCGCAGATACAGTTGACGCCGGTGTCGTACCGCAATCCAGCTCCTGCTGCTACTAAGAGCATGACCGAACCACCTCCCGCGGCGGTTCCACTGGTTGAGCAGCTTTCACTGGATCAGGCGCGCAAGTTGGCCGCGAAGTACGCGGATGGAACGGTGGGCAGCGTCGCGATCGTCGATACGGACAATGGTCCGGCGATCGTCGCCGTGAACCATCAACGCCGCGCCGGCAAGACCAATTTTCTGATGCTCGAGAAACGCAACGGAAAGTATCGTGTGACGACGCAGCAGCCGTTGGACACGAACGGATTTCGGCACGCGAACTGGACCGCCGAACTGGTCGAGGACGCCGATGAAGACGGTTTCCAGGAGTTGCTTTTCACCGGCAAAGACTCGAGCGAAAACCGCAATCTGCGACGCATGTCGTTGTTCGTTCCAAATTTTAAACGCACCTACTCGATGCAGATGACGGGCGAAACCACCCCTCGAGGCACGCCGCGCATCGAGTGGCTCACGAACGCCTCCGGCGCGGAAGCCGCCATCTATCGCACTGCGCTGCGTCAGAAAGCACGAGCCATCACATCCAAAAAGAAATAATTCGTATTTCTGTTAAAACCCCATTTGTGAAAATCCCTCCGGCAAGCTAACCTCGTACTGCGACATCTATTTGGCGCTCGGAAGAATCGAAGACCAATACCAATTTGCGGAACCTGGAGTTATCGGTGAAACGTTTCTCAATTCTTTTACTTCTCTTCTGTTTACTATCGCCTTCAACACTGCTCGCGGAAGTCGTCACTCAACAACGAGCGACACGGCCGGCGCCAACGAAACCGGCGCCAGCGACGACGACCACGCCCGCGCCGCGGCTGCCTGAAGCGAAGATCACGAGCCAGGTTTTGCCCAACGGTCTCGAAGTCATCATTCTCGAAGATCATTCGATTCCACTGGTAACGATCGAGCTGGCGGTGAAGAACGGTTCGTACACCGAGCCACCGGAGTTAAACGGACTCTCGCACCTGTACGAGCACATGTTCTTCAAACAGAACCGCGCGATCGCCAACGCCGAAGAGTATTTGCGCGCCATCGGCCAGATGGGCATCGCCTACAACGGCACGACGCGCGAGGAAGTGGTCGACTATTACTTCACGACCACCAGTCCGAACCTCCGCACCGCCATGCAGTTCATGAAAGACGCGTCGCGCTATCCGCTATTTGATGGCCGCGAGTTTGTTCGTGAGAAAGAGGTAGTGATCGGCGAGATAGACCGCAACGAGTCGAACCCGTTCTTCTACCTGAGCAAGGAGATGAACACCCGTCTCTTCTTCAAGTACCCGAGCCGGAAGAACCCGCTCGGAAGCCGGGAGACGGTCGGGGCGGCGACTACCGACATGATGCGTTTGATCCAGCAGCGCTACTACGTGCCGAACAACTCGGCGCTGGTGCTGACTGGCGACGTGAACCCGGCGGAAGTATTGAAGCTGGCCGAGGAGTTTTACGGCGATTGGCCGAAGCGCGAGAAAGATCCGTTTGTAGAGTTTCCGCTGGTCGAGCATCCGCCGCTGCCGAAGAGCGAAGGCAACATCATCATCCAGCAAGTGCAGAACGTGATCATCAACATCAGTTGGCACGGACCGTCGATCGGCAAGGACAATCCGGCGACTTACGCGGCCGACGTCTTTTCGTTCATCCTGCGCCAGCCTAATTCACGGTTTCAGCGAAACCTCGTCGACACCGGTCTCGTGACGGGCGTCGATCTCAGTTATTACACTCAGCGCAACGTTGGCCCAATCGCACTGATCGCGCAAACGACGCCCGATAAAGCGAGGGCGGCGATCAAAGCGCTCTACGAGGAAGTCGCGCACTTCAACGACAAAGACTATTACACGGACGAACAGCTCGAGAGTGCGAAGGCGTTGCTCGAAGCTGACGATCTATATTCACGGGAAAAGCTGAGTGACTACACGCACACGCTCAGCTTCTGGTGGGCGTCAACGGGACTCGAGTACTTCCGCGGTTATCTCCCCCGCCTTCGCGCCACTTCACGCGCCGACATCAGCCGCTACATTACGACTTACATCCAGGGCAAGCCGCACATCGGGCTGGCTTTGATGTCGAGTGAAGCGCAGAACAAAGTCAAAATCACACCGGAAGAGCTGGTAGGTCAATGAAAAGCGGGTCAATGAAGAGAACAATGAACCGATCGTTAAATAACGTCCGCTACGTCGTCAGTACGTTTTTGCTGTTTGCCGTCGTCCTTGTCGGCGGCATCGACACGTCGCGCGCGACGCAACAAGCCAAACCCGCGGCGGCGCAGCCGTCAGCGCAAAGCGTCGTCGCCAAACAAGCCGCGCTCGTCAGCGAGTTTGAAGTCAACGGACTGAAAGTGTTGATGAAGCGGCGCGAGGGAAGTTTGACAGTGGCTGCCGGACTTTTCATCCGCGGCGGCTCATCAAATATCAACGCGCAGAATGCGGGTATCGAAACGTTGATGCTGAGCGCCGCGACGGAAGCGAGCGCCGGGTTTCCGCGCACGCGCATGCGCAACGAGCTTTCGCGCATGGGTACTGTGATCGGAAGCAGTTCCAACAACGACTACTCCGTGCTCTCGCTCGCGTCCACGCGCATGCACTTCGATCGTTCCTGGGAGATGTTCACCGACGTCATACTGCGGCCTTCGTTTACGAAGGAAGACGTGTCGCTCGTCCAGAGCCGCATGGTTGTATCGCTCAGTGACGATACTGACAATCCGGACGTCTATCTGCAAAAGCTTCAGGAGAAAGTCGCGTATGCCGGCCATCCGTATCTGAACAGCACGGGCGGAACGCCGGAGACGGTCGGGAAACTTACGCCGGAAGACCTTCGCGCTTATCACAAGAAACTGATGGAGACTTCGCGACTGTTGCTCGTTATTGTCGGCGACTTGAACGTGAATGAAGTGCGAAGTCTCGTCGAGGCGAGTTTTGGGAAGTTGCCGCGGGGTAGTTACAAGCCGGAGGCAGTGCCGCAGTTGGCGTTCGACAAGTCGTCCGTGGAAGTCACGCCGCGAGAGTTGCCGACCAACTATGTACAGGGACTGTTCACTGCGCCGTCGCTGACGTCGCCCGACATTTACGCGATGCGCATCGCCAGCTCGTTGTTGCGCGATCGCGTGTTTGAAGAAGTGCGTGTGAAGCGGAATCTTTCGTATGCCCCGGATGCGTTTCTTCGCACGCAGGCGGCGAACGTCGGCGGGCTTTATGTGACTGCTGTCGATGCGAATCAATCGATTCGCGTGATGTTGAGCGAGATTGCGCGGCTACAGAGCGAGCCGGTGAATGCGAGCGATATTCACGCCGTCATCGCGCAGTACCTGACGACGTATTACCTCGGACAGGAGACGAATGCGGCGCAGGCGGGAGAGCTGGCGCAGTATGAACTGATCGGCGGCGGCTGGCGTAACTCGGTCGAGTTTCTCGATCGACTGATGGCGGTGACGCCGGCGGACATTCAACGAGTGTCGCAGAAGTACATGCGGAACATCCGGTTCGTCGTGCTGGGAAATCCGCGCAGCGTCGATTCGACAGTGTTTACCGGGCAAACCGGGTAACCCAACTTTTGTGATTTTTGTGCCTTTTTGTGGCTACATCGTCTCGCGCAGGTAGCGTTCGTAGAGTTTCGGATCGAGGCGTTGGAGAACGCGAGCCTCTTGGGCGGCCATGTTTAGGTTGCCGCTTTCGTAGTAAGCGATGGCGAGGTTGTAGAAGATCTCAGCGCAGTCCGGCCGCAGCTTCGCTGCTTCAGTGTACGACTCGATCGCCTCGCGCATGCGTCCAGCGTAGTAGTACGCATCACCGAGCTTGTTGTGAATCTCGGCATCTTCAGGCTTGAGTTGCAGCGCCTCGAGATAAGCGCGAATGGCTTCCTGATTTTTTCCCTGCTTGACCTTGCAATATCCGACCTTCACCCACGCATCCGCCCGTTTCGGGTTCTTGTTGACGGCGTTTTCGAAATAACCAACTGCGTTGTCGTAATTGCCCAGCCACAGCGACTCCAAACCGCTGCGATAAGCGGCTTCGGCCACGTCGCCTTTTGGTTTTTGCGAGAGCTCCGACAACGGCCGGAGCGCACCCGCACGCAACTGGCCCACACGGGCAGCGGCAATCGCGAGATTGATGTTCTGACCGTTCGTGACTTTTACCGTCACGACGCCCAACACCTGACCGCGTAGATTAAAAACCGGACTGCCGCTGTTGCCGTGGGAGATCGGGGCTGTGATCTGGATGATTCGATAACTGTTCGGTACTTCGCGCACCGCGGAAACAATTCCGTCGCTTACAGAGCCTTCGAGCTTGAGCGGGTTGCCGATTACGAAGATCCCTTCGCCTTCGTCCGGCAACTCCGTGGCGAGCTCGGTGCTGCGAGCGGGTGCGGCGGGCATTTCGACGCTCAGAAGCGCCAGATCGCCTTCTTCGTCGACCGCGATCGCGCCGGCGATCGGGTAGACCTTGCCTTTACCGTCCAGCGTCTTGATCTCGGCGCGGGCTGCGCCGCGGACGACGTGCAGGTTGGTGACGACCTGGCCGGGGCGGAGGAAGAAACCGCTGCCGGTCATGAGCGCTTCGCCGCTCGCGTCGTAGGTGGCGATCGCGACGACGGCTGGTTTGACTCGTTTGACTAAAGTCGGGAGGTTTTCGTCAGCACGCGCGACGGTGGCGAAGAGGAGAAGCAGGAGAACGGGGACGATACGGGGGTACGTGCGCTTGTTCATGTCGTCAACACCAACTGGCAAAACGAAGATTTCAGGCCGTAGATAGGAGAATCAAGGCCGGGGGATCTCGTTGCTGAAAAGAAATAGGGCTCCGGGGTCGGAGCCTGTCGGGTGACGCATATATTACCGTAAGTTTGCGTTTGTGTGTAGTTTTTATCCGTGTGTCCTATGCGGATCAAAAAGAAAGGGCCGCCCGAGGACAGCCCTTAAGCAAAGTAATAGCTCGAAAAGGAGCTACGGGACAATATGAATGTGCGCGACACCCGGTCCGACCGGCGACGCGACATCGGCATCTTCCATCGTCACGAGCAGACCAAAGTCCGGAAGCGGAACTTCTGACTTGATCTCGGCCTCATTACGTCCCTTCGTGTTCACAATCTGCCCGATCTTCGAATACGAGTTGTCGGGTCCAACCGCCCACACGATGAACTTCTTGCCCGCAGGCGCTTCCTTCAAATCGTGGAACCGCATGTTCACTTCAGTCGGTCCGTCTTTACGCGGCGTGATGAACACGTTCGCGCGCGCACCGGCTAACGCTCCACTGAAGTCGACCTTGATTTTGGTGTCGTCTCCTTTTTTGAAGTTCGCAATGCCCAGCATCGGCGCGGTATACGTCGTCGTCACGGTCGCCGGAGTCGTCGCTGTTGCCGGAGTCGCCGTGGTCGTGGTCGTGGCCGGCGCAGTCACGGCGCTGACTGTTTCACCCGAGGCACTCCTGGTTATCGGAATGACGGTAAAGCCTTGCGGAACGGCGCTTCTGAACACTACCGCGGTGCTTGGGTCGTAAGCGGTCAAAGCCGGTTCCGGCGAAGCGACCAGCATGAACTTCGAAAGCGGAGTTGTGGCTGCCAGAGTCCCGACGCCGTTGCTGATGGCGACCGGTCCCAACGCGGTAATCGCGCCTTTGTCGTCAACCGCATAGAGCGTTAACGCAGTCACGTCAGCGGGAACGTTTGCCAGGTTGAGTTTGATTCTGGTGCCGTCGTCGTCGCGGAGAATCGTAGCTACACCCGTCGCTCCGGTTATGTTCACGGGGTTCAGAGTGAGAGTGACTTCTTTCTTCGCTGGATACTCAATAATGGTGTAAGTTCCGTCGGGGTTTTGAACAGTCTTGGTAACGGTTGTTTGCGCCAGAGCGACAGCGCTGAGTGCGAGCGTCAGTATCACGGCCGTCAGGACGCTCAAACCATGTTTGCTCATCAGTTGTACCTCCCTTGTGTTTAATTAATCGCGATTAATTGTCGACGTGGGGGAACAAAGTCGGGGAGACGCTTTACAGGCGTACACGTTGAAATTTTGGGCAAAATTTATGCCGATGGAATGAGGTAGTGATTACGCTATGAGGAGGGCTGTAGTGCGAAATAGATCGATACAGCCCTGTACGGCAATGGACCTAAATTCGTGTTGTCAGTAGGCCTTCAACTGCGCTATTGCCTTTGCGACATCGGAAGATTGCGGAAGTATTGCGTCCTCGAGTTGAGGTGCATATGCAACGAACGTATCGAGCGCGCAGACCCTACGCACAGGCGCGTCGAGCTCGAGGAAGAGTTCGTCCGCGATGCGGGCGGCGATCTCAGCGCCATAACCAAACGACAGCGAATCTTCATGCGCGACGATGACGCGGTTCGTCTTTTTTACTGACTCGACAATCGCATCCCAGTCGTAAGGAACTAGACTGCGCAGATCGATCACTTCGACACTAGTACCTTCCTGTTCCGCTTGCTTCGCAGCGACCAGTGAGCGTTGCACCAGCGCGCCGTAAGTAATGATCGTGAGATCTTTTCCTTCGCGGACCTTCTTCGCTTTGCCAAACGGGATCATGAAGTTGTCAGGCGGATACGCCGACTTGTTGTAAGCCTGACGGTAGAGGTGCTTGTGCTCAAGGAACAGCACCGGATCGTCACAGCGAATGGCGGTGCGCAGCAGTCCGTTCGCGTCCAGGGCATTCGAGGGATAAATGACACGCAGCCCGGGTATCTGAGTAAATGTCGAGACGCCTGACTGGGAGTGATAGACCGCGCCGCCCTTTAGATAACCGCCAATGGGAACGCGAATCACAGCAGGGCATTTCCAGTCGCCGCCCGACCGCCAGCGCAGCAGTGCGAGCTCGTTCCGAATCTGGTGCATCGCGGGCCAGATGTAGTCGAAGAACTGGATCTCCACGACGGGCTTCAGCCCTCGCGTCGCCATGCCCGTCGCGCGCCCGACGATGTTTGCTTCCGCGAGCGGTGAATTGTAGACCCGGTTACTGCCGAACTTCCTTTGCAGATTCGCCGTGACTTTGAATACGCCGCCCTTGCCTTTAACGACGTTGAGATACTGATCGCGCGAACAGTCGGCGACGTCCTCGCCGAACACGAAGATGCGCGGGTCGCGTTCCATCTCCGTGTGCAGACAGCGATTGATGAGATCCACCATCGTGCCGGGATTTCCGGAAAGCTCGACGTTCTCTTCAGTGTCGAACTCTTTCGACGTCGGATCGACGTCCGGCGAGAAAACGTATGTCGTCGCCGTCTCCGGCGCTGGTTGCGCAGCGCCCAATGCCTTGTCGGCGGCTTCGTTGACTTCGCGATCGACCTCGTCCTTGATCTTCTGCAGCCCTTCCTGATCGATGACGCCTTCGTCGATCAGCAGCGCGCCGAATCGTTTAACCGGATCGCGTTCGGCGTCGCCGGTGCGTTCCTCATCGGGGCGATAGAGCTTTTCGTCGTCTGAAAGCGAGTGGGAGTACGGGCGAATCACCTTTGCGTGAACGAGCGATGGTCCCTGCCGGCGGCGGCAATAATCGACGGCGCGACGCATCGTCTCCAACGACTCGATCGGATCCGTACCGTCGCAACGCTGCACGTAAAGTGACGGGAAGTTTTCGACGAGGCGGGAAACATTGCCGCCGGCCGTTTGCACTTCAACCGGGACGCTGATGGCGTAGCCGTTGTCTTCAAGCAGAAAAACTACCGGCAACTTCAAATTCGATGCAGTGTTGAGCGCTTCCCAAAACTCGCCTTCGCTCGACGTTCCCTCGCCAAGCGAAACGTAAGTCACTTCGTCTTCATGAAATCCTTTCACTCGCTCTTTCAACTCGGGCACGAGCTCGAAACGATAAGTCGCTTCGGCGGAGCCGACAGCCTGAAGCAACTGTGTTCCCGTTGGCGAAGACTGCGAAACGATATTGAGCTTCTTGTGGCCCCAGTGAGACGGCATCTGGCGTCCGTGTGAATTCGGATCGTCTTCGGCGCCGACTGCCGAGAGCAACTGTTCGAGCGGCGTCATGCCCAACTGCAAACAGAGCGCGCGGTCACGATAGTATGGATAGAACCAGTCGTAGCCGGGCTTCAGAACGACGCCGGCGGCGACGAGCACTGCTTCGTGGCCGGCGCCGCTGATCTGAAAGAAGATCTTGTTCTGTCCCTTGAGTTGGATCTCTTTGTCGTCGATCCGGCGCGAGAGATACATCGTGCGATACATGCCGAGCAGCATCTTGCTGTCGGGCAGATCGCCGGCCTTGGATGTTCTTGGCGCTTCGACGACGTGCGGCGCCGCGGGTCGTGAAATCGGTTCCGGCACAGGCGCCGGCGCCGACGCATGCTCAGTTTCTTCGAGCCCAATTTCGACTTTGTCCGTCTCTTCCGTGTGTGGTTGCGTCGAAGGCGCCGAATTTGGCGATGTCGTTTTGGGGACCAGCTTCAGTACTTTGGTATCAGTCTTCATAATTACTCGCCAGGGTGATGCGATACTCTTCGGCCATTCCGGGATGACCGTGGCGCTGTGCTGTTTCAATTCCGCGTTGATAAGCCTCTCGCGCTTTATCCTTCTGGCCCGTTCGTTCATACGCTAAGGCCAACATGCCGAAAGCATTTCCCTCATCGTCCGCGGCTTGCAGGTATCGATTCAAGGCATCGATCAGCTCCTCGTCACGGCCCTCTTTCTCGTATTCCTTGGCCAGCCCGAAAAGCACCGCCGTGTTTCCGGGATCCGTGGAGAGCATCTGCTCGAACAACTGGATGCGACTCATTTTAATTTCTCATTTTCCGATGATCAGTTTGGCGATCGTTTGCAACTGCATGTTCGACGTTCCTTCGTAGATGGCGCCGATCTTTGAATCGCGCCAGTACTTCTCGACCGGATAGTCTTTGACGTAACCGTAGCCGCCGTACAACTCGATCGCCTTCGAGCTAACGCGCTCCGCGACTCGCGACGAGTAAAGCTTCGCCATCGCGGCTTCCTTCACGAAATTGAGCCCTGCGTCTTTCATGCGCGCGGCGTTGTAGACCATCAAACGCGCGGCTTCCAGTTCCGTTGCCATCTCCGCGAGCTGAAACTGAACTCCCTGAAACTGATTGATCGATTTGCCGAACTGTTGCCGCTCTGCCGTGTAAGCGAGTGCGCTTTCGAGCGCACCCGCGGCGATGCCGATCATTTGCGCGCCGATGCCGATGCGTCCTTCGTTCAGCGTTTCGATCGAGATCTTGTAACCCTTGCCGGCTTCGCCGAGTACGTTCTCCTTCGGTACTTTGCAGTCTTCCAGGATGAGCTCGACTGTAGAGGAGGCGCGAATGCCGAGTTTGTTCTCTTTCTTGCCGATCGAAAAACCGGGAAAACTCTTCTCGACGATGAACGCCGTGATGCCGCGGTAACCGGCCTCGGGATTAGCATTCGCGAACAGGACGAAGATCTCGGCTTCGATGCCGTTCGTGATCCAGAGTTTCCGCCCGTTCAGGACGTAGTAGTCGCCGTTGTCGACGGCGCGTGTCTGCATTGCAAACGCGTCTGAACCGGAGCTCGGTTCGCTCAAGGCGTATGCGCCTACGTGTTCGCTGGCTAGTCTCGTCAAGTATTTCTGTTTTTGGTCGGGCGTGCCCCAGCGGATGAACGCGTTATTGACGAGCGTGTTCTGCACGTCGACAAAAACGCCGACCGACGCGTCCACGCGGGAAAGCTCTTCGACGGCCAGGATCGCCGTGAAGAAGTTCGCGCCGGCGCCGCCGTACTCTTCAGGAGTCTCGATCCCCATTAAGCCCAGGTCGAAACACTGCTTGATGATCGCGGGATCGAGCTTGGCGGACTCGTCCATGTGCTCGACCCTGGGGCGCAGTTCGCCTTCGGCAAACTCACGCACGCTGGAGCGAAACATAGTCTCGTCTTCGGAAAGAGTTGTTAATGGGCTGGTTGCAGGTTGCGCAATCGCGGGTTGGGATTGACTCATTGGTGTCGTGCTCGAATTGTTTCAATATTGAACGTAGCATCATAATCAAGCCAAAACGAAAAAGGCAAAAGCCGGCATTTGATCCGTGTTTTAATTAACGCGGCATGGCTGTTGCCGCTAAGAGAAAAACTCGTAATGCTTTCTGAAAAACCGCAAGTTGACCAGCGCGAGGGGCGAACGCGAAGCAGGAGATTCGCGCCACTTGGAATCATATTCGGTCTGTTGGGACTGTTACTCTTCGTCTATTTTGTTACTTCCGCAGGCGTCGGTGAAATCATCGGCGGTATTCAACGACTTGGCGCCGGGTTTCTCCTGATCATCGCCATTTCCAGTTTGCGTTACGTCGCGCGTGGTTTGGCATGGACGCGTTGCGTGGAAGCGCCGCACAAACTGCCGTTTCGGGACGCATTTGCAGCCCGCATCATGGGCGACGCACTCGGAAACATCATCCCGTTCGTCAGCGTCGCCGTAAGCGAGCCTTCGAAAGCTGTTTTCGTGAAGGATCGCGTGCCGTTGATGGTCGGATTGTCCGCGCTCGCGATCGAAAACATCTTCTACGCACTGTCAGTCACGATCTTTATCTTTTCCGGCACGGCGACCCTGCTATTGAGCTTCTCGCTCCCGAAGCCGTTGCGCTACGCGAGCATCGGTGCGTTGGTAGTAACGTCGGTGGTGGTGCTGCTCGGGTACTTACTGATCAGGCGCGAAGTGAGGTTTCTTAGCGGCACGCTCGGGTACGTCAGCCGCCGCGGAATCGCGAAGAAGTTGATGTCGAAAGCGATCCCGCGGGCGCAGGTGCTGGAAGAGCGCGTCTACGGCTTTTATCAACGAAACCAGCGACGGTTTCTTTCAATTTTCGTGCTTGACCTTTGTTTCCATCTCGCAGGTGTACTCGAGGTCTACACGACGCTTTCGTTCATCAGTCCGGTCGCGCCGTCGCTGCGGCAGGCGTTCATTCTCGAATCGGTGAACCGGATCATCAACGTGACGTTCAAGTTTGTTCCTTTGCGCGCCGGAGTTGACGAGGGTGGGACAGGGCAGGTTTCGAAGGTGCTCGGGTTCGCCCGCGGGATCGGCGAGACGCTGGCGATCGTTCGCAAGGGCCGCGACATTTTCTGGAGCACTGTCGGCGTAGTCCTGATCTGGAAACGCGGATTGTCGCTTCGCAATTTGTCGCAAGAAACCGCGACCGATCTATCTCAACCAGTCGCGGCCAGCGAATGAACTAATCGTAAGCAAGGGCGTTGACGGGATCGAGGTTAGAGGCGCGCCACGCCGGATAGAGCGCGCCCAGTATGCCGCCGATCAATCCGATAGCAGCGGCAACCAGCGCCCATCGCCAACTGTATTCAAAAACCAGCCCGTACGTTTTGTGAATGAGGTAACCGGCGAGCATCGAAACGATGAAGCCCGCGATCAGACCGATGATGCTGATCAGTATCGCTTCCTTCTCGATGATTCCGACGATGTAGCCACGCGACGCGCCCATCGCCTTCAGTATCCCGATCTCGCGCGTGCGTTCGGTGATCGTCGTGTACATCGCGAGCATCACCACCAACGCGCTGACAACCGCCGCCAATCCCACCAACACGCGCAGGAACACGCCGAGATACGGAATGCTCTTCTCAAAACTCGTGAACACATCGCGCGTAGGCTGAATCGTATTGCCCGGCAACTCCCGATCGATGCGCGCCGCGACTTCCTCGAGCTGATCAGGATTACGCAGTTTCACAAAAATCAGCGTTGCCTTTCCCGGCACCTCGAGCGCCTGTTGCATCGCTTCGAGCGACATCTTTACGCGCGCGCCCGACTCTGGCGAGTAGATGCCGACGATGCTGTATTCGCCAGTGCCGAAGGGCTTGAGCTTACCGCCGACTCGAAGGTTGTTGTTGCGCGCCTTCGTCTCGTCGACGACCACTTCGTTCAGGCCCTGCGGCCCACGCCCGGAGACCATGTTGATGCCGTTCATGCGGGAATAAGCATTCCAATCGACGCCGTCGATCTGTTCGAGCCCGACGCCGCTGGAGCCCTGAAAAAAGTAGCGGATCAGCGGTAGTGCTTCCTCGACGCCCTCGATTGCTTTCAGCCGGTCGACGTAGCGGGTATCGAGATTTGCGGTAGTGGAGGCGAACTGGACGGCGCCCGGCCGCATGAAAATCAGCTCGGCGCGGACGTTGCTGGCGCGACGTTGCAGGTCGTTCGACATGCCGCGGGCGAGCCCGGTGAAGAGCATCACCAGACTGACCCCGAGCGCGATTCCGGCCACGCTGACCAGCGTCCGAATGGGTCGCTGGCGAATATTGGAGGTAACTAAATTATCCATCTGTCAAATTAGTGTCACTACTACCATAAGCGATTTTGGTCTAAGCTAACAAACGAGTCAGGGCACAGATGTTGATGAGGAAGTAAAACGTGGCTCGCAATTTCAGATTTAGTACGTCGTTGGTTGAAGTTCCCGGCCTGCAGGGATGGAAGATAGAGCGGCTGGGTCTGGTCAGTACCTGGGAATGGTCGGTCATCGGTAGCCTCGTCATCCTCATCGTGCTTGGCTTCGGCCTGCGCGTCAATCAACTCGGCGCCAGCGGCTTCGCCGAAGATGAGATGAACAAATTGGATGCCGTGCGCTCGTACCAGCGCGGCGACTTCACCGCCAACGGCGAGCACCCGATGGTGATGAAGGTCCTGATGTGGGGTTCTTTGAGTGCTATTCCGACGAGCGACGAAGTTGCGCTGCGGCTGCCGAATGCATTGATCGGCGCGTTGACTGTAATCCCGCTGTTTCTGCTCACCGCCGCTTTTTTCGATCGTTGGACCGCACTGCTGGCGGCCGCGTTCTGGGCCGTCGGCATCAACGCCATAACCCACAACCGCATCGGCAAAGAAGACTCGCTGCTCGTCTTCTTCATGCTGTTCGCATTCTTCTTCTTCGTCCGCGTGAAACAGCTTTCGCCGGCGGACAAACAGGGCCGAGCGCGACGTTACGCAGCCAGCGCGGTTTCGTTCGGGCTCATGATCGCGTCGAAGTACTTTCCCCACTATCTCGGTCTCAACATGCTTTTCCATCACAACTTCCACGTCCGCAAAGAAGTCGCCGGCGAGCCGAGCGGCCGGACGCCCGGATGGTTTTTTCTCACGATCATCGCCGTGTTCCTGTTGGCGAATCCGGCGGTGCTGATTCCGGAAGTTTGGCAGTACCTGAACGCCTACATGGGCGAGCGGCTGCTGACGCACTCGGGGTATCTCTTTGCCGGCGAGCTCTACAAAAACAACATGTCGAGCTCACCGTTCTGGGGAACTCCGGTCTATTTCTACCTGCTGTTTCTCGCGATCAAAGTGCCGCTCCTGATCATCGCCGCTTTTGTCGCGGGCTTAGTGTTGGCAGTGCGGCGGCCGCGCCACCTGGGCCACGCGTTTCTGCTGTTCATGTTTCTGTTTTGGATCGTTCCTTACTCGCTGATCGGCGGGAAGTGGTTGCGATACACGCTTTCATTGATGCCGTTTGTCTATATGTTCGCGGCGGTCGGCGTTGCGGGGTTGATTAGGTTTGTTCAAAAACACGGGTCGAGACGTGTCTCGCTGGTTGTGACTGCCGCGGCTGTGCTGATATTTGTTGCCTTGCCGGCCTGGACTGCTTTTGCCAACGGTCCACATTACGCGCTCTACACGAACGCGCTGGCGCCCGGCAAAGCCGGATACTTCTTCCCGCACGACGAGTTTTACGACGACGGTCTGCGCGAAGCGATCAAGTTCGTTTGTGAAGCAGCGCCGAACGGCGCGACAATGGCCCATGAAACTCCGGCGGTCGCTCGTTATTATCTGGCTTCGTTTGGACGCCAGGATCTGAAGTCGCAGGCGATCTCGTCGCACGAATTTGACGTGCGTTCCGCCGGTGGACCGGTTTACGTTATCGTACAGCGCGGCCGCACCTATTTTGAAAACCGAGACGAGTTGGATTACGTGCGGGCCAACTTCGAACGAGTTCATGAGGTGAAGATCGACGGCGTCACCGCCGCCGAGGTGTTTGTGAATCATCAGCCACAATGAGAAACCGAAAACTTCCGCCCGTAGCTCAGTCGCTGGTCGTTCTTTGTATCTTGCTCACACTCGCCCTCGTCGCGCACAGCTTTGCGCCTGAACGAGTACAGATCACGATTCTCGGCACCACCGATCTGCACGGCAACATCAACCCGATCGACTACTACACCAACAAGCCGGACAATCGCGGGCTCGCCAAGGTCGCCACGCTCATCAACCGCGTGCGCAAAGAGCAGCCGAACGTCGTGCTCATCGATTCAGGCGACACGATCCAGGGT
>JBKPNH010000072.1:0-46271 GCA_046732535.1 Acidobacteriota bacterium
CGCGCCGCTTCATTGCGCTGACGACGGTGCGCAGCAGCGCATGATCGCGCTTATCGACGAGATTCGCCACAAAGGCGACACGCTCGGCGGCGTTTTCGAAGTCATCGCTCGCGGCGTCGTGCCCGGTTTAGGCTCGCACACGTCATGGGACTTGAAACTCGACGGACTGCTCGCGCAGGCGGTGATGTCGATCCCGGCCGTGAAGGCGGTCGCCATCGGCGCCGGCGCCGAGGCGAGTAGTCTGCCCGGTTCCGAAGTCCACGACGAGATCGCCTATAACGCCGAGAGCCGCGAGTTCATTCGCGAAACCAACCGCGCCGGCGGGCTTGAAGGCGGCATCACGAACGGCGAGGAGATTCGCGTCCGCGGGCACTTGAAACCGCTCTCGACCTTGCGCCGCTCGCTCCGTTCCGTCGACATCGACACGAAAGAAGAGCAGGCAGCGGCGTTCGAACGTTCAGACGTCACCGCTGTGCCGGCCGCTGGCGTGATTGGCGAATCGATGATCGCGCTCGTCCTCGGCCGCGCCCTGCGGGAGAAGTTCGGCGGCGACAGCATCGGCGAGATGAAGCGCAACTTCCACGGCTACCGAGAGCAGCTCCGAGGATATTAAGTTCCAAAATCCGTGTTAGTGTCTGTGTAGCTAATAGCGTAAAATAACGGCCATGGCAGTACTCGAAATCGTAAAATGGCCGGCTCCCGTGCTCGACACTCCTGCCGATCCGGTGACGGAGTTTGACGCGGATTTGGAGAAGCTGGTCAGCAATATGTTTGAGACCATGTACGCGGCGCCCGGCGTGGGCTTGGCCGCGGTGCAGGTCGGTGTCCCGAAACGGCTCTTTGTGATGGACTGTTCCGGCGGAAAGGATCCGCAACAGCGCGTGGCGCTGATTAACCCGGAAGTCCTGCGCGTTGAAGGTAATCAGAATGGCGACGAAGGTTGTTTGTCTTTTCCCGGCATCTTTACGCCGGTTGAGCGCAGCCTGCGAGCCATCGTGCGCGCGCAGAACTTGAAAGGTGAGTGGTTTGAGCTCGACGGCATGGAACTGACGGCGCGTTGCATGCTTCACGAAACAGACCACTGCGACGGGATCGTCTTTCTCGACAAGATGAGCACCATCAAGCGCGAGATCGTCAAGCGCAAGATCAAGAAGCTCCAAAAAGCCGGGAAGTGGGACTAACGTAATTCTCTCATTAATTCGAATAGTCTACAGATTGCACGCACCGGTGTGTGTGAATCTGTGTTCACAGGAGTGACTCATGCCAACAGAATTTCGCAATGAACCGTTTACTGATTTCACTAAAGAAGAGAACGCGCAGGCAATGCGCGACGCGCTCCAGAAGGTGCGCGAGCAACTCGGACGCGAGTATCCGCTCGTGATCGGCGGCGAGCGAATCACCACCGAAGGCAAACTCGACAGCCTCAACCCAGCGAATCGCACCCAACTCGTAGGACGCTTCAACAAGGCCACGAAAGAGCTCGCGGCCCGCGCTGTCGAAGAAGCCGCTGAGGCTTTCAAGACGTGGAGCCACACTCCAGCGGAAGAACGCGCCGCGTTGCTGTTTCGCGTCGCGCAGATCATGCGCGAACGCAAGCATGAGTTGTCCGCATGGATGATCCACGAGGTGGCGAAGACGTGGCCCGAGGCAGACGGCGATACGGCTGAAGCGATCGATTTTGCGGAATTTTACGCACGCGAGATGTTGCGTTATGCGGGCAAGCAACCGCTGGTCAATGTTCCCGGTGAAGAGAACGAGCTTGATTACATTCCGCTGGGAGTCGGCGCCGTGATTCCGCCGTGGAACTTCCCGCTGGCGATTATGGCCGGCATGACGATGGCCTCGGTCGTCACCGGAAACACGGTCGTGTTGAAACCTTCTTCCGATGCGCCGACGATCGCGTTCAAGTTCTTCGAGATTATGGAAGAAGCGGGATTGCCGCCCGGTGTCGTCAACTTCATGACCGGCTCAGGCGCGGAAGTTGGCGACGTGGTCGTCGATCATCCGAAGACGCGTTACGTTGCGTTCACGGGATCGAAGGAGGTTGGGCTGCGGATTAACGAGCGCGCCGCGAAAGTTCACGAAGGCCAGATCTGGATCAAGCGTGTGGTCGCCGAGATGGGTGGCAAGGACGCCATCATCGTCGCCGACGACGCGGATCTCGACGAGGCGGCAACGGGCGTGGTCCAGTCTGCGTTCGGTTTCCAGGGACAGAAGTGCTCCGCTTGTTCGCGGGCGATCATCGACGCGCGTGTCTACGACACGATGCTCGACAAGATCGTCGAGCGAACGGCAAAGATCAAGATGGCGGACCCGTCCGATCCCTCGACCAACATGAGTGCCGTCATCAACGAGAAGGCGTTCAAGACCATCAACTCATACATTGAAAAAGGGAAGAGTGAAGGCGGCCGGGTGTTGTTTGGCGGCGGTTCCGACGGCGAGCAGGGTTTCTTTATCGAGCCGACAGTGATCGGGGACGTGAAACCGGGCGCCACGATCGAGCAGGAAGAGATCTTCGGGCCTGTGCTGGCTGTGATCAAAGCCGAGAACTACGACGACGCTTTGAACATCGCGAATGATACGCAGTTTGGTCTCACTGGCGCTGTGTACAGTTCCGACGAGGCGAAGCTGGAGCGCGCGCGCAAGGAGTTTCATGTTGGAAACTTGTATTTGAATCGGAAGTGTACGGGTGCGCTCGTCGGTGTTCATCCGTTCGGTGGGTTCAATATGTCAGGTACTGATTCAAAGGCGGGCGGGCGCCACTATCTCTCACTGTTCCTGCAAGCGAAAGTCTCCGCTGAGCGTGTTGGCGCTACGACGAAGCGCGTGGCGGAAGCTGGAACCACGGATTAGAACCACGGATTGCCACGGAATTGAATGCGAATAGTTTTCATGGGCACACCTCAGGCCGCGGTTCCAACGTTGCGGCAGTGCCTTGCTGACGGTCATGAAGTCGTCGCGGTATGGACGCAACCTGATAGACCGGCGGGACGCGGGCATCGCGTCGCGTTCTCGCCGGTGAAAGAGTTCGCGCTAGCACATGGGTTGACGGTCCATCAACCTTCCCGCCTCAAGAACGACGAAGCTGCCGCATTGTTTGCCTCTCACGATGCGGACGTCGCTGTCGTCGTCGCCTACGGACGGATCCTGCCTGATCGATTTCTGCAAACACCGCGCCGGGGTTGTATCAACGTTCACTTCTCGCTGTTGCCGCTGTATCGCGGCGCAGCGCCGTCGAACTGGGCCATCGTAAATGGCGAGGTTGAGACCGGCGTCACGACGATGTTCATCGAACCAACGCTCGATACCGGTCCGATATTGCTGCAACGTCGCACGCCGATCGGACCTGGTGAAACCGCACCCGAGTTGATGGAGCGTCTGTCGGAGATTGGAGCGGGATTGCTTGGCGAAACTCTCGCGCGTCTGGACGACCTTACGCCGCGACCTCAACACGATCGTGACGCCACGTTTGCGCCGATCCTGAAAAAAGAAGATGGTTTGATCGACTGGACTCGCAGCGCGATCGAGATCGAGCGATGTGTGCGTGGTTTTCAACCATGGCCCAACGCTTACACGAGCTTCAATTCACGCGGCTTGACGATCTGGCGTGCGGAACCCGCGTCAACTGTATCGGAAGCCGTGCCGGGAGAAGTGATCGCTGCGCACGGCGACAATCTGATCGTGAGCTGCGGCGGGCAGACGGCGTTACGTTTGATTGAAGTGCAGCCTGAGTCGCGGAAGCGGATGCGAGTGCGCGAATTCATCAGTGGCGCGCGCATGAAGGTTGGCGATCGTTTTGGCACAACGTAAACAGGTTTCACCAGCGCGCCGAGCGGCATTCGATATTCTTCGCCGCGTCGCCGGCGGCGCGTTCTCCTCAGTTCTCCTTGCAGCAGAAGAACCCAAACTCAAACCCGCTGACAGATCACTCACGCACGAACTCGTCCTGGGGGTTCTGCGCTGGCAGTCATGGTTGGATGCCATTGTCGAACACCTTTCCAAACGGCGCGTGGAGAGTTTGGATCTGCCGGTGCGCATCGGCTTACGTCTGGGTGTGTATCAACTGCGTTTCCTCAATCGCATTCCTGCTTCGGCCGCGGTCAATGAATCGGTCAATCTTGTTCGTAGTGCGAAGTTGAGTTCGGCGGCAGCGTTTGTGAATGCCGTACTGCGACGCGCGATACGAGAAGGCGACTACGATCCTTCTCAGGAGATTGAGGATCCTCTCGAGAAGCTGGCGATCCAGACTTCACATCCTGTTTGGTTGATCGAACGTTGGATCAATTCGTTTGGTGTGGAGGAAGCAGAGGCGTTCGCACGCGCGAACAATGAAGTGCCGCCCACGGCGTTTCGTGTCGTTCACACTCGCTCGGATGTAGACGAAGTCTTATCTAAATTGACGAGTGGCGGTGCGTCGATCTCGCCTTCTTCCATCGCGTCCGGCGCATTTAGGATCTCTGGCGCGACAGCCGTGCTGCGCGAACTTTCCGCATCCGGGCATATCTATCTTCAGGACGAAGCTTCGCAACTCGTGGCCCAATTGTTGGACGTCCGTCCCGGCGAGCGCGTGCTCGATCTCTGCGCCGCACCTGGCGGCAAGACCACGCTGTCCGCCGATCACTCAGGCGACAACGCTCTAATCGTCGCAGCCGATCGTTACGCCGCCCGCCTTGCGACGATCACCGCCACCGCTGCGCTGCATCAACTACACAGCATCAAACCGGTTCTGCTCGATGCGTCGCAGCAACTCCCATTTCCGCCCGCATCCTTCGATCGCATCCTCGTCGACGCACCGTGTTCCGGCACCGGCACGTTGCGTCGCAACCCGGAGATCCGCTGGCGTCTCTCCAACGACGACATCATCAACTTCGCCGCCGCCCAAAAACAATTTCTTGCGAACGCCGCGGACATCCTGAAACCTGGCGGCCGTCTCATCTACTCCACCTGTTCCATCGAACCCGACGAAAACGAACGCGTGATCGAATCCTTCCTCTCCACGCACCCCTCCTTCGACCTCCTCGACTCGACCCGCACCTGGCCCCACCGCGAAGGCAGCGACGGCTTCTTCATCGCCACTTTTGAACGAACCCTTTAATGATCCGGCAGTAGCCGGCGCTGGGATTAACAATCTGTCTTTCATTCGTGTTTTCCAATCCGTGGTTCTGGAGTGGTGGCATCGCGGCCCAAGGCGGTAATACTTTGATCTCGCCACGCGGCTGATGCTAGACTTCGGGGCTTGAGTTTCGCGGCACGAGTCGTATCGATATTCCGCAGCATCACAATCGTGATTGCGATTGCTGTTGTCTTTCTCTTCGGAGTTGCGACGACTGTTTACCTGTCTCTGCGCAGCCCGGAGGTTAAGGTCCCGGACATCGTCGGGAAGAACCGATTCGACGCCGAAAGGATACTCGAGGAGGCCGATCTCAAGTATCGCGTGCGCGCGTCCCGGCCCAGCAACCAGGCGAACCCCGACATAGTGTTGTTTCAATTGCCCCGAGCAGGCGAAGTCGTCAAGACGGGACAAACGGTGGCCATGGACATCAGCCGCGTCGCCAAGGCAGGCGAGTCGCCGGAAACGGTCACGCCTGAGGAGCCGAGCGAGAACCGAAACACAAACTCCTCGGCTAATGCGAACGAGAACAAACCCAGAAAGCCGAAGCCCAAAAACACAAACGACAACCTGAACGGCAACGCCAATACGAACACGAATACAAACGCAAACCGATCGACCAACTCGAACCGTCCGGCAAACGTGAACCGGTCAAATGCAAACACAACCAGCGACAACGTAAACGCCACTCCCCGATCGAATGTGAATCAGAGAAGCACGTCTAACGTGAACCAGAGAAATACGAATTCCCGGCCGGCGACCACTAACGCGAACGACAACAGACGACCGGTTCCCCGGCCAACACCGTCCGTCCCCCGACCGGACAGATAAAACCCGCAGCTCATTCAGGTTACGGCGTAAGGCGCATGCTCAACCATAGAAATATCGATATTGCTCCTTCAATTCTTTCGGCTGACTTCTCCTGTCTGGGTGAAGAGATACGCGCCGTCGAGCGTGGCGGCGCCGGCGTCCTGCACGTCGACGTGATGGATGGGCATTTCGTTCCCAACATCACGGTCGGTCTGCCAGTCGTTAAATCGCTGGCCGCTTTCACCAAGCTGCCAATCGACGCGCACTTGATGATTTCGGACCCGGGCACGTATGCTGCGCAGTTTGTAAAAGCCGGCGCCCGGATGGTGTCAGTCCACGTGGAGGCAGACCCGAACCTCCACCGCACGTTGATGGCGATCAGGTCGGCCGGCGCGCAGGCAGGCGTAGTTTTAAACCCTGCGACGCCGGTGTCGGCCATCGAAGAGGCCCTTCAGTTTGTCAATTACATTTTAGTAATGTCAGTGAACCCGGGCTTTGGGGGACAGAAGTTCATTCCGCAGTCGCTCGACAAGGTAAAACGGCTGCGACAGTTGATCGTCGATCGCCAATTGGACGTCCGCATCGAGATCGATGGCGGAATCGACCGCACGAACATCGAATCGGTGGTCGCCGCAGGAGCAGAGATTATCGTCGCCGGTTCGGCTATCTTTGGAACTCCCGACGCCGAAGCCGCTGTCAAGGAACTCCGTAACGCAACCGTTCAATGGGTCTAAAATCGCGGGGTTGCAGCAACCGGGGCGGGGAAAAGTGAATCCGATAACCCGGAATCCTTTTCTCGCATTAATAAACAGGTTTTTATTTGGAGGTTAACTTATGAAGTCTCGCGTTCTTATCCTGGCGGCATTCTGCGCCCTCGTTTTTGGGCTCCCCTCAGCGGGTTTTGCCCAGCAACGACAGGGCCAGACCGAGCTATCAACAGTCCAGCGCCTGGACGTCATGAGTTCGAAACTCGACCTCATGCGCCGCTCGCTAAACAGCGCGCTCTCTGCCATTCCCCAGGATAAGAGTAAGACGTCGACTGCCGAAGACCCGGCCGTGCGTCTGAAAGGCCTCGAAAAAGAAGTCGCGTCGCTGCTGTCGGAAGTGAACGATATTCGTTCGAAAAACGAAAAGGCCGAGAAGTTTGACGCGACCGCGCTCGATCGTTTGGAGGCCTCGGTAACCGAGTTGAATACCCGTGTCGATACGGGATTACAGCAGACGGCCAGCGCTCGCACCGGTACCGGCGCCGTTGCTGCCAACGACAAAAAGAAGAAGAAAAAGGGCAAGTTTCTGGGTCTGTTCGGCGGCGGTGACGACAAATACGCCGAGCTGACCGGAGCGCCTGCTGCCGGCCGCGACCGCGTGCTCTTCGAAGAGGCCGCCAAAGAAGTCCGTAAGAACAACTACGACACAGGCCGCCTGCTCTTCGCCACGATTATCAATACCTATCCGGATTCGCCGTTTCTGCCGCTTGCCAAGCTCGCCATCGCCGACTCGTTCTTCCTCGAAGGGACGACGAGTGCTCTGATTCAGGCCGCCCAGGCTTATCAGGACTGGCTCACGTTCTTCCCGACTGACCCATTGGCCGACGACGCCAGCCTGAAAGTGGCGGAAGCCGAAATGAGGCAGATGGGGCTATCTGACCGTGATATTTCCCATGCGCGTAAAGCAGAGGTCCGTCTGAAGGTGTTGTTGCAGCAGTATCCGAAGAGCTCGTTGCGCGACACGGTTGAGGCGCGGCTCCGCGAAGTGCAGGAGAACCTGGCGATGCACAATCTACAGGTGGCGCGCTTCTATTACGACGTCAAGTATTTGACGGACAAAGGCGGACTGAAGGGCTCGCAATCGCGTTTGAAAGAGATTGTCGACAAGTATCCCTGTTTTTCATACAACGACGAGGTCTATTACCGGTTAGGCGCTACGTACCAGGCTGAAGAAGAGCCAGATGAAGCCGCTCGTTATTATCAAAAGCTCGTCCAGGAGTTTCCGGACAGTCAGTACAACGAGAAGGCGCGGGAACAGTTGAACATCATCGGCGCGCCGATTCCTGAAAAAGGTACGCCGCATCCGTGCTCGAAGCGCCAGCAGCAGAGTTTCATGGGTAACCTGATGCAGCAGGTTTCGGGTAAGGCTGACGTGACCGTTAACAAGAACGGCATTTTGATCAGCAAGGACAGCAAAGAGGGCGCTGACCTGATCGACGAGGCCCTGAAGTACAACGGCCAACTGCCGGCGAAATTGACGCCTGACGCGCCGACAACTGCGCCCCGCGTGACTGCGCCAGTACCCGCCGAGTCCAAGCCTCGTAACGCGACCGGCGCTTCGCCGCAAGCTTCATCATCGCCAGCTCCTAGGCCTGCTGTTATCAAGCAGCCGTAGGAGCCGGCCGAGTTGGTAGTAAAATCCGTGGTTTTTATGCTCGCGCTTGGAGTGAAGCTTGGATCCGACATCCCCAGACGCTCAAGCCGAAATATCACGGCGGCATAAAGCTGCGGCTACTACCGTTCTCGGGTTGATGGTCGCCACCATCCTCCTCTCGGTCGTCGCTTTCCTCGGCAAACCTTACTTTCGCGAACAACCGGCAGATCCACCGCTTCATATGGCCGTCCAGATCCTGATCCTGGCTCTGGGATTGGGCTCAATCATCTGGAGGCGCACGAAATTCGCCGGCGCTCGGCTGCAGGACATTGCCGGTATGAACGGCGTTTCCGGACTCGTGCGGAGCTTGGAAAAGACAACGCTCCAGCTTGCCGTTTTGGCTGCGGGAATCGCGATCATAGGCTTTGTGGCGACCCTGATGACCGGAAGCGAGTTTTACACTTACCGTGGGTCTGCAGTCGCCCTTCTCGTGCTGATCTTCTATTACCCGAAGAAATCCGCCTGGCTGGGAACTATCTATCGCTACACCGACAAGCGCCTCGCTCCCGAGCCTCCACCACCCCCCGCAGACTTCCCGGCGTAAATACTTGTTGATCTATGTTGACGCAGTTTGTTAGCCTTCCTTCAAGGATGACGCGGAAGCCGTGTTCCGCTTGCTTGCATGAAGGCCCAACATCGCTACTTACTGCCGCTAATTGCCATTGTTTGCGCTGTTTCCTTGAGTGCAACGGCGCAAGAGCAGGCAAAGGCGCGGCCGGTCGCCCGGCTCGTCAGCGCCGGCCCCGTCAACTCCGCGGCCAAGCGAATCAGCCCGCCAGTCTCGCCTTCCATAGGTCCGACGCTCGAACAGGCGAACGCCATCGAGCGCCGTGCGTTCGAGCAAACCAACCTTATCCGCGTTCAGAACGGCCTGCCCGCATTCGAGTGGGACGCCGAGGTATGCCGTATGGCCCGCGACCACTCCGCAAACATGTCTCGCGAGGGCTTCTTCTCTCATACCACGCCCGACGGCAAACGCCTTCGCGACCGAGCCCGCTTGGTCGGAATTCAGGGTTTCTCGGTACTCGCAGAGAACATCGCCTATAATCAGGGTTACGAAGATCCAGGAGCGTTCGCGGTAGAACGATGGATGCTGTCTCCGCAGCACCGCGCGAACATCTTGTCTCCGGAGTTTCGTGCGATGGCGATCGGTTCGTTTGTCGCCCCTGATGGTTCGGTGTATCTGACTCAGACATTCATTACGCGGTAGAGTTTGCTGAAGCTTCCTTCCTTCGCCAAGATCAATTGGACTCTGCGGATTCTCGGTAAACGGCCTGACGGATATCACGAGGTCGCTACCGTCCTGCAGAGCATTTCTCTATCTGACGAGCTGAGTTTTGAGTTGCGTGTTGAACCAGGGATCTCTCTGACATGCGACGATCCCGAGATACCGGTCGACGATTCCAACCTGATTGTCAAAGCTGCCAGGGCGCTGCAAGCGAATGCAGAAGGTGTCTACATCCACCTCGACAAAAAGATCCCGGCGAAGGGTGGTCTCGGTGGCGCGTCTTCGAATGCAGCCGTGACGCTGTTGGCGTTGAATCACCTTTGGAATCGCGAACTGGGGCACACGGATTTGCTCCGCATTGCTTCCCGGATTGGTGCTGACGTGCCGTTTTTCTTAATTGGAGGCTGTGCCGAAGCAACGGGAATTGGTACTGATCTGTGTCCACTTGCGGACGGTCCGCAGCATCAACTTCTGGTGATCACTCCAAACGCAACAGTCTCAACTGCTGACGCATACGCTTCCTTGACAACTTCGGAGTCGGCCTCTATTCTTTCAAGTTCCTTTGCGGGGCCAGTTTCCGGCGATAACGCCCAATGGCCTCTGCACAATGATTTCGAAGTAGTGATCTTTGAGATAGAACCTGAAATCGAGCGGGCCAAAGTTGCGCTGCTTGATGCAGGTGCGCGGGGCGCTTTGTTGGCTGGAAGCGGCTCGAGCGTGTTTGGTATCTTTGATGACGAAGCAGCGCGCGATCGGGCTTTAGATAACCTCAGATGCGAAGCTGGATGGAGGGTTTTTCCCTGCCAGACGGTTTCACGCACTGAGTATCTTCAAGCAATGGGTCCTTCGGGGTTCCCGCTTTTACGCTCTCTTAAAAACCGGCAATCAGATACTGGGGCGTAGCCAAGTGGTAAGGCACCGGTCTTTGGAACCGGCATTCGTTGGTTCGAATCCACCCGCCCCAGCCAAGTTTGTTTGTTCTTTGTCAGTTGTCCGTGGTCAGTTGTTAGTGATTTGAACAACTAACCACTGACTACGGACAACTGACAACTGACCAGCTTATGAGCACAACCGGCGGCATCAAAATCTTTTCCGGAAATGCAAACTCCAAGTTGGCGGAAGAGATTTGTCGCCAACTGAGTTGTGACATGGGGAAGGCGTATCCCGAACGTTTCTCGGACGGCGAGTTTAACTTCCAGATCGACGAGAACGTTCGCGGCGGCGATGTTTTTCTGGTCCAACCGACCTGCCCGCCGACCGATGCGCACCTGATGGAGCTGCTGATAATGCTCGACGCGTTTGGTCGTTCATCAGCGGCGCGCATCACCGCCGTGATTCCGTATTACGGTTACGGCAGATCCGACAAGAAGGATCGCCCGCGCGTTCCGATCTCGGCGAAGCTGGTGGCGAACCTGATCACAACTGCTGGCGCGGATCGTCTATTGGCGATGGACCTGCACGCCGCGCAGATTCAAGGGTTCTTTGATATTCCGGTGGACCACCTGTACGCAGCCCCGGTCTTCATCAACTATTACCAGGAGCACAAGCTGCCGAACCTTACGGTAGTTGCTCCCGACACCGGCGGCGCTGAGCGCGCTCGCGCTTACGCGAAACGGTTGGACGCCGAACTCGCGTTGTGCGACAAGCGTCGCGAGAAGGCGAACGTCGCCGAAGTGATGAACGTGGTTGGCGACGTGCGAGGCCGTAGTTGTTTGATCGTTGACGACATGTGCGACACTGGTGGTTCGTTGACGAAAGTGGCGCGAGCTTTGAAAGAGGCGGGCGCCGAACGAATTCATGCGTGCTTCACGCATCCGGTTTTTTCCGGCCGGGCAGTCGAGTTGCTGGCCGAGTCGGACATTGAAAAGATAATCGTTACGAATACGATTCCGCTACGCGACAGCGCGTGCGAGTTAGACAAAATAAAGGTACTAAGTATCGCGCCGCTTCTGGCGAAAGCGATCAAGTCGATCCATGAGGAGACTTCGGTTTCCTCGCTCTTCGTTTAGCGAAGGGCAAACACTGATGGCTTAAACGAAGACCATCAGCGACCTGTGGCCACCGCCGCGGGTCGCTGAAAGTTTGTGAGGAGAAATCATGGCGGAGAAAAAAGAGTATCGGGTGCAGGCAAAACAACGCGAGGGCCGCGGCAAAAACGACGCACGCCGCGCGCGCCGCGAGGGAATGGTTCCCATAACGGTTTACGGAGGCGGCGCCGAAACGGTTGCTGCCGTTGCTCCGGCGCGTGATTTAGCCGCAATCCTTCGTTCAGAAGCCGGGCGCAACACGATCTTCACGATCGAGGTCGAGGGTATGGGCGAGAGTGAAGTCATGTTTCACGACCGGCAGGTCGATCCGGTGAAAGGCCGTTTGATTCACGCCGATCTGACGCGATTGGTAAAGGGTCAGAAGATTGAAGTGACTGTGCCGTTGCACCTGATCGGCGAACCCGTGGGCGTCAAGGAAAAGCAGGGCGTGCTGGAACAGGTGATTCGCGAGATCGACGTCCGTTGCCAGCCGCGCGATATTCCCGACTCGATCGACGTCGACGTTTCAAACCTGGACGTGCACGACACGCTGCATGTTTCGGACATCAAGGTGGGCGAAGGAGTTGAGATCCTCATGGATGCCGAGTTCGTGATCGCGACGGTGGGCATCGTGAAGGAAGAGGTCGCTGCGGCGACGCCGGCAGAAGGCGAAGAGCCTGCCGAGCCCGAAGTCATTGGCAAGGGCAAGAAGGAAGAGGAAGGCGAAGAGAGCGAGTAAGGACCATTGCTCATTGTTGGTCTTGGCAATCCGGGTAGTGATTACGCGAAGACGCGCCATAACCTGGGGTTCATGTTGATTGACAAGTTGGCCGGCGATGAAGGGATAGCGGTGAAGCGTCGCGAGTGCAACGCACTCGTGGGCCAGGGCCAAATCGAAGGTGTATTGACAAGGCTAGCCAAACCGCAAACGTTCATGAATTTGAGCGGTCACGCGGTTTCATGTCTGCTCACCAAAAGTGAGCTCGATGCGTCGAAGCAGTTAGTGGTGATTTCAGACGATCTCGCGTTGCCGCTGGGAAAGATTCGCATTCGCGAGCGTGGATCGGCAGGCGGTCACAACGGACTGAAGTCGATCATCGCCGAGATCGGCACCAACGAGTTCATCAGGTTGCGGATCGGTATTCAACCCGATCATCCGATTGCGGATGCGAAACGGTTTGTGCTCGATCAGTTTTCGACGAGTGAGCGGCAGTTAGTGGAAGAGACGATTGCAAAGAGCGTCCAGGCAGTCCGGACGATCATGAGAGACGGCGTTTTGAAAGCGATGATGGAGTTTAATTAGATGGAAACGAAGAGACAGTACGAAGTGGTCTTCATTGTTGACCCAACCGCGGACGAAGAAGTGTCAAAACTCACGGACTCGTTCACGCAGATCGTCACCGATCAGGGCGGTACGATCACGAAGGCCGAGACAATGGGCAAGCGACAGCTCGCCTACGAGATCAATCACCACAAAGACGGCACGTTTGTGCTGTTGGAGATTGAGGGATCGGGCCGCGAGATCGCCGAGCTCGAACGCCGTATGCGCGTTAACGATCGAGTCCTGCGTTACCTGACGGTGCGCGTCGACGAAGATCGCCGCCGTGCCGAGAAGTTGAAAGATCGTCGCGCTCGCAAGGCTGCGAAGAAACCCGCGCACCATGGCCAGGGCAGTGGCCCAGCGCGGCGTGGCCCCAGTATGGAGTTTGCCGAAGCGTCGAGCGAGTAAGTTTGATCCACAGTTAAGAGGAAGATTATGTCAACCAATTATGAAGACCGCCCGCGTGGCGGCGGCTACGATAGTGACGATGATGGCGATCGACGGCCGATGGGCGGACGTGGCGGCGGCCGGCGCATGCACCGGCGGCGAGTTTGCCGTTTTTGCATCGATAAAGTAGACCTCATCGACTTCAAAGACGTGCGGTTGTTGCAGAACTACCTTCCCGAACGCGGCAAGATCTTGCCGAGACGTATCTCCGGTAATTGTGCGACGCACCAGCGCATGCTGGCGGAAGCGATCAAGCGCGCCCGCAACATCGCGCTTCTTCCGTACACGACCGACTAAGGGAGAGGAAAGAAATGGCACACACGAAAGTACTCTTGCGCGAAGATGTGGATGATCTCGGCGCGCGCGGCGAGATCGTCAGGGTCAGGGCAGGTTACGCGCGTAACTATCTGCTGCCTCGCAATCTCGCAGTCGAGGCGACTGCCGGAAACGTGAAAGGCATCGAGCAGGAACGGGCGGCGCTGCTGAAGAAGGAAGCGAAAGAGCGGGCCACTGCCGAGTCACAGTCGCAACAGATGGGCTCACTGGTGCTCGAGTTCAAGCGCAAAGCCGGCGAGCAGGGCGCGTTGTACGGCTCGGTCACGTCGATGGACGTGGCGGAAGCGCTGAAAGAGCGTGGCTACGAGATCGATCGGCATCGCATTCACCTGCGCGAGCCCTTGAAGAGATTGGGTGAGTACAATGTCCCCGTTCGCCTTCACCGCGAAGTCACGATGGACTTGCAGGTAAAAGTAGTGGCCGAAGGCGAGGTCATCGTCGGCCACCTGTCGCCCGAGCAGGAGGCACAATTAGCTCCCAACACAGATAAAACTGATGAATCTATGTAATCCGAATAAATCTGTGGTTTATTAGGGACATGGCCAGTCCTGACCCTATTCGCGATCCATCATTTGAACGTGCACTACCAAACAGTTCCGAAGCAGAACGCGCCATTCTCGGCGCGACGCTACTCGACAACGGCCTGATCAGCCAGGCCATCGAACAACTCAAGCCTGAAGACTTCTACGTCCCCTCGCACCGTCGCATCTTCGTCGCCATGATCGCACTCTTCGAACGTGGCGCCGAGATCAATCCCATCCTGATCGGCGAAGAGCTCAAAAAAGAGAATGCGCTCGAAAGCGTTGGCGGAATCAGTTTCATCACCAACCTCACGTACGGTCTGCCACACTCGACGAACATCCTTCACTACGCAAAGGTGGTGAAAGGAAAGGCGATGCTTCGCCAGTTGGTCAAGACGTCCAATAAGATTACTCAGGAAGCACTCGCCGAAGAAGACGAACCCGAGGTCATTCTCGATCACGCCGAACACTCGATCTTCCAGCTTGCCGACGAACGGATCCGGCAAGGCTTCGTGCACGTGAAACCGATCGCCGAACAACTGCTCGAGAAGGTCCAGGAGATGGAAGGCCGGGCAGCGGTGTTAACCGGTCTCACTACGGGTTTTCAGGATCTCGACAAGATGACTTCTGGTCTTCAGTCGTCGGATCTGATCATTCTCGCCGCCAGGCCATCGATGGGAAAAACGAGCTTCGCGCTGATGCTGGCAGAGAACGCGGCGATTCACGCGGGCGCTGTCGTTGGCGTGTTTTCGCTGGAAATGTCGAAGGAATCACTTGTGATGCGCATGCTTTGTTCGCAGGGCAACATCGACGCGCAGCGCTTTCGCAACGGTTTTCTTTCGCGGCTGGAATGGGCGCAGATCGCGAAGTCGCTCGGCATCCTGGCCGATACCAAGATCTTTCTGGACGACACACCGGGAATATCCGTTCTCGAGATGCGCGCCAAAGCGCGTCGGCTCGCGGCGGAGCAGAAGCGTCTCGATCTGATCATCGTCGATTACTTGCAATTGATGTCAGGCTCGGCAAAGCGCGTGGAATCGCGCCAGCAGGAGGTATCGCAGATCTCGCGCGAGCTGAAAGGTCTGGCGAAGGAGTTGAACGTGCCGCTGGTCGCGCTATCGCAGCTCTCGCGCGCGCCGGAGTCGCGCTCCGATCACCGGCCGCAGTTGGCTGACCTGCGTGAGTCAGGCGCGCTGGAACAGGACGCGGATCTCGTCGCGTTCATCTTTCGCGAGGAGCAGTACAAGACTCCCGAGGAGCGTGATGCGATGCCGGAAGATCGAAAGAACGTGGCGGAACTGATCATCGCCAAGCAGCGCAATGGTCCAACAGGCACCGTCGATCTGCGGTTCACGCCGTCGAGTATGCGTTTTGATAATCTGTATCGCGAGTGAGCGTCTTATCGTGGCGGTTCGAACATCGTCGCATCGACAGGGACGTTGTGACGGATCTCTTTCACTGTGAATCCGAGTTTGAGGCTGGGTGAGCTCTGGCTCGTGCTGAACGGATATTTGATCCCGTCGACCGCTCGCCAATCATCTAGATAGATCTCCACCGGTTCCTTTACACGCCCGACTGTCCGAGTCGTGTTGATGCGTACCGGCAGGTATGTTTCAGCATCGATGTACATGCGTTCTGCTGGGCCGATGGCGGGTTCTAAATCGAGTACGTAGACGTCGCGATATCCAATCTTGCTCATGCCCGGCATCGTCACCTTCGCGAAATTGATCCTGGTCCTGAGCGGCGCGTAAAAATCGGCCTCGCGCTGCAACACCGCCAGGTCGCCACCTTTTAAGGCGTTCACCGCACCGTCTGAGAGATACCAACCGGTCTTTCCATTGAAACCGAGTTTGATTGTGCTCGATGAATTGGGCTGCATCACTGTCAGTATCTTGCCTGGCGCAACACCGTAGGTCTCGAAACTGCCGCCGCGGCTGACACCGCCAACGTCGATAGTGCCTTTGATGATGCGAGTCGTCACAGCATTGAGAGCGGCTGCGCCACCCATCGCTTCCACTGAACGGGCCAGGATATCGTCGACGCTCGGCATCGAACGCGCGCTCGTAATCGTGTTTCCGTCCCGGATTTCGACTCCACTAGCGCTGCCGCCCATGATCCGCGAGGAGGATCGACTTTCGGCTGGCTCTGCGATCATCGCACCGCTCACTCGCGAAGAACTGGAAGCACTCCGGTTCGATCCGGCGGTCGTGTTTTGGCCCATTGAATCGAGCAAACTCTGCGCTTCACTTCGTACCGCGGCTTCGGAGTTTCGCGTCAGGGTTTCCAGAATCGCACGCGCTTCAGCAGGCTCGGATCGGCGCAGATGTATTTGGGCCAGCAGTAGTGAATAGCTGGGTTTTGACGACGCGAGCCGCTGCGCTTTTCGGGCCATCTCGACTGCTTCGTCGAGCCGTTCGTTAGTGACGAGATCGACGAGCGCGAGAAGATAGTAGGCCGGCGCGTATTCGGACGATAACTTGATCGATTTCAAGAGGTGCTCGCGCATCAACGCGGCATTATCGCGAGAATAGTCAGTTATGTGACCGTTCGGCGAGACTCCTTCGCGGCTCAACACGTAAGCATACAAATAGTGAATCAGGTGGCTCTGCGACGACGTAACGGCGCGTTCCAGGTATTTCTTCGCGTCTCCGTATTTGCGGCGATAGACGTTGATCAGACCAAGCGACGCGTACGGCGGAAGGAAGTTCGCGTCTTGGGCGATTGCCTGCTTGAAATAGCGTTCGGCATCGGCTTCACGGTCGATGTGGGACAGCAAGTCTCCGAGGTAGTAGTTTGCTTCGGCGTCCGAGAGCGACGAACGTTGCATGGCCGTGTACGAGGCGTAAGCTTGAGGATCGGCACTGCCGATGCGCAGCGGTGAGAAGTCCCCGCGACGCACATATGCTTTCAATTCATTCTCTACGACGGCAACGCTCATTCCGAACGAGTCTTCCAGCGCTTTGGCAGGTGCATCTCCGCGGCCGACTTGTTGAAGAAATCGTTTGAACTGATCTTGTCTTCCGGGGCCGCCGCCGAGCATCAGGTAATGGACCAATGCCCACGATTGTCCGTAAAAGATTCCGCTTTTCTCCTGCTCGTTGTAATGAGGCGAGTTGGAGCCAATGGAGAAGAGAGTCGTCAACGGCAACATCTCCTGCGAGCGCAGTAGTTGGATGTAATGAGCGAGTGGCGCGCCGAGGAGTGCTTCGCCGCCTGAGAATTGCATCGAGCCGTAGAACTCGGCGAGTCCTTCGTTGAGCCACAGCGGAACACCGGGCACGTTGTCTTTCAGGTGCAGGTGAACGTACTCGTGGAACGCAGTGCTGAATGGATCGCGTTCGCCTGGGTCGAGCGAGATAGCGATGTAGTTGACGTCGTCGCCGGGTTGGAAGAAGCCTGCGACGTTCGCCGGACGGCCCTGGTAGAGCGGCTTGAACGGCACGAATGAAGCTTCATCACGAAAGACGATCACCCTCGTGGGAACGGACGAGTCGAGCACGTTGCGGGAGACGAGCCGTGCGAATGCGCTGTGAAAGAACTCCAGCCATGCGGCGACCTGCCGGAGCTTCTCCGGGTCGGCATTTCCGATTACGAGCAGATTATTAGTGCGAACACTCCGCCAATTGTCGCGGGTTTGTACCGCAGACGCTGAATTAGCTGTCCGTATTGCACTGAACGGCCCAGCGATAACAGCGGCCAGCGCCAAAGCTAACAAACTTTTCATGAGTCTCTGCTAGTCGGTGAGAGTCCCACGTCGCATTCACCACAGATTATCAAAATGTTGTTCCGGGGAGACAATGGCTGAAGTCAGGCTTGATATTCGCCTTAGGTATGGGACGAGTCCGGCTTCTTTTTTGGATCCATTCGATGGTTGATTCGATCGTTTAGCATTTTGATTTTTGCATCCGTTTTCCTACTGGCTTCACGGATTTCGAATTCAAGCTGGTTTACTCAGTGTAACGAAAAGTGATTTCTAACGAAAGCCAGTCGTAAAATCCCACACTGCCGCAGGTTACCGAAATGCCAGCATCGCGGCCAGAGTGGCGTCTTTTTGGTCTTTGCCCCAGGGAGGTCCGGCAAGTTTGCCAAGCGTCGTGAGTTGCTTGGAGAGGTCGCCGGCAGAGAGGCCGAGGGTGTTTTCAGCGTGAGCCATTATCGTTTTCTCCGGTGCTTCGACGACTTTCAACGAGCACTCCCGCGCGGCATTAATCAAAGCCTCTCGAAAGAGAACGCCCTCCGCCTGGTGCATTCGAAAATGCACCGCCAGGATCTCGTCGACTGTCCACTCCGGCATAGGATTCCCGACAAGGACTGCACACGCGGCAACCTCATTCTCCCGTTCGCGCTCCTGTGCCACAGCCGCACGCATCTCACGATTGGCGATCCGGTACGCGGCGTCGATTCCTCGCTTCACTAACTTCCGCGCGACATCCGCTTTCAATTCCTCAGCCGCATGATAAGGCTGCTTCGCCCACTCTTCCTCCACCAATTCAACGCGTAGTCGATCCACGACGACAAAGTCACCGCTGCGCTTTAAAGATGACTGCCCCAACACGACCAACGCGGCCCAACCTGAATGCGCCTTAAATCCAAATGCAACTTTCATCGCCTGCTCACCTCCCGTGCAGTCTAATTACGAACACGGATCTGACGAATGATAAACTACACCTCATGTCCCAGGCCCAACAGGAAACCGGCCGCCCAACGTGGGCGGAGATTCATCTAGACAATCTCGCCGCAAACTTCAAACAGATCAAGACAGTCGTAAGCCCAACCGCGCGAATCATGGCGGTCGTCAAAGCCGACGCCTACGGCCACGGCGCCGTCGAATGCGGACGCAGGCTCGCGCAAGAGGGCGCCGACTGGTTCGGCGTCGCGATTCCCGAAGAGGGAATTCAGTTGCGAGCCGCCGGCATCACGCAGCCTGTGCTCTGTCTCGGCGGTTTCTGGAACTCCCAGGCCGCCGCGTGTATTCAACAAAAACTTACGCCGGTGGTCTATCGTCTCGACATGATCGAGTCGCTCAATCAGGCAGCACTCGAAGCCGGTGTCGTCGCCGACGCGCACATCAAGATCGACACGGGCATGGGACGGTTAGGGATTCGTTTCGACGAGTTGACGGAATTCGCCGCACAACTCGATCGATTTCGCAACGTGCGTATCGATGGATTGATAAGCCACCTGGCCGCTGCCGACGATGCCTCGTGCCAACCACTGACCAGCGATCAGATCCACCGCTTCGACGAGGCCGCCGCCGTGTTTCGCGAACGCGGCTATCATCCCACGTATCTCCATCTTTCAAACTCCGCCGGCATTTACGGCCATCGTCCAGCGTGGGGAAACCTGGTGCGTCCCGGCGGCGTGCTGTACGGTCTTTGGCGTGATGTTCTGCCGCCCTCCGTTTCGGATCCGCAGCTTGCGCCGGTAATGTCGCTCCACACGCGGGTAAGCATGTTGAAATGGGTGCCGCCCGGCGAAACGATCGGTTACGGCTGCACGTTCGAAGCGTCGCGCAAGAGCCGCATCGCGACGCTGCCCATCGGATATCACGACGGTTACATGCGCGCATTGTCTAACCGCGCGCACGTGATCGTCCGCGGCGTCTACGCTCCCGTAGTAGGCCGCATCTCGATGGATCTGACGTTGATCGACGTAACAAACATTGACGGTGTCGAGATCGGCGACAAAGTCACCTTGCTTGGTTGGGATCAGCAAAGTCCGGAACTCAGCGTTTCCGCGGAAGATCTCGCCCGGATATCGGGAACACTGTCATACGAAGTGACGTGCGGCATCGGTGAGCGCGTTCCACGGCAGTATCTTGATTGACTCCAACTCAACGCCTTTACTACTATTCCCATCCCTGCAAGTTGCTCAAGTTAAATAAGGAGATCCTCTCAATGACCTACACAGTAAAGCCCGGAGATACGCTGTCAAAAATCGCCAGGAACAACGGCGTTTCGATTGCCCAGTTACTCCAGGCAAACCCCCAGATTTCAGACCCGAATAAGATCAGAGTCGGCGACGTGATCACGCTCCCCAACGGCGCGCTGGATCTTACAACCGAAACGACGAAGCCACTGCCTCCCATAACCCCGCCGCCGCAGCCGACGACCCCGACGATACCCACGACGTCATCTTCATCTTCGGCAGCCGGAGCCATAGGTGAGGCACTCGCGGAGGCGCTTGGCGAATTGTCGGCGAAATACGAGACCGGTGGACGCGGTCCGGGAACCGTCTCGACCGGAGCCGGCGATCCAGGTGGTGTCTCGTATGGTTCGTATCAGATGGCGACGAAGATGGGCACGGTCGCGCGTTTTATCGCCCAGGCCGGATTTCAGTGGGCCAAAGACTTTATGGGGCTCACGCCGGGTACGGCGCAGTTTACCACCTGTTGGAAACGAATCGCGGCCGCCGAAACAGCCGCTTTTCAGAGCGCGCAACACGCCTTTATCAAGAAGACTCACTACGATTTGCTCGCGGCAAAGATACTCAACGACGACAGTGTCGACGTGAACAAGTGCAGCCGCGCCGTGCAGGACGTCGTGTGGTCTACCGCTGTACAGCACGGCGGCGCTACGCCGATCTGTCATAGGGCCATCGCCAACTGCACTGCAAAACCGGCTGATGCCAACTTCGACGAACAACTGATACGCGCGATTTACGCCGAACGCGGACGAAAGAAACCGGACGGCAATCTCGCGTACTTTTCGAAGAGCTCGCCGAGCGTGCAAGCGGGCGTGGCCAAGCGGTTCAGGAATGAAGAGCAGGACGCGTTGGCAATGTTGGCGAAGTTGGCGAAGAAAACATAATCAATTCAATGCCCAGCGAAACAGAAAAGTTCACGGTCAGTGTCAATGAGAACGAATCGGTGACGGCGCTTCTTTACGCCGCTGCCAAACAGAAGCGAATGGGACTGACCGCGGTGCTCGGCCACGGCGCGGGTGCCAGCCAGGACAGTGGTTTCATGGTGATGTTCGCGAATGGCCTGGCAGCGCGCGGAGTGGACGTGATGACTTTCAACTTCGTATACATGGAGCAGGGCCGTTCGGTGCCTGATCAGAAGCACAAGTTGGAGTCGTGTTTTCGCGCGGTGATCGAGACGGCGGTCAAGCATCGAAAACTGAAGAGCAATCGGTTGGTGATCGGCGGAAAGTCGATGGGCGGGCGGATCGCTTCGCAAGTAGCGGCAGCGGCGTCGGAAGAGAAGCAACCGCTTGCCGATCAGATCAACGGATTGGTGTTTCTTGGATACCCGTTGCATCCGCCGGGTCAGTCCGCGAAGCTGCGCGTAGAACATCTTCCGCAGATTCGAAAGCCGATGTTGTTCGTGCAGGGCACGCGTGATGCGCTCGGTACGCCGGAAGAGATTCAGCCGTTCATTAAAGGTCTGCGTCCGGCGGCGAAGATTCATACGATCGAGGGCGGCGATCATTCATTCAAGGCGCCGAAGAAGTACGGCATACCGCAGGAACAGCTCTACGAGAAGGCGATGAATGAGATCGTGAGCTGGGCGGAAAGCCTTTAGACGCTGATATGAAAGCCGGCGACACGTTGTCATGGAAGCGCACGTTTACGGAAGAAGACATTCGTCTGTTCGCGCGTGTTTCTGGTGATGACGGTGAACACCATCACGTCCCGGACCACCACGGGCGCTTGATGGCCCATGGGCTATTGACTGCCAGTCTGCCGACGAAGATCGGCGGCGACATGAACCTGATCGCGCGTGAATTGTCGTTTCAGTTTCACCGGCCTGTGTTTTCGGGCGACACGATCGAATGTATCGTCACGCTGATCGATGCGACGCAGGCGGATGGTTATACCGACATCGATACCGAGTGGCGGTGTACCAACCAACACGGCAAGGAAGTCATGACCGGCCGCGGCAAAGGAATCATTCGCGATCGGCCCACTTGATTAGGACCAGTTGAACGGCGGGAAGAGGTACGAGAGGCGATGGCCCTCGTACCTCTTTGCGTGGGCGGGGTACGCGTATCCGTATCGTCTAAATCTTCATCTACCCAGAACGAAGTTGTAAGTGATCACGCCTGAGACTTTGACTGGTTGATCACCCAACATCGTCGGGGAAAACTTTGCTTGAAGCGCTGCCTTTTGCGCTTCGCCCGTGAGAAACGGACTGCCGGCAATTGCCTTCGCTGAAATCACACGCCCCGATTCGTCGATCAGCACTTGCACGCTCACCGTTCCCTGTATGCCCGCCTGTTTGGCAAGCGGCGGATAAGCCGGCTTGGGTAACAAAACGGCCTGACCGTTGATCGGACCTTTACTAATGATGATCTTTGGCTTTGGTGGATCCGGTGGCGGTGGCTCTCCAACATTCGGCGTCATTTGTCGCGGCGGGTCTACCCGTCCGCCGGGGATCGCAGGTCCAGGCGCGGTGGGCAAGCCCCCGGCATCTCGGTTGCGGCCGGTTATTGCGTAATCTCCATGATCGGGAATCGGTGGATTCAAATTTGGCGTCGTTGATATTCCTTCAGGCGGCTTTTGCGGAACGTTTACGCTTAGCATAGCTTCAGCGCGCTCCGTGATATTCGAGTCGTTAGTTTCGCGGGTAACTTGTAGCCGGTGTGTGGGCTCAGCGGGCCGTGGTGTCTCAGCGACGATAAGATCCTGCGGCGATAACATCTGAACGATTTCCAGATTCTGTTGTTCGAGCCGCGCGTCATACGCGTAGATACTGACGACGCCGGTAATGACGAAAAGCACGACGTACGTCGCCGTTGTAAACAGCAAAAACGAGCCCCGCCGCTTGAATTCTTTGGCGTGTGAAGATGATTCGATCAGGTTCGTAAACATCCGTTCCTCCGTATGGCATGGCGAACAACGGGGATTTCGAAGCAACAGTCTGACAGTTCAAAAACCCATCAGAGATCGAAATCGTGAGTCCGCTAGTTGCCGGTGCCATCGGGTCGCGGGAGCTTACTCGAAACTTTTAGACACCACTCCCGCGGAAGTGTTCCCGAACGCACAAACTTTCACGAGGACCCAACTACCCCGAACCTTGCCTAAAGAAATTGAACGACTTAGGATTGCACCGCTCTCCAAACCTTCCCAGGAGCAGATTGCATGGCAACTCAAAAAGCGTTTCAGGAACAGCTCAATCCGTTCGAAATTGCCAAACAACAGTTCAATCGTGCGGCCGACTACCTTGATCTCGAACCCTCGATGCGGCATGTCCTTGAGAATGCCAAACGGCAGTTGATCGTTTCGATTCCGGTGAAGATGGATGGCGGCGATACCCAGGTCTTCGAGGGCTATCGCGTCCAGCACAACATCGCTCGTGGGCCGGCGAAGGGCGGCATCCGCTATCACCCAAACGTCACGCTCGACGAAGTCAAAGCCCTGGCCTCGTGGATGACCTGGAAGTGCGCCACGGTCGGCATTCCTTATGGCGGCGGCAAAGGCGGTGTGATCTGTGATCCGAAGAGTCTTTCGCGAAACGAGCTCGAGCGCCTCACGCGGCGCTACGCCTTTGAGATCGCGCCGATCATCGGTCCGGACCGCGATATCCCGGCGCCCGACGTCTACACCGACGAACAGACGATGGCCTGGATCATGGACACGATCTCGATGGTCCGCGGCCACACTGAGCTCGGCGTCGTCACTGGAAAACCGATCTCGCTCGGCGGATCGCAGGGACGTGCGGAGGCGACCGCTCGCGGATGTTTGTACGCGTTGCGTGAAGCTTGCCGCGTGAAGGGAATCGACTTGAAAGGCTCGCGCGTGGCCGTTCACGGGTTCGGCAACGCCGGCGCTAATATTGCCCGACTCGTAGCGGAAGACGGCGCCCGCGTCGTTGCGGCCTGCGATTCTAAAACCGGCGTCTATTGCCAGAGCGGCATCGACGTTGGCGAAGCGTTGAAGCAGAAAGACGCGACGAAGTCGTTGGCAGGATTGAAAGGCACGAAAGAGATGGCGCCTGAAGACATCATCGGCGTGGATTGCGATATTCTTTTGCCGTCCGCATTGGAAAATGCGATCACGATGAAGACCGTCGGGAACGTGAAAGCGAAGATCATAGCCGAATTGGCGAATGGACCAACGACGCCTGGCGCTGACCGTGTGCTGGAAGACGAGGGCGTGTTCCTGATTCCCGACATTCTGGCGAACGCCGGCGGCGTGACTGTGAGTTACTACGAGTGGGTGCAGGACCAGTATTCGTTCTTCTGGACTGAACGCAAGATCAACGACACGCTCGAGCAAACGATCAAAACGGCGTTTGACTCGGTGCACGAGACCGCCGAACATTACAAAACCGACATGCGCACGGGCGCGTACATCCTCGCCGTCGCCCGCGTGGCGGAAGCGACGAGGGTGCGCGGAATATTTCCATAAAGAGGAGAACATGCCAGACACGATCACCGTCTACGAAAAGCCCACTTGAACCAAGTGCCGGGAAATGGACAAGCTGCTCCGGGAGAGCGGCATCCCTTACGAAAAGGTCAATTACTACGTCGAACCGTTAACCAAAAAGAAGTTGACTGATCTCGTTCGCAAAATGAAGATCAAGCCACGTGATCTTTTGCGAAAGAGCGAGCCCGTTTATAAAGAACTCGGATTGGCGAGCGACGAGTTTAGTGATAGCGAATTGATCGCATTAATGATAGAACACCCGGACTTGCTACAGCGGCCGATCGTCGAACGCGGCGACCGCGCGGTGCTTGGACGGCCCACGGAGAACGTCAAGGAACTGTTGTAAGACATAGCCACAAAGAGGCACAGAAATCACAAACGCTTTGCAGACCATTTTGTGTTTTTTGAGCCTTTTTGTGGCTATACTTCGCTGTCGAAAGATGAGTGATGGAGTTCTGAGTGAAGAAGTCAGAAACGATCTTCGTCTGCCAGAGTTGCAGTTATCAGTCGGCGAAGTGGCTCGGTAAGTGTCCTGATTGCGGTGAGTGGAATTCGCTCGTCGAAGAGCGGGCGCACCAACATGCGCGTTCGGGCCGCAATGGCTTCGCCTTGCGCGACGTAAAGGCTGTCGCTTTCAACGAGATCGAACCGCAGGACGACCAGCGGCTTCCTTCGGGCGTGACTGAGTTCGATCGAGTTCTCGGCGGCGGGATCGTACCCGGGACGCTCGTACTGATCGGCGGCGATCCCGGCATCGGCAAAAGCACGCTGCTGCTCCAGGTCGCGGATCGAATGAGCGGCGCGAGCACGGTCGTGCTTTACGTTTCCGGCGAAGAGTCGGAACGGCAGATAAAACTACGCGGCGATCGGCTCGGCGTCACCGCCAAAAACCTCTACCTTCTTCCGGAAACCAATCTCGAAAAGATCTTTCACGAGGTCGACCGCTTATCTCCCGGCGCCATCATCGTCGATTCGATTCAAACGGTGTTTTCGAGCGCGGTCGAAGCTGCGCCGGGATCGATTTCGCAGGTCAGGGAAGTTGCACACCAGTTTCTGCTGCTCGCGAAGAACCGCGGTGTGCCGGTTTTTCTGATCGGTCATATCACCAAGGAAGGATCGATCGCCGGTCCAAAAGCACTCGAACACATCGTCGACACGGTGCTCTACTTCGAAGGCGAGCGTCATCACAACCATCGCATCGTACGCGCCGCGAAGAACCGTTATGGCGCGGCGAACGAAGTCGGTGTGTTTGAAATGACGGGCACGGGACTGATGGCGGTTGCGAATCCCTCGCAGATGTTTCTGGCTGAGCGTCCGCAGAATGCGGCCGGGTCGGTTGTTACCGCTTGCATGGAAGGGACGCGTCCGCTGTTGGTGGAGATTCAGGCGCTTGTCTCCGGAACGAAATTCGGGAGCGGGCGACGAATGACGCAGGGGTTGGACCAGAATCGCGTGTCGTTGCTGATCGCGATGCTCGAGAAACGCGTGGGCATGCAACTCATCGGCGATGACGTGTTCGTGAACATCGCCGGCGGGCTCGAGGTCGATGAACCTGCGGCGGATCTCGGTGTAGTGACCGCGATCGCTTCCAGTTTCAAGAACGTTCCCATCGATCCGCATACGGCGGTGTTTGGTGAGATCGGGTTGACGGGTGAAGTGCGTGGCGCGATGCAGGCAGGGGTGCGCGCGAAAGAGGCGCAGGCGCTCGGGTTCAAGAAGATCGTGATGCCGGCGTCGAATGTCAGCGGGCTGGAACGGCTGCTCGGTCTGCGGGTGGTTGGCGTGCGTTCAGTTGATGAGATGCTAGGCGAGTTGTTTTAAGTAATACTTCACTACCAAGCCTTCCTCCAGCCGTTTTGAATCTACGGATTTAAATCCATCCAGATAACTTTCCGGCATAAACGTATCAGCACCTGAAACCGTCAGTGGGACTTCGGTGACGATCCACTTCTCGATATACGGCAGGAACGCGCTGTAGATCTGCGCGCCACCAATCACGAAAAGATCCGTTGTGAGCGAGTGGTTGAGTGAGATGACGTTTTCGATGTCCGTCAGCACCACCAGCGACTCCTGGGGCTCGATGGTCGAATCGCGGCTCAGCACGATGTTCAGACGGTTCTTGAGCGGTTTGCCTAACGTCCGCCACGTTTTCCGGCCCATGACGACCGCGTGTCCCGTCGTCGTCTCACGGAAGAACTTCATATCGGACGAGTAGTGCCAGGGAAGTTTCCCTCCCTTTCCAATCGCGCCTTTGCGGTCGACCGCTACGATGCCGATGATCATTTAATTAAACTGCCACGGGAGCGGCGATCTTGCCGTGTGATTTATAGCCGACGAGTTCCAGATGCTCGTACTTCATTGCTAACAATCCTTCCAGTCCGCGTAACTGATTTGCGTTGATCTTTAACTCCGGCAGCGGAAACGGCTCGCGCGACAACAGCTCATTAACCTGCTCGGTATGGTTCTTGTAGATGTGGTAGTCGCCGAGCGTGTAGACAAAGTCGCCTACCTGGAGCTCCGTGACGTGCGCGATCATGTGCGTCAGCAGCGCGTACGAGCTAATGTTGAACGGAACGCCGAGAAAAGCGTCTGCGGATCGTTGATAAAGCTGGCAGTGGAGAACCCTTCCGTTCTCGACTTTGAATTGAAACAACGTGTGGCAAGGCGGGAGGTCGACGTTATCAGCCTGACGCGGATCCCAGCCAGTTACAATTAATCTCCGGGAATCCGGATTCGTTCTAATCTGTGTAATAAGTTTCGCGATCTGATCGACGCCGTTCTTTTCAGGATAGTCGCCTCCGAACGAGCGCCACAGATAACCGTAAACCGGTCCGAGATCGCCTGCGGGTCTTCCGAACTTACCGGTGTGTTCCTCGTCGGCCCATTCGGCCCAGATGTCGACGCCGCGCGCGCGCAAATTTGCTTCGCTTGTGTCACCGGAGAGAAACCAGAACAACTCCTCGGCCACCCAACGAAACGGTACGCGCTTGGTCGTCACGATCGGAAAACCTTGTCGCAAATCGAAGCGGGTCTGAAAACCAAAATGCGAGATCGTGCCGACACCAGTCCGGTCGCGGTGCTCGGTGCCGTTCTCCAAAATCGATCGCAGCAGCTCGTGGTATTGTTTCATGCTGATGTAATTGCACGCGCATTGTAAGCGCTAACAACAACTTCAAGGAAGCTGTGCCAGTCCTGCTAAATCGGCGGGCGGTATCGCAGGCGTCGATCGCGATATTGAAACGACGACTATTACAGCAGCGACAAACGAGAACAAGCAAAACCCCAAATATAGGGCCTTGGTCCACCAAATCTTCTTTTCAAATGTAGTGCGTGCCGCTGCCCAGTCGGCATTGGTGAGAAACGCCTGCACTTCCTCGGGCGTAAGCACGTCGGCGAACGAGTTGATGTATGCATCATGTTGCGACTTTCGCAGCTCGGCTGCGCGATTCAACGTCGGCAAGTGATAGAAGACAACGATTAGCAAATAGATACCGATCGTTATGAAGCCGAGTAGAAGAGCGACCTGGCCGATGGACTTGTTGAAGAACGAGCCGGCGACCGCAATGGCGATGACGCCCATTACCTTGTAGAGGTCAGCACTCACTTCACGACTGATAGTAATCGTGTCGTTCGTCAGTGCCGCCACCGCTGTCTGAATTCGTTCCTGAACACTTTGACGAGCCTCGAAATATTCCTCGACCTTGGCTATGAGCGTCCGGTCGTACGTTTTCTTTGTTGCTGCCCGGATGTCACTCGCGCTGGCGCACAGAGTGGCGATGTTGTCCGCAAACTGAGAAATGAATTGCTGCACGATTTCCAGCTTGTCTCCGGAAACTCCATCGTAAGCATATCGATAGAGTTCGTAGAGCTGGGGCCAGTGTTGTTGCTGGGCTAGAAGCTCATCGCGCTCGAGTTCAAACCGCTTGGGTTTGAAGGCGCGATACTCGACTGAGTAGATCCCGTTGGCGTTCGCTTCGACAAAGTCTGCCATGAAGATCGCGGCGAGGGCCACCTGAAATCTCTGCAATTCCCGTTTTAGTACGACGCCGTCATTCGGATTTCCCGGCGGAGATGTAAGCGCAAAAAACTCGGGTACCAGCCATCTTGGCGCGAAGTTGCCAAAGCTCTGTGACTGCCGAAACTCAAGTATCTGCGTCGCTTTATCCAGGGTTTCGTTTTCCAACAACCGGCGAAGATCTGCTTCAACCGCACCAGCCTGATCCTGACCGCAAACGGTGATGAATTTATTCTCCAGACGACCAGTCAGGTCAAAGACGAGAAACACCGTACGTCTACCCGCGACCAGAAACTCAGTCTCGAATCTGTCTACGGTCGTATTCTCAAGCTTCTTCACCAATTGATTTTTAAAAAGATAAGTGACGATCCTGGCGTTGACCGGGTCGGTACTCCTTTCCAGACTTTGAATCAGCCGTTGCTTTATAAAGTGAAGCTTGAGAGCGAGAACCAGAGGGACACCGTGGCCAGTCAACGCGGTCGCCTGCTGCACCATGGTGTTGAGGTCGACAACTGGATTCGTAAACAGGTTTCTAAACTGCGCCAGTGTTTGTTTTGCCTCGTCCGACAACGAATCCGTCGCGAGTTCCGAGTCATTCGCCTCGCGAACGGTTTGCATTAAGTTCTCTGCGGCGTCGCGACCGATCGTCGATACTACCTTGTAACCCGATGCGTCGATGTTGAGCGTCAGCTCTGACGAAGGCAGCAGCGACAATACTTCCGCAAGTGGCGGAAGATGTTGTTGAAGCCAGGCTAAGTCGGGAACATCATGCGACGAGGAGTATTCCGTGAGAGTTTCCTCGGCAATCTCCGGCGCCTGCGGAAGGTGCTCACGCAAAACTGCACTCGCGCGCACGAATTGATTAAAGACGTCACTAACTGCCATAGCTCTTCTCGTAGTTCTTCGGGCTCCTGATGCGGAATTCGACTTCATCGCCTAAATCGCTCACCCTCACCAGGTTTTCCATGGCAGCTCGAGGTCCTTTGATGACGATACCGCTGGGAAGCTTGTATTGAATCCTGGTGGCCCGCCAGGCGTTTACTGTCACGGCGAGATCCCCGATTTCTGCTTGCTTCAGTTGGTCGCGAAACTTCTTCTCGTCGAAGTTTCTGAACTTTCTCGTCTCTCTGATCTTGTTGACGACAACCTCAGGCGTAATGATTAGCGCCTGTTCCAATTCGTCGAGCACTTCCGGCACTACCGTGGCAGCGTCAACTGCGGGGTGAAAATGCCTGGTGTATTCAGGCAGGATCTCCAGTATCTTCTCGATCTGTTTCTTTTCACTCAGGCGTGGAATGCAGCCGAGGAAATTCATGAAATACTGCGCCAGTTCCTTGCCTTCCTCGTCGCGAACTTTGACGTTGTAAGACGGGCGGTCAGGATGCGGGGTGATGGCCCACTTCAATACCTGATCGCCGGGTTCAGGCAAGGCCGCATCGATGTGTCTGACCGCGAGCGACAGTAACTGGTTTCCTCTTGATGTCAGCGCAATGCGATCTGCGCGCGCCGGCTCCATCTTGATCAGCGCCAGAAATTTCCGGGCGTCTCCGTCTGCCGTGAGCCAAAGTACCATCAACACTCCGTCGGAGGCGTTGGTGCCTTTTGCTGCCTGGTTCAGCAGCGTGGCCATCTCGCGGGAATAGGGAAAGAAATTGGCCGGGGTTGAAGTGAGATCCCTGTAATACCTGCGGATTTCGGAGTTCCCGTTAAACTGTGCAGACAAAGTCGTACGCGACTCGCCGGCGTTCCAGATGTGCTTGAGATGACCGGCAAAGAAATCCTGAATTGACTGTTGATCGGGTGCTGAAAAATCCGACAGAACAATCTCGTCAGTTGCCGGTTGCGGCTGGGACTTGCTGACCGGGTGGAGCGCCACTTTGTTGACCTGATAATTCATCATAGTGACTCCTTGATGAAGATGTGGGTGGACCGGCAGTCACACGTTGCAGTTGAGGACCAACCTGCAAGCATGCGCACAATATTCCAAAGCAAGCATTCCGTCAATGTTGTAAACACGGGTATATTCCGTACATGAAACGATACAGACTTGCATTTCTTGGATTCGGGAACGTGGGACGGGCGCTGGCGCGGTTGCTCGCCGCGAAATCTACAGAGTTGCGCGAACGGTACGAGATTGAATACGAGATCGTGGGTATTGCGACTCGAAGAAGGGGTTGGCGAGCGAGCGGTCAGGCGATTTCAACCACGGATGAAATACCCGATCAGAACGGATTAAGTGAGTGGCTGTCAGTGGCGCGGCCGGATGTGCTGTTTGAAACGACGTCGCTGAACCCCGAAACGGGCCGGCCCGCGATCGATTACATGAAAGCCTCGCTACAGGCCGGCATTCACACGATCACGGCCAACAAGGCGCCCATTGTCTACGCTTACGACGAGCTCAACGCTATCGCTAACGCAAACGGCAAACGATTTTTCTTCGAAGCGACTGTGCTGGATAGCGCGCCTGTCTTTTCACTCTTTCGCGAGACGTTGCCCGGCGTGAAAGTACGCGGCTTCAGCGGCGTCTTCAACTCCACCACCAACGTGATTCTTGAAACCATGGAGGCCGGGAGAAGCTTCGACGAAGGCGTGAAGATGGCCCAGGAGCTTGGCGTCGCCGAGACTGATCCGACTCACGACGTCGAAGGCCTTGACTCGATCATGAAAGTCTGCGCGATTGCACGGGTGATACTCGGAGTGCCTTTGCTGCCGTCCGATGTCCGTCGCGAAGGGATACGCGGATTAGATCCGGAGACGTTGCAGGACGCACGCGCGGATGGAAAGCCTTTCAAACTTCTCTCGCGAGCGATCGTCAATCCTGACGGATCGATCGCAGCATCAGTGCGACCGGAACAGATCGCCGCAGGGGATCCGCTGAGCACCGTGCGCGGCACCTCGCTCGCCGTTCATTTCGAACTCGATACGATCCCGGGACTGACTATCGTGTCGCACCGGCCGAACCTGCAAAGCACGGCGTACGGCCTGTTGGCCGATTTCATCAACGTCACGCGGACTTGCTGATATAAGCGTAGTTTGAATTAAGTCTCCCGCAAAGGCGCAAAGGCGCAAAGAGAACTTGATGAATCGGAAGTTTTCTTTCTTTGCGCCTTTGCGCCTTTGCGAAAAATGCTTTAACGTGACCCACCAGCGGACTTGCACAGATGCGTGACGCCCTCGATCAGCCGATCGATCTCGTCTTCTGTCGTGTAGCAAGCACAGCCGGCGCGTATCAATCCCTCCGGCTCAAGCCCGAGCCGTTGTACTACGGTCCACGCGTAGAAGTCTCCGTGCGAAAGAAACAACCCTCTGTCAGCCAAACTGCGGGCGGCCTCGGTTGAAGCGACGCCATCGATCGTGAACGAAAGCGTTGGCGTGCGTGGTGAGCCTGGCGGAACGCCGTAAAGCTTTACACGCGGAAGCGAACTCAGCCCGTTCCATAAACGCTCGAACAATCGCGACGTGCGCGAGTGCATCTCGGTGAACGCGTTTCGCAGGTTCTCGCGACGGCCACGCCCGGAAACTCCCGAGGCGAGCGACGCAAGAAAATCGATGGCCGCCGCCGCGCCAACCATGCCTTCCTGGTTCTGCGTGCCTGTCTCCGCATTCTCCGGCGCGTAGTCGGGAGCCGGCACAAGCTTCGGAAAATCGATCTGCTCCAGCAGCGCCTTTTTCGCAAACATCACACCGATGTGCGGACCGTAAAACTTGTACGCCGACATCCCGACAAAATCACAGTCGAGTTTACGCACGTCGAGTAGCGCGTGTGGGACGTAGTGAACCGCGTCCACAAACACCAGCGCGCCGGCATGACGGGCCATCGCAATCACGCCCTCGAGATCGTTGATCGTGCCCAGCGCATTCGACGCGCCGCCGATGGCGACGACCCTGGTCTTCGGGCCGATGAAGTGCTCCAGATCTTCTTTCATGAGCGTACCCGTGGCCGGATCCATGCGCACCGTGCGAACGGTCACGCCGCGTTCGACGGCCAGCCTGCGCCATGGATCGACGTTGGCATGATGATCCAACTCGGTGACAACGATCTCGTCGCCGGCTGAAAAACGCTGGCCCAGCGCTCGCGAAAGGTGATACGTGAGCGTCGTCATGTTGGCGCCGAAGGCGATCTCGGCCGGCGAAGAGTTCAGGAAGTCGGCGCAGACCTCGCGGGCATGCTCGATGGCGGCGTCGGTTTCGGCGCTGGTCGGGTAGGCCCAGTGGGTGTTCGCGTTGTGGTGATACAGATAATCGGTCATTTTCTCGACGACGTAGCGAGGCACCTGCGTGCCCCCCGGGCCGTCGAAATAGGCGGCCGGATAGCCGTTATGAACACGTTCGAGAGCGGGGAAGTGTTGCCTGATTTCAGTGACCGGGATCACATGGGTTTCGGGTTGACGTGACGTTGTGGACATGGCCCGCATCTTAACAGGAAACACATATGTAAAGAATATGGCTGATCTGCTAAGATGAATGCCGGTCAGGCGTTCTCACGACTTAACTGTTTTCTCGCAGCTACGACGACACAAAATGGACGAGCGGAGGAGTAGGAAAAGGTGGGACGTTTCCCTCGACGCCGTTTGGGACGGCAAGAGTGGAAACTACACCGCCCGTATCACCGACCTTTCTGACGGCGGTTGCTACATGGATTCCCTCAGCGAGGTAACCATCGGCGAACTGCTGACTCTGAAACTGAACCTGCCCAGCGGCGAGTGGCTCGAGTTGACGGGCGAAGTGGCGCATCACACGCCGCCGGTCGGATTTGGCGTTCGTTTCGTCAACCTTTCCGCCGAAAAATTGGAAAGGCTACGGGACTTCATCGAACACCTCAACGATCTTAAGAACCCGGCTTATTAAAGCAGGAATCCTGCCGGCATTCGCCATATTTACTCAGTACAGCCTTTAGCAACTCGAACCTAAATTAAAACGACTGTTGAATGTACAAATTCATAGTTTCATGCTACTACTGGCCGGCCGGAGAACGCGGACTTCTTCGGCTTCGCACGCTCAATATCAAACAGCAGATTGACGAGACCGGACGGCGGCTAAGCAGCTTGTTCCCGGTCGGCAGGCTCACCAGTTTGGACCAAATCACTTCTACGATCGAACGCCGGGGCATGCGCAGGCTCAGAGTGAAGTGTGAGGTCGAGCTGCTGGCCAACTTGTCGCTGCTGGACGCCGACGCGGGCGAGCCGCTCGAGTCGCTTATCTTCATGGGCCAAACGAGCGACCTCAGCGCCGCCGGCCTGGCCTTGATCATTCCGGCCACGATTATCGACGAACGGTTTTGTGGCGGCGACCACCGCCTGAATATCTCGCTTCACCTGCCGGAAGGTGTCATGGAGCTCGAGGTAAGCCCCGTCAGATGTGAACAGATTACCGGGATCAACTCGACCCGCGGCTATCTGTTGGGCACTAAGATCACAAACGTGAAGCAGCGCGATCAGTTTGAGCGATACATCGAGCGCCTTTCAGATCGACATCTCACGAACTAACCTATTCAGCTTGTTCCAGAAACTCCTTCGTACGCGGGTCCTGTGGTGATTCCAGGACCTGCTGCGCCGGTCCGTGTTCGACGACTAAACCGCCATCCATAAACAGAATGTGATCGGCGACGCCGCCGAGAAATCCCATCGAATGCGAAATGATGATCATCGTGTGACCGCGATCCACGAAGGTCCGCAACAGTGCGCGCAGGCTGTTTATGCGGCGCGGATCGAGAGCGCTCGTCGGCTCGTCGAGCAGGAGCAGCGCCGGGTGCATCGCCAACGCTCGCGCAATCGCCACCCGCTGTTGCTCGCCGCCCGACAACGATCCGGGATAACGCCGCGCCGCAGTCTTTAGCCCTACTGAGTCGAGCAGCTCGTAGGCTTCAGTCTCGGCAGTCTTTCGCGGCGTGCGCAGCACGTGCATCGGCGCCTCAACGATATTTCCCAGCACCGACAAATGCGGAAAGAGGTAGAAGTGCTGGAAGACGGTTCCCACTTTCAGCCGCAGATCTTTCACCCGGCGACGATAATCCGCGTGTGAAATACCAGCCTCGAGGCGCACGTTGTCGCATTCGATCGTTCCGCCGTCGATCGTCTCGAGTCCGTTGAGACAGCGCAGCAAGGTCGACTTGCCGCTGCCTGAAGCGCCGATGACCCCGAGCACTGTTTGCGGCGGCACTTCGAAGTCGATGCCTTTCAGGATGTGCGAGTCGCCGAAGTGTTTGCGTAAACCGGTGACGCGAATCATGCCGTGGCCTCCGTTTCAACCACTCGCTCCGTTGCCCGGTTACGCAGCCGCTGCTCGAGCAGCCGCGCGAGATGGGCCATCGGCAAACTCATCGCCAGGTAGAAAGCCGAAACCGCAACGCCGAGCAGGAGAAACTGCCCGGAAGCGTTTGCGAGCTCGCGATACGCGGTCGCCAATTCCCAGACCGAGATCGCAAAAGCGACGGACGTGTCTTTGAACAGCGAAACGAAGTCGTTCGTCATCGGCGGCAACGCGATCCGAAACGCCTGCGGCAGGATGATGCGGCGAAACGCGAGCACGGGTCCCATTCCCAGCGAGTACGCGGCTTCCCACTGTCCATTCGGGATAGCTTCCAGCGACGCGCGATAGACCTGCGACTCGTAAGCGGCATAGTTCAAGCCGAGACCAACGAGCGCGGTCAACCAGCCCGGCATCGCGATCCCGATCACGGGCAGCCCGAAATAGAGAAACAGCAGTTGAACAAGAACAGGCGTGCCGCGAAAGAACTCCACGTAGATCGTGCAGAGCGCGCGCAGCCAGGCCGGTCCTTTCCACTGTCCGACGGCGAGCGGCAGTCCGAGTACGACGGCGATCACCATCGAACCGAGTGCGATCAGAACGGTAACGGCGGCAGCGCGCGTCAGTCGCCACAGCGCTTCGCCCCAGTTGAACGTTGCGTCGGTCGGCGTGAACTCCTCAACGTGACCGAGGGCGGCCTGGGTCCCGGATCGAATCGGCTGTTGGAACTCGACCTGCGCCTGGTTCCACAGTCCCCACTTTTTAAGGATCGCTTCTAGCTTGCCGTCCGCGATGATCTTGTCGATCGCGGCATCGACTTCGGCTTTCAGCGCTTGGTCGCCCTGCCGCAGCCCGATGACGTACTGGCCGCGAGTAAACGGCTCGCCCGCTGGTCTCAGACGCGGGTTCGGTCGCGCATAGAAAGCTTCGGCCGGAACGTCAAACAAGGCGGCATCGACGCGTTTCAATTCGAGGTCGCGGTAGGCGCCGACCGGATCCTGGTAACTGCGAAAGGGAATCCCTTCCTGTTGCAGGAGTCGTGACGCGGCCGTGTTTCCCAGTGTTGCGACGACGCGGTTCTTACAATCGGCGAGCGACTTGATACGGTCGTCGTCCTTCCGCACCGTGAGTTGCAGTTGAAAGATGTAATACGGCTTGCTGAAGAGGATCTGGCGCGCGCGATCGCCGGTGGGTTCGAGCCCGTTGACGATCACGTCGAACGACTTGCGTTGCAAGGCGGAGACGAGCGTCTCCCAATCGCTGGGAATAAATTCGGCGCGCCGGCCCATCGCTGCCGCAAGCGCGTCGACCATCTCTTTTTCGTAGCCGATGTAGTTATCGGGATTGGCGGGATCGGTGAAAACGTAAGGAGCGCCGCCACTCGGGTCGGCTCCCCAACGCAAGACCTGCTGGGCGGCGGCGGTGTTCCACAGGCAGAGAACACACAGAAGAATCCGGCAAAGTTTGATCTTGGATGTCCCTCCGTTTTTAAGAACAGCCGAAACGAGGGAGGATTCTAGCCGTTGAGGGCTTTCAGATCCAATTCTTCTCCGCGCCGGACGTCGGCCTTCAAGACGATCTGCATCTGTTTCAACGCGTGCTGGTTCTCCTCTTCCGTGTTTGAAACCACGCAGTCGGACGGTACGAAGATCTTGTAGTCGCGCATGTAGGCGTCGTTGGCGGTGAAGAAGACACAGTTGTTTCCGGCGATGCCGGTGAGGATCAGGTTACGCGCGCCGAGATGTGAGAGCAGCAGGTCGAGAGTCGTCGAATAGAAGCCTGAGTTCTTAGGCTTGAGGACGAAATAGTCTTTCTTGCCGGGCAACAGGAGTTCGACAAACGGTTTCCCTTTGCCTTCCTCTTTCACGCAGTGCTCGACGATCTTGTTCAGGTCTGACTGCCAGCGGCCGAAGTTGTCGTTCACGTAGATCGACGGAATCCCTTCGTCTTCTGCTCGTCGTTTCAGAGCGGCGATGTTTTTGCCGACTGGAAGCGCCAACTGCAGGAGTTGCTCGCCTTCGTCGAAGTCGAAGTCGTTGATAACGTCGATCAGAAGCAGCGCTGTGTTGGATTTATCTGGAGCTGAACCGTGAAGATCGTGACCACCAACCGGCATGAGTAATCCCCCTTGTCCCTTTTGTCGTCTGTCGTGTACATTGCCTCGTACTTATACAAAACACAAATTACAAAACACAATCCGAGGAGCCCCATGTGTACTGATCGTCGAGACTTTCTACGTTTATCAGCCGGTGTCGCCGGCGCGACGCTGTTTGGCAGGGGTTTGGTCCGAGCCGACTCCGAAGCCCTCGATCCGGAGCCGCCGCAGCAGGGCAACCAACCAGAAGCCATTCGACGGTTGCGACGCATGACCGACAAAGTTGTTCCGATCACGCTCGAAGAACGCAAGGGCCGGATTGAAAAAGCGCAGAAACTGATGCACGACAACCGCATTGACGCGATCTATCTCGAGCCGGGCACCACCATGTTCTACTACACCGGCATGCGCTGGGGGACGAGCGAGCGAATGTTCGCAGCGGTGATTCCCGCGCGCGGCGAACTCGCGTGGGTCTGTCCGAAGTTTGAAGAAGAGCGCGCTCGTGAACTTATCAAGATCGGGACCGACATTCGTACCTGGGAAGAAGACGAAAGCCCCGGCAAGCGCGTCGCCGAGATCTTCCGCGATCGCGGCGTGCGCACCGGCACCGTCGGCATGGAAGAACGTGTGCGGTTCTTTCTCTTCGACGGAATTCGAAAAGCCGCGCCGGCGTTGAAGTATGTCGACGCGACTCCGATCACCGCAGGCTGTCGCATGTTCAAGTCGCCTACTGAGCTCGCGCTGATGCAGATCGCCAACGACATCACGATCGAAGCTTATAAAGCGACGCGCGACAGCATGACTGAAGGCATGACGCAGGGCGAGTTCGCAGCGAATTGTTCGGCGGCATTTCGCGCGCTGGGTTCGTCAGGTGGGATATTCGTCAGTTTCGGGAAGTACACCGCGTTTCCGCACGGCAGCAGCACGCCGCAGCGTTTGAAAGAAGGCGACGTCGTGCTGATGGACGGCGGTTGCAGCGTCGACGGTTACCAGTCCGACATCACTCGGACTTTTGTGTTTGGCAAGGCGACGGATCGACAGCGGCAGATCTGGGATCTGGAACGCAAGGCACAGGACGCGGGTTTTGCGGCGGCGAAAGTCGGTGCGCCGTGTGAAGCAGTCGACGCGGCGGCACGGAAAGTCATCACTGATGCCGGTTTTGGGCCCGATTACAAGGTTCCCGGTCTGCCGCATCGTACGGGCCACGGCATCGGCCTCGACGGACACGAGTGGACAAACTTTGTGCGTGGAAACAAGACGCCGATTCAGCCAGGGATGTGCTTTAGTGACGAGCCGACGGTGGTGATCTATGGCGAGTTCGGAATTCGGTTGGAAGACTGCCTGTACATCACGGAGGCAGGACCGAAATTCTTCACCGAGCAGAGCGAGTCGATCGATAAGCCGTTCTAACTGTTTACGTTAGGATCGCGATCAACCACACGAGCAGAAACGCTCCAATCGCGACACCCGCGCTCAGTAGACAGATTAGCGAGGTCTCAATCAATTCTGAATTTTTTTTCTCTTCAATCATGGGGAGAAGCCTTATTGTTTCAGTTGGAAATTATGCGTACAATCCGTGTTCCTGAATCCTAAGACTGCACGCCTGACAAGTCCTCAGGCTGCACTCAAAAAGTCCTCAAAGATGTTTCTCAAGGCCGGTTTTTGTGGGTCAACCTGACAGCCACAGTTATGAATTCGGACGATTCCGCCTGAAAACGGCGGAACGAATCCTGCTGCGCGAAGGCCAGCACGTACCGCTCACGCCGAAAGTCTTCGACATCCTGATCACGCTCGTGGAGAACAGCGGCCAGGTCGTCGCGAAAGACGCTTTGATGAAGCGCGTCTGGCCCAGCACGTACGTCGAGGAAGGAAACCTGACGCAGAATATCTCGCTGCTGCGGAAGGCGCTGGGCGAGACTCCCGGCGGCGCGCAGTTCATCGAGACCGTGCCGCGCCGCGGCTACCGGTTTGTTGCGGAGACGAGTGAAACCTGGGACGGCGGGCAGGTAAGTGATCCCGGGCACGTAAATGCGCCCGAACCTGTTTCACATCAGAACGATTCCGCTTCGACGCCGGTTGTATCGATTCCGGCCGCGCATGATCGGTTTGCACGGTTTAAGCGAACTCCGGCCTTTGCGACAGTTGCGGGTTTGGTCGTAGTCGCACTCGTGGGCCTCTACTTCACGACGTGGGGCAGATCGGGAAACGCCGAAGCGATTCAATCGATCGCGGTCTTGCCGTTTGTCGATGAGTCGGCCGATCCGGATGCGCAGTACATCAACGACAAGATCGCGGAGAGCTTGATCAATAGCCTTTCGAAGCTGCCGCAATTACGCGTTGTTCCGCGCAGTGTGGTGGCGGGATACAAAGGACGCGAGATCGATCCTCGTAAAGTGGGACAGGAGTTGAACGTGCGCGCGGTCGTGACCGGACGCATGCGCCGCCACGGCGACATCATCAGCATCCAGGCCGATTTGATCGATCTCGAAAATGTCGCCCAACTGTGGGGACAGCATTACGATCACAAACTTTCAGACGTCCTTTTGGTCCAGGACGACATCTCACGCGACATCTTCGAAAACCTCCGTCTGAAACTGAACGTCGAGGAAAAGAAGCAGCTCGAAGCCTATGGCCTGTATCTGAAAGGCCGCAACGCCTGGAACAAACGCACCGGCGACGAGCTGTGGCAGGCGATCGACTACTTCAATCAGGCGATCAAGATCGATCCGAACTACGGCGCCGCGTACGCGGGTCTCGCCGACTGCTACAACATGCTCGTCGTTTACGGCAGGCTCGAACCGAAGGAAGGTTTTCCGAAAGCGAAGGACGCCGCCATGAAGGCGCTCGAGTTCGACGACACCTCCGCCGAGGCGCATTCGTCACTCGCGTTCATCAAATTTCGTTGGGACTGGGACCGCTCGGCCACCGAACGGGAGTTTCAAACGGCGATCAAGTTGAAGCCCGCGTACGCGCCGGCGCACCAGTGGTACAGCTCGTATCTCGTCGCCGTCGAGCGTTTTGACGAAGCGATCGCTGAGGCTAAGCGTACTGAAGAGCTCGAGCCGCTGTCGTTTGTGGCGAGTTCGCACCTGGGTTGGATCTACTACCTTTCAGGTCGCAACGATGAAGCGATCGAACAGTGCAAGAAGATCCTGGAAATGGATCCGAGCTCGTTTCCGGCGCGTCGTTATCTCGGATTGGCGTATGAAGCGAAGGGAATGTACGCTGAAGCAATCGCTGAGTTTCAAACCGGCGTGAAGCTTTCTGGTAGTCCGTTGATGCTGGCGCTGCTGGGTCACGCTTACGCGGCGTCGGGGAAGAAAGCTGAAGCGCAACAAGTGCTCGTTGATCTGCAACAGTTGCAAGACCAGCGCTACGTCTCGCCTTACACGGTCGCCGCGATTTATGCCGGGCTCGGCGACAAGGATCAGGCGTGGAAGTGGCTCGAAACCGCGGTCGAAGAACGCGATATCTGGTTGATGAACCTGAAAGTCGATCCCGTCTTCGCGAAGCTCCGCTCCGAAAGAAAATTCACCGACATCCTCGCCCGCATCCGCCTGCGGCCATAGTTCACGGCGTTACTTTGAACGAGTCGAAGAACTTCCGGGAAACCATTTCGAACAAGTCTGTGCGATCTGCTGCGTTGGCTGACGGTTTGGCATTCTTGAAGACGACGTTGGGCAAAGTTCCCAGGATGAGCTGATACGAACGCGACTTAACGAAAAAGAATCTCGCTCTTAAGATGAAGTTACCCTTCTGAACCAGTAACTCTCTGGCCACAACGCCGGCCATCGAAACGTCGTTTTCAACCAGCAGACGTGCGCCGCCGGCGAGAGCCTTATCGCGAGAGCTGTCCAGCGCTTCTTTGTGTTCCTCTGGTGTTGTGGGGGCGACAGGAAAGTCCTTGTAGTCAATGTAATATTGGCCCAGATCCGTTTCGAGCGTGAAGAAATGAATTGAGAGTTTTCCGGTCGGAGCGTCGAGCGTGCGGACTTCTGCTTTTGGCGTGCCAGGTAAAGAAACTGAGAACTTTCCTTCGGCGGAACTAAACTCCTTCCACGCGTTCGCGCTGTATTCCTTAGCCGGCGGTGGTGCCATCGGCGGTGGCGGCTCCTGGGCAGCGACCACGCCGCATAGCAGCGCTAGAAGAAAGACTATTCCGAGGGTAGATCTCATATTCATTTCGCGGATTGTAACACCGGAACCGCGATGTGCGACGCCTGCGAGCCTGAGCGAAACACGCGTTGGGTTGCCGGCTGAAAATCTGATTCGGTCGCAAGAAAGATGTTGGACACGAATCGCTGCGGGTTGCGATCGATCACGGGAAACCACGTGCTCTGCACCTGGACCATGATCCGGTGGCCCTTCAGAAAGACGTGATCGTTGGCAGGGAAAGGAATCTTGTAGTGGACGACGCTGTTAGCCGGAAGCGGCTGCGGCTTCTCCCAGCCCTTGTAATAGCGCCCGCGAAACACGTCGCCCGCGATCATCAGTTGATAACCACCCATCTTCGGATCGGCCTCGTACTTCTCCGGATAGACGTCGATGAGCTTGACGATCCAATCGCTGTCCGTGCCGCTGGTGGACGCGAAGAGGTTCGCGATGATCTTTCCGGAGACGGTGACGTCGTTATCCAAAGTGTCAGTCACCCACGTGAGCACGTCAGGACGATGATGGACGAACCGCTGGTCTTCGACTAACCAGGTCGTCCAGCCTGATCGCACTTCGATAGGACGCTTGCGATAGGGAACCGGCCGCGCCGGATCGGAGACAAAAGTATCGAACGCCGGCTGCGAGTTCGCCGGCGGCGGATCAAACGAGAGCTTGCCGTTCGGGTGAAAGTAGAGTTGTTTGGCGGCGACGCTCTGTTTCGGCGGCCACTCGGCGTGCTCGACCCACTGGTTCAGACCGGTTCGGAAAGTTACTGCTTCCGCCCGCTCAGCACTGCCTTTGCCCTTCAAGTAGTAAGCGAAGAATGGCGCGAGGATGTTCTTGCGATAGTATTCCGCGGTCGCGCTGCCGAAGTCGACTGGCCCAAGCTTGCGGCCTTCGCCTCTCGACCAGCCGCCATGGTTCCACGGTCCGACGACGAGGAAGTTTTGCTTCGCAGAATCGTGTCGTTCGAGCAGTTCATAGATCCTGATCGGACCGTAGAAGTCTTCCTGGTCCCACCAGCCAGCGACGTTCATTGTCGGAACGGTGACGCGATTGAGCCACGGTTCGAAACCTTGTCGTTTCCAGAATGCGTCGTAGTCCGGATGGTTAACGAAGTCGTTCCAGCTCGGTAGAGCGCTTTTGAAATACTTCGCGTCCGCATTCGATAGCGGGCCGAGATCCAGATACCACTCGTAGGCGTCAAAGCGATCGATGATTTTGGTCGGGTCAGTGATCTCTTTTGACGATTCCATCATGTACGCGTACTCGAGCCCGTAGCTGAGACGGAACGCGCCGTTGTGATGAAAGTCATCGCCGAGCCACATGTCGGCCGGTGACGCCTGCTGCACGATCGCTTTGAGTGCCGGATGCGGATCGAGCATGCCCATCACTGAGAGCCACGCGCCGTAACTTGTTCCCACCATGCCGACGCGCCGATTGTGATTCGACACGTTTGCCAGCAACCATTCGATCGTGTCGTACGTGTCTGTGCCTTCGTCGATCGCCTTCTTATCGGCCGGATCGCGCGGCTGACGAAGCATTACAAACGTGCCTTCCGACTTGAATCTCCCGCGGATGTCCTGGCGGACGATGATGTAGTCAGTTAACTCCCCAATCGCAGCCACGAGTTGCTCCGACGTCGCGTTGCCGATCCCGTAGGGTGTCCGAAGAAGCAGCATCGGAACGGGCTCGGTTGGACGCGTTGGCATGTAGATCTGCGTGTTGAGTTTCACGCCATCACGCATAGGAATCATGGCTTCAATCCTTGTAAAGACAGACTGAGCATCTGCGGAGCCCGCGACTAACAGCAGGAAAATCGTTACACGAATGATCACGGATTACCTCCCGGAGACACGATTGATCGGAGCCGGACGCGGCACACGCCGCGTCGGATTGGTTTCGAGTAGTTTCAACGCCTCTTGCACAGCTCGCTCGAGTTGCGGATCGCGGCCTTTGATCACTTCCGATGCCGAGTATTCGACCTCGATGTCGGGCGCGACGCCAATGTTCTCGACATCCCACTCGCCTTTCAGATTGTAGAAAGCGAGGTTCGGAGCGGTGATGCCGCCGCCGTCGATCGTCGGCGGAAAACCTAGTGTTCCGACCAACCCGCCCCACGTTCGCGTCCCGACGAGCGGCCCGATCTTCCGCTGGCGAAACATGAACGGCAGGGCGTCGCCGCCTGATCCTGCTGACTCGTTTATCAGCATCACCTTTGGACCAAAGATGCCCGCGATCGGCGACGTCGACGGCTCGCCGTCGCGCAATGCAAAATAACCCATCACTTTGCGGTCCAACTCGCTGACGATGTAGTCGGCGACCATGCCGCCCTGATTGTAGCGCTCATCGATCACAGCGCCTTCCTTGTCCTGTTGCGAGTAGAAGTAGCGCGTGAACGAGACGTAGCCGGGCGTGGCCGTGTTGGGCAGCCAAACATATGCGAGGCGTCCTCGCGAGAGTTTATCGACGAGGCGTCGATTGTCTTCAACCCAGGCGCGCGTACGCAGTCCATCCTCGCTCGGGACCGGAATCACTGTAATCACTCGCGAGCCTTCGGTGGAAGGTTTCGAATTGACCCGGATCAGCGTCTGCCTGCCTGCCGTGCCTTCGAACAGACTGTAGATGTTCATCGACGGCATCAATGCGCGGCCATTCACTTCCAGCACGTAATCGCCCTCGGCGACCTGGATGCCCGGCGCGCTCAATGGCGCGCGAAGTTCCGGGTTCCAGTTCTCGCCCGTGTAGATTCGCTTGATGCGGTAATGGCCGTTCTCGATCGCGTAGTCGGCGCCGAGAAGTCCGACGCTGACCGGATCTTCCGCGGGCACGTCGCCGGCGCCGAGCAGATAAGAGTGACCAACGGTCAATTCGCCGCCGACGGTCGCGATCAGATAGCCGAGGTCCGCACGATGGCCCACGTGGGCGAGTAGCGGGCGATACTTCTCATAGACCGCCTGCCAGTCGGCCCCATGCATCTTCGCATCGTAAAAATACTCGCGCTGTATGCGCCACGTCTCGCGGAAGATGTGTTCCCACTCAGCGCGCGGATCGACGCGAGTTTCAAGTTGGGCCACGTTGATTGGCCCATCGCCGACTTTAGCGGGACGCTCGGTGGAGACGACGCCCCAGTTGGCGCCGCCGCCGGCGCTCATTTGATAGAGAAGCTTCTTCTTGTCGCCCGAAAGCGTGTAAGCACGGACGCCTTCGAGAACCGGCGCGGCTGTTCGCTCGCGTACTTGATAGCGCTGGAGACGCAGGGCCGCGGGACCACCGCCTGGTAGCGGTTCCGTGTAGTAGAAACTTCCGGCCGCACCGGCGGAGAGATTCGCGTACTCGCCTACAGGCACGTTGACGGCGATGATTCGCTGTCCGATTCCGTTCACGTCAACACGAACGTTAACCGTCCTCGGCGGAGGCGGGGCAGCCGGAGGCGCAGCGGGCGTTTCGGCGGGTGTCGGACGAGGCGGCGGCTCATCGCCTGTTTCCGGCAACAGCGGCGACGGCTCAGTCGAACTCAAGACCGCGAGATAGATCGCGCGTCTGACCGGGCGGTCGAGCGAGCTCATCTCGAGCCAACTGGTGCTTGGCCCATAGTTGGTGCTCGCCAGGAAGTAAAGGTACTTGCCGTTGGCGTCGAAAGCAGGCGAGATCGAATCCGCTAGCCCATCCGTAAGTTGATACCCCTTCCGTTCAGCCATCGAGTAAACGAAGATTGCGCGCAGGTGGCTGGGCAGGTTCTTCGAATAAGCGACCCAACGCGAATCGGGCGACCAGGTAGCGTCAAACTGTCGAGCCGGATCGGGATGCGAGTCGGTATCGATCTTGTTGGCCTTGCCGGATGCGACTTCGATGGACCAAAGGTTCCGGTGATTGTCCTGCAAGAGTAACTGCGTGCCGTCGGGTGACCATGCCGGTCCGGAGTAGAACGCGGTCGAGGGCAGTGCAACGGCGCGCGGCGGGTTGACGCCGATCGGATCGCCGATCATCAGTTGATACTCGCCGCTGACATCTGAAAGCCACGCCAGTTGATTGCCGTCAGGCGACCAGACGGGCGAGCGATCGTGCGCGCCGGAGCTCTGCGTCAGATTGCGGTAATCGCCCTTTTCAGTCGGCACGGTGAAGATCTCGCCGCGCGCTTCGAATGCCGCACGGACGCCCGTCGCCGACAGCGTTGCGCTGCGAATCATGCTGGCGACTTTTTTGAACTGCGGGCGTGTCCACGGAAGATCGCCCGTAGCCTCGATGTTCAACTGCGTCGACTTGCCGCTCTTCGCATCGACGAGATGAATGTAGCCGGCTTGCTCGTAGACGATCGCATCGCCGCCCGCCGAGGCGTTCATGATGTCGAAATCATTGTGCTGCGTCAGTTGCGTGACCTGCTTCGTATCGACGCGATAACTAAACAGGTTGGTCGTGTGATTGCGGTCGGACAGGAAATAGATCGTGTTGCCGATCCACATCGGATCCGTGTCGTTGCTGTTGGTCCAGGGAAGTTTCTCGACTGAATTGTCGGCGAGGTTCATCACCGAGATCGGGTGCGTGCGGCCGCCGCGGTAATGGCGCCACATGCTCGCCTCGTACCAGTCTGGAATAAACGCAGTCTGGAACTCTTCGTACGCGAAGCGGCGTCCATCGGGAGAATAGACGCCGTTGAAAGCGCGCGGCATTGGAATTTGCTGCGGGAGCCCACCATCGAGACCGATGGTCCAGAGTTTGTAATAAGCCTGTTGCGGTGCGCTGGTACGAGCCGAGCCAAAGACGACTTGCTTGCCGTCAGGCGTCCAGCCGCGAACGCGATCGCTGCCCGGATGATAGGTCAGTCGCTTCGGATTTCCGCCTGTCACAGGAACGACGTACACGTCCGTGTTGCCCGCGACGGTGGCGGTGAAAGCGAGCTGTGTCCCGTCAGGAGAGAAATGCGGCTCAATCTCGAGTCCCTGGGTCGATGTGATGCGACGCGCCTGGCCGCCGCTGCGCGCGACGAGCCACAAGTCGCCGGCGTACTCGAAAGCGACGTATTCGCGACTAACCGTTGGATGGCGCAGTAAGCGAGTGCCCTGGCCCAGGGCTGGAACAGATGTAAGAAGACACAAAAGTGCACAAAGAACCAAATAATGATTCATACGGATCCTCATTTTTAGTCGCTACTTTAATTCTGTCTCTTATAA
>JBKPNH010000073.1:0-21929 GCA_046732535.1 Acidobacteriota bacterium
GACTGACGTAGATGGCTACGAAGTCAATGGAGAACCCCTTTATTCACTGATATGGAGTAAAAGCAAATACAAACATGCCAAATTAGCCATCGGTATCGCCGAAGCGGACTTTTCGAAATGGCGATTGAGGCGCGCAAAGGCTACATGCCTCACGATATTAATGTTCTGAGTTTAAATAATAAGCTTTTCTTCAGTGCCATTTGGGTGGAAGAAGAGTCGTTGACATGGAAAAACATGCATGGCGGTAAGGGCGATACTTTCCAAGCTTTCATGGAGAAACAAGTCGAAGAGGGTTTCACGCTGCACAGCATTAATACTTACGCTGAAGGCAATACTCTAAAGTATGCGGGGGTTCTTCATAAACAGAAACGAACTTCGCGAACTGGACCAAGTTACTCTACAGTCGAGAAAAGCGGTCAAACCGTCGGTCGAACTTTGCCAATAGCTCCTGTCTTTCAGCAGACCGAGGTCTGGTGCTGGATTGCAATTGGCGAGATGATTTTTGAACATTATGGTGTTCCAAACAGAAATCCGGTGGGTAATTACCAATGCGGAATCATTGGAACTATCCTCTCAAATACGCCCTGTGGCTCCAATTGCTTCGACGGGACCTGCATAATTCCGTCGGGTTCAAATTACAACACGGTCAGAATGCTAAAAGACTATGCATGGACATCAGCCCGAAAAGTCTTCAGTGCTGATGAAGCACACGAATTGTCGTTTCCAGTTATTAAACACAACATAGATCGCGGAAAACCGATTTTAGCTGGAATCTCTCACCTACACGGCGGCAATATGACTTCGGAGCAGAACATGTGGTGTTGATCGTTGGCTACGAGTCAACCGCACAGGACGTTTTCGTGGTAGTAAATGATCCTTTTCCGTATCCTTTGCATAGAAATCCCTATTTGGCTGCCGACGGCAAACAAACTCGAAGCTTTCGTTACAAATTACCTTTAAAGAACTTCACCGAAAGGCTGTTTTGGCACTGGTCGATTTACAATATTAGCCTAGCCTGACGCATAGTCGGTGTTTATGGTTTACTTGCTGCCCTCCACTCGCCGCTATATTGAACTGCAAGGCGGGCGTATTGCGTGAGAGTTTCCGAACGCGAGCAAGAGTCTCACAAGCTCTAGTGAAACGCCTCTGAGCAGCACTCAATCGTTTCTCCCAATATATGCCCATCAACAAAGCACGTCAGTTATTGCGTTCGCGCTATCCTGACTTTGCCAGATGACCAGCGCTCAGAACGTCACGCCAGAGTTCGAGTCTCTTTGTCGGTCTTGTCGAGTAGCGCCCGGAACTTTGTGCGTGTCTCTTCAGCCTTGTCCGTGATTACTTTTTCAAAATCTACTGACACTTCCTTTTTCGTCTCCATTGCCTTCGATGCGTGTGAAATCCTGCAGTCAACAACGTTGCCTCGGTGAACAGTTGAACAAGTTCTACCGCTCGATCAATTGCCACTTCTACCCGCTCGAGTTCCTGATCTTCAATGGATTTTCTTGCTCGCAGTAATTTCTCAAGTTCAGCGGAATTTGATTCAAACCCGGCAATCATGTGGGCCATCTCGCCGCGGCCGACATACGTAGACTTCACGCGAGAACCATCGCGCTCTTTGCGGTAGTAATACGAATTGTTGCCCCTTCTCTCCCAAGCCACTTGTGCTACACCTTTCGCAGTTGCCCCGCTTCCTAAGTCCGATTCACCAGCCTTCCCGATAACCATGGCTCTCAGGTGGTGCTGGTGAATTAAGTAGATCCGTTCCCTAGTTCCAATCCACTATGGGAGAGATGATGTCGCAAACTAACATAGCATTTTACAAAGGGTTTAAGGGTCAGGCGGCAGTTTGACGCAGACTTTCCATTTCCTTAAGCCAGCCAATAATCTGGTTCCAACTCGGAGCCGTTAGGGACGCCAATAACCAGCCAGATCAGTGGCAGCCAAATAGTACCCACCACCCACTGTCCCCTCTTTGTTTCCTATTGAATGAATATATAGGCGTTTCGCTCCCGTTCGTCCTCCGACCTCTAACGTCCAAGACGCTCCTTTGTTGCTCGTACATCTGCCGGCCGCACTCGTGATCTCCTCAATGGGTGGCTTCGAGGTTCTTCCTCTAGCCGTAGGGTTTGCCTCGGCCCACACAACTTCGGTGATCCTACCTTGCCTCACCTCTGCTTGAGTTATACGACAGCGTTACGTTTCTCTTTAGAAGTCACTCATAGATGCAAGCACGAAGTCGAAGCAATGCCTGTTGCAAATCGGTAGGTTCTTTTTAAATGTTGAACGCTCAACATACATGACCCGCCTGATTCAGTAATAAACATCAGGTCACGTGTCAACCTATGAGACTTTCCTTGAAAGGGAGAATGAAAATGTTAATCGTACGCAAGCAACCAACACTTCTTGTCTTATTAGGCTGGGTGGCGCTGACTACTTTGGCCGCTCTGACCCAGACCGCTTTCGCCTATCAGGATCGCGCGAAACAGGCGTCTGTCACGCTTAAAGATCACAAGTCTATACAGACTGCTTTCACATATCAGGGGCAACTGAAAGAGGGCAGCATGCCCGCCAACGGCACCTTCAGCTTTCGGTTCGCGTTGTCCACAGGTCAGAGCGGAGGTCGTAACCAGGGAGTGGTAATCAAAGATGATGTCGTTGTAAACAAAGGTTCATTTACGGTGCAGCTAGATTTTGGTAGCGACGGCTCCAGTAGCAATGAGAGTTGGTTAGACGTCGGTGCGCGCCGAGCCAACACCGCAGACTCTTACACAGAGCTTTCCCCACGTCAGCGACTGACGCCGATGCCCTCTGCGATCGCAGCCCAAGCGGAGCCGCGGAGTGTAATTGGCGTTCCGCTTGCGCCACAAGATCTCGGCGCATGGATTAAGGACGGAAGAACAGTACGACTCGCAACCAGCACTGACAATGTCGGCATCGGGACGACAAAGCCGGTAGCGACGCTGGATGTTGCCGGTACTATTCATGCAAGCGAGGCAGTCACTGTCGGGAATTCGGTGGGCTTACTCTCGTCAATCAGTTTGAACTTGATTGAAGTGGACAATTCGAATCCACTCGCAATAGGTTTTAGTAATCCCATGTCTACAACTCCGAATCCTGTGGCTTTCGCGTCAATTAAAGTGGGTATTGGGACAACGAGCCCGACCCACACATTGGACATAAACGGACCAGCGCGAATCAGAAGTTTGACCACATTCTCAACCCTCAACGATGTCGTCGTCGCCGACCCAAATGGCGTTCTCTTTAAGAGACCAGCAAGCACTATTGGTGGGGCGCCCAGTTGGTTACTTGCCGGTAACGTGCTCACGGGTAGCGAAATCCTTGGCTCCCTAAACAGCTTTCCGTTGAAGGTTTTCACGAATGGCACGGAGAGAATGAGGATCCAAACCAACGGCAATGTCGGCATCGCGACGACGACGCCCACGCAAAGACTAACCTTAGGGTCGGGCAACGCACTGCTCCCGAATGCCAATAGCGGGACAGATGGGAACTTGTACTTTGGGGGGATCACAGATATCGGTCAAACCGGAATGAGGCTATTCGGGGGCTTGGTAAACACCACAACGCCCGGTGGATTCATCGATGTTAGAGTCAACCCATTGAACCTTGCTGACGGCTTAAGATTTCGTGTTGATAGCAATATTGGCGGCACAGAAAGGATGCGCATTACGGCTGCCGGCAATGTAGGTATCGCTACGCCAGCTCCGACCAACACACTGGATGTGAATGGACAAGCGCGAGTTAGAGTGCTAACCGCTAATTCTTCACTTAATGATGTAGTCGTAGCTGACTCGAATGGTGTCCTGTTTACGAGGCTGGCAAATACGATCGGTGGAGGCGGTAGCTTTTGGTCACTCGCCGGGAACACACTCACGACGGGCACCGAATTCCTGGGCACAATAAACAACTTTCCGCTGATTGTTAAAGCGAATAGCTCAGAGAAAATGAGAATTCTGACCAGCGGCAACGTCGGCATCGGGACGACAACTCCCAACGAGCAGTTGGAGATCACCGGGAACTTCCGCATGCCCTTCAGCGCCGCGAGCGTGGGAGTGATTAAGTCGGGCCAGTTTCGATTCATTCACAACTGCTGTGTTACTCCCTCCGGGTTTCCAGTCGGCAATTTCTTTGGAGGAGTCAACGCGGGCAACCTAACAATGTCCCCAAACGCCACCGATAATGTTGGAGTGGGTGCCGCGGCCCTCGCATCGCTCACCACAGGAGCCGACAACACGGCTGTGGGAAGCAGGGCGCTGATCGCCAACACCACTGGACAGGCTAACACGGCCGTAGGACGGGATTCGCTCCGTAGCACCACCACTGGAATCCTCAACACATCCGTAGGAACAAGTGCGATGTTCTTTAACGGCGCGGGCAGCAGTAACACGGTAGTCGGATCCAATGCGCTCGTACAGAACATTACGGGTGGTAATAACACTGCGGTGGGAGTCTTTGCGCTCAACAGCAACACGGGAAGTAGCAATACGGCCCTCGGAACGAATGCCGGTAGCGCTCTTACGAACGGATCCAACAATATCTACATCGGTAACGCCGGCGCCGTAACAGAGTCCACTACGATTCGCATTGGAACTCCACAAAACCGCACCTTCATCGCGGGCATCCGCAATGTGACCACCGGTGTAGCCAATGCTCTCCCGGTCGTAATTGACAGCAATGGACAGCTCGGAACTGTAAGCTCCTCCCGCCGCTTCAAAGAACACATTGAAGACTTGGGAGCCACCAGCAGGGTTCTCTATAGTCTGCGTCCAGTGAGCTTCCTCTACAAGCCCGAATACGGCGGCCGATCTGATCTCCGTCAGTTTGGTTTGATTGCCGAGGAGGTCGCGAAAGTGGCGCCGGAGTTAGTCGCCTACGACGATCAAGGCAAACCTTATACGGTAAACTATCAGTTCCTGGCGCCGATGCTGTTGAATGAGATGCAGAAGAAAGATGCTGAAATAGAAAAACTGCGAGCGCGGCTGGATGCCCTGGAGCAGCTGGTGCGGGGACTGACGAAGAAGTAAGCAGATTCGAAAGTGTGATCACTTATTGATCGATTTCTTTTCGCAGTCTTGTAAATCGCTTCTCTTTCATTGCGGCGACACGGGTTCGATTCCCGAGCGGTGATGTCGCTCGCACCGATATATGCAGCTTGCTTTGAACGGGAAACGCAATCTTGTCGTCGAGGTAGTAGTAAGTAGTACCACGCCATTGGGCGTTCGGACTCGTTGTAAGCCAACGACGATCTCAAGAGAGGATAGGATCTTCGCGCTTAGGTTGTTCACGGGTGCGGACCACTGCGTCTCGCCTCAGAAGGGCTAACGTCAGAGTTAACGCGGCGGCGCGCGCATCAAATAGACAATCGACAATTGGAAATCGGCAATAAGTTCACGCTCCCGCCGCTCGCGTCCAACGATTTGTTTCGACGGCTTAAGAAACTTAAAGGTCATCCCAGGAAAATCCGGAGGCATCCTCAGAAGGTTTTCTTGCCGGCGCCTTGGTTCTGGCGGAAACGGGTTCTTTGCGAAGGGTTTGGCTAATGGGCGCTTCGTTTGCAATAGTCTCAGGACTGCTGGCCTCTGGCAACGACATGATCGCCACACGGTCGGCATTTGTTAACAACGGCGAAGTATTTACAGCCGCGTCAAGTGATGCTTTGAGAATCTGCCCTTGCGCGGAGACAAGGATGCCCAATAGGTAGAAGAGTACGGCGATCACAATCCCAAGTGCGATAGCTGCCACGCCCAAAGCCTCGGCCCCTCGGCCTTCGTTAAACAAGAGGGCGCCGACCGCCGCCAAAAGAGCGCCAGCAATGACGGCAATTATTTTAATCAACATGCCAAAACCGTTCGTCGACCGTGCGACGAGATAGGCGTCTAAGTATCGCCGTTTTAGGGCTGCCACTTGTCTGGAAGTGGCGCCCGTATTACCGGTTTTTGATCGCGCGTCAACATTATCAGAAGAAGGTGACGGTGTCTGTGAGCGTGTTTCCAAGTCGTGTGGCATAACGGAACCTCCCTATGCCTGAAAGATTTCGGTCACCAACACTGTATAGCATCTTGATCAACAACGTCGCCCATGGGATCGCTGCATCGAGTAATCTTCATTCGCCAACCTTGACGATAGCGTAGGGCGTGCTGTAAGACTCAACGGCATTGATATTTTTTCAGCCGCTATTTTGATTTCAGGTCAATAATCGAACGCCTAGTGCTCAGTGAACCAACTAGCCCGCGTATCTCACTTGGAACATCACCATTTCTAACTTGAGGAGGTCCGATGTTAAGCGCGAATCAACCGAAAGGTGAAGGAAGAAGTCTCAAAGGCCTACAAAGAAAAGTACCCAAATTGGGAGGAGGTAACATCTGGCCGCTGACTTCCTCTAGTCCCCGAACGGAAACAAGTCAATGACGAGGCCGTCTTCGTGAACAAACCGATGTTTCATTATACGGTGTGGCTGAAACTTATTGTTTGCGATCAGGCTGTCTCGCAGCTTGGTGAATTCATCCCAGCTTTCGACAATGATTCCGAAATCGATGTCATTCGTAGCGCGATGAAGTGGTAAGTCGTAGACGTATGCAGCAGTGCTTCTCACCGACTTCTCGAAATCACGCCTTCGCGCTCGTGAGTACTGCTGGCATGACCACGAGCCAAATCCAAAAACCTTTCACGCTGCGGATCATTCTGTCGTTCCGCTTAAATCTCCAAAGTGATCTTTTCCTTGTCATTGAACTTCCGATTGCGGTCTTTGACCGCTGTCGCGAGTTCACGCGCCAAGTTTCTTTGTAGGACACCAACGCGAACCAAAGAAGGTAGATACACGGACCGAATTCGATTTCATTCATCAGTTTTACGGGTTGCCCAAATCAGACACATTCTTGGAATGAGTATCGGTTGCGGTCTCAAGTTGCGGAGCAAGTGGTAGAGGATCTTTAGCTGCCGCCAGGAGTTGCCTGCACAGATGAGTCAACTTGATTAGTCGCACGAACAGTAGTTCTAGCAGAAGAATCACACCCGCTACATAGATAATGTCGAATCCAGACATGGCTTTTCTTCCTTTCTAATTACTTAAGACTGCTAATAGAAGAAAAACTCCAGCGGGTTTCTGGAAAAACGTTCTATTCGTCGTTTTTGCCAGGAATCCACGAACAAGAATTGAAGAACCGATTCATCCGGCGTTAATTAGCGGACAGCCAAATCAGATATGTTCTTGGAACCACTTTCAGGTAAAGCGACAGGTTGCTGAACGGGTGGCAAAGGCGTGCGGATCTCGGCAATCAACTGCTTAAAGAGTCTCACCAACGTAATTGACTCTTGAAGCAGGAAACGAGATGCAGTGATTGAGAGAAGTATGGCTCCTGCGATGTAAAGGATTATGTGTTCGACAGACATAACGGTTTTCTCCTTAAAGAAATCGTTATGTCGAAAGCGGTAATTAAGGATGGCGTTTTTTAATAAGGCCGTCAAGTGAGTGATTAAAGTAAAACATCAGAAAGTTGAGTTTAGTGGTCGAAAGTGGGAGGGCTATCGCGAGACATCACTAGTAAACTTGAGACTCTAGGCTCACTTCCAGAACGAAAACCGACACATTTAGCTAACATCCGGCGAACGGTTTTTTCGTAAAAAATCAGTCATAAACCAAGTGATTATGCCCAAAGACCGCGCCCAAGAGTTTCTTCAACTCCGAATATCAGAAGGTTATGATCGTGGAATAGCAAGCAGGTAAACTAACGCTGTACTTGTCGAGAGCCCACACAAGCCAAGATATAAACAGGAGGAACCCAAGCCACAGGATAAAATCATTGTCGAAAAGACGACGTCACGATCAAATTGGCGTATCTGCCCAATTCTGCTGAACTCATGGCAAAAGGGCAACGCAACTTCAGTGATTCAGCGACTTCGGGAAACCACTGCTTCGCGTTCGTGAACACTGCCACGATCACGAGCCAAATCCAAAAACCTTTCACGCTCTTGTGGATCATTCTGCCTCTCCGCGTAAATCTCCAGATTGATTTTCTCCTTGTCGGTAAATTTCGGGTTGCCGTCTTTGACCGCCGTCGCGAGTTCACGCGCGCTGTCGTGATATTCACTCGCTTTTTCAAACTCCGCGACCAGCCGGCCATGATGTTCTTTGGCAGCCAGCTTCACATTGTGGCGATGGTCGCGTTGTTCAGCCGTTTCAATCGCTCGTGCGAGGTAATCCGTAAGCCGGTGAGCTTCCACTTCGCGCAATGTACCGGTGCGATGATTTCCGAGATGAAGCGAAGCTACTTTCTTGCTCTCCAGAAACTGCTCCAGCCGCTGCTTGGTTTCCTCAGCCGCAACACTCGCCATGATTTCTCGCGCCACTGTCCGGCCTGCCCAATCGATTTGCTTGTCATGCTTCGACGCTGCCTTCTCCCATTCATGCACCTCACTCAAGAGCTTGATATCCCGCAACGTTTCGGCGCCGGCCTCAAGAGACTTCATTTGATCCGCGCCATAATTCGGATCAGGCATACTCTGTCCGTTTCGTGCACGTGACTGTTCTTCTCTCGAGTACGTACCTTCCAAAACATCAACCAGCTCGCGAGCGAGATCACGATCGCCAGTCAATGACTCCCGGCGTTGCTCGATCTGGCGCACGACTTCACCACGAACATAGGTGAGATGTTCAACATCTCGGGCCGCTTCTTCTCGCGCAGCGGTTGAATAATTAATCCGTGCCAGTGCACGCAAATCCAGGCGAGCCGCTCGTTCAGGAATAATCTTCGTATCTTCGCGACGTCGCGCTATCTGTTTGTCGAGCGCAGCAAGCGACCACCGTTCATCTCCGATTTCGTAGTTCACCAGATGAACGGAAGCTTCAAAGTTTTCCAGCCGCTTATCTCTGGCCAGATAGTCCGCACGCGCGACATTGAACTGCGCCACGAGCATTGCTGCCTCTTCGTCAGTACGTTCCGGCACCTTGTGCTCCCGTGCTAACTCAAGGCGTAAATCTTCCAACTCCTTCAACGTCTCAGGCAGACTAAGCTTCACAGCCTGTTCCTGTAGTTCAGATAGCGTGGATCGCGAGACGATTGGCTTCTGATTTGTCGCGTCACTGTCAGAGACCCGTGCAAGTCGGTCCTCGATCAGCTCCAACTTTCCGCTCAGGGCGCTGATATCTTTTTTCAGTTCATTAATCTTACCTTCCCGGGCCTGTCTCAATTCATTGAGGGTTTCCTGATGCCAGCCGAGATCTCGTTCGTAAGCTCGTTCTCGATCGGCACGATCACGGAAATGCTGAGCACGTGCGGATGCTCGGCGATGCACATCCAAATCCGAGATCTTGCGTTCTTTACTGATTGATTGATCGACAACCTCGAAGCGATAGGTATCACCATGTTCCACGGCGCGGTCATACCAGGCCTGCGCAAACCGTAACCGCATACTCAGCTCGAACCGTCGACCAAGCTCGAGGCGCACTTCGCTGTAAACACCTCGCCCTTGTGGATTTTCAGTCCAACTTCCGGCAATCTCAGGACGGTCAACAGAATTGCTAGTCGCGTGAGAATGTTCGGCTCGTCTCGCGCTAACTCGCGATGCTGATCTCTCATTTTCAGTTCGTTCGTTATGAGCTCTTCTTCTCTGCTGAAATCTTTCAATCAACCGGTCCAGAGCCGCACGCGCCTTTGTCTGCGGATGCTCAGGAGTCAAATAGAGCGCTTGCTGTTTCTCGAGGGCCGTGAGAAACCGGTCACCAATGCGACCAGGAACCAGCACTTGCCTGCCTTCCTGTGTCTCCTTGTGAGGAAGCAATCGCTTGGGAATGCGGCCAATTCTCTTCTCTTTGCCCCTGCCGCGCTCAATGGCTTGTTTGTTGACCACGACGTGAGCGTGAGGATTATCTGAGTTGCGATGAATGCCCGCCACCCAGGTAAGGCGCTCGACATTCAACTCCTCTACCATCCCTTTCATTCCTTCGCGGATCACCTCGCGGAGTCGTGCTTGTCTCTCCTTTTCATCGGCGCCGAGTTTCTCGAAGTCCACTTCTTCGAAACTGACCGAGAAATGAAGTAAGTCGCCTTTCTGCGGCTGGCCATCGGGATCGAGGACGCGGTCAGCAGCGCGATAGGTCATCCCTTCGCGATCCTCACTGAACAAAGGCCGTGGGCCCGGGCCTTCGCGCAACGGGTCTTTATCGCGCTCGGCAACGTAGCGGGTGACTCGGCTGGCGCCGGCACTACCGCCCGTAGAGATAATGTGAAAGACTACTCTCACGACTATCTCTTTTTCTGCGGCAACGGCTCTTGTCTGATCATTCCCAACATGCCGAGCTGCGCATACGTCGGCGTACCGGTGATGGTGCCAGCCTCCTGAAGATCAAGTGGTGGTCCTTTGTACTTCTCGCGGTCTGTTGGTGTAAGAATCAGGAAATACGAACTCGCTTCGCCGGCGCGTGGGCCAACGGGAATGGCCCAGAGAGTACAGCGGGTGGGACTGATAAACGTGTAAAGGTAGTAATAGTTCTTGAGCAGCAGTGAATGTCCATTCGCGCCAAAGTCCGGTCGCCTCGCATGTTTCCAAACCTGGGTCTCAACCTGATTGAAAGTCTGCGGGAAACTGGCATTGATTTTCTGATACTGCCGCAGGCCTTTGATGATCGTCAGGATCGGATCAATCTGGGGGACGCTCGCCTTTGCTTTCCAATCGGCAGCCAGAACCGAATATCCCCAGACACAGAAGTAAGTGATGACAGCCACAACCAGCAGAAGGTAGGAAATGCCAAACCTGCGCTTGCGCGTTTTTCCCTTAACGCCCTGCATGGTCTACTCCTCCTCCATCATCGGCTCAAACGGCAGGAAATCGTCCTCGAACGCACTGGCTCTCAGTTGTCGCCGCGCGATAATTGAGTCTGTTGTGTGAGACTTGGTATCCGGCTGATTTGGTGAAGCATGAGTCGCAGCCAATCCATCCATGACCACTCTGTCCTTAGCATGTCCGTTGCTTTCAACCGGAGTAGCCGCCGATAGTTTTTGTGCCTGCTTGACCTCCGTCATAGCCTGAACTGCTTCAGCGAGTGTTTGCGGCGGATCCAGCAACCGGCGTGTGGGCACTGCGACATCGCCGTTATCCGCCCGTGGCAGAAAACGAAACAGGATCGGATCCGCCGTATCGATAATGGCAATGCCCTGTCGATATTTGACGAGTCTTCTCAATTCAGGCGGCTGTTTGAAATCGCGCCGGCTTTCCGACACGCGTTCGGCGTCATACTCCGTCCCTTCGGCATCAACCTCTGTGCGAGAAAGCACGGTCGTTGAACCAAGTACAGAAGAAGCATGAACACCCGTTTCATGATCAATGCCTGGCAGAAAGATCTGGTTCTTGATGCCGGCGAGCACTGCCTTCCAGCCATTCTCAAACTTGATCCTAAGTTGTGTGACGTCCTGAAACCCGAGCAGGTACGGCGTATTGCGAAACCTGCCAATCTTCAGCTTGTCCTGGAGCTTGGGAGGGTGAACGTTCCCCGCTTCATCGAGGGCCATCAACACCGGCGTCGCATTCTTTCCGGTTGAATCTCGCATCTCGATCGCGGCCAGACCAAAGATCAACTCGAGCAGGATTCGGTATTTACTCGCGTTGTCCTCAGACACAACTATATAGATAGCGGTGCGCGGAATTCTGAGATGAGCGAGGTTGATCTCGCGCACCCCGCGGGCCAGTTCCGCAGGAGTGGCGGTCTTCAGAATGCTTATGACATTCGGCGAACGCAGCGGCGCAATCTTATTGTTGAGGCCGGTGATGACTCCGCCCTGGGTCTTCTCCGCGTCGACCTTACTGAAGTTGCCCCACTCGATCTGTGCTTCTTTATCCTCGGAGGCCGTCATCTCCTCACCTAATTTCTTGAGATCGTTACGCGACAGATACTCTTTGATCATCGGCAGGGTGGGATCGGCCGCGATTGTCGGCATATGCAGACAGAGTGCTTTCATCAGGGCGGTCTCACCTGAGAGCCAATAGTGTGTATTTTCATTCACCTTCATGTTCTCGGGCTCATAACTGACAACGATCGAGGCAATGGAATGAGCCAGTTCACCGTTTCCGAGACAACGCGGCAACGGATTCCAAAGATCGGAAAAAGCGGGGTTCTCGAGATCGAGACGAAAGACATGATCGTAGTAACGCGCCGTATGCGCGTAGAGCTCACCCTTAACATCCATCACCAGGGCTGAACCATACTCGGACCAGTCGCGCAATATATTCATGTAAAAGGTAGCCGATTTCCCTGAACCTGATGGTCCAAAGATGCCAGTGTGCGTTAATAGTCTTTCCAGTGGAAGAATGAGATCGTACGGGCGCGCGCTCAGCGCAGAGCTGAGACGTCCGATGCGGACGGCGCCTTGAGGCAGAGCTTTGCCGGCACGATGGGCCAACCCCTTAGCTTTTAATTCCGCAATCGTTGCCCAACGAGCAGAGCCATGAGTCAGGCGCTGGTTGAGACTGTAGTAAGGGTAAGCCAGGTTGATGGATTCAATAGCGCCGACAAACGCAACCAGCAAAGCACCAAGAAGTACGAAGACCAGCCATTTCAGATCCAGCGCAAGCATCTGTCCGGATCGGAAAAAGAGATAACCGGCAACGGAACTGCTTAACAACAAAGTCCCGCAACTCGACAAATCCTGAAAGAAACGTCTGGCCGCCTGAAATGAATCGAGCTCCGGTTCATCGGCCGGCCGCGGAATGAAATAATCGGCGTCTATTCTTTCGAGTGTAGTACGAAAACTCATGAGCCATGCCCTAACCTGAACTACTTCCGTGAAACACTGCCGGCCCACTGTTCGAGCTGAGCACGCTGATCGTCCGGTATCTGCGTCTGTTTGAAGAGACGTGGCTGCCAACCCGAAGCAATGATCTCCGCGATCGGCGCAAAAGGTGCTGGATAGACGATACCGTCCAATTGCATTGATTCGAAATAACGTGCTCCCACACGAGTGTTCTCGAGATCGGGAAGACGAATGAGAATGGCCGGACCGTCTTTGCGATCCCGCGGCGCCGAGATCACTTCGACCATGAGGTCTGTCGCTGAATATCGAAGATGAATCGAGCCATGCGGCGCCTGCAGCACTCCTGCTTCAGACGTCAGCCATTCAGTGGGAATCAGTTGTCGTTGGGTAATGTAGGAAATGAGTTCTTTTGCGTCCCGCGGAATTCTGCCACGCAGGGAACCCTCAACGACACTGGTGCTCGCAGCAATCGCAACAGCCGTGGCATCTCTCAGTCTGTCCGCGGTACGAGGAACCTCGCTGTCAGGCCAACGGTAAACAGTATTACCTCGATCCACGGACGAACCGCTGCCGGTGTCGCCAATCGTGACCTGTGCATCAACGGTCGCCATGCGACTGCCCCCGTGTCGCTGTATGGCAAGCGGAACTACGACAAGCACTAATAGCGCGCCACCGGCAACGGATACGAGAGGCCAGATGTTGCCTTGTTCACGGCTCATGCAGCCTCTCGCAATTCAATCTTTCGTTCGCTGAATACGCCTTCAATCATCTCATCGATAAAGGCGTCGGGGGTGTGTGCGGCTCTTTCCAATCTCATCAATCCCAATTCCAGGTTCGCGAGATCATCGGCATTGCGCGCAATGAACCCCAAGTGATCGTCGATGACTTCGGCTGAGATACATTCGACATCTTCGGTACTCAGCGAGCGCAGTAAGGCGATCGATTCACGCAATCCAGGCTTGTCCTTTACGGTCGGCATCATGATCCGTATGTATCTGATCATTTTCACGACCTGACTCAACAAATCGACCGACGCGGCAGCGACCCGTGAATGAAGAATCCGTGCTTCCTCGATATCGGTTGGCAACCTTACTTTGGTGTAGACACAGCGCGACCGCAGCGGCGGATGGACCACATACTGGTTATTGGATGTGAGAATGACGATGGGCTTCTCCTCATGCTTACCGACACCGATGTGCCCGCGGTTCTCAATTAACCTCGGCACTGAGGCATGGCCGTCAGTGAACAATTGATAGAAGAACGCCTGACAGACTGGCGGTAGCTTTTCAAATTCGTCGAGCTTGACGATCGGCACAATTCCCGTACTTGCCAGATAATCGTACGCTTTCAGAGTCTCGCCGAGATTCAGAAACTCATGGCGCCATTGCTGGCTTCGAGCTTCCTCAAGGCTTAACTCATTGGCACTGAGTGCCTGCACGACAAAGTTGTTCTGCGCCGACTGGTCCCATTCGAACAAGATGTCCTTAAGCGTGAGGTCGTCCATTCCCTGCAACTCGAAGTAGGGACGGTTGCAGGAATAGGCGAGCGCGTCGACCATTTCGGTCTTCCCTCCCCCGCGCTCGCCTTCAGCCAGGAGCGGCATTCCTGACTTCAATGACAGACAGAGATCTTTCAGCGGCCTTAATTGAAAGATGTAGCCCGACTCCTGCGCGACGAGTTCGGAGAGCGCTTCACGGCCTTGCTCGCGTACCAGCCGTCGTGGATCTATTACTGCTCGAGACGGATCAGACGGAATCATGGTCTATCTTTCTCCTGAGATTGCATTCTGATAGCAAGCCGCTTCTGTTCCTCGGTCATCAACGGCATGGCGGCACGAACTTCTTCAGCGGAGCCGAAAAGAATCAATTCCATGACTTCCCTGTCCGTCAAAGAGTTTTCCGGCATTCCGGAAACACGGAGAAACTTTTCACCCGGCGCATCCGCACCCTCAACTCTGTTTGGCAGATCGACAACCATTACATAGGCCGGTTGTCCTGCTTCGACCTTCACAAACGTATTATTGTCCGAACCACTCACGAGACCACGCGCTCGTTCGTTAATGGGATCCATGAGTCGATAGCCGGCGCCATCGATCACCACGGTTCCCCGGCCGGTCAGCGCGCCGGCCATCGAGCTCGCGATCTGAAGGCCACTGGCCGCGACTTTGCGCAAGGTCTGCTTGAGACCGCTGCGGTCAACGCTCATACGCTTACCGGGGATGCCGTTGGCGCCGTCACTGCCGAGAACGTCACCCGTCATCGTCACGAGTTTGTTCTCGCGCGGATCGATGTAACCAATGACCTTTACAAAAGCGCGATCATGCTCGCTACCCGTGGTCCGGCCGATCAAGACCGTTCCTTTAGGTAAGGACCACCCGTGGCCGGCCATGTCCCTTGTCAGTTCCAACCTTGCATAGGAGTTGTTGCGCAGAGTGAAGATGACTCCCTGTGTCCGCACCGGCAGCATCGTGCCGAATGGCGGCACGATTGGCGATACTGGTTTTATCGAGGCTGACACAGGCGGCTTCGACTCGCGACGAGTCAGAATCGGAGGAGCAGGCGTGGATTTCGGAAGGGCATCATCGACGAAGAGACTCTGCGTACGATTGGCATGTGACTCCGGCTCAACCACTGATGACCGGTCTGCCTTTGCTTGTGCGGCGCCTCCGTTCGTCTGCGAGCCGGAATTCCCATCCGCGTCACCGCTTTTACCTATCTGCTCAAAAACTGGTGAGTTGACGCTGAAATCAGCTTTGCGATCCTGAGTTGGTCCAGGAGAAGGCGCAGGTGATGGAACCGGAGAAGCGGAATTGGCAGGCTTGGTATTCGCATCAACGCCTGCGGCCGTCCGGGCCATGTTTATTGCCTCGGCGGTCAAAGCACTATCTGAATTCGTCACTTCGGTCTGCGGCTTAGTGCTCTGATCATTTCTGCGCGAGTCGGCATTGACCGTAACGTTTACTCGCTGCACGCGCATCAACAGATACAAAGCACTTACACCGGCGCCAACCAGCAAGAGAATTACTGACCAGCCGATCAGCTTGCGCTTCCACGTCTTTTTCTTCGCACCTGTCTCCTTCGCCGGCTGAAGGAGGGGGTCATTCGGATCGAGAAGATTGCCGCCGGCACCATTCCCATCCGCATTATGCTCACCATCCATAACGGTGATCTTGTTGAGTTTTTTGCTCTGCTGATTCATGGCTCTTCTCTTCTCTCGTTGCTATTTCAGGAGTGCTATTGAAGCCGGCTCATCAGCCGCGTTGGTTTGCGCCACGACAATCCTCAACCGGTGGCGCACACCCATCAGCGGTGGCGTGTATGCGATCGCGTAATAGACCGTTCGGCCAACCGCAACCTCACTGCTCATATCGCTGACTTCGATATGCAGCGGCTTAATGGATTGCACATTGATGACTTTGCCTTTGTCATCCTGCATCTCCAGGGTGAGATCGGGAGTGCCGGGAATGAGTTTCACTGGCTGAGCGCCCGTGTTTTTGACGGCAAGCAATAACACACGAAATTCTTCCTTCAAGTCGTCCTGCCGCACAGCCAGGGCGAGCCCATGCAACGGCCTGGTCCAATTCTTAAATGTGCTCGGTTCTGCTATCGCGCGTGCTAACTGCTTTTTGGCGGCAATGACAGCGCGTTCATTAATGTTTGTGGTTCCGGTTACCAACGGAGGCGTGCCTTTTGAAACCGGCGTGGCGTCGGGTTTTGCCCGGTCCGGTGGCTGCGACGTGCTCTCAATCCTCGGAGGGACGCTGGAGTCGTTAAAGGGATCGGCATCAATCGCTTTAGGTTCTTGAGCTGGCTCGACCGATATCGAAGCGGGCGCGCCGGACTGCCCTGGTGGTTTTTCACCTCCTTGCTCTTTCTGATCGAGGTTAACCGGCAGTCCGGCGGCACGCCGTCGCGCCACGACTTCATCACGCCTGTAACTCAGCACACAGCGATGAACGTTTTGCGCGAGGTCGGCTACGGGATAGAAAAGAAAAGTCACGACCAAGCCACTGCGCATCTGCGCCGTCACTGTAGCCGCGGGCGTACGATTTTTGTGAGTAGAAACAGGCACGACAAATAGCGAGCCCGGCCGCACGATAATGGCGCGCTTGTTTCGCTCGAGCGCCTTCTCGTCTACCGTGACCATCTCCGGATCACCGGGAATGATGTAGCGTGGCCCGTCATTGGCCGGCAGCTCAATCAGCACACTCGCGTGCTGAGCCATCGCCAGTCTTACCACAGTCTGGTCTTTGGTTACTTCGACGATGGCTTCACCAACAAAGAACTCCGCAGTGGGTTCGACCGGAGCAGCAACAGTTGTCTGAACAACCGGCTGCTTACCGCGTCTGGATGTTTGGCGTGGAATACACGGCGCCACATTGGGTGGTTTGGCAGGACTGGGCGCGGGTTGTTGGGCTGAGCCGCCGATCGCAAGCAACAGCAAAAGTGTGATGAGCAAGAGCATCGTCTTCATTCTGTTTCCTTTTAGCTTGAAGTGTTGGTGACTACGGGAGTATCCGACTCGCTGGAACTGAGCTCTTTGTAATCGAGGGCGTTAATGCGAAACCCTGAACGAAGGTTACGGTCAAGCCGGAACGTGCCATCTTCAGGCGCGTCCGGCAGTAGTTCGACTGTCAACAGCAAGTGCCTGGTGACGTGCTTGCTCTGGTTCTTGATGACCAGATCAATTTCCTGTGTGCCGTAAACCTTGATGGTTAATGGCTTGCCCGGCGCGTGCTCGAGGTACTCTGCTTTCCAGGTCGCATTCCACTGCTGCTCGCGTTGTGTTTGCAGCACCTTTTGTTCCGTCAGATACTGCGCAAACTTCTTGGCCTGGCCGGGAACCATCAGCCGCAGCGCGGCTTCAATGTCTTTGGCTCGGGACCGCTGATCAACTCGATAGAGATAGTCGAGGTAAGTCCTGACCACATAGTCCATGTCCGCGATTTGCAGTTTGTCTTTCTCCAGCCTGACGGCCTCCGTCGCGCCCAACTCGCGGTTGTTGATCATGACTGTGCGACCGGAGGACATATCGACGACGATGCGGTCCGGTCGCTGAATGGATTTGTAGACCACGCCAACGACTGCTGTGGCCGTAATCAACAAAGCGAGCAGCAAGAGACGGGATTGTCTGCTGATAATGCGCACGTCGGCCGGATCGCGATAGCAGATGACCGGGAATGATCTCTCCTCTTCAATGACTTCCGGTTTGTCCACTTTCTGGTCGTGGTCCATCGCTACTCCCAAATTCAAAACATCTGCCGACATAGTTTCCTCGCCTGTCATTTCTTTCACGACTAGCAGTTGAATTTCCTGACAATTCAATTCACTGCCGTCAATGCAGCATGGGCCTCAACAAGAACTGTTCCGCGCGTATTGGCAATGACCGGCAATGACGCCCGATCAATTCAAGGTCGTTGTTTGCTGGTGATTTCACATGTCGAAGGACTAACAGGCGTGAATGATGGAAGCGTCGAGTGCCGGGAATCGTGGCAACGACTGCTCAGAAATCGGGGCAGAAGTTACTCAGAGTTTCCGCGAGGTGGGCAGAGGTGACGTGATGCGTGCGAGATCAGCGATGCCACGTCATCCATCAACCTAGTACGGGTATCCACAACGTAGAGCGGACAGCCGTACGTGGGGTATCTTCCATGTCTAAAGCGCGGCTTCCGCGTATTATGAGCATCACGGATTGCTTATGATAATGGTGCTTATGGAAAGCTATCCGCTGGTTCATTGAACTGAAAACAACGAAGCCCGCGAGAGCGCCAACTCTCACGGGCTTCTGACCACAACTCGATCCAACGCTTAAGGAGAATCGAATCATGGCTACCCCAAACTTTACCACCCTACTACACGAAGCGGTCAACAAGCCCGGAATGATCATGAAGGCTTATTCGGCCTTCCATAACTATTCCCTCGGAAATCAATTGCTCGCCTTGGTTCAGTGCCAACTAAGAGGCATAGAGCCTGGACCGATTAACACGTTTCCCAAGTGGCAGGATCTGAAGCGTCACGTCAAGCGAGGCGAAAAGGCGCTAACGCTTTGTATGCCTGTGACGGTTAAGCGCAAAGAGACAAGCGATGCTGGCGAGGAGCAAGACGCGAGTTTTACGACGTTCGTGTATAAGGCTCGCTGGTTTGTCCTGGCGCAGACTGACGGCGAGGCAATGCAACTGCCACCGATGCCGACTTGGGACGCAGACAAGGCGCTTTCCGCACTAGACATTCAACGCGTCGCCTTTACGCTCACGGACGGCAATTGCCAAGGCTACGCGAAAAAGCGATCAATCGCAGTTAGCCCGATCGCGCAAGCGCCACATAAGACACTCCTGCATGAGATTGCTCACGTAATGCTGGGCCACACTTCGGAAGCAGACTTCAACGACTCAGAACTCACGCCGCGAAACCTCCGCGAAGTGGAAGCGGAAGCGGTAGCTCTGCTTTGCTGCGAAGCTCTCGATCTCGAAGGTGCGCAGTTCTGCCGTGGCTACATTCAGGACTGGCTGAAACGTGGCGGCGATTCGGCCATCCCTGAGAAGAGCGCACAGAAGATCCTCAAAAGCAGCGGATCAGATTCTCAAAGCTGGCGCAACTGTTTGATGGAATCCGGCAGGACGCAGGACAGCCCCGTGTTCTGTGTCTCACCGCGTTCTATCAAACGGAGGTTACTAATGGAAACTTTGGTCCGACAGAATGCAGCCACAGAGATCGCGATTCAAACTGTAATCGATGGCCTCGACAGTCCGCACAGCAGGCGAGCGTACGCGAGGCATTTGCGCGAGTTTATTGGCTGGCATCAATCAACGTCAAGCGGCACTCAGCAAAGCCACAGTGCAGCGGTATGCGGCGGAGCTGCGCGATGCTGGCCTGTCAGCGGCAACCATCAACCAACGGCTTTCAGCTATTCGCAAACTCGCGGCGGAAGCGTCTGACAACAGCGCGTTAGATCCACAGCTCGCAAACGGCATCCGAGCGGTCAAAGGCATTCGACACGAAGGAATGCGCACGGGAAACTGGCTGGCTAAGCAGCAAGCGCAGCAACTCTTAAACGCCCCGGACATAAACACGCTCAAAGGACTGCTCGACAGAGCTATCCTCGCCTTGCTGTTAGGTTGTGGTCTGCGACGGACAGAAGCGGCTGGTTTGACGCTTGATCGCATTCAGCAGCGCGACGGACGCTGGGTGCTGGTTGACATCATAGGCAAGCGAAACAAGGTGCGATCTGTGCCGATGCCTAATTGGACCAAGAAAGCGATCGATGAGTATGCGGATGCAGCGGGATTGACCGAAGGAATACTGTTTAGGTCGGTCAACGAGGGAGGGCGAATTGCAGGCGAGCGAATGACAGAGCAAGCGATCTACAATGTAGTTCTTCATTATGCGGATAAAGTCAATGTTGGACGGATCGCTCCTCACGATCTGCGCCGCACGTTTGCTAAGCTGGCACACAAAGGCGGCGCGGGACTTGATCAGATACAGCTATCCCTGGGCCATAGCTCAATTCAAACGACCGAGCGTCACCTCGGAACAGAGCAGGATTTGACGGATGCGCCTTGCGATCACCTGGGCTTGAGACTGTAGGAATTGAATAGACTCGATTATGGACCAACAAGTAGAAACCATAGAACGATACACTCACGATTCCTCTGAATTTCTCGCGGGTCTATAATACTCAGTGCCTCTCAGTGCCATTCTGTGTTATTGAGTTCGTCACAGTTTGCTGCACACCGGGCTAGATTATCGCGAGGGCTAGCCACCTCTGGTAGCCTGCGCGGACTTGATCCTCTATTCCTGTCGAAGGTGGGTGCTCTTGCGTCGTGTCTGAGTCTCGCGATCCTTTCGCTCCGTCAAGCGATCCCGATATTCCTACGCCTGCCCGCGCAGACCTTCTTAAGTTCGTTAATACGAAGCACAGAGACGGCCTCGCTGCGGGCAGCCTTCCCTCCGAGGTTGCTGAGACATTATGGGTTGGTGCCCGCGCACAGTGGGATGAGCGCCACAAAGCAGCAGCCAAGCGGCGAGGTGAACAAAGCGGTAAGGGGACACGAGTTCCCGGCCAAATCTCTTATAGTTCGAGCGAGTACGATCGAAAGCAGCGCGAACAAGAAAAGATTGAGGCTGAGGTTGTTGAGACTATGCTTCCGACGCATCGGGCAAAGTACAACAATCCTGATACGCCAGAAGATCAGCGCAACGTCATATTTCAAACCTATAAAGACAAACTGGAAGAAAGAAAGTACCGCGAAGCAGCAGAGTTTCGTAGGAGGGTTGCTCGAATCGCCGAAGCTCAGGACTTGTTACGAACAATCAAAGACGATCCCCAAAAGGCGCACATTCCGCGACCTGCCGACGACTCTGAAGAAGAACTACTTAAATGGCACGAGGACATGCAGAGACCGGCAGACCATGTTCCATTTCCGGTTGAGGTTCAGAATATACCGCTCTCGATTAACGATAACTTGCGCAAGCTTCAGGAGATTCCATTACAGCTTCAGGATGATGTTCAAAAGATGGGAGATGCCGTTGGTTCCCCTAATGAGAAAGTTTCATGGATTCATCGAATTCCCGTTTGGAAAGAGCTTGGGCGCTGGCTCAAATTGGCGTCTGCCTGCTTTGGGTTCGCTCTTGGTATGACACAGGTGAACGAATACGCGTGGGCAATGCTGGGGTTAATCGGTTGCGGCGTTTGCTGCTTGGCCCAAATCTATGCCTGGACGGCGAGTCCTAACAGGTTTAAGAATTGGGCGGCGAAGATGTTATTAGCTTTCCTTAGTTTGGTTCTGATCACTATTGCCGGATTCACTGTCGTCAGAATCAAGGGTAAGAAGGCGTGGTCTAATCTCTCTGAACAAGACGAACAGATGACGCGAGTACCGCAGCCGATTCCACAAGAAAAGCCAGATTTAGTTTTAGGCTTAACCTGCGTCGACTCGACTGTCGTTCCGCCGATGATCGTAGTTACCTTCTACAATAAAAAGCGCGTATTGGCTGACAGGCTTCGTTACGCCGTCAGTATTGGCAATGTGCAGGCATTTGCAAGAGGGTTCTCAAAAGAAGTACCCAATCTCAAGTCAAGGATCGACCTGCCCTATGAAACTCTTGAAAAAATAGGAGAGGCAGCCTTTATTCGGATCGATTCTTTCTCTAACCCAGATCAGTACATAGA
>JBKPNH010000074.1:0-18033 GCA_046732535.1 Acidobacteriota bacterium
GTCCTGGCCCTGCTTAATTCCCGCAGCAGAGTCTTGACCTGTTTGTGCTCTTCGTACGCCTCGAGAACTGTATCGCGCGTTTCGGTCGGCTTTTCCAGCGCGGGATAGAAGATCTTTTCTTCAATGTGCGCGTGCAGATCAAGCTCCTCTTTGATTTGCTTGAAGACGTCTAACTTTCTTTTGCCCGCGGTGCGCTCCAGTCGCTGAAAGAGCTCGGCTACTTTCCTGTGATCGGCTTTTAGTAAGTTGAAGGCGTTCATACCTTTCCCCCCTTGTTTGTATCAGCGAAGGGTTTAGGCAAATGGAAGGCCGTGGGGAAAAGGTTGAAAACTGAGTCAGGACGGATGTGAATCTGTATGTCGATGGTACAACTAGGTCTCACTCTCGGGCAGGGCTTTCGGACGCCAGTCTGGATCGCCGCCGATTCTCTTTACGTAGATCGAAGCGCCCTCCACGCTGTCCACGCAAACACGTTCGCCCGCTTCTAACGGCGGTTCACCGGGCGCGGGATAAGCGGTCCAGGTCGAGCCAAACACTTTCACCGCTCCTTCCTGAAGCGCGCCCTTGCTGGACGAAACGACCGTTCCGATCTTTCCCGGCAGGGCGTCGACGCCGCTGCGCAACGACTGGCCTGTCTTCTCGCGTGAAAAGTAGTTGATGAAGATCGTCCGCGAAGCGGCCGTCAAACCGATCGACACGACCGCGAAAACCATGAATTGAACGAACAGGTTGTCGACACCCACCAGGCCGAGAAACGCCGCCGCGAGCGCGCCGATCCCGAACCACAGCAGCACGAAACCGGACGTGAAGACCTCCGCCACGATCAGTATGGCGGCCAGGACACTCCACAAAACCCAGAACCATTCGCTCATGTTTTAACCGCGGATGAAAAAGGTGCTAACCCTTCAACAGGTTCTTCATCACGAACCAGATGTTGGCCGGACGCTCGGCCAGCCGCCGCATAAAGTAAGGATACCAGTGTTTTCCGTAAGGAACATAGACCCGCAGATTGTATCCGTCGCGCGCTAACTGCCGCTGTAGATCGCGCCGTATGCCGTAGAGCATTTGAAACTCAAACTTCTCTTTCCCGATTCCCTCGCGCGTCGCAAAGTCGACTGTCGCATCGATCATCTTCGGATCGTGCGTCGCGATGCCATGATAGACACCGCTCGACAACAAAAGCTTCATCACCTTCACGTAGTTATCGTCTGTGTCTTTCTTGTCGGGAAACGCAACCTCCGGAGGCTCGTTATACGCGCCCTTGCAGATGCGAATGCGCGCCGGCAATTTCACCAACTCCTGCGCGTCGGCATACGTCCTTCTCAAATACGACTGCAACACGATACCGACGTCGTTCAACTCAAACTCGGACCGCAGCCGCTTGAAGATATCGATCGTCACCTGCGTGACGTTCGACCCTTCCATATCGACGCGCACGAAATTGCCGCGCCGTTTTGCCTCCTCGACGACCCGTCGCGCGTTCTTATAGGCCAGCTCCGAATCAAGGCCCAGCCCGAACTGCGTCAGCTTGATCGAGACGTTGGATCGAACACGCGTCTGGTCGATCCGTTCCAGGATCTTCAGATACTCCTCAACTTCCTTGTTCGCCTCGTCAGCGTTATCCACCGCTTCGTTCAAATGATCGAACGACGCCGTGCAGTTCTCCGCATTGAGCTCCTGAATAAAAGGGATCACTTCCTCGAGCGTCTCACCGGCGACAAAACGGGTAGTCAGTTTCTTAAAGAGTTTGAATCGAGCAGCAAAATCTTTGAGGCCTTCGTGGCCGGACAACCAAATCAGCGCGCTTCTAGTTACCATGGTCCTTCATTGTGCTATTCTTGGCCGGTTTTTCTCCAGCCAAGGAGGAATATTGCACACCACGATCAAAACAAGGAACAGCGCGAGATGCGATTGAAGCTGGTGATAGCTGCTTCAGTGCTGGCAGCGGTCGTAGGCGCCGGTTCCTGCATCGCGCTGGTATTGGGTGTCTTTTCAGTTCAGGTGTTGTCGAAACCCGGATTGCTGGCGGCTTCGACGCTCCTCCTGCCCATCGCGACGATCGTCTTCGCATCGATCTTCGTCTATCGTCACACAGCGCGACGACGAAAGCTACAGGCGTTTCTCACCGCCATCCTCGCGACCCTGCTGACACTCTCGATCTTCGTACTCGCTTCAGTGCTGACATCACGCGGCTCGACCGGTGATCCGATTCAACCCGGCCCGCACGTCGCGTCTTAACTCTCGACTCGATTCAAACCGATCTCGTGTTGGACCGGACGCAAGGCGTCGATCACGAAACGAATGTGTTCGTCGAGATTGACTTTCAACTCTTCGGCGCCCTGTCTGATGTCGTCGCGATTTACTGAACGTGCGAAGGCCTTGTCCTTCAGTTTCTTTTTGACGGACGAGACTTCGAGATCGTCGAGACTGCGCGTGGGCCTTACCAGCGCGCAGGCCACGAGAAACCCGCACAGCTCATCAGTAGCAAAGAGCGCGCGGGCCATGTCTGTATCGCGCGGCACGCCGGTGTACGTCGCGTGGCCCATGATCGCGCGGATGATGCGTTCCGAATAGCCGCGGCCGCAAAGGATATTGGCGCCCGTGAAAGGATGCTGGTCCGCCGAGGGAAACATCTCGTAGTCGAAATCGTGAAGCAGTCCGACTATTCCCCACTCGTCTTCATCGGCGGGACCTTCGTTGTAATGTTTCGCGCAAGCGCGCATGGCGGTTTCGACGGCAATGGCATGCTTGCGCAGGCTGTCGCCCTTCGTGTACTCGCACAGTAATTCCCAGGCTTCGGCTCGATCAGGCATTCGTCTTTTAGCCGCGGATCATTTGGCGTTGGTGGCAAGATAACCCGGCCGCGCGCGAATCACAACTTGCTTCCGCGTGGTGGTCACTTTGATCTTGCGATAGCTCTCGTCGCGATTTTTGTTGAGCGGGTAATAGCCGAGCAGGTATTGCGTACGAAGCTCGCCGGCGATCTGCGCGAAGGCCTCTGGCAGCGAGGCGAGTGTGTCGGCGCGCAGCAGTCGACCACCCGATTTTTGCGCAAGCGCTCCAAGGTACTCGTCGGCGGTTGCGTAGGCGAGGTTCAGCATGTTGGTGATCGAGTCGTCGGGTTGGCGTGTAGTTCTGGCGCCCGGTAAAGGATCCCGTTCGCCGGGAAGACGATGTCGATCCGGTTGTCTGGTGTCAGGCGGCAGCCGGTCGTCGTTCGGTCTGTTGCCGGGAAGCGGATTTGGATCATTCGGATCTGGATTCCGATCGCGTCCTGCTTCACGGCGGCGACGCATGATCTCTTCCGGCATTGGCAAGCCAAGCGGGCCTGACGTGCGTCTCGATCCGGAGGTCGGGATTGGATCGCCACCGGGAAATGTTGGCGCGGTCGTGCCGCTGGGCGGACGACGGATGACGTCGATCGTCGGCAGTTGCGGCATCGTTTGTTCGGCTTGCTGGCGTGCGAGTGCTTCAGTTGCGGCGCGAGTGTCGTAGCGAATCGGGTAGACGATCACGCCTTCTTCGTCGAGATTGCGAAGCGTGCCGTCGAAGGTGGCGCTGTCGCTGTGCCAGTCGACGCCGTCGGTGAAAATGACGATGGCTTTGCGGCCGTTGATGCGGCGGACTGTGTTCAAGGCGAGCTCGAACGCATCGTAGACCTTGGTTCCCTCGCCTGAGCGCGTGCTGTTGATTGCTGCGAGCAGTGTTTCGCGGTTACTGGTGAACTCGTTCAGGTCGCGGACCTTGTCGTCGAAGGAAATCACTTTCACGCGATCGGCCGGTTGTAGTTGTTGGACGAACGCGTAGGCTGCGTTTTGAATCTGGCGCAGCTTGGTCTGGGTGCTGGCGCTGGTGTCGAGCATCAGGACGACGTGGAACGGCGCCGCGACTTTGCCGAAGAATGCGATGTCGTGCGGGACGCCGTCTTCTGTGATCGCAAACTCCTCTTTGCGCAGATCCGTGATGTAGAGGCCGCCGACGGTGGTTGCGATGACCGGAACGGTTACCAGATCCGTGTCCGTTTTCAGTGTTTCTATTTCCTGAGCCGCTATAGTGACGGTTAGTGCAAACACGAATAACAGGGAGAAAAACCGCGAAACTGAAGAAACCATTTCAGCCCTTCCACGCAGATCAGACTTTTTACGAAGAAACTAAACGAAGGAACGATTCCGGGTCTAGGATGTTCGCCACCAGCATAGCGTTTCCCTCGCGTTTTTAAAACACGGATCCGGGGAAACTTGCCGGTCTGTGGGGGTTCCACTAGAATGCGACTTCGGTCGTATCCCCAATGAGATCCTTACTGCTCGCAGTTTTGGCGGCGTATTTGATAGCCGCGATTCACTCCATTCTGGCGTTCTCCAACAAGCGCCTCTCGCTTCAGCGTGTCGCGCAATGGTCGATTGGTGTGGGTTTCGTCCTGCACACCGGCGTGCTGATCGATGAATGGACAGTCGACGGCCATTACCCGCTGTTCTCTCTGCGCGAAACGCTATCTTTCCTGGCCTGGGCGCTCGTCGTGCTTTACGGCGTCGTCGCCTACCGCTACCGAGCCCAGGCAGTCGGCGCATTTACGATGCCGCTGATCTCAGTGCTGACGTTCAGCGCGATGGTGATCAACTCCGACCCGAACAATTCGCCCGCGGCGTTCGGTGCCACCTGGCTGTTCCCGATTCACACGACCCTGCTGATCTTCGCTTACGCCGCGTTCTCGATCGTGTTCATGGCCAGCGTCATGTACTTACTTCAGGAACGAGAGCTGAAACTGAAAACCTTCAGCGGGATCTTCCATCGCCTACCGGCACTAAACACGATCAACGAGATCGCCACCACCGCGGCGGCGGTTGGTTTGACCTTGCTCACATTGGGAATTGTCACCGGCATGATCTGGTCGTGGTCGCGTAACGGACGAATGTGGCACAACGATCCGAAGGAGATCTTCGCGGTGCTTACGTGGGTGCTCTATTTCATCCTCGCCATCTATCGTTCGACCGCAAGCTGGCGTGGACGCAGAGCAGCATGGCTGGGCGTGCTCGGCTTTGTGCTCGTGCTCTGCACTTTCTTCGGTGCTCCCCTGCTCGGGGGCTATCACGTGTTTGGGGTGGTCTTGATTTAAATTGAGTCAGCCAACCACAAATCAAATGTCCATAGTTTTGATCGGAGTCAATCACAAGACAGCTCCGGTCGAGGTCCGCGAACGCCTCGCGTTCGACGACGCAACGTGCTCAGCGGGATTGCGCACACTCGTCGACGGCGAGATCGTACGCGAGGGACTAATCGTCTCGACTTGCAACCGCGTCGAGATCCTGAGCGCCACAAGCAGCGATCAACTCGAGTTCGGCGCCGGACGAGTCACTCAATTCCTCGACACTTCGGGCCAACTTCCATCCGGTTTCCTCAATGACCACCTGTATCGCCATACGAATGAAGAAGCCGTGCGGCATCTGTTCCGCGTCGCCTCGTCGCTCGACTCGATGGTCGTGGGCGAGCCGCAAGTGCTCGGACAGGTTCGTCATGCCTATTCGCTGGCGGTAGAAGCGGGAACAGCCGGAAGAGTCATCAACAAACTGGTCCATCACACATTTCGCGTCGCCAAGCGCGTGCGCACCGAAACAGGAATCGCCGCCAGCGCTGTTTCCATCAGCTACATGGCCGTCGAGCTCGGGAAGAAGATCTTCAGTTCGCTCAAGGGCTGCACGGTCATGCTCATCGGCGCGGGCGAGATGGCCGAGCTTTCAGCCAAACATCTCGTAAGCGCCGGCGCGTCGCGCGTGCTCATAGCCAACCGCACGGAGTCTGCCGCACGAGCGATTGCCGATCAGATCGGAGAAGACGCCACTCCCGTTCCGTTCGATCGGTTGCAAGACTCGCTTCACGAAGCAGACCTCGTGATCTGTTCGACCGGCGCGCCTGCCTACGTGCTGACCGAAGAGCACACGCGCAAAGCACGTGAGCGACGCCGCAATCGTCCCACCTGTCTGATCGACATCAGCGTCCCGAGAAATATCGACCCGGCCGCCGGCAAAGTCCCCAACGTATTTCTGTTCGACATCGACGATCTCGAAAACGTGATCTCGTCGAACATCCGCGAGCGTGAGCGTGAAGCAGAACGCGCCGAGCTGATCGTGCAATCCGAAGTAATGCAGTTTCAGCAGAAGCTGCGGCTGATGGACGCCGGTCCGACTATCGGCGCGATGCGCGAGAAGATGGAGGAGATCGCGCGCACGGAGTTGGCGCGGCAACGAAAGCGGCTCGGAACGTTGACACAAGAGCAGGAAGCGGCTGTGGAGTCGCTGCTGATGTCAACGGTCAAGAAGATCTCCTTTCCCGTCCTGAACCAGATGCGACGCCTCTACGAATCTGACGCCGCGCCTCCTCAAGCCGAGGATCTCGAGGACTAAACAGTATGTCGCGCCCACTGGTCATCGGTTCCCGCGGATCCAAACTCGCCCTGTGGCAAGCAGAACAGGCAAAAGCCCAACTGCTCGAACTGCATCCTGAAATCGAAGTCCGCATCGAGATCATCAAGACCACCGGCGACGTCAAAACGGATCCGTTATCCGTGATCGGCGGCAAGGGCGTCTTCACCAAAGAACTCGAAGATGCGCTGCTCGACGGGCGCATCGATCTTGCGGTCCACTCGCTGAAAGACTTGCCGACGTTGTTGCCCGACGGTCTCGCGATCAGCGCGATCTGTAAACGCGACGATCCGCGTGATGCGTTAGTTGTTCGCGACGAACTGAAAGCGCGGGCAGGCTCGATCCTTAACTTACCGGAACAGGCAATCGTAGGCACGTCGAGCCAGCGTCGAGTGGCCCAACTCAAGTCGCTGCGCAATGACGTCGTGGTCAAAGACGTCCGCGGCAACGTCGACACGCGGATTCGCAAGCTCGACGAAGGACAGTACGACGTCCTGATACTTGCGTCCGCTGGTTTGCGGCGTCTGGAGTTGGCAGACCGAATCAACGCCGCGATCTCGACAGCGGAGATGGTGCCGGCCGTGGGCCAGGGCGCGATCGCGATCGAGACCCGCGCTGACGATCAGTTCACGATCGACGTGACGGCCGAGTTAGATCATCGTGAAACGCGTCTGGCCTGTCTGGCGGAGCGCGCGTTTCTGCGGAGCTTGGGCGGCGGCTGCCAGTTTCCCATCGCCGGACACGCGATCATCGAAGAGGAGCAACTGAAACTCGACGGCCTCGTCGCAGCGCCCGACGGTAGTAGGATTTTGCGCGATCAATTGTCAGGTCCACAGGACAACGCGGAAGAGATCGGATCCTCACTCGCGGAACAGTTGATTCAAAAAGGCGCCAATTCCCTTCTCGACAACCGATGAAGCTGGCAGGACGAACGGTTGTAGTAACCAGGGCCGCTTCGCAAGCCGGCGTCTTCATCACCGCGCTCGAAAGTCACGGCGCGAGTGTTATCTCCTGTCCCACGATCGAAATCGCCGAGCCTGAAAGTTACGATCGTTTAGACGAAGCGATCGATCATCTGTACGGCTACGACTGGCTGATCTTCACCAGTGCAAACGGCGTCGACTACTTCCTGCGCCGCCTGAACACACGCGGAGTCAACGTAGCAGAGCTCGACGAACTAAAAGTCTGCGCCATCGGCGAAGCAACTGCCGACAAACTGCGCGACGCGCACGTCCACGTCGATCTCGTGCCTTCGCAATCCACAGCGGAAGGCGTCTTCTCGGCGTTGAGCGAATTCGTTGGCGGCGCTGAAAAACTTCACGGCCTCAACGTCCTGTTGCCACGAGCCGCGACCGGTCGTGACTACCTGCCGAAGTCGCTGGAAGAAGCGGGCGCGCGTGTCGACGTTGTCACCGCGTATCGCACCGTCCTGCCCGAGAACCTCGATCGCGGACGCCTGAGCGCAATGCTCACCGGCAGCGCAGACTGCATCGCCTTCATGAGCTCGTCGAGCGTGAAAAATCTCGCGCTGCTTTTCGACACCCACGATCTCGGCGAAAAGCTGCGGGGGTTGACGATTGCCTGCATCGGCGACGTCACTGCCGCCACGGCGACTGAATACGGCCTTCACGTCGATATCCAGCCCGCGAAAACAACAGCGACCGACCTCGCTAACGCCATCGCGGAATACTTTCAAGACACAAAATGACGCAGATGGGCTAAACTGAATTCCGGATGTCTACCCCCAGCGTGCTCATCTTCGATCAAGACGCCAACAGCGGATCATCACTGCGCGATCTTCTCGCGACGTGGGGCTACCATCCCATTGTCACCGACGACATTTCAGCCGCCCTCAAAGCTGTGGATGAATTAAAGCCCGTCGTGGTTATCGACGGTGGCTCAGCGGATGACTCCATGTTGGGGCGCCAGGTTCGCGAACAGAACGTCGACCTCTCCGTAGTCCCCCTGGAAAAACCCGTCGATCCATCCAAATTGCGTATCCTGATCGATCGCGCTATCGAACTGGACCTCGCGAGGAAGGAGAACGAACGACTTCGCCGCGAACTTCAGGACCGCGGCGCTTTCGGTGAGCTCGTCGGCAACTCCGAATCGATCCGCAAGATCTACACATTGATCGAACAAGTCGCACCATCGAGCGCGTCGGTACTGATCACGGGCGAATCAGGCACAGGCAAGGAACTGGTCGCGCGCACGATTCACAAGATGAGCCCGCGCCGCGACCGTCCGTTTGTGGCGATCAACTGTTCGGCGATTCCGGAGTCGTTGATGGAATCGGAACTATTCGGTCACGAAAAAGGTTCGTTCACCGGCGCGGCGTCGCGCAGGCAAGGCTGTTTCGAGCTCGCCGACACCGGAACGCTGCTGCTCGACGAGATCGGCGAAATGCCCGCGCTGTTACAGGCGAAGCTGCTGCGAGTGATCGAAGAGCGCGCCGTGCGGCGGCTCGGCAGCCGCAAGGAGATCGAAGTCGACGTCCGCCTACTCGCGGCGACTAACCGTCATCCGCAACAAGCGGTCGAGGAAGGAAAACTGCGGAGCGATCTGCTTTATCGACTCAACGTCTTCGGCATTCACCTGCCGTCGCTTGGAGAAAGAAAAGAAGACCTGCCGCTCCTGGCCCAACACCTCGTCACGCAGCTCGCGGAAAAACATGGACGGCCGGCGCGTTTTCTCAGCCCGTCAGCGCTACAGGCGTTGCAGTTTCACGCCTGGCCCGGCAACGTGCGCGAACTGCGAAACGTCATCGAACGAGCGGTGATCATCTGTTCCGGCGAACAGGTCGAGCGCCACCACTTCGCGCCATACCCGATCGAACAACGCGAACGTTTGCGTAACGAAGACACGTTGAGCGTGCCGGTCGGCACGCCGCTCGAAGAGGTCGAGCGGCAAATGATCATGCGCACCTTGCAAAAGACGAAGAACAATAAGACGCGCGCCGCCGAACTGCTGGGCATCAGTCTCAAGACTCTACACAACAAATTGAATCTCTATCGCGAGCGTGGGCTGATGCATGACGAATGATGCCAGCGATTCCTCGGTCGTGTTGTTCTTCATCGACGGGCTGGGCATCGGCACACGCGGTCCTCACAATCCGCTCGACAACCTCGAAGGTGCCGCGCCGTTAGCTGTTTTTCAAAACGAGGAGCCCGAAGCGTTTCTTGACGGCGTGGTAGTTCCGACCGATCCGTGTCTCGGCGTGCCGGGCCGCCCGCAAAGCGCCTCGGGCCAGACCACGATCCTTACCGGTATAAACGCGCCCGCGCAAATCGGCTATCACAAGCAGGGCTTTCCGAACCAGGAACTGCGCGACATCATTCAAACGCATTCCATCTTTCGGCAACTGCGCGACGCAGGCGTCGAGCCGATCACGTTCGCCAATGCTTACAGCCGACACTTCTTTATCGAGCGTCCGCGCTGGGTGTCGGCAACGACTGCAGCCGTTGAAGCAGCGGGACTAAATTTCAGGACGATTGAAGACGTAAAAGCGGGCGCGGCTGTCTTCATGGACTACACCAATCGCTTCCTGATCGAGCGCGGCGAAGACGTTTCCGAAAGAAGTGAAGAAGAAGCGGCGACAGTGCTCGCCTCGATCGCGGCGCAGAACCGTTTCACCTTGTATGAATACTTCATCACGGACAAGGTCGGGCACGCTCAGGACATGGCGCTGGCGCGAGTCGTCCTGACGCGTCTCGCGAAGTTTATTCGCGAACTGCTAACCAGGCTTGATCTGGACGGCACTACGGTTATACTCACCAGCGATCACGGCAATATCGAAGATCTGTCATTGCGCAATCACACGCTGCACCAGGTACCGACGATAGTTTGGGGCGCTCATCGCGAGCGAGTTGCAGCCCGGATCAAAACGCTTGCCGACATAACGCCTGCCATTGTCAGCCAACTCTTACACGGATAAGAACAATCCACGCGAACTATTCGGGTGGAAGATGTACGACTGGGCCAACTCCGCCTTCTACACGACAGTCGTCGGCGCGCTCTTCAGTCCGTACCTGACGCGCCTGGCCCAGGCGGCCGTCGGCGAGAACGGCGTCGTACTCAATCTCGGACCGCTCGGCGCTGTGACCGCCAAATCGCTGCCCACGCTTTGCGTCTCGATCTCCGTCGGCGCGCAGGTGTTTCTCTTGCCCATCCTGGGCGCACTTGGCGACTACTCGAATCTCAAGAAGCGCTTGATGGCGGTCTTTTGTTACATCGCCGTAGTGGCGAATTGCCTGTTGTTCTTCGTCAAAGACGATCTTTATCTGCTGGGCGGCGTGTTGTTCATCGTCGCTAACGTCTGCTTCGGCGCAGCGCTGGTCTTTTACAACGCGTTCCTGCCGGAGATCACGACGGAAGACCAGGCCGACAAGGTGTCGAGCCGCGGTTTTGCGTATGGCTATCTCGGCGGCGCGATCCTGCTCGCCTTGAACCTGCTGCTCGTGCTGAAGGCTGAAGAGTTAGGAATCTCGACGGGTCTGGCGGTGCGTTTGTCGCTATTGTCGGCGGGCGTTTGGTGGGGCGGGTTTGCGCTTATTACTTTCGCGCTGTTGAGATCCAGGCCGATGAAGAAGAGCCTGCCGCCGGGCAAGGGTTACGTCGCGGCCGGCTTTTCCGAAATCGTCGACACCTTCAAGGAATTGCGGCGACTGCCGCTGACCGCGCGTTATCTGTTCGGGTACCTGCTCTACAACGACGGCATTCAGACGGTCGTCTTCGCCTCCAGCGCGTTTCTCGAACAGGAGCTGTTTCCGGGCGGGAATCCGCAGTTTCTGCTGGAGATCTTTGTGATGGTGCAGTTTGTGGCGGTGGTTGGGGCGTTGTTGTTCGAGCGTCTTGCCTATCTGATCCGCACTAAGAACGCCATCATCGTTTCGCTCGTCATCTGGTCGGCGATCGTCATCTACGCTTATCGTTTCCTCAACACAGTTGCCGAAGCATGGATCATGGCGGGCGTGATCGCGATCGTTCTCGGCGGCTCGCAGGCGCTTTCGCGTTCGCTCTTCTCGCGCATGATTCCGGCCGGCAGGGAAGCTGCTTTCTTTGGACTCTACGAGGTCTCGGAACGCGGTACGTCGTGGATGGGGCCGCTTTTGTTCAGCATCGTGATCGCGCGCACTGGCTCCTACCGTCAGGCCCTGCTGTCGTTGATCTTCTTCTTTGTGGTGGGATTAATCGTGCTGTGGTTTACGGACACAGACAAGGGTGTTCACCAGGCCGGTAATCTCGTGCCGGAAGAAGTTAAGCACTAACCGGCGAGCTTCTTTTCCTTTGATTCTGGTTGCTTGGCGACACACTCGCGCGAGCAGTAATTGGTCAGGCCGGAACCGAGACGAAACGCGCGATCCGCAGGCACCCACGTCCCACAACTATCGCAACGCACCAACTTGTTCTTCGACGGCGTACGGCTCGAAGCCGCACGCTCGCTGGGCCCCGTCGTCACTTGCGTCGACACGTTGAGCGCTGTCACGACTTTCCGAATTAACTGAAGGTATGGGTGTAGGCGCGAGTAGATGAGGATCGTGACGACGCTAACTACCGCGGCTATGATCAGGTATTTCAATTGAAACTCGCTTCACCAGAAAGCTCAGTCGTCAGCCCGACTGCCGGCCCCGGCTACACCATACGGTTCATCGTTGGCCCTGCGGCGTGGCATCGGATCGCTCGACCGACGCCGTGGCTGCGAGTCTTTAGTACGGCGATCGAGACTTCCCGGCGGCAGACCACGTCCATGAACGGCCTCTTCGAGAATGCGCGTGATCTCCTGCGAAAGCGTTCGGTGTTCGGCAGCCGCTCGGCGACGGAGAGATTCTTTCAGGTGGTTGGGAACATACGCGCCTATGAAGACGCCCTTGCGATTAGCCATCGATCCGCCCTCTCTCATGTTTCGTCGGGAAAACAACCCTGCAATAACGGAACAGGTCTATAAGCCGAATTCTGTACCTCGATCTCCTGAATCCCTTCCGAGATATGAGAACGAAGTGGCGATCATTCATCTAGTCCAGCCGTTGCCGGCTGGATCGAGCGACCTACCCGGAGGTCGTAGCGGATCGAAATCCGCATCGGGCGGGCAGCCCTTTTGACGCCTCCCTATTTGGTCTTGCACCGCGAGGAGTTTGCCTGGCCGCGCCTGTCACCACGCGCGCCGGTGCGCTCTTACCGCACCATTTCACCCATCACCCCAAAATCTATGATTTATGAGGCTGGTTTGTTTTCTGTTGCACTTGTCGTCGCCCGGCAGACTCGAAATTCGAAGACTGCCAGACGCCCCGCCGTTAGCGGGCTCGCTGCCCTATAGTGTTCGGACTTTCCTCTCCCGGCTTTCGCCGGCAGCGACCGCCCGACCTGTTCTCTTGCAAGGCGAGCAGATTATAGCAAACGAGTGTTCAACAGAGCTACAAAGCACCATAAAAGACACAGAGTTAAAGCTTAACCAAAATATTTGAATCCAACTCGCAAACTATTTATCCAGTGCGAAGGAAACAACAGCGCCACCGCAACCGACGCCGCCGCGTGCGACAACGCCAGCGCAAACAGGTTTGGCACTCGCTGATAAATAAAGGCCCAAATAGTTCCACCAGCGATGGTGAGAGCGAACAACACCGGGTTGGGAAGATGAATGATGCCAAACAAAAATCCGACTACGACCACACTCGTCCAACCCGTCCCGAAGACAAGCTGCGCGCGGCGGTTGATGTATCCTTGCAGGACGTATTGCTGGAACAAAGCCCACAGCGGCACCAGCAGGAATCGCCAGCGCCATGGTTCGCGAGGCGATATGTTCTGCGAGACAAGCATCACCAACACGATCGCCGCCAGTGTCGGCAGCAACAACAGCTTCACGGCGGCAACGAAATTGTCCCAGCGCAATCCGACGTCGCGCGCTGACTCACCGTAAACGCGATGCGAGAAGATCATCAGCACTAGCGCCAGCGCGACCGGAATCGCCAGGACCAACTTGCTCCGGCCCACGAACGCGAGCACGACCCACTCGGCGATCAAACACGAAACTACGACCGACACGATCTCCCAAACCGCGAGCGTGCGTCCGCTGATTTCACCACTTCCCTCTTTACTTAGTCGCTCGCCAACTGCCATCGTCATTCACCACAAACCTGATCGGATCGCCTAACAACTGCAACGTGTAGCGCGTCGCGCCGCCACTCGCGCGCAAAGCGTAAACTCGCGCCTCGTGCTCGCCGGCTGGCAATGCCGGCAACACGAAGTTGTAACCGTGCCATTCGTCTTTGGCCCATCCGGCGGCTGAGACGTCGGGACGTGAAATATTTGCGATCTGTGTTGCTGTTAACCGTCCGTCGAGAAAGATCTGGACTTCAACGCGCTCCCACGCATCGACGTCGTTCACGGCCCAACCAGCAATCGACCGCGACACTGCAACGGCTTCGCCCCAGCCATGAAACGTCGGCGGAAACGCATTGAGGTAAACGCCGACCGCGATTGCGCCTACGAATATTGTCTCTGCGATGGACTTGCCGATTAGCAGGTTGACGAGTCGCGGCTTATTCATGCGGACGGCTCGGGTGCTTTAGGAAGTGTGCGTGGCGAAAACAGATCGGGCCAGCGCGTGCGAAATTCGTTTCGGACGATCTCTTCCGCTTCGTCAGCAGTCGCCGAGTCGAGACACTTCGCGGCGACTTCGCGTGCTTCGCTGGTGTCAATCTGGGAGAGCGCCGCTCTGACGCGCGGGATCATCGCGGGCGTCATGCTCAGATCGATTGCGCCCATGCCGGCGAGCAGCACCGCGTACGCGGGAGTGGACGCCATCTCGCCGCAGACGATCACCGGTATTCTGGCCGCGTCGGCCGCTTCCAGAGTGCGTTTGATCCCGTAAAGCACGGCTGGATGTAACGTGCGAAACCAGTCGGATACTTTGTCATTGCCGCGATCGACGGCGAGCGTGTACTGGACGAGATCGTTCGTGCCTAGCTCGAAAAAGTCGACTTCGCTGGCGATCTTTTCGGCAGTTAAAACCGCCGACGGCACCTCGATCATCGCACCCGTCGGCACTTTTGAAAATGGAGTTCCGGCAGTGTCGAGGTTTTCCACCTCTTCGGAGATTACCTTCTGGGCCAACCGCACGTCGGCCACGTCCGCGATCATCGGTATCACCAGACTCAACCGTCCGGCCGCTGCGGCGCGCAGGATCGCGCGTACCTGCGTCCGCATCACCTGCGGGTTGCGCAGGTTGAATCGAACGGCCCGCAGCCCGAGCGCCGGGTTGCGTTCCCGTTCCTTCACTTCACTTCCGACTTCGCCGCCGACGTCAAACAACCGCACGACCGCGCCGTCAGCGCCCGCCGCTTCTGCTAATGCTTTGTATGCCTGATACTGATCTTCCTCAGAAGTCATCAGCCCCGGACGCGACAACAGAAACTCGGATCGGAACAAGCCGACGCCGCACGCTCCGAAGTTTCGCACTGCCTGAAACTCGTTCGGCAGTTCGACGTTCGCGCGCAATGCGATGCTCACGCCGTCGCGTGTCGTCACTGGGCCAGACTCGACCGGGCTCACGCTCGCCGCAGCGACGCCGCGAGGAGTGCCGGCAGGGAACGGCGCGCGCTCTCCCTCATACTCTTCGATCGTGGCCCCCGCCGGATGCAGGATCACTTCGCCGCGTCGAGCGTCGACGATGATCGGATCGCCGGTGCGCGTGCGCTCATAAAAATCGCGCAGACCGACGACGGCCGTCAGGCCCAGACCGCGCGCAATGATCGCCATGTGCGACGTCCAGCCGCCGGTGTTAGTCGCGATCGCCTTGACGTGATTCAGATCGAGCTCGGCGATCGTCGACGGCAACAGGTCGCGAGCAACGATCACGGCGTCTTCCGACAAGTGCGGGTACTTTGGACCTTCACCGGTCAGGTTCGCCAGCAGACGTTGGATAACGTCTTCGATGTCTGATCCTCTTTCACGCAGATACTCGTCGTTGATCTGCGTGTAGATCGACAGCAAGCGATCGCCGACGACCTTCGCCGCCCACTCCGCGTTTGAACGCTGCTTGACGATGTAGTCTTCGACGTCGCGCGTCAGTTTCGCGTCCTCGAGAAACAGTAGGTGCGCGTCGAAAATGTAGGCGTGACCGCGGCCCAACTCCTTCTCCGCGCGGTCTTTGATCGCCTCTAGCTGGCGCCGCGACAACCTCACCGCCGCGCGAAAACGGCGGCGCTCGCGTTCAACGTCTGCGTCGGCGATCTGTGCTCGATAGACCTCGCGGGTTCCGTCCTGTAAACGCAGGACGCGCCCGATCACCACACCATCCGACACGCCGAGACCTTTGCAGCGCAGTTGCTGCGTCGCGACCCTGGAATGTTCGATGTCTTCCCGTTCAGTCTCGTCGAAGTCGCGCGAAAAGAGACCGACGACGGCGTCCAACGCTTCCTGCTCGTCGACGCCGTTCGCGACGACGCGCAACTCGGTGCCGCGGCTGGCTGCGAGCGTCAGGATGCTGAGAATCGATTTGGCATCGGCCTCTACGTCGCCGTCGAGACGATGAAGCGTAAGGCTGCTTTGAAAACGGCCCGCGACACGCACGAGGTTGGCGGCAGCGCGAGCATGTAGACCAAGACGGCCCGTTACCTGGAGTCTGCGTTCAGCCACTCTCAATCAGCTCCGGATTTAGACGGGGGAGCGAGTAGCGCGCCGGCGAGATAAATTCCCTGGCGGCCCTGGTCGCAGATCTTTCGCGCTACCTCCGCGAGCGGATCTTCGGTGGAGGACGAAGCCAGTTTGATCACCATCGGCAGGTTCACTCCGGTCACGACTTCAACGGCGCCTTCTTCGAGAAACATCGAAGCGATGTTGGTCGGCGTGCCGCCAAACATGTCGGTGAGCAGGAGCACGCCCGCGCCCTGCGACACGCGCGTGATGGCGCGTTGTACTTCGTCTCGCGCGGCGTCGACATCGTCGTGCCAACCGATGGAGACTGCGATGATGTGTGAAATAGGGCCGATGATCATCTCGGCGGCGGCGAGCAATTCCCCTGCGAGATGACCGTGCGTGACGATTACGCCTGCAACTCTATTACTCATCTCTACCTCTGGAAATTTGACTTTCTTAATCCGTGTTCACTCTTCACGCCTTCGACATTTTAGACCGCCGGCGAGAGTGATTCACCTTGCGAACGTCGCGATGTGTGGCGCGCGCGTCGAAGCCTTCACGCCGAAGAGCGCGGGCCAGCTCGTTTGCAATCATCACCGAGCGATGCCGTCCGCCGGTGCAACCGATGCCGACTGTCACGTACGACTTGCCTTCGCGTTTGTAGAGCGGCAATAGATACGAAAGCAGCTCGGTGAAGCGCTTGAGTGTTTCCTGCACTTCGTCCTGCGATCGCAGATAACGGACCACTCGCGGATCGTGACCTGACAACGGCTTCAGATCCGCTACGAAGTGCGGATTTGGCAAATGCCTCACGTCAAACAATAACTCCAGATCTCCCGGGTTGCCATACTTGTGGCCGAAACTCATCACCTCGACGCGCATCGGCGCGCCTTTGCGATCGGGGCTGAAGCGCGCGAGGAGGAAACTGCGCAGCGTGTGAACCGTGTGTTCGGAAGTATCGATGATCTGGTCGGCGTGCGAACGAATCTTGTTCATCGCCTTGCGTTCGGCCCTGATCGCCGCCAGCAAACCCTGGCCCTTGTCGGCAGGATGAGGACGCCGTGTTTCGCTGAAGCGATACTGGAGGACGTCGTCGGAGGCTTCGAAGAAGAGCACGCTCACCTTCAACCCCGACTTGCGCAGCGCGTCGAGTTGTTTTTCGAAGTCGGCGAGAAAGCGGCCTTCGCGAATGTCGATGACGAGCGCGGCGCGGCTGATTCCCTTCTCCTCGTCGTCCGTAGTTACAAGACGTCCGAAGGTAGGGATCATCGTCACCGGCAGGTTGTCGACGCAGAAGTAGCCGAGATCCTGGAAAGCGTTAGTGGCCGAGGACATTCCTGACCCACTCAGGCCTGTGATGATTACGATGTCGGGAACGTTATTCTTTTCAACAGGCTGGGGGCTTTTCATTTCTCATTTCTACACGGATGACAGCGTCAGGGCTCGATTAGACCATAATTCCCATCGTTCCGCTTGTAGATAACTCCCAGCCGCTGCGTATCGGCGTCGCGGAAGACGAGGAACTGGTCCGGCTCGCCGGAGAGGCGCAGCGCGGCTTCTTCCGCTGTCATCGGTTTCACTGCATAACGGCGCGCGGGAATGATGCGCGGCGGACGCGGCGTGGCTTCGATGCTTCCGTCAGGCTCGGGCGCAACGCTCGCGGTTGATTTCGCGCCCTGTTTTCGATCGATGATCTTCTTCTTGAGTTTTACTGCCTGCTTCTCAATCTTCGCCATGGCCCGCGTGAGCGCCATGCACATGTCTGCGTTGGTGTCTTTCGCCGTCAACGTATAATCGCGCCAGTTAACTACAATCTCTCCAATCTGGCGGTTCTTTTCAACGTCGATGATGACGTGGGTGCTTAAAGTGGAGTCGCCGTTGAAAATGTGATCGAGCTTTTTGAAATGGTCTTCAACGTGACGCCGGATCGCCGGCGATACCTCAACATGCCGTCCAGTGTATTCGAATTTCATCAGTCACATCC
>JBKPNH010000075.1:0-12247 GCA_046732535.1 Acidobacteriota bacterium
TTTGATCAGAAGGATGGCAGTTTTACTCGCGGTATATGGGAGGAAACAACCCCGCGGCAGGGAGACGACGGCTTCCAATTTATGATTGTCGATTATTTGCTCACGCAGGGTGCGGCTTTTTATATCCGTATTGATTGCAACGCTCTCCGGGACGATCACAGCGCAGCGCCCTTTCGCTTTGAGTAGACCCAGGCTCAATTCAACAAAAAGCAGTTCGGTTTTATTGGTTTGAGGACTCAGCAGTTTCTTATTCAGCAATTTTTTATCGACAACTCCCCCAAAGGGTGGATAACACATAACTAAATCGAACTGTCGTGGTTTCAATCGTTCGCCACTGAGGGAATCCTGATGGTAGTACTCGGGCTGGCTGATGCCGTGCAGCATCATGTTCATGATACCGAGGCGTACCATGGTGGTATCGAAATCGTAGCCGACAAAGTTCTTCGCATCCAGGGCCTTACCCTTACCATTCTTTGGCAAGAGATCGCCGTCGAGGTTATGCCACGATCCGTCAGGTTCAATGTGCAGCTTTGCCTGCGATGTATGGGTTTTCAGTATCCACTGGTTGGCTGCAACGAGGAACCCAGCCGCGCCGGCGGCGGGATCGCAAATCGTTTCACCAAGCTGCGGGTCGCATAACTCAACGATAGTTCGAATAATATGGCGCGGCGTTAAAAACTGGCCGTGCTTTCCCCCAAAAGACACCAGCGCCAGGAGATCCTCATAAATATCACCCTGCCCGTCTACATCTTCATCGGCAACCGGCAACTCATTAATTAAATTGACAGCATGGTCCAGGATCTTTGGTTCTCGAATCCCAAAGGAGGCGTCGACCATTGATAAGTGGAAAGGATTACCAAACGATTTCAAACTCTTCAGGTAAGGAAAGCCTTTATTCAAAAACCAGATGAATTTGTCCTGTTGAGACTTTCGCTTTATGAGCTCGGACCAGTGTGGGTAAGCCTTGCTGACTGTTTTGCTTTTACTGACGCTTTTGCCTGCGCTCCCTCGCCCCACTGCTTCCGCTCGTTTGAGAGCAATCAAATAGGTGATTTGCTCGAGCGACGACAGGGGATTCGAAGAGCTGGCCCGAAAGAGATTCCACAACTCAAGCACTTTGGCAATAAGCTCTTTGTTCCGCATCTTCATTCCTCAAATGTTGTTCGCTTTGCGGCTAACGGCCTGGGCGCACCCAATCATCCAACCCTTATGACAATTCGTGGCTGAACGTTTCGGGTGGCTCGATGCAGAACCCGGCATGAGTTCGCTTTAATTCGAAAATTAATGCGTGAGTACTTGATTGCTCATGCCAAGGTTATGAGAAGGTCGTTTGACTTGAGACCCACGCGCCGGGAGCCACACGTGAACCAGAGAACAAGAATTCCGGTGAAACTTACGCCTGATAATTGTCGCTGTCAATAGATAAAACCCGGTTTTTCCGAACGTTTTTCAGTAACCATGGGCAGCCTCAGTTGGGAGCCCGTAATGTTTCGCTCGATCAAGTCATTACCACTGAGCGTCTCCCCACATGAAGCTGCTCCCACCGCTCAGCCTTGTTCTCTTCGCCTTCATAGCCGCCGGCTGCGCGGCTGCGACATCCAGGACTGGATCAAATAAAGAGTGTGATCCGAACTACTCCGGCTGTGTGCCGATAGCGAGTGATGTTGACTGCGAGGGCGGACCAGGAAATGGACCGAAGTACGTTAAAGGGCCGATCAAAGTGATCGGCAGAGACATTTATGGATTAGATAGCGATCACAACGGGATCGCGTGTGAATGAACAATCAACTCGGGTCGTACGCACGCTTCGCGCGCACGGTTACGAACTCGCCGGTCTCGATGATGTAGGCGGTCAGGTTGTACCCGTAGACGCAGCCGGTGTCGAGGCCGATGGCTTTCTTGCCACGTCGTGGTTCGGGTGAGGGCCAGTGGCCAAACAAAACCGTCTTCTCTCCGTAGTAGACGTGATACCACGGAGTTCCCTCTTCACTCTCACGATCCGGACCAAGCGTTCGCAGCCGCGTCAGATCGCCCGTCGTCTGAGAGTGCAACTCAACGTTCGGACGCAAACCCGCATGCACGACCAGATGGGTGCCGAGATCGATCATGAACGGCAGGCTGTTAAGAAAACTCGCATACGCGTCTTTCTCGCCTCGCAGCTCCCGGTGCGCCTCTCGCTGCGCCGGCTTCAGCTCGACGTCCTCGCCATACCACTTCCGGCGCAACTGCAAATCATGATTGCCGATCACCGTCGTTAAACGCGGATCGGTCATGAAGAGCTCGAGCACTTCGCGGTTCTTCGGACCTTTCGTGATCAAGTCTCCGACGGAAACAACCCGGTCGTTCTCTCCAAGATTCACCTTGTCCAGCAACGCCACCAACTCGTCATAACAACCGTGAATGTCTCCAACAACGATAGTCCGACTCTCCATCCAGCCCTCCGCCCCATGTTTAATCGCGTATTGGCAGTCTATTGCATCGCAGACCTTCAATCAACACGACAATACTTCACGTTATAACGCGCAAAAAACACGCACAATAGGTTCTTGAGTTGGGCATCGGGGGAATGCTATCTTGCTCCGGCGCCTGGAACTAATCAGGCAGTCTAAGTTTTTCTAAGAAAAGGGAGTACTGAATGGGAAGTTCGTGGAAATACACGCGGCGCCATGTTCTGTTGGCGATCATCTCCATCCTGTCGCTCGCCGCGGTTTCTTCAGCACAGCAAACCGAAAACTCAAAGATCAAGATCAAAAACTTCGGCCAGATGGACGACCGTTTCTTTCGCGGAGCCCAGCCGAAGGAGAAAGACTACAAAGACCTGGCCCAACTGGGCATCAAAACCATTATCGACCTGCGAGAAGACCCGGAAGCGTATGAGAAGCGGATGGCCGAATCGCTGGGAATGACCTACGTCAACATTCCGATGATCGCCAAGAAGTATCCGACATCGGAAGCGACTGAGATGTTTCTCAAGACCGTCAACGATCCGGCGACGGGTAAGTTCTTCGTCCACTGCGCGGGCGGACGGCATCGCACGGGCGTGATGGGCGCCCTCTATCGCTTTCAGTTCTACAACTGGAATTTCGATCAGGTGTACAAGGAGATGAAGCAGTACGACTTCTACACCAGTTGGGGACACGGAGCTTTCAAAGACTTCGTCGAAGACCTTTACTCGCAAAAGCAGCACACCAAAGCCGTCGAAAAATAATTTCGTTTTATCCGTGTTACCCTGTGAGTGCGGACTTTACTTGTAAATGTAAGTCTTGCTCTCTTTCTGTTCCCACTCGACGCTATCGATGTTTGCCGGGTCGGTGGAAAGTATCTCCTCGCTCAACTTGCTCGTACTCACCACCGTGTCGAGATTCACCAGATAGACGATCCTGCCCATTGGTTCGTCCGCATCCTGACGATTGAGCTCGCGTAGTTCGGAATCGAATCTGTGGCGCGCGAAGAGGAGCTTCAGCATGTCGTTGGTTTTGTCGACATCGCGCGTCTGGACAGTCATTTCCATCGAACGGAAGACCTGGTACTGTTCGAAGTATTCCAACAGCGACAACGCGATCAGCACGAAGAGCGTCAGGATAACGGCCATGTCCCAACGGCCGACGCCTGATGCCAGGCCGACGCCGAGACAGACCAGCAGGACTGTGATCTCCTTCGGGTCGCGAATGTTCGTGCGGAAGCGGACGAGTGAAGCGGCGGCGAAGATGCCGAACGCGCGCGCCGCGCTGTCGCCGACGACCATCATCATGGCGCCGGCGACGACAGCCATGAGGATCTGCGTCTGCGCGACGTACGGGTTGCGCCGAAAGATCGACAAGCCGCGTCGCGGGCGAAACGCGAGCAGCGCCGCGAGAAATGCGGCGAGCGAGAAGCGCAACGTGATGCGAGCGGACGTGGCTTCCCAACTGGCGACTGTGGCGGGCGTCAGGCCGGAGGCGTCCGGTCCAAAGAGTTGGCCCAGCAATGGGACTTCGCGTGGGGTTTCAGCGGGTGCGGTTGTTGAGCTTGGGGGAGTTGTTACGGTGGTTCCGGGGCGATCGCGAAAGACGTAAGCTAAAAATCCGCTCCCCAGCAGGATGACGACGAAGGTCGACAGCACTGCGAGAGTCAAACGGTTCATATCTCGCTACCTTTCTACATTCGGTGTGCTCTTGTTTGGCCACAAAAAGGCGTAAAAACACAAGAACTATTGCTTGGCCCACAAACGGTTTCTTTTTAGCGGATGGACGGTGCCGACCGCGGGTGAACTGTTGGGGCCCTCGAAGAAGAGCTGACTGTTGAAGCGCTCTTCGCCGGGCGCCATCGGAGGCATTTCGTACGTACCGTCAGACTTCATGACTCGAGCCTGCACGTTGTCACGAAGATACGCATCCAGGACCGTCTCTTTCAAATACTTCTTCAACTGCGGATCAAGCACCGGCGCAACGACTTCGACGCGCCGATCGAGATTGCGCGCCATCCAGTCAGCAGATCCGATGTAGACCTCTTCCTCGCCTCCGTTCGCAAAATAAAAGACGCGGCTGTGTTCGAGAAACCGCCCGACAACGCTTCGCACATGAATCGTTTGCGAAAGCCCCGGCTCGCCCGGGCGAATCATGCAGGCGCCTCGTACGATCAGATCGATCTGCACACCAGCTTGCGACGCCTCGTAAAGCGCCTCGATAATGTTCAAATCAGTCAACCGATTGACCTTCGCGGTGATGCGCGCCGGCCGGCCTTCACGCGCATGCTCCGTCTCGCGCTTGATCAACGCCATCATTCGCTTGCGAAGATTCAGCGGCGCGACCATCAAACGGCTGTACTCCTTCTGAATCGAAAAACCCGTCAGGAAGTTGAACAAGTCCGTCGCGTCGTCGCCGATCAGCGAGTCGTTCGTAAGCAGGCCGAGATCCGTGTACACCTTCGACGTCGTCGGGTTGTAATTGCCCGTCGCGATGTGCGTGTAAGTTTGCAGCCCGTCATCCTCGCGTCTCACGACCAGCGCCACTTTGCTGTGCGTCTTCAACCCGACGATGCCATACACGACGTGTACGCCGGATTCACCCAGACGCTTGGCCCACTCGATATTGTTCTCTTCGTCGAACCGCGCCTTGATCTCGACGACCGCCGTCACCTGCTTCCCGCGCTCGCTGGCCGCCATCAGCGCCTGCGGAATCGGCGAATTCTTTCCCGTGCGGTACAGACACATCTTGATCGCGACCACCTTCGGATCGTCTGCCGCCGCCTGAATGAAATCCACGATCGTTCCAAACGCGCTATACGGATGATGGAGCAGCACGTCCTGCTTCTTGATGGCTTCGAACAGCGATTCCTTGTTCCGCAAAGCGACAGGCACCACAGCGCGGAGCGGCTTGTCCTTCAACTCCGGCACGTCGAGGTTGTAAAGCTCCATCAAATCGGGAACGTCCAACAGTCCACCGATCTCGTAAACATCGTCGGGCTCGATGTTGAGCGACTTCGTCAGGTACTCAACCATCTCGCTCGGCATCGACGACGACACTTCCAAACGCACCGCCAATCCGAAACGCCGTTCGCGCAGCGACTCTTTGATCAGCTTCAACAGGTCCGCGGCCTTGTCGTCGCGTATCTCCACGTCGGCATCGCGTGTGACGCGAAACACGTGTCCCTTGCTGAGGTGCATGTTGGGAAACAACGCATGGATGTTTGCCTCAATCACCTCTTCAACCAGCGCGAACTTCATCTTCCCTTCTTCGACCGGAATCAGGCGCGGCACTACCGGCGGCACCTTGATGCGCACAAACCTGACTTCCCTGCCGAGCGGGAATCCGGCGAGCGTGTCTTCAGGATTGCTCTCGACCGTCAAACCGATATTCAGACTGAGATTCGAGATGTATGGAAAAGGACGCGCCGGGTCAACGGCCTGCGGCGTGAGCACCAGGAAGATGTTCTTCATGAAGTACTCAGACAGTCGCTTCTTCTCGCTCGCCGAAAGCGATGAGTACCGCGCGATCACAACGCCGTGAGACTGGAGCTCCGGAATCACTTCTTCACGCAGACAGTTCGTATGTTCGTCGACGAGCGTGAGTACGCGCTTGCGAATAACGCGGAGCTGTTCCTCGGGGGTCAGTTCGCCTGGCATCGGTCCGATCTCTTCGATGCCCAGCATCTCCTTGAGACCGGAGACGCGGACCATGAAGAACTCGTCGAGGTTCGAGGAGAACACAGCGAGAAACTTTAGCTTCTCCAGCACCGGCGTTGACTTGTCCAACGCTTCCTCCAGCACGCGCCGGAAGAACTCCAACTGGCATAAATCGCGATTGAGCACGGACCAGGCGAAGAAGCGTTTCGGTTTCGACTTCGTCTGCTCCGGCGTTTCTACTGGCTTCAATTCTTTTCCCTGAGAGGTCATGCTTGTTCGTTTCCGTGGTAAGTTAATTCGAGCAGCGCGCGTCGATGATCATTCGCGCTTTGCGCTCGAATTCAGCGGTCCATTTTGCCGGGGGCTGATCGCGCTCCGCGTTTCTGGACGCCGCGAAGACGCGAGTGATTGTCTGGTTTTGTTTCTCCGCGTCAAGCAGTCGTTGGAGATTATCGGCCAACAGCTTGCGGCCGGCTTCGCTGATGCTCGTATCGCCGACGCTCTTCGCCGTCGTCGTGCATTTTCCCCCGCTCACTTCAATCGGGTTCTTCTTCTGCCAAACCTCGAGCTTGGCTTTGTTTTCACTTGAACGCGAATAACCAAAAGTCGATCCCATGTCGCCGACGTAGAAAACTGCTTGACCGGGTTTGCACGCGCGCGAGCCATCAGCGTTCTTCTTCGAATCAAGACAGGCAAACTTGTGATTGTCAGTCTTCGTGTCGCCGTGATCGATGAACGCCAGCCAGAGTTTGAAGGCGTCGATCTCGCCGCGTGGCGCGCCATTCTGGAGCAGCATCTGAAGTGTTTCGGCGAGTGCTCCGGAATCCTTGTTGTTGCAGTTGACGTCGATTCCTCGCGCCAGCGGCAGCTCGACGCCGGCGGCCGGTTGAAACGGCGAGAAGCTCGCGCCTTGAAAACTTCTCGTCAGGCTCTTCTCGCAGTTGGCACAATTGACGTCCGCCACCCATGAGTCGTCGGCGAAGAAGCCAAGCGCTTTCGAAAAACGTGACGACAGGAACTCGCCGTAGATCTCGCCGTTTCTTTTGTCGGTTGATTGTCCTTTGAAGTGCGGTTTGACCTTGTAACGCACGAGGTCGCCGTCGTTGTCGGTCACGCCCTGAACTGAGCAATGAAACTTGGGCGTCGTGCCCGCGCCGGGGTTCTCGTCTTTGTTTGCCAGACAGTTGATCGGCTTTGCCAGTCCGTTCTCATCCACCGGCGGCGCGCCGCGACGCGGACCATTGGCGGGGTTGTAGCCGAGCACAGGGTCGTAACCCGGATCCGGCGCGGCATAGACACGCGCAGTGCGCTCGGCGCGCGCTCGTTCCTCGGCGGAAAAGCACGCTTGCTGCGCCTTCGCGGTTGGAGTGATGAAAACCGTGGCGAGAAGAATCAATAGAGGCGGGACGTAACCCCGAGACCGATTCTGATGCATTGTTTACCTTTGAGACTGTTGTCGTTCACGTATATTAACGCGCAAAAATCGGCGTTTGCGGACTGTATCCCTCGAAGAACAACAAGATAGCATTTTTAGAGTTTTGAGACAGCTTCAAGCTGCGAACGGGCGTCGGCAAGCAGGAGGCGGATCCCGGCGTGGGCGGGAATCGTGGTGGAGAGGGGTCCGAGGATGTCGATGGCTCTTTGGTAGTTTTTCACGGCCTGCGAGCGGGCGTCGTTGGCTTGGAACGCGTCGCCGAGCTTCAGGCACGCTTCCGCAAGATCCCGGCGCAGATAGAGGTCGAGGTTAGCGGCGGAACTGAGTTGCTCGCGGATTCGGAGCGCTTGCTCGTAGTTTGAGATGGCTTTGGCGTTGTGGCGGTAATGCGCTTCGACGTCGCCGTTCTTTATCAATGCGACGGCTTCGTTTCCGCGGAACTGTGCGTTAGATGGGTCTGAGGCGACCATCTCGCGAGTTAAAGCCAGTTGTTTGTGATAGTAATCGCGCGCTCCGTCGTAATCTTCGAGCTTGAAGAGCATGTCGCCGACGTAGCGATAACTCTCGTTCAACATCAGCCGCAGATCCGTGTTGAGTGGATCGGCGGCGACCAGAGACTCGCGCAGTTCTAATCCGCGGCGTTGAAGATCGAGTGCGGCGCGAGTGTCGCCGGCTTGATCCGTGGCGAGGCCGAGGTATTCGTACGAGATCGACAACGCACGTCGCGAGCGCGCCATGTTCGGATCAAGCGTGGAAAGCTCTTCGCGAAGACGAAAACCTTCCTGCTGATTTTCGAGTGCGCCTTTTGCGTCTCCCATCTGCATCAGCAAGTTGCCGATCCCTGTGTAGGTGGCGGCGAGATTGTAGCGATCGAGATACTCCGTCGTTTCTACCGCGGCCAGATCGCGGCGTGCGGGTAATTGTTGACGGAGCATCTCCAATTCGCCGGGCATATCACCTTGCGCTCCGATCAGCGTGGCGATGTACCAGTAACTATCGAGCAAGTCGCGGCGGTAATCGCGGTTCGAAGGCTCCGCCGCCAGCAACGCCTCACGGAGTGCGGCCGCCTTGCGATGGCTCTGAAGCGCGCCGGGCAAGTCGCCGAGGTGCGCCACCGTTGGCGTGTACTGCACAGCGCCCAACTTTTCGTACGCCGCCGCCAGCTCACGTTGCAGCCCGCGATCTCCGGCGGCATCTTTGGCAAGACTGTCGAGATACTTCAGACCGCGCTGCACGATGAGCGAACGGGCGGGCGTCGAACCAGGCAGGTTCACAACTGCATCGTGTACTTCGAAGACGATCGAATTCGCGAGCTGTCGCACTTCGTTGAACCGGCTCTCGGATCGGGCGCGCTCGGCTCGCGCAACTCTAGCCTGCCACGTCGTCGCGATTATTCCGACCAGAAGCGTGACCGCGACGATAGCCGCCGCCGCGACTGCCACCTTCTGCCGGCGAATGAACTTGCCTGCACGGTAGGCAAACGTATCCTGGCGCGCTCGCACCGGCAGACCATTAAGATGGCGTTGGATGTCTTCAGAAAGCTGTTCGGCGGTGGCATAACGGCGCTGCGGCTCTTTACGCATGGCCATCAGCACGATGTTATCGAGATCGCCGTGCAGGCGTTTTCGCGTTTTGGAAAGACGTGTCTCGCCAGTCTCGCCATGTTTAGTGACGGCCACGCTCGGACGCTCAGGATCGTCGTCGCAGTTAGCCCTCGCCACCTCGTGCGGCACACGACTCTGAAAACGATAAGGCGCATGGCCACTCAACAGTTCATACAGCACGACGCCGAGCGAGTACACATCGGTTGCAGTCGTAACCGGCTCGCCGCGCACCTGCTCGGGGCTGGCGTATTGCGGCGTCATAAAGGGCATCGCCGTCGCGGTTAAATCTGACGCGAGTGTCCCGCGTTGCAAAAGTTTTGCAATGCCGAAGTCGACGAGCTTCGGCAGACCCTCGCCGGTGATGAGAATATTGCCGGGCTTGATGTCTCGATGGATGACAAGATGCTGATGCGCGTACTGAACAGCTTCGCAGACCGTGCAGAAGAGCTTGAGCCGCTGCTCGACCGAGAGTTTGCGCTGATCGCAATAAACAGTGATCGGACTGCCTTCGGCGTACTCCATCACGAGATACGGTAGTCCCTCGGCGGTGGTGCCCGCGTCGAAGAGGCGCGCGATGTTCGGATGATTCAACTCGGCGAGGATCTGCATCTCGTTTCGGAAGCGTCGCCTGATGACGTCGCCGCCGAGCCCGGGCTTGATCAACTTGATCGCCACTTGCTGGCGATAGTGTTCGTCGTCACGCTCGGCCAGATAGACGGCGCCCATTCCGCCGCGGCCGATCTCGCGCACTATGCGGTACGGGCCGATACGGCTGCCAGGTTTCGCGGCGTCGACGTCCATTTCGAGCCGCAACAGGGCCGCGTCATCGGCACACATTTCCATCGGATCGTTGCTGGTATCGACTTGCTGAGCCAGCAACAAGTCGACTTCTTCGCGCAGTTCGCGATCGTGGCCGCAAGCTGAATCGAGAAACTGTCGCTGGCGTCCAGTGTCTAATTCCAGGGCGTCCGACAGAAGCTGTTTTACTTGTTGCCAACGTTCCGGGGTGATGACGCGCTACCTCCCATGTTTAGCTGCCGGCGCAGCCACAGTTTCGCCGAGTCCCATTCGCGTTTAGTGGTGGCCGGTGAGATAGCGAGCACTTCCGCAACCTCGTCTATTGTGAGGCCGCCGAAGAACCGCAACTCGACTATCTGTGTCTGTTTAGGATCGAGGACGGCGAGGCTGTTCAACGCTTCGTCAAGCGCCATCAGGTCGACTTCGCGTTTTTCAAAGAAGCTCACCGCTTCGTCCAAAGACACTTTTGTCGCATATCCCTGACGCTTTTGTGCCTGTCGCTCGTTGGCGTGGTTGATGAGAATCCGGCGCATCATCTGCGCGGCGATGCCGAAGAACTGCGCGCGGTTCTGCCAGTTCACCGCTTTCTGATCGACCAGACGAAGATAAGCCTCGTGCACCAGCGCCGTCGTTTGCAAAGTGTGGCCGGGCCGCTCGCGTCCCAGGTAGTTCTTCGCGAGCCGACGCAGCTCGTCGTAAACGGCCGGCATCAGCTCGTCCAGTGCAGATTTTTCGCCCTCGCTCCAGGCTACGAGTAGCTGAGTGACCCCTTGTTCCACTTTTTTGAGCTGTTCCAGTTAGAATTCCTGCGTTAGTAATTGAAGCCGATAATGCGTTCTCACGCAAAGGGAGGAAGATTATGAAACGAGCATTCTTCATTGTGACCGCTGCGATTTTAACCGTGTATATGGCCGCGGGAGTTGTCACGAATAGCCAAACAACCGGAAAACAAACAACTAATGACGTGAAAATCCGCCAGCGGATGAGCACTGGCAGCGGCCCGGGCGCTGAGAACCTGCTCTACATCAAGGGACAGAGGATGCGCACCGAGATGCCCGGCAATATGGGATTCACGAGCATCGTCCAGTGCGACCTGAAACGCACGTTGACGATTAACGAAACGGCGAAAACGTATCTCATCTCCTCGACTGATGGAACAGGCCCGACGGGCATGGGCGAAGGCGACGGAGGCGGCACTCCGGGCGTTCCAAACGCGCAGCCCCAAACTCAACCCACCCGCGGTGGAATCGTCAACGTAACGAACACGGTTACCGACACCGGCGAACGCAAACAGATGTTTGGCTTCACCGCACGCCACATCAAGACCTCAATGGTAATGACGGCGAGCCCCGAAGCGTGCAGCAAGGATCAGAAAATCGAAACTGACGGATGGTACATCGACTTTGAGTATGCGTTCGAATGTCCGAGTCAGACGAAGCATCAGACAATGCCGACGCGCCCGCAGCAGCCCGGATGCAAAGACGAATTTCGTACCAAGACCGTCGGCACTGCCAAACTCGGCTTTCCGCTCCTCGTGACGACGACCATGTATCAGCCCGGTGGTCAAACCATGACGATGACGCAGGAAGTGCTCGAGCTCTCGAAAGAACCGCTCAGTGCGTCCTTATTCGAACTGCCCGAAGGCTACACGCTCGCCAAGAACATGAACGAGCTTTACGGCATCAACGCCGCGGCAGTTTCAGGCGCTTACAATCCTCAATCAACCAGCAACGCCGCCGCAACAGCAAGCAGTGCCGGTGTCACAAGCAACACGACTGCGAAAAAGCCCGGCACGATTCGCATCGGATTAATCACGCCGAAGGTCGAAGTGAGCTCAGGCGACCCGGCACGTACAACAGAAACGTTGCGCAGCAGTTTCGTTGGACAACTCAACGGCGCGAACGTCGAGGTAGTCGCGTTGTCATCGCCGCAGCTTTCACAAGCACTCGAGGAAGCGCGGCGGCTCCAGTGTGACTATCTGCTTTCGGCATCGGTCACCATCAAGAAAGGCGGCGGCTCGATGTTTGGCAAGGCCATCGGCAACATCGCAGCGGCAGCCACTGGGATGCCGACCGGAGGCGGAGGCGCCGGCAACGGGATAAAAGCTAAAGACGAGCTCTCGCTGCAATACATGCTCGACAACCTGCAAACCTCGAGCACGGTGCTCAGCAACACCTCGAAAGCAAAAGCCAAATCGGACGGCGAAGACATCATCACTCCCGAAGTTCAAAAAGCCTCGCAAGCAATCCTTGCGGCTGTGAAGAATTAACCAGGGAGCAAAGATGCGCTGCGCCGCACTGGTAACAC
>JBKPNH010000076.1:0-6083 GCA_046732535.1 Acidobacteriota bacterium
CTTCGTAGGCACACCGAGCTCCGGTGTCCTCGTCTCACGTGATAGCGGTAAAACGTGGCGCAAAGTTGAAGGGATTCCAAATGAAGTGCCGGTGAATACCATCGCGCAGGATCCGCAACGGCCCGATTACATTTACGTCGGCACCAAGCAGGCGCTCTTCATGTCGCATGATGGTGGCGCGACGTGGAGCCGCCGCGGTGGCAATCTGCCGTTCGGCGACTTCACCAGCATTCTTGTCAATCCACGTAACGGCGACGAGATCTTTGCCGGCAATGCTTATCAGGTGAGCGAAGTCGGCGGTGGTGTTTATCGCAGCACAAACGGTGGCGTAACGTGGGCGCGCATCGATCCGAAAGGCAGGCGTTTGCCGAGTCAAAGGATCTGGGCGCTGGCTTTCGATGCGCACGATCAGAACGTGCTGTTCGTCGGCTCTCATTCGGCCGGTGTGTATGTTGTTCCGCGCATGGGTGAGTCGCTTTCTTCAACTCAATAATTGCATCTCTAAAACATTTTCGTTTCTGTGACTCTGCATCATCGACGGAGTCACAGAAACGCCTTCTGTTGCCTTGACATAGCTCACACCGGCGTGTACATTGCCGCCCTACCCGGTAAGAAGGCGGCGGGTGTTTGTCGGACCAAGCGGGGTAACTACGGCAGGGCGGTAATCGAAACAGATTAAACTGACATTTCCAAATCCAAACGGCTCGCTTCCTCGCCAGCTTCATTTCCCGACAACGCCAAGGTCAATCAAGCAAATCGCCGCTGGACACTGTCTGGCATTCAGCGAAGACCTGCGCTGATTGTTACGGTTCAGTGAAGCGCGATATGATCTTGCGACGCGCCGAGAGTATCGGGGAACTACAGGAGTATTCATGTCTAGTGAACAACCCAAGCTGAACAACAGCGAGGCCAACAATTCAACCCCCGGCGAGTCGCAGACTGCGCCGCAAAATACCGTCATGGCTTCTCAACCCGCACCAGTAACCCACACAACCGATATTGATGACGCCGATGAATCACGCGCCGGCGGCGACGTGGACTTCGGACAACTGCTCGATCAATTCGAGCAGGAACAAGCGACCCTCGAAGAAGGCGAAGTCGTTCGCGGCACCGTCGTTGGTTTGAGCGAACGCGGAGTCGTCATCGATTTTGGTTACAAGTCGGAAGGGATCGTTAACCCGGCCGAGTTTACCGAGAATGGACAACTGACCGTCAAAGCCGGCGACGAAGTGGAAGTGCTCGTCAAGAGCATGGAAACCGCCGACGGGCTGCCGGTCCTTTCACGCGCCGACGCAGTGCGCATGAAAGCCTGGGACGATCTCGAGAAAGCCTATCGCGACGGCAGCAGCGTCAAAGGACGTGTCATCGATCGCATCAAGGGCGGCCTGCGTGTCGACATCGACGGCATCGCCGCTTTCCTGCCGGGCTCGCAAGTGGACGTTCGTCCAGTGCGTAACCTCGACAGCCTGCGCAACCAGATCATCGAAGCGAAAGTCATCAAGCTTAACCGCAAGCGCTCGAACGTCGTGTTATCGCGCAAGGCCGTCATCGAACAGGAGAACACCGGCCGCAAGGACCAGACGCTTCAGCAGATCGAAGAGGACATCGTCGTCGAGGGCCAGATCAAGAACCTTACCGACTACGGCGCGTTCGTCGATCTCGGCGGCGTCGATGGATTGCTGCACGTGACGGACATGTCGTGGGGACGGCTTCAGAACCCGAACGAGTTGTTCAAAGTAGGCGATACGATTCAGGTCAAGGTGCTCAAGTTCGATCGCGAGCGTGAGCGCGTGTCGCTCGGTTACAAGCAACTGCTTCCCGATCCGTGGTCCAGCGTCGAAGAGCGTTTCCCGGTCGGCAGCAGGGTGAATGGTAAAGTCGCGAGCGTGGCCGATTACGGCGCCTTTGTCGAGCTCGAGAGTGGCGTCGAGGGATTGGTACACGTTTCCGAGATGAGCTGGTCCAAGCGCGTCAAGCACCCGAGCAAGGTCGTCAACCCGGGAGATGCTGTTGAAGTCGAGGTGCTCAGCGTCGATCCGCGAGCGCGCCGCATCAGTCTCGGTATGAAGCAGGTGCAGGAGAACCCGTGGCAGACGCTGCACGAGCGTTATCAAGTCGGCACGCGTGTTCATGGCCGCGTCCGTAACCTAACGGACTTCGGCGCCTTCATCGAGATTGAGGACGGAGTCGACGGCCTGGTTCACGTTTCAGACATTTCCTGGTCGCGCCGCATCAAGCACCCGAGCGAGGTTTTGAAGAAAGGTCAGGAGATCGATGCGGTGATCACCAGTATCGACAGCGAGAACCGCCGCCTGTCACTTTCGATCAAGGACCTTGAGCCTAATGCCTGGGAGAAGTTCACGAACGAGCACAAACCGGGCGATGTCGTTCATGGCAAAGTGGCGCGTTTCGCCAACTTCGGCGCCTTTGTCGAGCTCGACGACAATCTCGAAGGTCTCTGTCATATCTCGGAGCTTTCTGAAGAGCGAATTGCCAAACCGGAGGACGTGGTGCAGTTGGGTCAGGAAATGGACTTTAAGATCCTGCGCATCGACCCCGACACGAAGAAGATCGGTCTTTCTGCCCGAGCAGTGGGTAAGGACGAACCGATTGTCGACACGAAGATCTATTCGTCAGAAGCGGGTGGGGGAATGGCCTCACTGGGCGAACTTGCCGACTTTGGCTTGAGCAAACCAGATGCCGGGGACGAATAGTCCCTGGTCCATTCATCCGCATCCCGCCGTCCTTTAAGGCTAAGTCTTGCCCGACAAGTCTGTTTTCTGGTAGTGTACGAGTAACTTAACCTCGCTATTATCAAGACGTTAATTTAAAATTTCGATTTCAACAATCGAGGTGATGCATGACAAAAGCAGAACTCGTCGAAGACGTTGCGCGGGCGGCAGAACTCACTAAGAAAGACGCGGAGCGTTTGGTCGAAATTGTCTTTGAAAGCATCATTGAAACACTGAATCACGGCGAGAAGATCGAGTTGCGCGGCTTTGGCAGTTTTCGCGTTCGCGAGCGTGGGGCGCGGCGCGGCAGAAATCCAAAGACGGGCGATCCGGTCAGCATTCCCGCGAAGCGCGTGCCGTATTTCAAACCCGGTAAGGAACTGAAAGAACTTATCAACGACGACAATTCCGGATCTCATGCGTCGGCGCCAAATTCCTCGCGCCCGTTGGGTGAGGAAAACCGTCAGCCGCCTATTCTTTAAGCTGCAACACATCGAGGTGTTTTGGATTGGATAGATTGTGGAGTCCCTGGCGTGCCCGTTATATAGCGTCGGGGGTCGATTCACAGGCGGATGAGTGTGTCTTTTGCCGCATCGCGCGCGAGACCGAGCAGGATGAGACCAACTTCGTGCTCCATCGCGGCGATCACGCATTCGTCGTCCTTAATCTGTATCCGTACATCTCGGGACATCTGATGGTCGTGCCTTACTTGCACACGAGCGAGTTTGATTCGACGGCGAAAGCGATCACGGACGAGATGATGGATCTCACGAAGCGCGCGCAGACGGCGCTGCGCGAGGTTTACTCGCCTCTAGGATTCAACATGGGCATGAATCTGGGTGCGGCTGCCGGCGCCGGTATCGCCGACCACCTTCACATTCACGTGCTGCCTCGCTGGGGCGGTGACACGAATTTCATGACCACAGTCGGTGAGACACGAGTCCTTCCTGAAGATCTCCCCACCACGTATTCCAAACTCCGCTCAAAGTTTTAGCCACAAGAGGCACAAAAGACACAAAAGGCACAGAAAGGTTCAAGGGAGGTGAGACCCTCTTACTTTTCCTTCTTTGTGCCTTTTGTGTTTTTTGTGCCTCTTGTGGTTACCGGTTTCCCACTTTGCGTGGGATAGCTTCGTCTTCGACCTCGCCGCCGCGGCTGATCGGAATTTCGGAGGGCTTGCTGTAGCTGACGCCGCGCTCTTCGCTGTCGAGATCGCCGGCCGGCAGCGTTGGCAGTGGGCCTGTGAGTGGTGGATTGAAACCAGGATAATCGATGCGCGCGTGATAGATCGCAGTCAACGCACTGATCATCGCTTCACGAATCGTCGTCAACTCCTGGAGCGTGATGTCGCACTGGTCGAGTTGTCCGTCGCTGACGATGGCATCGAAGATCTTTAGGACGATGGCGCGAATATTCTCCGGATCGGGACGCGCCAACGAACGCGCCGCTGCCTCGCACGAGTCGGCCAGCATCATGATCGCGGCCTCTTTGAACTGCGGCTTCGGCCCGGGATAACGGAAGTCAGCTTCGTCGATCTTTTCATTCGGCTTTGCCTGCGCCTGCGCTTTGCGCAGGAAGTAGTGCAAGGTTCGGGTGCCGTGATGCTGCGGGATGAAGTCGGCGATCTTTTGCGGCAGACCGATCTCTTTTGCGAGCCGGGCGCCATACGTCACGTGACTCGTAATAATCTTCGCGCTCTGGTACGGACGCAGCCGATCGTGGGGATTGTCGCCTTGCTGGTTCTCGACGAAATACTCAGGCGCGGCGAGCTTGCCGATGTCGTGATACAACGCGCCGATACGCGCGAGCAACGGGTTTGCGCCGACTGCGCGACAAGCGTCCTCCGCGAGTTGTCCGACCGCGTGCGAGTGCTGGTTAGTGCCCGGCGCGCGCAGTGCGAGTTGGCCCAACACTGGCAGATCTGCATTCGAGAGCTCCAGCAGTTTGACGTCCGTGAGGATGCCGAACAACGACTCATTGATCGGCAAACCACCCGCGGCAAACACGGCCGTCAACAACCCGCCGGCAATGCCGGAGCCAATCGCCATCAGCACCGTTCTCCACGTGAGCGACTGCTGCGCGTAGGCGATTAGGGCCAGGGCCATGACGGCGTTCACTCCACCGACGAGCAGTCCAGCCACAGTCACCGACTGTCGCTCGCGATAGCGGCCCGTTCCATAGATCGCGGCGGAACACGAGACCATCGCGAACAGGGCTTTTTGCATTCCGGTGGGCGCGAGCAGTCCTGCGAACAACGCGGTGATCATTCCGGCAAGGAAAGCCAGTTGAGTGTCGACCAGCATTGCCACGAGTAGTGCGGCGGCGGCAAACGGAATCGCAAAGTTCCAAATTGCAGGGTCGTTGAACGGCGCCTGCATTCTCGCTGCGACACTCTCGCCAAAGACGAAGCCGATCTTCATCAACGCCGTCTGGATCAGAATTGCCGAGCCTACGAGAGCGAAAGCCTTGTGCTTGCTGAGACTGAGCGCGCTGCTCGTGCGGTGTTCCGCAAATTTCCACGCGGCCCAATAGACCGCTATAACCACCAGCAGCAGGCCGAAGAAGTTTTGCCACGGTCGACCGAGGCGTCCAGTGCCCTTGATCGCGGCGATTTGGGTCAGAGTCGCAGGCGTGACTGTGTCGCCTTCGCGAGCGAGAAACTGGCCGCGCTTCAGAGAAATGACGACGGACGGAATCTGACCTGCCGCAGTTTCACGCGCGGTGATGGTGGCTGGTTCGTCCCAAACCACGTTAGGACGGATGAGCGGGACCATGGCGGCGATCAGCGACGTACGCTGGTCCGTCGTCCAGCCGCTGAGGGTCAGTATTCTCGTTTCCAGAGTGCGGCGCGCGGTAGACAGCGGCACCATCCTCGTCAACGGCGCCGGCATGATCATTTGCGCCGCGGGCTTTCGGGCCTCGACCAGGATGATCTCGCGCTGCAGGCGATCTGCGTCGGCATCGTCGAAGATGTAGCTCGCGCCAATCTCACGGATCAGCGACTCCAAGCGATCGAGATCCGCTTCCGTGTGGTTGTGATTAGGTGCGATCTCTTGTTTCAGTTCATCCCAGCTCGCGCGAAAACTCTGCACGGACGTTTCGGCGCGCGTTGAGTCGAAATTGAAGATGGGACGGGTCGCCTCTCGCGCGGCTTGCTGACGTCGTTCCGTTTCGGCGAGATCGACGGTGGTGAGGTCGGCCGGGACGACGATCGCACGCGTCAGGACCTCGCCTTCCTTGTAGTTTTCGTTGATAGTTGATGAATTAGGATTCAGAAGGAGGAGCGTTGTCAGCAGGACCAGCACGCTGCAAGCGATGAGAAACCGGGTGAGCGGTTTGAACACCATCAGC
>JBKPNH010000077.1:0-73328 GCA_046732535.1 Acidobacteriota bacterium
TGCCTGGACTGTTCGGACGTCGACCCAGTTATGAACTTTAAAATCCCGTTCGACCTCGACGCCACGGATATGCCAATCATCTTTGTTAGCCCCGGTTGTCATGTTTCGCCGGTTCTTCAATGCGTTATCTGCGAAGATCACGAGCCGCGGATCACTTGCGCCCACCGGACCCAGACTTCCAGCATTGGCGCCAAGCAGTTCGCGAATCTCTTCCGGATGCGCGGGACGTGCGCCTCCCATGCCGAGATCGGCAAGTTTCGCTTCATTCAACTGGTGGTCGCCCCTCATTAGAATCAGCATCGGCCGCGCATCTTTATCCATGTAAACCAGAGTCTTGATCTGCCGCGATGCTTCAGCTCCGCCGGGGAACGTGGTCAAGTCTTCGATCGTGCGCACGCCGGGCGTGGGAAACTCTTCCGGCGCGGCCAGTCCCGCGTCGTCGTGGATCGCCGCCAATCGTGAAGTCGCCTTTTCCATATTGGCCGCGTAACCGCAGTTCGCGCAGTTGACGATGAAGTCTTCGCCGGCCGGCGTCCGGGCCATGAACTCGTTCGACTCCGTACCGCCCATCGCGCCCGACGACGCTTCGACGATCAGAAACTGTATTCCGCAACGCGAGAAGATCTTCTTGTACGCCTCGCGTTGATCGCTGAACGATTTGTCGAGCCCCGCGCGATCGAGGTCGAACGAGTAGGCGTCTTTCATGGTGAAGGAGCGGATTCGCATCAGACCGGATTTCGGCCGCGCTTCGTCGCGGAATTTGATCTGGATCTGATACCAGACCTGCGGCAGTTGCTTGTACGAGCGGATTTCGTTGCGCGCGATCGAAGTGAATACCTCTTCGTGCGTCATGCCCAGACACATATCCGTGTTCTTGCGATCCTTGAGACGAAACATCTCGTCGCCGATTGCCTGCCAACGGCCTGACTCCTGCCAGAGCTCGGCCGGATGCAGCGCAGGCAGATAAAACTCCTGGCCGCCGATCGCGTTCATCTCCTCGCGGAGGATCTGCTGGACCTTGAGTGCGATGCGTTGGCCCAGCGGCAGCAATGAATAGATTCCGGCTGACAGTTGCCGGACGATTCCGGCGCGCAGGAGAAGTTTGTGCGAAATGACTTCGGCGTCGGCCGGGTCTTCGCGAAGGGTTGGAATGAAGTAGTTTGACCAGCGCATAATCCGGGCATTCTCGCTTAGCCACTGCGACTTACGCAAACGTGCGTAGAAACACGGATTTGAAGCCACCGATGCCTTGAGATAACATGACGCTTCTTTCATTCATTCAAAGGTTTCTAAAAAGATGAAAATAGCTCTGGCAAGCGATCATGCTGGTTACGCCGAGAAGGAACGGTTGAAATCCGTACTGACGGACATCGGCGTTGATTTCGACGATCTGGGTCCGGCGTCGGAAGAGTCGGTTGACTATCCTGACTACGCGCGCAAAGTCGCCGAGCAGGTTGCCGGCGGACAAGCCGAGCAGGGACTGCTCGTGTGCGGCTCCGGCACCGGAATGGCGATCACGGCCAACAAAGTCGCCGGCGTGCGCGCCGCGGTTGCGTGGTCCGAAGAGATCGCGCGGCTCGCACGTCAACATAACAACGCAAACGTGTTAGCAATTGGCGCCCGCACGACGCCGCCGGACGACATTCCGAAGATCGTGCGCGCCTGGTTCACCACCGGCTTCGAAGGCGGCCGCCACGCCGCGCGAGTAGAAAAGATCAATGAGGTAGAACGGCAACAGACCAAAGGACACAAATGACCGATTCTCGAAACGCATCGTTAAGCCAGGTCGATCCCGTTATCGCCGATGCCATCGACAGAGAAGTCGCGCGTCAGGCGCACGGGTTGGAGTTGATCGCCTCGGAAAACTTCGTCAGCGAGGCAGTGCTCGAAGCCGCCGGATCCGTTTTTACAAACAAGTACGCCGAAGGTTATCCCGGCAAGCGTTACTACGGCGGCTGCGAATGGACCGACGTCGTCGAGCAGACGGCGATCGATCGCGCGAAGGAGTTATTTGGCGCCGACCACGCCAACGTGCAGCCGCACAGCGGCGCGCAGGCGAACATGTCCGTGTATCTGGCGGCGATTCAGTATGGCGATCAGATTCTCGGCATGAACCTGTCGCACGGCGGCCATCTGACGCACGGCCATCCGATGAACTTTTCAGGTATCAGTTACAAGGTCGCCGACTATGGCGTTTCGAAAGAGACGGAACAGATCGACTACGACGAGTTGCAAAAGATCGCCGAACAGCATCGGCCGAAGCTGCTCGTCTGCGGCGCATCTGCTTATCCGCGAACCATCGACTTCGCGCGTATAGGCGAGATAGCGCGCAGCGTCGGTGCGCGTATGTTTGCAGACATCGCGCACATCGCCGGGCCGATCGCCGCGGGTCTGCATCCGTCGCCCGTTCCGCACGCCGACTACGTCACGACTACTACGCACAAAACACTGCGCGGCCCACGCGGCGGTCTGATACTCTGCAAAGAGGAACACGCGAAAGAGATCGATCGAAAACTGTTTCCGGGCGTGCAGGGCGGTCCGCTGGTCCACATCATCGCCGCCAAAGCCGTCGCTCTCGGCGAGGCGTTGCGCGACGACTTCAAAGAATATCAACGCCAGGTTTTAAAGAACGCGAAAGCACTTGCGAGCGAGTTGCAGGAACAAGGGCTCCGTCTCGTTTCCGGCGGCACCGACAATCACCTGATGCTCGTCGACGTTTACATGGACGGCAAAGGCATCACCGGCAAGGCCGCGGAGAAAGCGCTCGAAGCCGCGTCAATAACGGTCAACAAGAACACGATCCCGTTCGACCAAAACAAACCGTTCGTCGCCTCCGGTCTGCGCATCGGCACGCCCGCCGTCACCACGCGCGGCATGAAAGAAGCGGAGATGCACGAGATCGGACGGCTAATCGCGGAGGTGATCCACGATCCACAATCCGAAAGCGTCATCGCGAAAGTAAAGCGCGACGTTCTCGGCCTGACGGAAAGATTTCCTTTATACGCCAAACGTCTTAATCGTCACTGATCTGTATGCAAGAAATCTTTGGGCCGGAGGGATTGATCGCGAAGGCCCATCCTGAATACGAGTATCGGCCCGGCCAGATCCAGATGGCTGAGGCAGTGATGCGCGCGTTTGAGGAGAAGCGGCATCTCATCGTCGAAGCGGGCACCGGCACCGGCAAGACGCTCGCCTATCTCGTTCCCGCCATCGCCGCTGCCCTGGGCGGCAACGGCAGGGTCATCGTTTCCACCGGCACGAAAAACTTGCAGGAACAGTTGATGGAGAAAGACATTCCGTTTCTCCAGCAGGTGTTGCCGAAACGCTTCGCGGCGACTTACATGAAAGGCCGCAGCAACTACGTCTGCCTGAACCGTCTCGCTCGCGCGCAGTCGACGCCCGTGCTCGAAGGTCTCGACGAAGTCGATTACTTCGAGGAGGTGACGGAGTGGTCGCGACACAGCGAGATGGGCGATCGCGCGGAGCTGGCGAACCTTCCGGAGTCGCTCCCCTTCTGGCGTCACATCGACGCGCGCTCAGACACATGCCTGGGCCAGAAGTGTCCCGACTTCGATCCGTGCTTCATCACACGCATGCGTAACCGCGCGCAGGACGCGGACATCGTCGTCGTCAATCATCATCTCTTCTTCGCCGATCTAAGCCTGCGCAACGGCAATTACGGCTCGGTCCTGCCTGACTACACAGCCGTCATTCTCGACGAAGCGCACCTGATCGAAGACGTCGCATCTGAATACTTCGGTTCGCAGATTTCGAACTATCAAATCGAAGAGCTGGTGCGGGACATCGGCATGATGCCGATCGACGACGTGCAGCTCGATCAGGAGCTTACGAAGAGCACGGCGCGTCTATCACGCTTCGCCGACGACTTCTGGATGGGTTTTCGCGACGGGCGCGGCGAGGAAGGACGTTACCCGATCATCCCCGGAACGTTTGCGCGGCGAAACTCCAGCGGCGAGTTTGAAGCGACGCGCCTTGGCGAACTTTACTCGGTACTGGAGAACGCGATCGCCCGCGTCGAAACAACGCTCGACTTGTTGCAGGAAAAACCGCCGGAGATTGAAAACCTGATCCGTCGCCTGCGTCAGGTCCGCTTCGATCTCGAGTTCATCGTCACCGGCCCTGACAAGAAGTTCGTTTACTGGCTCGAACGACGCGGCCGCGGCGTATTTCTGCGGGCGTCGCCGATCGACGTTGCCGGACTGCTGCAAGATAAGTTGTTCGACGAAGTCCCAACCGTGGTCCTGACCTCCGCGACGTTGTCGAGCGGCGGAAACTTTTCGTTCATTCGCGACCGCCTCGGTCTCGACTCCGCTGAAGATCTGATCGCCGAGTCGACTTTCGACTATCAGCGTCAGGCGATTCTTTACCTGCCGCCGATGATGCCCGATCCACGTTCGCGCGAATGGCAGTCGGCAGCGGTCGAGGAAGTGATCAAGATCCTGAACGCGACCGAGGGACGCGCCTTTGTTCTATCGACGAGCCTCGCCGGAATGCAATCGTTGTACGAAAACGTCTGGACGGAGATCGATTATCCGTGCTTTGTCCAGGGCAGCGTTTCAAAGGGGCAACTGCTCAAGCGCTTTCGCGAGACGCCGAACGCCGTGTTGTTTGCGACGTCGAGTTTCTGGCAGGGAGTCGACGTGCGCGGCGATCAGTTGTCGTGCGTGATCATCGACAAGCTGCCGTTTGCAGTGCCGACAGATCCGCTCGTCGCGGCGCGTCAGCGATACATAGAGGACTGCGGCGGATCGAGTTTTTACCAGTACAGCGTTCCTCAAGCCATCATCGCACTGAAGCAAGGACTCGGGCGGCTGATTCGCAGCACAACGGATCGCGGCGTGCTCGCCGTACTCGATCCGCGTTTGCGAACGAAGGGATACGGCCGCACGTTCCTGCAAAGCCTGCCGTCGTGCAGGGTCACTTCACAGATCGGCGACCTCGCGCGTATCTTATCGTCAGAAGCAAATTATGCCGGGACAATTTGAAGTAATGATCGAGCGCAACTTCTCCAGCGCTCACCAACTACGCGGTTACAAGGGGAAGTGTGAGAACCTGCACGGGCACAACTACAAGATCGAGATCTACGCGCGAGGACGCGAGTTGGACAACGTAGGGCTGCTTGTCGATTTCGTGGAGCTGAAGGCGGCGGCGGACGAAGTGGTCACCTATCTCGACCACCGAAACATCAACGAGTTGCCGCCGTTTGACGAGTTGCAACCGTCGGCTGAGAACCTCGCGAAGTACGTTTTAGAACGTGTCGCCAGGAGAGTCGGCGACGATCGCGTGCAGATCTACAAAGTCCGCTGCTTCGAGACGCCGACGAGCGTTGCCACTTATCAACTCGACTAACTCTACTTACCCGTACCTTCCGGGCCTTTGAACGGTTCAGGCAGATCCGCGATCGTGTAGGCGAAGACGGCCATCGTCGCCACACAGTACTGGAGATCGCGCGGGTTAATTTTGTCGAGCGTGTCTGAGTTGGTGTGATGGATGTCGAAGTAATGGGTTCCGTCGACGTCGAGACTCGCCCCCAACACACCTTCACGCATTATCGGTCCAATATCAGCGCCGCCGCCGCTTGCAGCGATACCATCGGCGCCGATTCCACTCAACAGTTTGGCGATCGCCAGCAAGTTGGCGCGTGCCTGCGGCGGTGCGGTGGCCGCGAGCCCGAGTCCTTCGGGCCGGTACGTGCCGGAATCAGACTCGATCGCAAAAATATGTTTCGCGAGCTCGTCGCGGTGCGCGTCATGATACGCGTTACCACCGCGCAACCCGTTTTCTTCATTCGTGTAGAGCACGACACGGATCGTGCGCCGCGGACGCAGCCCGAGCTCTTTCAACAGCCGCACGGCCTCCCACGCGATGATGCAACCGCCGCCGTCGTCATGAGCGCCCTGGCCCACGTCCCATGAATCGAAGTGCCCGCCGATCACCACCACTTCGTCCGGCTTCTCCGATCCGCGCAACTCCGCAATGACATTCGCCGACTCCGCGTCGGCCAAAAACTTCGCTTCCATCTTGAGCCGCACTGTCGGGCGGTCGCCGCGATCGTGCATGCGCTGCAACATCTCCGCGGCTTCGATCGAGATCGCGGCCGAGGGAATCTTCGGTTGCCGCTGGTCATAATTCAGCGCGCCCGTGTGCGGCGACTGCAAACTGACGGGCGTAATCGATCGCACAAGCGCAGCCACCGCGCCGTATTGCGCCGCTCGTGACGCTCCAGACCCGCGATACTGGACAGTCGCGCCATAGTTTGTGAACGGAACGTTGTAGACGACGATCTTTCCCCGCACTTTTTCGCCAAGCGCATCGAGCTCCGCGAAGTTACGGACCACGACGGCCTCCGCCGTAATGCCGTCAGCAGGCGTGCCGACGCTGTTGCCGAGACCGAGCATCGCGAGTTTCATCGGACGCGGCACGGTCAGTTCCAAACTCTCTTCGCCACGCACCCAATGAGGGACCATCACTTTTTCGCCACGCACGTTGTCGAGCCCGTCGCGTTTCATCTCCGCGAGCGCCCATTCGATCGCGCGCTCGAGGCTCTTCGAACCGCTGAGTCTGTGGCCGATGTGGTCCGTCAGGTGCGCGAGCCGTTCCCACGCGCGATTACTCACGAGCGCCGCGCCGATGATCCGTCCGGCAGGCGCGCGATAGTTATCGATCGAAACGGTCGGCGGCGGCAGCGGCGCCGGCGTTGGAGACGCTTGCGGCCGGGCCGCGGGTGGCGGTGTCGCCGGATCTTGCGGAGTGATGAACGGCAGAACGATTAACGTGAATATGAGTGCCAGCAGGTGTAAATGGCGCATGTTGCCCCTATTTTAATCAGAAACCGCGCTAGGTTGCGACTCGGGGATCGGGGCCCACTTTGGCCGCCAATCCGTGCTGTGTGTTTCCTCAATCGGCTTCGGTCTGCGCCGAACCATGAACGGCTTCTCGCAGAACCAGAAGAAGATCCACGCAAACACGATCGTCGCCGGCAGCACGACCAGAAAGACGTTCGTCATCTGCAACCACGCCGGGTTGGTCCAACGCCACGACTGCATGATCACGAGCTCGTGCGTCAGGTAGATCGAGTAGGAGAAGATCCCGAGCGTGGCGAAGATCGAAACCGTCGACGGCAGACGGGCTTGACGGATCCAACTCTGCTCGGCGAGTACGAGCCGGTTCACGACAATGAAGAAGCCGAGGCCCCACAAAGGATGAAGGAAAAACCAACCGAAGTCATGCTGGATCGTTCCTCTTGGAATCCACAGCAGGTAATAACTGAGTATCGATGCGCCGATGATCAAAACGCTCGCGAGCCGCATGTCGCGTGACCAGCGTGGCAGTTTGATAAGACCAACCATGACCTCCACGCCGATCGCGCCGAGTGCCCAGGTGAACCAGTGTGACGCCGCTGCTTCAGGGACCGGAATTCCCACGCCGGTCTTGGCCCACATTACGTGACTGAGCACCATCCACGCCAAACGCGCGCCAAGACAGACGGCGACAGTTACGCCCCAACCCCAGCGAACGCGTAGAAACAGAAGCAGGAAGTAAGCGAGATACAGTTGTTCTTCGATCGCGAGCGTCCAGAAGACGCCGTTGATGGTGTAACACGTCTTCGGATCGAGGTTGTGCAGCATCAGCAGATGCATGCCGAGGTCGTAAAAGAAGAAGTGAGTTAAGTCGATGCCTGCATACCAGGCCGTGAGCAGCAGGTAGCAGGCGAGCGCGATCAGGTACGGTGGATACAGACGGCGCAGACGTCGTTTCCAGAATGGACCGAAACGGATGTCGGGTTCGTTCCCGGCGGCACGTGACCTGGCCCACTGGAGGTGAATACAGAAACCGGAGATGACGAAGAAGAGAAAGACGCCGATGTAGCCGAACGACGCGATGAACTGGACGGCGCGCAGCGGGTAGTCGAGCAGGTTGTTTGGGAGAGCCTGCTTGCCCTGTTCCACGGCGTGGTAAACGACGACGCCCAAAGCGGCGATCCCGCGCAGCGCGTCGATGCTGCGCAGGCGGTTCGTTTCACTAGGGGGAGATTGAAACGCGAATTCCAAACGTTAAGCCGAAACTAACGAAGGCACGTCGATATTGTATTTCCTGATCTTGCTGTAAAGACGCGGCCGGTAGATTCCTAAGAGATTGGCCGCTGCCTGCTTGTTCCCACCCGTGCGCTGCAAGGTCCGCTCGATCACCAACCGTTCGATATCTTCAAGCGTCATGTTCGGCGGAACGTCCCACTGAACCTGCGACGACGTACCTTCCGGAACGGTTCCATTGTCGAAAGGCAGATCGATGGGTTCGATCTGCTTGTCCTTCGCCAATAACACCGCGCGCTCGATCACGTTTTGCAGCTCGCGCACGTTGCCGGGCCACGCATGTCCAAACAACCGCTGATACGCCGCCTGCGAAACACCCGTAATCGGGCGCTCGTACTTTTGAGCATACATGTGAAGGAAATGTTCGGTCAAAAGTTGAATGTCTTCACTGCGCTCACGCAACGGCGGCACGTGAATCGTGATCGTCGAAATGCGATAGAAAAGATCGTCACGCAACAACCCGTCGCGAATCGCATCCGCAGGCGGACGATTCGTCGAACACACGAGCCGAAAGTCGACAGCGTACGTCTTCTCCGAACCGATCTTCCGATAACTTCTCTCCTGCAACACGCGCAACAGCTTCGGCTGCAACTCGATCGGCATTTCGGCAATCTCGTCGAGCATCAGCGAACCGCCCGCCGCGTGTTGCACCAGTCCTTCCTTGTCGGCGTGCGCGCCGGTGAACGCGCCTTTCGTGTGACCAAACAGCTCCGACTCGATCAGTTCCTTCGGCAGCGCCGCACAGTTCACCTTGATGAACGGCTTCTTCGATCGCAGCGACTGGTAGTGAATCGCATTGGCAATCAACTCCTTACCTGTGCCTGACTCACCCACGATCAAAACATTCGCGTCAGACTTCGCGACTGACTCGATCGTTTCATAAATCGTCTGCATCGGCTTCGACGCGCCGATGATGTTGAAATACTCAGCGCGGGTCGACAGTTGCCGCCGCATGTTCGCCGTTTCCGCAACCAGTTCGCGGCGCTCCAGCGCCTTCTCAACCAGCGGTTGCAGCTCTTCAAAATCAAACGGCTTCTCGACGAAATAAAATGCGCCTGCCTTCGTCGCCTCGACGGCTTTCTGCACTGTCCCGTAACCGGTGACGACGATCACTTCCGAGGTCGGCCGCGCGTCTTTCATGTGACGCAGCACTTCGAGCCCGTCCATATCGGGCAGTTGTAAGTCGCAGATTGCCAGATGGTGCGCGCCCTGGTCGAAGAGTTCGATGGCAGCAGCGCCCGTGGCAGCCGTGTCGACCGAATAACCTTCCTCCATGAAATTTTGTCGCAGCGAGTCAGCCATCATCGGCTCGTCGTCCACGACAAGAATCCGCACTTCTTTGTTCTCCACCTTTTTCTCCTCTCTCGAAATAGCCGCACTTTGGGGCGCCATATGGATTTTCACTCCCTTATCCGAAACGATTAGAAACTACCCGGGCTGAGACCCTGAAAGCGGAAGCACCACAACAAACTTGTGATCCGCGAGTTTCGCCGAACCTCCGTGGTTCTCGATTATCTTTCTTGCCAACGACAACCGGATCTCGTCGCTGCCGGCGAAGGAACGAAACGGATCGTGACCCAGCTTCCGCAACCCGGACCACTCGATGACGGCGTTGTTGTCGTCGGTCTTGACGGAAACGTTCACCCCGCCTGCTCCGTCGTCACTGCTTTTGAGCTTAACCGCTCCGGCAAACAGCCAGCGGAAAGCATCGGTGAGCCTGGAGTGATCGAATTCGCCTTGAATCGAATCAGCGTCTGATTCGCAAACAACCTGCGCTTCGCCGTCCTGAAAGCTCGAGCACAGGTTACGGAGCACTTTCGACACTTCAAAACCAGGCTGTTTCTTCAGTTCCATCTCGCGGCCGAACTCCACAATCGTCGAAAGATCGCTGGCCGCGCGATCCAATCCACTGATCAGCTTGAGCACCGTTTCCTGTTCGTCTGGAGGCCGATCGCCCTTCTCGATGCGGCGCCGCAGGAACGTGGCATACAGTTTGAGACCATTCAGTTGGTTCTTGAGGTCATGGATTATTTGGATTGAAGCTCGCCCGAGGTCCTGTAGCGATTCAGAATCTTCTGTACGCGACATTGATGCCTTCATCGGATGCGAAAATCTCTCTCTGCTCTTCGTCGGGGGCTTAGGGGAGGAGAACCTCACGCCGGACCGAGTGTACGAAAGAGACCGAGGTCCAGCATATTTTTGTGTTGCGTTTCAGTGCGGCATGTTAACAAAAAAGGCGCGCGTATTCTAGTGATACAGTAAAATCAATAACTTGGAGGGGGTGGAGCGTCCAGATTACGCTCAGTTCAGGCAGGCGGATGCAAGGCGAGGATAAGACCGCAACCATTTTGTTGGTAGAGGATACGGAGGACAACCGCTTCATGATGCGGCGTCTTCTGGAGATGTCCGGGTATGAGGTCGTGGAGGCGACCAACGGCGAGGAAGCGGTCCGGCTGGCGCAATCGGAGCGGCCACAGCTCATTTTGATGGACCTGAGCCTGCCCGTCCTCGACGGCCTCGCCGCGACGCGCGCTATCCGTAAAATCAACGGTTTGGAGCGGACGCCGATCGTCGCCGTTTCCGCGCACGACACTTCTGATTTCCAGTCGGAAGCGCTGGCTGCCGGGTGCAACAGTTATATTACGAAGCCAATCGACTTCAATGACCTGGAGACGCTGATCACGCGGCTGCTTGGGAAGTAGGCCGCGGATTTTATACAATTCCCGCCACTATGGCTGCTTCAGACCGGCGGCTCGAAACGAGCGAGTCGCATCGTACGCTGATCATAATCGTCGCAGTTGCCGCTGCCGTTGTGGTCGCAATCTTTATCGGGTTTCTGATGTGGGCTAGCAGTGGCCGCGGTGAAGGTGAGCCCACGCTACAAGGCGCGATCCGTTCCGGCTCGCCGGAGTTCGATAAAAACAGACCCAATATCGTGCTTGACGAACCAGAAGCGTTCGAAGCGAAACGCGCACTTGGCGATTTGACGATGACGCTTCGCACGACTGTCCGTAATCTTACGGGTAAGACGATCAACGGGCTCGAGGTCTACGGAGCGGTTGTCGACTACGAAGGTAAGCCCATCAAACAGCGAACGGTGGTCGTGGTTCCCACGCGCCAGCCGGAACTGGCGCCGAACAAGACGATGCTGGTGCAGATGATGCTGGAAGGAATGAGTGAGACTGACGCGCGCGCGAACATCAAGATGGAAGTGACGGGGTTTAAGTTTAAGGAGTAGGTTTAGTCAATAAAGAGCTCTTCCAGCGACTGTTTCACCGGCTGAATAGAAACTACCTTCCCGCCGGCTTTTCTCAACGCCGCAAGTACGGTTTCGATTTCATTTTCATCCGCGATCTCGATGCGTAGTCCACGTGGTGTGGCAGAGATGTTGATGTGCGCGAGATCCCGAAGCACCGCGGCCTCGGCACCCGTTGCCAACACTTCCATGCGGTTTGGACCTTCAGTCCGTTGACGTAACTCGTCGAGATGTCCAACCTGAGCGAGCCTGCCGCGTTTCAGAATCGCCACTCGATCGCACAGTACTTCTATATCCGAAAGTATGTGCGAGCACATGAAGACCGTCTTGCCATCAGCGCGCAGCGACGCAATCAGGTCGCGCACTTCACGACGTCCAACCGGATCGAGCCCGCTCATCGGCTCATCCAGAAACACAATCTCCGGATCGTTTATCAACGACTGGGCCAATCCGACGCGCTGTAACATTCCTTTGGAGAACTTTCTCAGTTGCGTGTCCCAACGCTTCTCGTCGAGGTTTACGCGCGCGAGCAGATCCGCCGCGCATCTCTTTCGGTCGGCTGCGGGATAACCGAAGATCTGCGCGCAGTAGTCAAGAAACTCGCGCGCCGTCAGGTAATCGTAGAAGTAGGGATTCTCAGGTAGATAACCGATGCGTTCGTGCATGCTCACGTCATGGATGTCGCGATCGAGAATCCGCGCCGTGCCGCTGGTGGGAAAGATCAAACGCATCAACAGCTTGAGTGTCGTCGTCTTGCCCGCGCCGTTTGCGCCGAGAAAACCGAAGATCTGTCCCGCGTCGACGGAAAGCGAGAGATCATCGAGCGCGCGCACCTTCCGCTTGCGCCAGAAGCCGACTTCGTAGTCTTTCGTCAGGTTGCTGATCTCGACGATCGCCATTCTACTTTGTTAAGACCTCCGACTTCGGATCGAGATCGACTTCGCACTTGCCCGCGCGCAACTGGTACGGCGCGCCTGTCGGATCGCGTGGCGCTCCCGACGCATCGAGCGGCGCGCGGATCGTCCGCAGCAGTTGATTGACTTCGCGCCACGTCGCCGGACATTGGCCCACCCGAGCCTGGTAAGCAGTCAACAGTTTCTGCAACACGTCCCGTTGGTCCAGCGAGTCCAACTGGATGAGCCGGCGCTGCGCCATGTCTTTGACTTTTTCATCAACGGACTGCTCGTACATTCGCGTGTAGATTTCGCGCGCAGTCGCACGGCTGCCGCCCTCGGCGGCCATCTTCGCCTTCATCGCCGTCATCCATGTCGGAGCGCCGGGAATCTCTGATCCTCGGCGATAGACGTCGCTGGCTGCCTGATAGTCTTTTTGTTGCCAGTAGATGTAGCCGAGATGCTGGTAGAGCCTCCACGCCGTGGGGTTCGTGTCGATGCCTTTGCGCGCGATGCGAATGGCTTGTTGGACGTCTACGGCTGGCAAGACGACGGCGGCGTATTCATATGGATCAAGAAACTCGGGATCGAGCGTGGTTGCAGTATCAAGCAGAGGGGCGAGCAGCTTCAGGTTCAGTTGGCCCAGGTCATCGATGGGCACGTCCTCGGGCACGCTGATGATCTTCTTGCCGACGTACTGGAGCGAGCGCATCCAGTACCAGTCCGCAACCAGGCCGTTGAAACCGAGGCTCATTCTTCGCGCCGTAACTGGATTCAAATACAGACTCTCATCGATGGCGTTCGGATCCGGTGGCGGACGGCGTGCATCCATCCAGCGTGAGAGCAAGACAGTTACACCGAGACCTACGATCAAAAGGGCCACTAACTGAAATGTATGTCTACTCAATCTCATTTGAAGTTGCGGCGGCTGAAGACGAGTGTCGCCGCCGAGAGAATCACTGCGATATAGACTACGGCGTAGAGTCCGCTGGTGAGGATAAACATTGACGCCGGCGCGCGGCCATGCGCGGCCGGCGTGATGAAACTGTAGTTCGCGAGATTCGGGAGCAGGTAGTAGAGACCGCCAAACAACCAGCGCGCGCTGGTGCTGCCGAGTGAACCGGCGAGGTTTTTCAAGTCGGCGCTGAAGTGGCCGATGATAAAAACGGAGAACGTCAACAGGGCCGACAGCGCCGGCGATGAAAACGAAGAGAACAAGAGTGCCACGGCGGTGATGAGCATCAACTCGAGGTAGATCATCAGCACCGCCGGCCAGATGGTGAGAATCAACGGATCCCAACCTTTGCTGACGTAAACCAGCGCCAGCGACACACCCAAACCCATCACCACCACATTCACGAGCAACGTGAGGCAAAGGCCGAGATACTTGCCGATAAGAAACTCGCCGCGTCCTACTGGTTTAGAAAAGATCGCGTAGATCGTTCGCCGCTCGATTTCTTTGTAGACGAGTCCGACGCCGACGAAGATCGAGATGAACACGCCGAAGAGCAGCATCGCGCTCAAGCCGAGATCGACGATGATCTTTCGTTCCTGTCCGCCGGAAAGTTCGCCGATGAAGATCGCGGCCGCTGTGAGCAAGAGGACGAAGATGACGAGGTTGTAGAGGACACGATCACGAACGGCTTCACGAAAAGCATTGCGAGCGATTGCGATGATTCGTGTTAACGCTTTTGCCATTGCGCAACTACGAAACAGGATGTAAGCCGTCCCTGTAGTTTGTCAATCTTTTCTTCGAGTCTCATTAATAGTGGTGAGTAAAATTTCTTGGCGCGTAGAGGGATGCGGAAGATCAGCGAGTTGAGTACGAGCAGGAACGCGAGGTTGCCGAGATAGTCTGCTCGCTCGAGCTGGAACTGCGATCGAAACTCGCGTTGCAGTGCTTTCATGTCGATGGCTTCTTCGTTGTCCGAGAAGTAGCGATCGAGTTTGTACCAAACGCGCCGTATGAGGTCGGGCAGCGAGCCGCTGTGAGGTTCCATGAAGCACAAGTATCCGCCGGGTTTCAAAACGCGGTGGATCTCGCGCATCGCGAGGTTGAGGTTAGGGTGAATGTGGTGCAGGCCGCCTACGACGGCCACGCAGTCGAAGGATGAAGCGGGCAGTCCGGAGTCGAGCAGCGATCTTTTGACGGCGTGAACATTCTTCCAGCGGTCGCGAAACGATTCGATGACTTCGTTTGAGATGTCCAGTCCGGTTACCTCGGCGCCGTGAGCGAGCAGGTATTCGGTCGTCTGACCGGACCCGCACATGGCGTCGAGTATTTTCATGCCCGAAAGATCGATTCCCGCAAACATCGGTTCGTAGATGAACCGGCGGCGGTATTCGAGGCTCCACTCGTCGCTGTAATGCGCTTCGTAGTCGGCGGAGATGGTGTCGTAGTGCGCCTGCTGCTGGCGGTCCGAGAGGCAGAGTTCGACGGAGCTCATCGTCGTCGTCTCCAGTCGCGAGGAATTGCGAGAGCTCCGATGAATAGGAGTCCGGCCGCGCTGGCGAGGCCGGAGACGCGGGTGCGTGGGGGTTCAAGAAAGTCGAGGCTGATGTTCGCGGCGCTGTCGGGTACGGCAATCAGCAGCGCACCGTCCGTGTCAGGACGCGTTGATAATGGCTTGTTATCCGCGGTCGCGGTCCAATGAGGATAATAGAAAGTTTGGACGCGGACTTCAGTAGCCGGACCGGCAGCAATCGAGAACTCGCGGTGCTGTGGCTGCCATGAAGTTATATTGACGGCTCTAGTTGTTTCGACTTCCGAGGACATTTGTCTGGGGTTCGATCCGGCCCAGATGGGAAACCAGTAATTGACGCTTGGTGTGCCACGCAGGTCGGAGAGCGTGTTGTCGAATCGCTGGGGTGAGAGATACTGCGCTTCGCGCACGATGTGCGAAGCCGTGAAGACGATCGAGATCGACACGGCGCCGATGATCACGATCCGCTTCACGCGGTTCGTGACCTCTGTGAGTAACGGCAAAGCGAGGGCAGCCAACATGCACGCGCCCATCGAAAAGAGGACCAACCAGCGCCATGGAAACTGCGTCTCCTGCAAAGGCGGCAGGACTCGCCAGATGGGCCGGCTCAACGGCAGCGACATGAAGGCGGCGAAGGCGGTCAGGAGGATTACGGGACGCGCGAGCCGTCTGAGCGACGACGCATCGCGTCTGAAAAGTAACAGCGCGGGGGCGCAGAGCAACAGAGTTAGTAAGGTGAGAATGTTCATCCACCAGACGTTGAGGTTTTCGGGCGAGAGAGTCGAGAGGAGGAAGTTGAGCCGGTAGTCGACTGAGGCGAGCGGCTCGACGTCGTTAACTGCAATCCAACGGACTTCTGAGACCATCGTTACCCAGTAGATAGCGGTCGCCGTCAGGCCAAGGGCGGCGCCGGCGGCGAGCTTCGCGAGTTTAAGGATCTTGTTTGGTCCACTGGTGCGTGCGAGTGAATAGACCAGCAACGCCAGTGAGCCGATGATGGCGAGTGGAAGATGCGTGTAGACGACGATGCCGTATGTAATCGCGAGTCCCGCTATGTCTCGCGGTTTGCCGCGCTGGCAAACTCGCTCGACAAAGCCGAAGCAGAACGGGAGTACCGCGCTGGCGGCCCACTCGGCGAGCATCATTGCCTGGTAAAGCTGGTTAACGTGATAGGGGACCAGGGCATAGAAGAAGCCGGCCCAGGCGGCGCGCGGGTCGCGCAGAATTGAGTTGGACCAGAAGTACATTCCCAGGCCGCCGGTAACAGACAACAGGGCGAAGGTGAAGACTGTTGCCTGATACCAGTTGCCTAGTGAGAACCGTGCTGCTGCGAGGACGTAATAGAGCGCGGGGGGATAAAAGCGGAAGCTTGGATCGCCGTAACCGTGGTTTGATTCGGCGAGCCAGCCGGGGTAGAGATGACCGCTGGTGATCGCGTCGTAAAAGGGGAGGGCGAAACGAAAGTGGTTCGAGAGGTCGATATTCGATGGAATTCCCCAGAGGAACGTTGGGGCTACGACGGCGAGGGAGATCGCAACCACGAACCCCCACGCCCGAGCCTTAGGTTTCATGTGCGTGACGTTAGCTAACGCTGCACTCATAGGTAGTTCCATTAGATCCTTCTATCCGTGTAACTCTGGTAACGTTGCCACTCACGAATCTAAATCAAGACCAACTAGTTTCCGAGATAGGGTAGGGCACGAATGTCGGCGATTGTGTTGGGGATTGCGGCCAGATCGGCATCGCCGTGCATGACGCCGTCTTCAGTGGTGCCGAACGTGCGGGTGCCGGTTTGAGAAACGCCGCCGCTAATATCGGGAAACGCGTAAACACCGAATACCGCAGTCGCACCCGACCCGGCCTGCCCCACGATGGCGAAGTCGTAACCACTCTTCGTACCACTGGAGAGCACGCCATCGACGAGGCTCTGTCCATTCAGGACGCCGAGGCTGCCGGCGAAGGCGCCGTTTCCAGCGGTTGCCTGGTAAGTGACCTGGGCGCTGTGCACGGTGCGCAAGGAAGACTGAGCGGATCCTTCATTCGCTGCACGGCGTGAAGCTAAGAGGTTAGGGATGGCGATGGCTGCGATGATTCCGATGATCGCGACGACGATGAGAAGTTCGATCAGCGAAAAGCCGTCTTGTCGTTTGTTCTTCATGTTACTTTCAAGCTCCTTAAGAAACCGTGTATCGAGGTTTACTCCACGCTTAGTCCGACCGTAGCGTTAGACCGCGGGAGGCGCGATTTCTTGACCATTACTCAAACAAGATCCGTGCCAGACAATCGAAGCTGATGGGCCAGATCATTTAATGTTTTTGTGAGACGAAATTAGCTGGTCCAGGGCGGTTGCTGACAGATTGTGTCAGTGGTCCATAAACAAAAGAGGATGGAGTTTCGCACTCCATCCTCTTTGCGACTCATTGCAAGTCGTAGGTTAGTTGCCGAGGGCAGCCATACCGTCGATCAAGGCGATCGTGTTCGGGATAGTCGCCGTGGTAGCGTCGCCGCGCATTACGCCAACACCGGTGATGCCGAAACGACGAGTACCGGTCTGCGAGACACCGCCTGTGGTATCCGGGAACGCATACGCGCCAAATACTGCGGTCGCGCCGGTGCCGCCTTCACCAATGATGTCGAAGTCATAACCGCTCTTGGTGTTGGTAGCAAGCACAGGGTCAACCAAGCCGACGCCGTTGAGGGCCGGAAGATCAGCAGCATACGCGCCGTTGCCGGTCGTTGCCTGGTAGGTCGCCTGCGCGCTGTGAATCGTGCGCAGCGATGATTGAGCCGAGCCTTCGTTAGCGGCACGGCGGGAAGCGAGCAGGTTGGGGATAGCGATCGCGGCGATAATACCGATGATCGCAACGACGATAAGAAGTTCGATCAACGAAAAGCCTTCTTGGCGTTTGGTAGTCATTCGAGTTTGGTGCTCCTTAAAAGATATTAGGGGGTTTCCGTAGTTTTATCTCGCGCTACCGGCTTTCCGTTCCCTTGTGAGCCGCGCAGAGCGCGAAGTGTCGATCAGTGCATTAACAACCGGTGTGCCACTGGGGGTTTTTGCTCAAACAGCGAAAAAGCGATCGTTTTTGATCGAAATTTTGCTTGTGGAGGGTTGGGTGCGGAGAGGGTCTTCAGAGGCTGACAAATTGTGGCAGGGCCAGAATGACGGTTTCCGGCAGGATTACAAATCCGTGTGAAGTGTTGCGTTAGCTGGCGTCGCCGGCGCCCGCAGCGAATTCCCCAGTATTGTCCTCTTCACGACGGCGGGTGGGCGGATCGGAGGAGCGGCGGCGCGGGTGCGATTCTGGACCACGACGCTCGTCGCGCATCTGAGCAGTCAGACCACGAATGCCATGCTTGTCCAACAAGTGACGCAGCGAACGAACTGACAACCCAAGCAGCTCAGCAGCATTCGTCTGATTCCCGGAAGTGCGGCGCAACGCCTCGAGCACGTAAGTCTTTTCGAGTTGGTCCAGGTGCGCGGTGAGGTTGAGCCCCTCGTCCGGAAACTCCATCGCCTCCGCAACCCGATACGGATTGTAGTTGGAGATCTTCTCCGGCAGACGCTCGGGCTCGATCGAGTTCGTCCTTTCCAACGCAACCGCCCGCTCAATCGTATGCTCCAACTCACGCACATTGCCCGGCCACGAATAACGCTCCAGCAAACGCATCGCACTCTCGCTGATGCCCAAGGTCCGCCCCGTCGGCGTGCAGAACTTCTGCACGAAGTGAGTCGCGAGGTCCGCAATGTCTTCGGCGCGTTCGCGCAACGGCGGCAGTTCGATCGGGATCACCGAGATGCGGTAGTAAAGGTCTTCGCGGAACGTACCCGCGCCAACCATGCTGGCGAGATCGCGATTCGTAGCAGCGATCACCCTCGTATCGACGGTGCTCTCCTCGGTCGCGCCCACCGGCCTGACTTTTCTCTCCTGGAGCACACGCAACAGTTTGACCTGCATCGCCGGCGACATCTCGCCGATCTCGTCGAGGAAGATCGTGCCGCTGTTGGCAGCTTCAAACAGCCCCTTGCGATTTGCGTTGGCGCCGGTGAACGACCCTTTCACGTAACCAAATAATTCAGACTCCAACAGCGTCTCGGTAAAAGCGCCGCAGTTCACCGAGACGAACGGTTTCTCGGCGCGCGGGCTGAGATCGTGAATCGCGCGCGCGACCAGTTCCTTGCCCGTCCCCGATTCGCCAGTCACCAGCACCGTCGACTGCACCAGCGCGACGGTTTCGATCATCTGATACAGCGCCAGCATTCGTTGGCTGCGTCCGATGATGTTTCCGAGGTTGCCCCGCGTGCGTTGTCCCTGGATCAGCGCCTTGTTCTCTTCGCGCAGCGCCTCTTTCTCTTTTACGAGCGAGATTTTCTCGAGCGCGCGAGTGACTGTCTCTTTCAGCAGATCGTTGTCGAATGGTTTTTGAACGAAATCATACGCGCCGAGGAGAAACGCCTCACGCGCTGTATCGACGTTCGCGAACGCCGTCATCATGATGATTTCGACTGCGGGGTGTAACTCGCGGGCGGCGCGCAGCAGATCGACGCCGTTCATATCAGGCATCCGAATGTCCGTGATGATCAGGTCCGGCGCCTGCTCCTGGATCATCGTCATGGCTTCGCGGCCGTTCTCGGCCAGACGCACCGTGTGCCCTTCGCGTTGGAAGAGATGCGTCAGGAACTGCCGCATTCCGAGTTCGTCGTCAACAATCAGAAGATTGGCCATGATTTTTTGACTCAGCGCCCCACGCGCGCCTTAATCAGCAGCGGCGACCGTGCCGGCCACGGCGTCGCCATTCGTCGTCATCGGAAGTTCGACGGTTATCGTCGTTCCCTGTCCCTCACGACTGCGGACGTTGATTGTACCACCATGCTCGCGAATGATTTGATAAACGATTGACAGCCCGAGGCCGGTACCGCCCGTCGTCGAAGAGAACGGCTCGAACAAGTGTTCGACCTGATCCGCCGACATCCCGCGTCCAGTGTCCGCGAAAGCGATGCGCAGCCGGTTATTTGAGTTCTTCTCCAGCGTGGCGCGCAGCGTTCCGCCCTGCGGCATCGCCTGTAGGGCGTTGCGCGCCAGGTTCCAGAAGACCTGCTTCAACTGTCCTTCATCAGCCTGGGCGAAAATGCGTTCGGCGGGCACTTCCGCTTCGAGAGTTTGGTTCGCCGCGATTTCCGGACTGTGACTCAACAGCGCAAACGTTTGACTCAGCAGATCGCCGACGTCCACGCGCGCCTGGACGAGCGAGCGCGGACGCGCGTAACTCAGAAAGTCGGTGATGATCCGATTCAGCCGATCGGACTCGCGCAGGATGATCTCCATCAGCTCCGCCTGCGAGGAATCATTTTCGACTTCCGAACGCAGCATCTGAATCGAACCGCGCATCGCGGCGAGCGGGTTCCGGATCTCGTGCGCAATCGACGCGGCCATGCGCCCGATTGCCGCGAGCCGGTCCTGGCGCCGCGACGTTTCTTCCAACGATCGGACCTGCGTCAGATCTTGAAACGTGATCACCATGCCCGTCGTCTCCCCTGTTTGAGAGGCGAGCGGCGAGATGCTGTAGCCGAGGCGAAGGCGCATACCCTCGGCCGTGAGGCAGCTTGTTTCGAAGCGCGGGCTGGCGTTGCCGGTTTTAACGGCCTGAACCGATTGGGCCACGTGCTCTTTCATGTCGCCGAAAAGAATCGACGCGTCCTGCCCGCGTATCGCTTCTTCCGAGTAGCCGGTGATCTCTTGTGCGGCAGCGTTGAAGGTAAACACTCGTCCTTCGAGATCGGTAGTGACCAATCCCGATCGAATCGAGGCGATGATGCGCTCGTGTAATGCGCGCAGGTTCCGCAGCGACTGTCTGGCTGCCAGCAGTCGCACGTCGAAGCGTGATTGTCGTTCAGCCAAACGGGCGGAGAGCAAACCGACGACGAGAAAAGCGATGTCGAACAGTCCGACCCACTGCACGGTTTGCGATAACGATCCACCGATCAATCGTGACGATGGTGCTTGTCCGAAGACGCCGGTGAGTGCGAGCGAACAGGCTGAGAACGCCGCGGCGCAGCCGACGGAAGTTACGACCACACCGCGTGGACCGAGAAACAGACTCGAGATCGCGATCACGAGAATGTACAGCGCAATGTACGGCGACTGGATGACGTCGGAGTTCCAGACCAGCCACGTGATTAGAAAGACGTCGATCGCGAGCTGAACGGTCGCTTGCAGGAGAATGTTTTTAGAAAAACGTACGACGACGGCGTAGACGATGGTCAAACAGGCGACGATCGTGAGTATCAGAAGGCTCTTGTTGAATGATTGTTGAGCTTGACCCGCTTGAATCCAAAGCGTGGCGGCGATGGTGAGCAGGATCGCCGTCACCAACCTGCCCGCAATCAGCCATCCAAGCCTGGAACCCGCCGACCGACCTGACTCGCTGGTGTGCTCCGACGTCGTCATCGGGAGGAAAGCCTATCACAATATCAGTTAGAATTTACCGGGATGAATATCGAATCGTATTTAAAGCGCATCGGTTATCACGGCCCACTGACGCCGACTGCCGAGACCTTGCGCGCCTTGCAGGTGGCGCACCTTCTTAACGTCCCGTTCGAGAACCTGAGCATTCACAGCGGCGAGCCTATCGTGCTCGACGACGAAGCGTTGTTCACAAAGATCGTCGAGAAGCGGCGCGGCGGGTTTTGTTACGAAGTTAACGGCCTGTTTGCGGCACTGCTGCGCGCGCTCGGATTTGACGTAGCGATGTTGGCGGCGGGAGTGGTGAACGCCGAGGGCGAGATCGGTCCGGAGTTCGACCACATGACGCTCATGGTCACGCTCGATCGGCGTTGGCTGGCGGACGTTGGATTTGGCGACTCTTTCATGGAGCCGTTATTACTCGACGAGCGCGGAGAGCAGGTACAGGCAAGCGGCATCTTTCAAATCGTCGAGACTGGCGAGCACCTGTTGCTGAGGCGGCGCAGCGAGGGCGGGGACTGGAAGCCGATGTATCGTTTCACATTACAACCTCACGAATACGCCGATTACGACGAGAGGTGCCGATACCATCAAACGTCTCCCGACTCGCACTTCACCAAAGGACGAATCTGTTCGCTCGCTACTCACGACGGCCGCGTCACACTCAGCGACATGCGTCTGATCACGACTTCGGTCGCCGAGCGCAACGAACAAGAGCTGCAAAGTCAGGACGAATACGACCGTCTCTTGCACGAACAGTTCGGCATCGTGATGAAGTAATCGGTTACTCGTAGCGCAGCGCCAGCATCGGATCGATTCGCATCGCACGCCGCGCCGGTAGATAACACGCGAGCATCGATACGGCCACGAGCAGCAGCGAGATCGTCGTGAACGTAGTCGCATCGACCGCGGCGACGCCAAACAACAGTCCCGATAACAGTCGCGTCAGCGCAAACGAGGCGATCAAACCCAATCCAAGACCGATCACGGTCAGCAGCAGTCCCTGTTTCAAAATCAATAGCAGCACCTGTCGTGGTTGAGCGCCGATTGCAAGCCGCAACCCGATTTCACGCGTGCGCAGGGCGACTGAGTAATTCATCACTCCGAAGATCCCGACCGCGGACAGCAAGGTCGCGAGCCCGGCAAATAGCGCCAGCAATAGCGTATTAAAACGCGAACGACTGACGGCTTCGGACATCACCTGTTCCATCGTGCGAACGTCGGAAATCGGTTGATTGGGATCGAGCGCGCGTATCTCTCGCTGCACCGCAGGCGCGATCGCCGCTGGATCGCCGTCCGTGCGCAGGACGAACGTCATGAACGGGTACGCCAGCTCAGGATGCGGAAAATAGACCGCGGGCGGCGCCTCCTCGATCAAACTGTCGTACCTGACGTTGCCGACGACGCCAACGATCTCCGTGATCACCGGAGTTTCAAACATGGAAACGTCGAGCCGCTGCCCAATCGGATCTTCGTTCGGAAAATATTTGCGAGCGAGCGCTTCGTTGATGAGGATCACGCGTTTCGCTTCTCTCAACTCGGGCGCCGAGAAGTTGCGGCCACGCAGCAGCGGAATGCCCATCGTCTGAAAGTAACCGGCGTCGACCACGCGCACGTCCGTGACTGGTCCCTGGCCCGGCGGCGACTCCGGTCGGCCCATGATCTTGAAACCAGTTGACGAACCCAAACCGCCGTACAGCGGCAGGAAATTCACCATGCCCGCCGAACGCACGCCCGGCAACCGTTGCAGACGCTCCATCGCCTGGTTGAAGAAGGTGACGAGCTGCGCGTCTTCGCGATACCGCGCAAACGGCAGACGGACTACCATCGAGATCACGTTCTGAGTATCGAAGCCGCGATCCACGTGTTGCAGACGGATGAAACTTCTGATCAGCAGCCCGGCGCTTGCAAGCAACACGACCGCGAGCGCGATTTCAGAGACGACCAGCACGCTGCGCAGGCGCCGGCTGCCGCTCGCCTGACCGGATTCAGCTTTGCCGCCTTCCTTGAGCGAGTCGTTCAGGTTGAGACGCGAGATGTGCAGGGCAGGCGCGAGTCCGAAGATGATACCGGTGAATACCGAGACGCCGAGCGTCCAGAGCAGCACCGACAAGTTCAAGCCGACGCTTTGCAGACTCAGTAGATCGCCTGGCGCGATCAGCACCAGCGCTTTGATACCCAACCATGCGAAACCGAGGCCGAGCACACTGCCGAGCAGCGCCAGCATGAGGCTCTCAGTGAGCAACTGTCTGACGATTCGCGAGCGACGCGCGCCCAGTGCCGCGCGCAGCGCAATCTCTTTTTCACGCGAGGTCGCCAGCGACAGCAGAAGGTTCGCGACGTTGGCGCACGCAATCAACAACACGAAACCGACCGCGCCCAACATCAACCACAACGGACGCCGCACGTTCCCGAAAAACTGTTCGCGCAGCGGCAGAACCTCACCGCTGAAGTTTTTGTTGAATTCCGGGGCCTCATCTGACAGGCGCGATTGAATCGTGCGTAGTTCGGCGGCAGCTTGTTCCGGAGTCACGCCGTCTTTCAAACGCGCCACGACGGAGAGAAAGCGGCCGCGGTCGGCCTCGAGCGATCCACTCGGCATCGGGAGCGTGGTCCAAACCTCGGCGGGCCGGCCGGTCCCCGATCGCTGTTTAATGTGAAACTGAAAATTCCGCGGCATCACGCCAACGATCGTGAAGGTGCGGCTATTGAGAACGATCGGTTTGCCGATCACATTCGACTGGCCTCCGAAGCGGCGTTGCCACAGCCCGTAACTGAGCACCGCGACGAGCGGTTTGCCGGGTTCGGCGTCTTCGGGCAGCAGAGTGCGGCCGAGAATGGGATCGACTCCGAGCACTTTGAATATTTCCGGCAGCGCGAGCTGACCCGAGACTTCTTCCGGCTCGCCGTCGCCGGTGAGGTTGAAGCGTTGATCAGAGAACGCCGCTACGTGTTGAAAGCTCGTGCTCTGATCGCGCCAGGCGCGGAAGTTTGCGCGCGAAGTGGTGTTTTGATGGCGGCCTTCAGGTGACACTTCCCACAGCATCACGACGCGGTCGGCGTCGCGGTACGGCAGCGGCCGCAGCAATAGTTCGTTCACGACCGAGAAGATCGCGGTGTTCGCGCCGATTCCGAGTGCGAGCGTGATCACGGCGACCGCCGTGAATGCTTTGTGTTTGAGGAGCACACGCGCGCCGTAGCGAACGTCTTGCGCGAGCGTTTCAAACAGTCCGCCGCCTTTCACATCGTAAGCCGCGTCGACCGCGCAATTGACGTTACCGAAACTGCGCAGCGCTTTCTCGCGCGCTTCGCCGGGCGACATGCCTGCCTTGATGTTTGCGTCGGTTTGCAAATCGAGATGCAGACGCATTTCGCGGTCGATGTCGTCGATGACGTTGTCTCGGCGCCGCAACGCGCGCAGCCGGTCGCGAAGAATGTTGAACCACTTCATTTCGGTTATCCGTGTTGCTTATCAGGTGGTAGCTTGTCGAACCTTGGCGATAGCGAGTACGAGCCGGTCCCAACTTGCTTCCTGTGTCTCGAGTTGTTTGCGCCCGCTGCGGGTCAATTTGTAAAACTTCGCCTCGCGGCCGGTATCGTGTACGTCCCAGCGCGCGGAGACCCAACCCTTTTGTTCAATGCGATAGAGCGCCGGATAGAGTGATCCCTGTTCGACGTTGAGCATTTCGTCGGACAGTTGTCGAATGCGTTGAATAATCCCGTAGCCGTGCAACTCTCCCAACGAGAGCGCCTTGAGAATCAGCATGTCGAGCGTTCCCTGCAGCAGATCCGCTTTGTCTTTCGGCACAACGGCCTCCTATACCTAGAATCGGTAGGCATCATAGGCATGCATGCCTAGATTGTCAAAGTATGAGACTGAGAACGGAAATTTCGGACGTGAGGTCTAACTTTTACGACGCGCGACGCTGGCGGCGACGGCGACCAGTTCGGTTAGTTCGACTGGTTTGGGAACGTGCATGTCGTAGCCGGCGCGCAGCGCGTGTAGACGATCTTCGACGCGGGTGTAGGCGGTCAAAGCGATGGCCGCGACCTTACGGGATTTTTCAGTGGGAAGGTTACGCACCTGCTTGATCAGATCGTAGCCGTCGGTGCCCGGCATGCCGATGTCGCTGATCAGGATGTCCGGCACGTCTGTCTCGAATTTGGCAAGCGCATCAGCGGCAGAGCCCGCGAGTTTGACAGTGGCGCCGCAGTATTCAAGTCCTCGCCTCAGAAGCTCTCGCGTGTCCGCCTCGTCGTCGACGACAAGGATCGTCAAGCCATCAAGCCGATCGTTGCGGTCAGGCGCGGGTAATAGATCTCGCGCAGCCGGATGCACGCGGCTTCCGGTCTGGTCCACCTGGTACACCGGCGTAATCGGCAACATCACGGTGAAGGTCGCGCCCTGACCGACGCCTTCACTCGCGGCGCGCACAGTTCCCCCATGAAGCTCGACAAGGTGACGCACGATCGCCAGCCCAAGACCCATGCCGCCGTGCTGACGGCTCGTCTTCTGATCGGCTTGCCGAAATCGGTCGAAAACATGCGGCAGAAAATCAGCGGGGATGCCCTGTCCGGTGTCGGCGACGACGATCTCCAGATGTGAATTCACTCGCTCGGAACGAATCTGCACGTGGCCGCCGCGCGGAGTGAACTTGATCGCGTTCGACAACAGGTTCCAGACCACTTGCTGCAAGCGCACCGGATCGCCGGGAATCGCGATGGCGCCGGTGTCGATCACCTTCTGCACACGTACCCCTTTCGCTACCGCCGCCGGCCGCACGGCTTCGACCGCCGCGTCGATGAATGAGTTTGGATCGGATGCGCGGACGTCCATGCGCAGCTTGCCGGTAACGATGCGCGAGACGTCGAGCAGGTCATCGATCAATTGCGCCTGGGCGCGGGCGTTGCGTTCGATGGTGTCGAGCGCTTTCGCCCGGTCTTCTTCTGAAAGTTGACCCAGCCGCAACATCCTTGTCCATCCGAGGACCGCGCTCAGCGGCGTGCGAAGTTCGTGCGAAATCGTCGCCAGAAACTCTTCTTTCAAGCGACTCGATTCTTCGGCCTGTCGATACAGTCGTTCGTTTTCCATCGCCGTGGCTTCTGCCTCTGCCTGCGCGCGTTTCGCCATGGCGTATGCTTCGTCGAGCGCCTTGTGCGCTTGCCGCTGCTCGGTTATGTCGCGGGCGATTTTGGAAGCGCCGACGATCTTCCCGTTCGGGCCCACGATTGGCGAGACAGTCAACGAGATGTAGATGTGGCGTCCGTCTTTTCTAACGCGGACAGTCTCATAGTGTTCAATGCGTTCGCCGGCCCGCAGTCGCGCCAGAATAGCGGGCTCCTCGTCAGTATGATCGGGCGGGATGAGTATGGTGACGGGCTTACCGATTACTTCGTCGGCGGTGTAGCCGAAAATGCGCTCCGCGCCCTGGTTCCAACTCGTGATGATGCCGTCGAGCGTCTTGCTGATAATGGCGTCGTCCGCTGACTCGATGAGAGCAGACAGCCAGTAGGGCGCCAGCTCCGGGCTTTTCAAGTTAGTAAGTTCCGGCTTCGCCGCTGCCGCCGGCGTCTCTTCTGGAGCATTGCTGGGCATAACTATCCGATCTCTGCGTGAACGATTCAGAGGAGACCCTCGCGGGGGTGAATGGGGTTGGCGGTATTATAGCAACTTAGACGCTATTCAAACATCACGAACTTATTACGGACCCGCGCTGCCGCCCAAATAAATCCACGACGGCGCGCGAGATCGGTTGGCCGGTCTGCGACTCGTAGTAGCTGAAAGCGGGGCTCGGACCGGGTGTTTCGCTTATCAGGTTGATTAGTTTCTTTAGTGGCCCTGCGACAGTTTGCCGATCAGTGTGAACAGCGGCAGGTACATCGCTATGACGATCGATCCGATGGTCACGCCAAGGAAGCCGATCAGAAGCGGTTCAATTAAGGTCAGCAAGTTGGCGATGGCCGCGTCGACTTCAGCTTCGTAGAAGTCCGCGATCTTACCAAGCATCGCGTCCAGGGCGCCGGTCTGTTCGCCGATGCCGATCATCTGGGCCACCATGTGCGGAAAGACTTCCGTCGCTTTCAGCGGGTCGACGAAGCTTTCACCGCGCTCGACTCCCGTTCGCACCTTCGTGATGGCTTCTTCGATGATCGTGTTTCCGGACGTCTTCGCCGTGATGTCCAGCGACTGCAGGATCGGAACGCCGGAAGAGAGCAGCGTCGAAAGCGTGCGCGAGAAACGCGCGACAGCGATCTTGCGGAAGATATCGCCGAGGATCGGAACCTTGAGCAACAGCCAATCGATGTTTCTTCGGCCATTCGGCGTCCGGTGGTAGAACTTGATCGCCACGGCGCTGCCGATTACGGCCAGCAGTATCGCCAGTCCGCCCCAGCCGGCGAGAAAGTTACTGAAGCCCACGACAATTCGCGTCGGCAACGGTAACTGCTCGCCCGGACCAAGCAGGCCCAGGAAGATGTTCTGAAACTGCGGGATCACGACGATCATGATCACGGCGACCGCAACGATCGCCAGCAGGATAACGGCCGACGGATAGATCATGGCCGACACGATGTCGCGCTTTAACTTCACGATCTTCTCGATGAACGTCGACAGCCGTTGCAGAATCAGATCGAGAATACCGCCCGTTTCTCCGGCGTCGACCATGTTCGCGTAAAGCTGATCGAAGACGCGCGGATGGCGACCCATGGCCGCGGCCAGGGTCGATCCTTCTTCGACGTCCTGGCGCACCTGCAGCAGTGTCTGCTGGAAAAATTTATTGTCCTGTTGTGTCGCGAGAATCTCGAGACACTGGACGAGCGGCAGACCGGCGTCGATCATCACTGAAAACTGGCGCGTGAAGACCGACAGGTCTTTCGATTTAACTTTCTTGCGGCCGCCGATCTTGGGGATACCGATCTCGCGCCCTTTTTCCTTGACCGACGTCAGCGTCACTTGTTCCTTCCGCAGGATCGTACGCAGTGCTTCGCGATTGTCGGCAACACGTTCGCCGACCACGATTTCGTTCAGTCGGTTGCGTCCTTTAAAGACGTAGGTTGGCATAGCAGTGACTCCGCAGTGGCTTCTTATCTGTTAACGTTTGGTCGTTGACCAATCGGCCGGGCCTGAGCATACGGACTGGCATGGGACTTGGCGGCGCCCGTGTTTACGCCGGCGCCACGATCGATCAGCTCGCGGAGTTCGTCCATGTTCGACGAACGCTGCATGGCCGTTTCCAAAGTGATCTGCCGCTTGTGATAGAGCGTGGCCAGCGCCTGGTTGAAGGTCTGCATTCCATACTTGTCCTGGCCCGTCTGCATCATCGAGTAGATCTGGTGGACCTTGTCTTCGCGGATCAGGTTTCGGATAGCGCCGTTTGGCACCAGGATCTCGAGGGCCATCGCGCGTCCGCTTCCTTCGGCGCGGGGCAAAAGCGCCTGGCAGAGAATTCCTTCCAGCACCAGCGAGAGCTGCGCGCGAATCTGCGCCTGCTGATCCGACGGGAAAACGTCGATGATGCGGTTGATGGTGGACGAGGCTGAGTTGGTGTGCAGCGTCGCGAGGGTCAAGTGGCCTGTTTCGGCGATTCGTAACGCTGACTCGATTGTCTCAAGGTCGCGCATTTCGCCGACGAGCACGACGTCAGGGTCCTGGCGTAGCGCGGTGCGTAGCGCGGCTGCGAATCCGTGTGTGTCGGCGTTCACTTCGCGCTGGTTGATGAGACAGCCTTTGTGGTTGTGCAGAAACTCGATCGGGTCTTCGATCGTCAGGATGTGTTCGTGACGGTCGCGGTTGATCTTGTCGATCATGGCTGCGAGCGTCGTCGATTTTCCGGATCCGGTTGGGCCAGTCACGAGGATCAACCCGCGCGGTTTGTCGCAGAGTTGTTTGACTACCGGCGGCAGGCCCAACTCTTCGAACGCTTTAATCTCGTAGGGAATGGCGCGAAAGACCGCGCCAACGGCGCCGCGCTGGTTGAACAGGTTTGCGCGGAAACGCGACAGGCCTTTGACACCGAATGAGAAGTCGAGTTCCAGGTTCTCTTCGAAGCGATGCTTCTGCGCGTCAGTCAAAACGGAGTAGGCGAGTTGCTTCGTGTCGGCCGAGGTCAGAACGCGATACGACTCGAGTGGACGAAGATGACCGTCCACACGGACCTGTGGAGGCGAGCCCGTCGTAATATGAAGGTCCGAACCGCCGAGCTCAGAAAGCTTTCTCAGCAGTTCGGACAGGGAGATTTGGGGCACGGTTTCGTTCAAACGCATCGCAGTGGATTCTCCTGGAGTAGTTTTGATTACCCCTGCTTGGAATTCGCGGTTACTTGGGTTCGGACTGGGCGCGCAGCGACTCGATGAATCGCTCCGCTTCAATCGTCATCCGATCCGCATATTCAACCGGCGCTTCCGTGGTCAGCCCATAAACGCGGCCGGCCGCTTCCGTGAAGTAGAAGGTCCACGCTTTCTCCGGCGTCAACGCATCTTTCGGAGTGCGTCCAGTCACAACGAAAACTCGACTGCCATTCACTTCGCGAACGAAGTCGTTGACGACCCAACCACCCGACGCAACCATCTTGTCGATCACGATCCTGCGCAGATCGGCAACCGGCACGCCGGCCAACATCCGCTTCTGTTCACGCGCAGTCAGGAAGACGGGGTTCGGACGGCTGAGAGCAACCACCGACAGGTTCATCTGACCCGGCGCCTTGGCTGTGCCCGACGCCGAAATCATCCGCGTCGTGCTAACAACACGCGGCCGCGTCGCCGACGCAGAAGCATGCGCTGAGACTGACGCGGCAGCCGGAGCAGACACCTCAGGTGGCGCTACGGCGACCGGATTAGTTTGCGCGGGAACTGGAAGTGAAACTGCAGCCGGAGCAGGAGCCGCAACGTTAGTCATCGACGCCGCAGCCGGAACTGAGACTGCAACTGCCGACGGCGGCAATTCCTGGAACGACACTGTGGCGCCATTCGACGGCAGCGCGGGCAAAGCCGGCGCACCAGCCGACGACAGATCGGCGGCAGCAACGTTCTGCGGTAAAGCCATCAGCGCCTTGCGACGGGCCAACTCCTCGGTCGCGCGTTTCTGCCGCATACGCGCGCGATAGCGCCGCCACCAGGCTCGCGAACGGTAGCGTTTGGATTTGCGTTGACCAACCTGCGTCGCCTGCCTGACGCCATGCGCCGAATTTGCAAACGGCAACATGACTCCCACGGAGAGCAGCAGTATCAACGATATTGCGATTGTTCTTAGCATGTTCGGGTTTCTCCTAGAATCAGGCGACCGTTTCTCGAACGACTTCTTCGATCGTGGTCACGCCGTCGCGAATCTTGTGTAACCCCGACTCGCGCAACGTGATCATGCCGTCGTCGACCGCCTTCTTTCTTAATTCAAGCGCGGAAGCGCCGATCAAGATCAACTCACGAATCTCGTCGGTGATTTCCAGCACTTCGTAAAGTCCGATCCGGCCTTTGTAACCGGTATGGTTACAGGTTGAACATCCCTTGCCCTTGTAGGTCTTGAGCGACTTGGCTTCGTCAGCCTTGAAGCCAACCTCGATCAGTGCCTCAGACGGAGTGGAGTGTTCCTGTTTGCAGTCCTTACAAATGCGACGAATCAGACGTTGGGCCTGGATGAGGTTTACGCTAGTGGCGACAAGAAAGGGCTCGATGCCCATGTTCATAAGGCGGGAGATGGTTGAGGGGGCATCATTGGTGTGAAGGGTTGACAGTACGAGGTGGCCGGTGAGCGCCGCTTTGATGGCGATCTCCGCGGTTTCGAAGTCGCGGATTTCGCCGACCAGAACGATGTTGGGATCTTGCCGCAGAAACGACCGGAGGGCGGCGGCGAAGTTCAATCCGATCTGCTCTTTCATCTGGACCTGGTTGATGCCCATCAGGTTGAACTCGACCGGGTCTTCGGCAGTCATGATGTTCGTGTCGACCGTGTTCAATGATTGCAGTGCAGAGTAGAGCGTGTTTGTCTTTCCGCTTCCGGTTGGCCCAGTCACCAGGACCATGCCGTACGGCTTCGAGATGTTTCGCTTGAACTTGGTCAACGACTCGGGTTCGAAACCGAGCTTCGTCATGTCGAGCATCAGGTTCTGCTTGTCCAACAAACGCAGCACCACTTTTTCGCCGAAAAGAGTGGGGAGAGTGGAGACGCGAAAGTCGAGCTCGCGCGATCGCGAGTCGACTTTCACTTTGATTTTGATACGGCCGTCCTGGGGGAGACGCTTTTCTGAAATGTCGAGCTTCGACATGATCTTGATGCGCGAGATCAGCGCGTCGCGCAGCTTCAAAGGGGGATGCATCACGTCGTAGAGCACGCCGTCGATGCGGAAGCGAATGCGCAACTCTTTCTCGTACGGTTCGACGTGAATGTCAGACGCGCCGCGGCGAAGCGCGTCGACCAGCAACACGTTGACGAGCCGGACCACCGGCGCGTCTTCGCTCATGCGCGAGAGCGCCGCGAGATCGATCTCTTCGTTGTCGTCGAGTACTTCGACGTCTTCGGTTTGTGAATGGTCGAAGTCGATGCTGTCCAGCGAAACGAGGTCATCTTTAGTGATCGCGCCGGATCCGTTCGAGCCGTTGCGATCGCCGTTGGTCTCCTCGACGGGCAACGACGCCAGCTCTATCTCGCGCGAGCTGCCGTAGTACTTCGCGATCGCCTGCTGAATACTTCCTTCGGCAACGACGACAGGTTCGACGTTCAAGCCGGTCATGAACTTGACGTCGTCCATTGCAAAAACGTTCGTGGGATCGACCATTGCCAGGGTCAGCGTGGCGCCGACGCGGGACAGCGGCAGGACGCAATGTTTTTGGGCGACCTCCTGCGGGATGAGGCGAAGCACGGCGGGTTCGATTTTGAAGAGATCTAGATTGACGGACGGAATGCCGTACTGCCTGGAGAGCACTGCGGTGATCATGTCGTCGCTGACCAGACCGAGTTTCACGAGATTGAAACCGAGTCTGCCACCATGCTCACGCTGGTAGTCGAGGGCCTCTCTCAGGTTTTGGGGACTAATCAGATTTTCGCGGACGAGAATTTCGCCTAATTTGGCTGACATTGGTGACTTTAATGACTACCGGCGTTCGCTAAAACGTCTTGGATCTTGGAAAGGAGAAGGCACCCGACGAGGGCGCGAGGCATGATCGATCCACGCTAACAGTTACTCTGCGCAACGATGACTACAACATCGTTGTGCATTCATAGTACTGTTTGAACAACAGGAGTGTCAATAAAGAATTCCAGCGAAAAGCGTAGAGAATCTAACAAAAATCCGCGCCGCCCGTGGTCGAAACAGGCAGCGCGGATGTTGGACCAAAATGGCTGGAAACGCTTTTACGGTCGCTTCTTCGGGGCCGGTTTGCCGCCCTTGTCCGGAACGACTTTCTCGGTGTTCTTCAGCTCCGTCAGGATGGCCTTGGCGTCGTCTTTGAACGGGTGTGTATCAGGAGCTTTCTCGACAAACTTTTGCAGGTAGTTCGCCGCTTCCTGGAACTTCGTCTTGTCCCCGGAAGCGTAGAGTGCAAGACCGGCGCCGATATTGGCGTCAGGATTGTCCGGTTGTGACTGAAGAATGCTCTGAAACTCGGCGAAGGCCTTGTCGGCCTGGCCTGAGTCGAGCAGCATCTGCGCTGCGTCGAGCTGGGCTTTCGCCTTCTTGGCCGGGTCGGTTTCGACGGCGGCGTAGTCTTTGAAAGCTTCGAGACCTGCCGCAGCCTGCGTCGCATCGACTTTGCTCACGAACAAACGCATCGATTCGGCGTGGGTCAGCATGGCGGCGTACTTGTTGCCGTTGAAGCGCTGCACTTCTGCCGCCTCGGTCGGAGTTGGCGCGGCTTTGATCAACGTGACGGCCTTGGTTGAAGATTCCGCGGCAGCCTTGAAATCAGCTTTTGCGCTTTCGAGCGCGGCGGTTCTGGCCGCATCGTCCAGCGTTTTGGAACGAACGGCGACGTTGTACTTCTCGACGCCACGGCCTTTCAACGCCACGGCCTTGTTCGTCAACATCGCGGGTTGTTCGGCGTCGGCGGCGAGACCTTCGTCGTACTGAGCGATGGCGGTGGTAAATTTCTGAATTGCATCATCACTACTTTGGGCTTTGCTGGCGGCGTTTGCTGCTTGCAGGGCCTCGTTGCCGGCCTTGAAGGTGCGGGCGATGATCTCGTTTGCCGCAGCGATCTTCTTGTTGCCCTCCTCGATCTCCTTGTTCTTGCGCAGCAACTCTTCGCGCTTGGCTTTGTCGGATGCGCTCTCAGTGGCCGGGGCGCCGCCGCCTGAACCTGGGGCCGGAGTCGAGGCTGCTGTTGCGGCCTTGACCTCGTCGTAAGTTGGTCTCTTTCCGTTACCCGGCGTGACTACGATCTCAATTGGAACGCCCTGTCCGACTTTGACTCTCGCTTGGAAGTTCGGCGCCGCCGTAGGATGGCTGGCGACAACTACATAACTGCCTACAAGCGGGAGACCGGCGAATACGTACTCGCCTTTCTTGTTGGTCTTGGTGTGGTATTCACCTTTTATGTCGGTGCGGAAGACGTCGATCTGCGCGTCGGCAAGGGGAACCTTTTGGCCATCGGCCTGTTGCATCATGACCACGCCGCGCAGTTCAGCGGTCTGGGCGAAGCTGGTGACCGAAGCTGAAGCAACCAGAATGGCAACCGCGAGCGCTCCGAAAAAGTATTTGCCAATCATCTCAAAGATTCCTCCATCCATGTGGGCATTGCATTCGACGACAGAGCCGTAAGATGCGCGCCCACTGTCGTCAAGTTGTAAAAAAATAAGCACTTTGAAGTACGTAAACTTAATAAGCAAAACGACTACTGTCAAGCAGGTAAGGGATTGGATCAGTGGCACCTGCTTGGCGAAACGCGCGCAGCCGAAGGGCGCATGAATCACAATTGCCGCAGGCCCGATCTGACTCGCGATAACATGACCACGTCAGGTGCAGCGGCGCGCCGAGCTCGAGGCCCTTTTGGACGATTTCCGACTTTCGCATGGCGATGACGGGAGTCCTGATTGCTATGCGGGTTTCGGGTTTCGTGCCGACGTCGACGGCGGTCTGAAAGGCGTCGTAAAACTCGGGCCGGCAGTCGGGATAACCTGACGAGTCCTCCGCGACGGCGCCGATGTAGATCGCGCTCGCGTTCAGTACCTCACCCCAACTCACAGCCGTCGCCAGCAGGTGTGCGTTTCTGAATGGAACGTAGCTGGACGGGATCGCGGGTGTTGTTAGATCGGGTGTTGTTACGGGAATCGCGTCGTCGGTTAATGACGACCCGCCAATGAGCTTCAGGTGCTCGAACGAGATGACCAGCCGCAGGGCGACGTTGAAATAGTCGGCGATTGCTTCGAACGCTTCGCGTTCCCGTCGTTCGGTGCGCTGCCCGTAACCGACGTGCAGAAACGCCAGCTCGTCGTTCTCTTCACGAGCGATGGCCGCAGTGACGCAGGAATCCATTCCGCCGGAGACGAGACAGACCGCCAGTTGCGATCGTTCGGCCTCTTCTTCTTGATCGATGACTTCAGTCGCGAGCTCTTCGGAACCGCCCATCAAACTCCCCCTTCAAACTCCCTTAACCTCCGGTCCCCAAATGTATTTGTGCAGTTGTAGTTGCATGCGCACGTTCAGGCCGCTGGCGGCGATCCAGTTTGCGAGTTGTTGCAAGTCGATCTGGCCCCACGACGGCGAGATCAAAACGGAGTGTGCGCGGGTTTGCAAGTCGTATTTTTCGATCACGTTTTTCGCATAGTACCAGTCACCTTCATCGGCAATTACGAACTTCACTTCGTCGCGATCGGCGCGCAGGCGTTCGAGGTTGGACCAGTCGTTTCGTGGCTCCTCACCGGAAGCGGGGCACTTCACATCTAGAATCACCTTCGCGCGCGGGTCCAGGCCGGCGGTCGAGACGTAACCGCCTGTTTCTATCAACACTTCGAAGCCTTCGTTACACAGCCGCTCGATCAAGGTGAACGCTTCTTTCTGCGCCAGCGGTTCGCCTCCAGTCACTTCGACCAGGTTGCAGCCGAAGGCGTGGACCTGGGCCATCACTGCGTCGAGCGACATGTGTTCGCCGCCGGTGAAGGTGTACTCGCTGTCGCACCACACGCAGCGCATCGGGCAGCCCGTCAGCCGCACGAACGTACAGGGCCGCCCGGCGTGGGTCGACTCTCCCTGGATCGAGCGAAAGATTTCAGTGACGCGAAGCATTGTTGCAAGAATATAATCCGTGTTTCCGGTTTGTGCATCAAAGCACCGGTAATACCCGTGGAATCCAGAAGCCGCGAAATCGAAACTTTGCTCGAGGAAGGCGCCGGCCGCTTGCTTGGCCGGGCCGAGAACAGCCGTTCGCTCGGCCGCGAGCACCTGGTAACGCGGATTTTTTCCGCGGTCGAGAAATACCTCCTGCGTGATAATCCGCGTACTTCGAAAGATGAAATCCGGAAGTTTATCGACGAACTACAGGCCGACGATCTCTGTCTGATCATTGCCTGCGAACGAGGCGATGAGAAGGCCTGGACGGATCTGGTCGAGCGGTTTACGCCGACGGTGCGTTCGGCAGCGCGTTCCGCAAGTTCGAACGAAGACGCGGCCGAGGATCTGGCGCAGTCGATCTGGGCCGAGCTACACGGCCTGCGCGTTCGCAACGACGGCCGGCCCGCGGGTAAGCTGGCCTATTACTCGGGACGCGGTTCGCTGGCGGGATGGTTGCGAGCGGTGGTTGCTCAACTCGCCGTCGACGTGTTCAGAAAACGGTCGAAGCTGGTGCAGACGGAAGAGGATGCGGAATTCGATCGTCTCGCTCAGGAGGTACACGCCGGTGAAGGACAGCCCGCGCTGGCGGGAATGCAGAACCCGGAGGAGTCGGTGTCGAACCGGTTCGCGAGGGCTGAGATGCAGCAGGCGCTCAGTACGTCGGTGCAGGAGTTGAATGCCGAGGATCGTTTGTTGGTCAAGCTGTATTACTTCGACAACCTACGATTGCGTGAGGCCGGAGCGGTGCTCGGCGTGCATGAGGCTACGGCGAGCCGCCGTTTGACTCGAATCCAGACGGGCCTGCGAAAGCGAGTCAACGAGATCCTGGTCGGCGAAAAGGGTTGGACGAAAGCAGAAGCAGAAAGGGCCTTTGCGGAAGTCGGGCAACAGCTCGATACGGACGTGGAAGCTTTATTAAATCACGGATAACGCAAGCTCAGGCGAGAGTTACGTTCTTGAATTAGGAATGAGCAAGGAAGCGAAAAACGAGATCGATTTGATGTTGCGTCAACTGGGCCGGCGCGATGGTTCAGCGTACGGCGGCGCCACGCACGGCACCGAGCACTCTGGCGAGCAACATCTCGATGCGGACGAGTTGAACTCGTATGTTGCGAATGCGTTGCCGGCAGCGGCGCGCAACCGCTACATGGAACATCTCGCGGACTGTGCGAGTTGCCGGAGGCTCGTCGCACAACTGAGCGCCGCGCAGGGAACGGTCGTGGCTCAGCAGGCAGGGACCGTTCCGGCGCCGTCGGTTCTCAGGCAGTTTCTGGCCAGCCTCTTTTCGCCGATGGTTTTGCGCTATGCAGTACCGGCGCTTGGCGTGATCGTGATCATGGTTGTTGGGTTCGTCGTGATGCGTCGCGAGTCCGCGCCCGAGTCTCTCGCCAGGCTAATAGAACGTGAGCAGAAATCCGCGGCCGTTGCCGCGTCACCATCGCCGGAAACAACGCTTGACGGTTTGGTGAAACAAGATGATCTCCGCCCGGCCGAATCTCCGGCGCCGAAAGCTTCTCCACTCCACGGCGACTCTTCTGGTTTTGCCGATGACTCCCGCGCGGAACCACCGAGTGCCGCTCCCGTGACCGCTAACGAGCCGCGTGCCACGACTCCTGAAGTACATGTATACGACAGTACGGCTAAAGCGCTGCCTGCGCCGAAGGTTGCCGCCACCACCGAAGCAGACGAAACAGAACGTCGCGGGGATCGTGAGAAGAAAGCGGACGTCGACAAGCAGCCACCGGCGAAACTCGGAGAAGTAACAGTTAAACAACGCGAGGAACAGAACAAGGCCGCCGAACCACAAAGAGCCAAAATCGCGCAGAGTGGTCCAGCCACAGGTTTGGCAGGAATCAATGCGGTCAAGAGACGTGAAGCGTCTCCTAAAGACGCGCGCGAAGACGTGCGCGATGAAGCGGCCGATAAAGACGACGCCGTCAAAGAGAAAAACGAAGCTGGTGGGGAAACACGGTCCGTTGCGGGACGCCGCTTTCGGAAAAAGGACAACGTCTGGATCGACACTGCCTACTCCTCGCAGCAAACGTTCACCTATTCACGAAACTCCGAGCAATATCGCGCGCTGGTTGGCGACGAACCTGAAATTCGCCAGATCGCGGAGCAACTCGACGGCGAGTTCATCGTCGTCTGGAAAGGCCGCGCCTACCGCATCCGCTAACTATCAGTCCGATCCGCCTAAGTGTTAAATTAATCCTCATGAATCCAGTCAAATTCTGTTTGTGTCTGCTGATCGTGTGTCTGGCGGCGCATTTCAGTATTGCTCAGCGGAGATCTACCGCAGCGCGCAATCGCGCCTTGAATCACAGCATCGCCAGCATCGTCCGCGAAATCGACGCGCGGAACATCGAGCGCTCGATTCGCCAGCTCGTCTCTTTCGGTACTCGCAACACGCTCTCCGAACAGAACGATCCGAAGCGCGGCATCGGCGCCGCGCGTGATTGGCTGTACGCGGAGTTTCTGAAAGCAGCCGCAGCATCCGGCGGGCGCATGACTGTGGAGAAACAATCGTACGAGCAGCCGAAAGCCGAACGCGTGCCGCAACCGATCATCGTCACCAACATCGTCGCGACGTTGAAAGGCACCCAGCCGGAGTCGACGGAACGCATCTACGTCGTCAGCGGTCACTACGATTCGATGTGCAACAGTCCGACCGATGCGAAGTGCGACGCGCCCGGCGCGAACGACGACGCATCCGGCACGGCAGCCGTGCTCGAGATGGCACGCGTGATGGCGAAACACGAGTTTGACGCGACGATCGTCTTCATGGCCGTCGCCGGTGAAGAGCAAAGCCTGCTCGGATCGACTCACTTCGCCGAACAAGCAAAACAGAAGAGCTGGAACGTCGACGCGATGTTCACCAACGACATCATCGGCAATACGTTGGGCGGTAACGGCGTGCGCGACCGCGGCACCGTGCGGGTCTTTTCCGAAGGCGTGCCGACGAATGAAACGCCCGCCGAAGCGAACACGCGCCGCAGCGTCGGCGGTGAGAACGATTCTGCTGCGCGGCAGTTGGGGCGCTTCATCAAAGAAGTCGCCGAGACTTACGTCCCGCAGATGAAAGTGATGCACGTGTACCGGCGCGACAGATACGGGCGCGGCGGCGATCACATTCCGTTTCTAGAGCGCGGTTATCCGGCCGTGCGTTTTACCGAAGTGAACGAAGAGTTTCGTCACCAGCATCAAAACGTGCGCGTGGAGAATGGCGTGCAGTTTGGCGACCTGCCGGAGTTCGTCGACTTTCCTTACGTCGCGAATGTCGCTCGAGTTAACGCAGCTTCGTTAGCGATGCTGGCGCTTGCGCCGTCGCGTCCGAAGGGCGTGACAATCCTGTCGGCGCGGCTGTCGAACGATACGGAGCTGCGGTGGGAAGCTAGCAAGGAACCCGATTTCGCGGGATACGAGATCGTCTGGCGCGATACGACGGCGCCGGTTTGGACCAATTCGAAAGCGGTCGGGAAGGTGACGTCGTTTACGATGAAGGGCATGTCGAAGGACAACTACTTCTTCGGTGTGCGCGCGATCGACGGCGACGGCAACCGCAGCCCCGTCACTTATCCGCGTCCACAGCCCCGGCAACGTCCCGCCAATCCCACCACATCAACAGCAAGCCCCTGATCCGTGTGTTTTTTTCATCAACCAAAGACACAGATAGGGCGTCTAACGGACATGAATAGAAAAAGCATTGTCATTGCGTTGATTGTTTGCCTGGCTGTCACGCAGATCTGGGCGCAAAAACGCTCTAAGCCGAAGGGCGTGAGCGACGAGCAGCGGATCGTCCACGTGCTGAATCGGCTCGGGTTCGGCGCCCGTCCGGGAGACGTCGAGCGCGTCAAGGCGATGGGTCTCGAGACCTACATCAACCAGCAGCTCAATCCCGAAAAGATCGCCGATACGGTTGCCGAAAACAAAGTGAAGGACCTCGGCGTGCTGAACATGACCACGGCTGATCTGTATGAGAAGTATCCGCAACCAGGACAACTCGTGCGCCAGCTTCAGGCTCGCGGCATGCTGCCGAAGGATCTCGCCGATACACCAGAAAAAAATCCGCGTGAGAATCCTGAGTATCGTAAGTTGATCCAGCAATACTACAAGGACAATGGCCTCGAACAACCGCAACGCATCGTCGCCGAACTTCAAGCGTCGCGAATTTTGCGCGCCGTCTACAGCGAGCGGCAGTTGCAGGAAGTGATGGTCGACTTCTGGACCAACCATTTCAACGTCTTCGCCAACAAGGGCGCGGACCGCTGGTTGTTGCCGGCTTACGATCGCGACACCATTCGCCCGTACGCGTTGTCGAAATTTTCCACGCTGTTGCAGGCGACGGCGCAAAGTCCGGCAATGCTCTTCTACCTGGACAACTTCCAAAGTGTCGGTGCAAACGCCAGAGCTAACAATAATCGCGGCCCGTTGATGCAACGGCCCGAGCAGCAGCGGCCGCGGCGCGGCATCAACGAAAACTACGCGCGCGAGCTGATGGAACTGCATACACTCGGCGTCGACGGTGGTTACACGCAGAAAGACGTGCAGGAAGTGGCGCGATGCTTCACTGGTTGGACGATCTTCCAACCGCGCGGCGGCGCCGCCGCGGCGAATGCCCTTCGAGGCGAAGGGCCGCTCCGCGGCGAAGCGGCACGTAGAACGCCGGGCACGTTCTTCTTCAACCCGCGAACTCATGACGACGGCGAGAAGATCGTCCTCGGCAAGAAGATCCCGGCCGGGGGCGGAATCGACGACGGAATGAAGGTGCTCGACATCCTCGCGCATCATCCGTCGACGGCGAAGTTCATCGCCACCAAACTCGTGCGCCACTTCGTCTCTGACACGCCACCGCCCGCGTTAGTAGATCGCGTCGCGGCCGCGTTCACGAAGAGCGACGGCGACATTCGCGAAACCTTGAAGGCCATCTTTTTCTCGAAAGAGTTCAACTCTCCGGAAATCTATCGCGCGAAGGTCAAACGCCCATTCGAACTGGTAATCAGCGCGATTCGTACTCTCGGCGCCGACACCAACGGCGGACCGGGAACGCACCAGTGGATCGCGCGCATGGGCGAACCGCTCTATGGTTTTCAGACTCCCAACGGTTACTCCGATGCTGCCGAAAGCTGGGTCAACACCGGCGGCCTGCTCGAACGAATGAACTTCGGACTCGCTTTGGCAGCCAACCGGGTCCAGGGAACGAAAGTCGATTTGACGAAAGTCGCGGGCGCGAACACCGACAAAGGCAAGATGATCGACGAGTCAGTTAAAACGATCCTTGGCGGAGAATTGTCGGCGGCGACGCGAGAGACACTGATGAAACAGTTGGACCAGGCAGACCCGGTTACGAAGGTTGTCGGCTTGATCCTGGGCACGCCGGAGTTTCAGAGGCAGTAGGAGTGAAATGATGAATCGCAGATTTTTTCTCAAATCCGGTGGCATTGCGTTGGCGAGCATGGGAATGTCGCTCTCTGCTCCTTCGTTTCTCGAACGAGTGGTGATGGGGCGCGAAGCGGTTACGGGCGGCCGGCGCAAGACGCTCATCGCGATCTTTCAGCGCGGCGCCGTCGATGGCTTGAACATGGTCGTTCCGTTTGGCGAATCGGCGTATTACGACTTGCGTCCGAACATCGCGATCCCGAAACCGGCTGCCTCGAACGGTGAATCCGCAATCAGCCTTGACGGCTTCTTCGGTCTGCATCCGTCGATGAGTTCGTTCAAACCTCTGTGGGACTCGAAGCGGCTCGCGATCATTCATGCCTCGGGTTCGCCCGACAACTCGCGTTCGCACTTCGACGCGCAGGATTACATGGAGTCGGCAACGCCCGGCGTGAAGTCGACGCCCGACGGCTGGCTCAACCGTTATTTGCAAAACAAGAACGGCTCGCAGGATTCGTCGTTTCGCGCAGTGTCGATGACGCGGACGATGCCGCGTGTCCTGATGGGCCGCGCGCCCGCAGTCGCGATGGCGAACCTTTCAGACTTTACGATCCGCGCGGGCAAGTCGTCGGCCGACGTGCAGAGCGGGTTCGAAGCGATCTACGCGCAGCAGTCGAAAGACAGGCTCGCCGGCACTGGCCGTGAGACGTTCGAAGCGGTGAACTATCTGAAGAAGGCAAATCCGGCGCAGTACCAACCGGAGAACGGCGCCGTTTATCCGGCGAACCAGTTCGGCAACTCGCTCAGGCAGATCGCGCAGTTGATCAAAGCAGACGTGGGCCTGGAAGTCGCCTTTACCGACATCGGCGGCTGGGACACGCACGTAAACCAGGGCAACGCGCGTGGACAGCTCGCGAACCTCTTGCAGCAGTTCAGTTCGGCAATCGCCGCGCTGTATCAGGACCTGGGCCAACGCATGGACGACGTCGTCGTGTTGACGATGTCTGAGTTTGGACGGACCGTTAAAGAGAACGGCAACCGCGGAACCGATCACGGGCATGCGAACGCGATGTTTGTGCTGGGGAACTCCGTGCAGGGCGGTAAAGTTTACGGGCGCTGGCCGGGACTCAAAAACGATCAGCTCTACGAGGGACGCGACCTGGCTCTTACAACCGACTTCCGCGATGTATTCGCCGAAATCGCCAGTCGTCACCTCGGCGTGAATGATCTGAAATCCGTGTTTCCGGGTTACCAGCCGACGCGGCCGAACCTGTTGATCACATAGAGCATGAACGTCGCAATTATCGACACGGTGACTGCCAGCGCAAACGCTTCGTTATCACGTCCCGCTTGCACCGCGTCGTAGATTGCGACTGAAGCAGTCTGCGTCTTGCCGGGAATGTTTCCGGCGATCATTATCGTCACGCCGAAGTCGCCCAGCGCTCGCGCGAATGCGAGCGCCGTCGCCGCCAGCACGCCCTTCGACGCCAACGGCAACGTCACCCGAAAGAAGATCCGTCTGTTGTTCAATCCCAACGTGCGCGCGGCCGCCTCGAGGTCCGTGTTCACACCTTCAAACGCCGCTCGCAAACTCTTCGTCACCAGCGGCAGCGCATGGATCGTCGCCGCGATGATGGCTGCCGTGACTGTGAACGTCAGTCGAATGCCGAGCGCGCGGTATAGAAACCCGCCGATAGCCGAGCGCGTGCCGAGCAGCACCAGCAGGTAATATCCGAGCACTGTTGGCGGCAGCACCAGCGGCAAGGTGACGAGCGCGTCGACCAGGTTGCGTCCGGGGAACCGTTTGCGCGCGAGCAGCCACGCGAGTCCGGAGCCGGCGACTAACGCGATCAGAGTCGCGGCGGTTGCCACGGCGAAGGAAAGCCTGATAGGGAACCAATCGATCACGAGAGTTAGCGAAGAACCTGCGATTGCTGTAAAGATGTTGGTCTATAAACGGGCTGAAACGTCCGCAACATGATACAAGAAAACAGCGTCCCTACGATGATGCCGCAAAGGTCCCACTGGAGGTCGGTGGCCGTGTCGTAAGGTCCCCAGATGCGTTTGCCGCCGAAATAGATCTCGTCCCACAGCTCGATGATCTCGTAAACAGCGGAGAGACTGAAGACTATCGTCGCGGCAAATAACGCCGTGAGCTTCAGCGGTAAATGATGACCGTATTGGTTAAGCAGGCGGCTGACTAACCACACGATCGCGGGACTGACGAGCACCTGCACGATCATGTGCGAGAACTCGTCGTACTGCATAGGCCCGAACTGCCGGCCGTACATGCGAAAGAAATTGCCGAGCGCGTCGACCTGCAACGCGAGAAACACAAGCACCAGCAGCACGATCGGAACACGAACGTTCAAACGCATGCGCACGTAGAGATAAAAGATTGTCAGAAACGCGACGGTGAACAGCGTGTTGAAGGCGAGCGAGAGGTAACACATCTTCGTCAGGAACGCGGCGCCGGCAATCAGCGCAAGCATGACGAATGGTATTTCGAGTTTATGTAGTAGAGTTGTCTTCACGTTAGTGTCCAGACTTACGTTTGCCAATGAAGCTTCTCAAACCTAAGATCCTGCGATTCGAGTCGCTGCCTTCCACCAACACGGAGCTCGCTCGGCGAGCGTCTGACGGCGCCGAGGAAGGGCTGTCGATTGTGGCGGAGGAGCAAACCGCGGGCCGAGGCCGTTTGCAGCGCACGTGGTCGTCGCCGAAGGGCGCCGGTCTGTATTTCAGCATCTTGTTACGGCCCACAATTGCCCAGGATCGCTGGCCGCTCATCACTTTCATGGCTGCGCTGGCGGTCGGAGACGCTTTGCAGGACGCGGCCGGCGTTACAACCGACATCAAATGGCCCAATGATCTTCTTTCAGGTGAGCGAAAAATCTGCGGCATACTTGCCGAGTCTGTCGAGACGCCTGCCGGACGCGCCGTCATTGTCGGGATTGGAATCAATCTGACTCCGGAGGCGTACCCGCGCGAGATCGCAGAAGCCGCGACTTCAGTCGCCGAAGCCGCTGCGCACCTGCACGGACGCGCGCCCGAGCGTGAGACGTTACTTGCAGCTCTGCAGAACGCCCTGGCGCGTTGGTACTCGTTGCTTCACGCGCCGGACGGCCCGGAAAAGATCGTCGCCGCATGGACCAGCCGCTCGTCGTACGCGAGTGGGAAGTTCGTAACGGTGGCGAACGGCGATGAGGTCTGGCAAGGTATCACTCGCGGAATAGAGAGCGACGGCGCCCTGCGCCTCGAAACCGAAACCGACGGATTGAAAGTGGTAAGAGCGGGCGACGTAAGCCTTCGACCCAGGTAGCACCGTATGTCAGATCGCGCGCGCATAGTCTTGAACACCTTCGGATCTTTTGGCGACGTGCATCCCTACATGGCGTTGGGGATGGAGTTGCGGGCGCGCGGGCATGCGGTCCTGATCGCGACGATGGAGATCTATCGCGAGAAGATCGAGAAGGTGGGACTCGAGTTTGCGCCAGTGCGCCCGAACATTCCGCAGCCAAAAGAACAGGACGAGGAACTGATCGGGAAGATCATGGAACCACGAACCGGACCACAGTTCCTGATGGGAGAGATTGTGTTTCCGGCGGTCCGCGACGCTTATCAGGATCTGCTGGTTGCAACCGAACGCGCCGACTTATTGATCACGCATCCCGCGGCGCCTGCGGGTCCGCTCATCGGGCGAAAGAAAGGCATGCCCTGGATCTCGACCGTGCTCGCGCCGCTCTCTTTTTTCTCTGTCTACGATCCACCAATCCCGCCTGTCATGCAGTGGACCACGAGAGTGTTCAGCCTGCTTGGCCCACGCTTCCTGAAGCTCTTCTTCGACGCAATGAAGCGTGAATACAAAGCGAAACCCGTCGCCGAGCTCCGTGCTGAGCTTGGTCTTAGCGATTACGGCAATCCAATGTTCGAGGGGCAACACTCCCCGATTCGAATCCTGGCGCTGTTTTCGAAGGTCTTCGCCGCGCCGCAACCCGACTGGCCGCCGCAAACGGAAATCACCGGTTTTTGTTTCTACGACGGCGATCAGGAAGCGCCGGTACCGCCGGAGCTGTCACACTTTCTCGACAATGGCCCGCCGCCGATCGTTTTCACTCTTGGCTCGTCGGCAATCTGGGTCGCGCGTGATTTCTTTCGCGAGAGTATCGAGGCCGCCAGAAGTCTGGGCCAACGCGCCGTGCTGCTGATCGGCGACGAGCGCAATCATCCCGGCGCGCTGCCGGACGGGATGATCGCCGTCGAATACGTTTCTTATGAATCGTTGATGCCGCGCGCCAGCGTGGTCGTACATCACGGCGGCGTCGGCACGACGTCGCACGGGTTGCGCGCGGGCGTGCCGACGTTGATCGTTCCGTTTGCTTTCGACCAATCAGACAATGCGGAACACGCGAAGCGTTTGGGCGTGAGTAGTACTGTCTATCGAAAACAGTATGGCGCCGCTCGGGTTGCCGCTGAATTGGGTAAACTGTTGCGCGAACCGTCGTATGCGCAGCGCGCCGCTGAAGTCGGACGCCGGATACGACAGGAAAACGGTCCAGCTTGGGCGGCTGATTCGATCGAGGAGTTGCTGGGAAGAACGCGAAACCAAAGCGAGGAGCTGGCTTATGCTTCTGGCGATTGACGCCGGCAACACGAACGTTAAGCTCGGCGTCTTTCAAGGTCCGCAAATGCCGGCAAGCTGGCGAATGATGACCGACGCATCTCGCACGGCAGACGAATACGGCATCGAGCTCCGCGACTTGTTTCAAAAGTCGGGCATGAGCGTTAAAGAGGTCGAGGCGGTGATGGTCGCCAGCGTGGTCCCTCAGTTGAACGACACGCTCAAACTGATGTCTGAGAGTCATCTTCAAACGACTCCGGTATTCGTCGATCACACAACTAACACGGGGTTGAAGATTCTTTACGATCAGCCTTCAGAACTCGGCGTAGACAGAATAGTTGGCGCCGTTGCGGCGGTAGAGAAATACGGCGCGCCGTGCATAGTTGTCGACTTCGGAACGGCGACGACGTTCAACGCGATCAGTTCGAAGCGCGAGTATCTCGGCGGCATCATTGCTCCGGGCCTTATGACCTGCGCCGACGCGCTGTTTTCTCGTGCCGCAAAACTTCCCCGCGTCTCGATCGAGCGGCCGAAGAATGTGATCGGCAAGTCGACTGTGGAGGCGATGCAGTCGGGAATTTTCTACGGTTACGCAAATCTGGTTAACGGGCTACTCGAGGACATGCTGCACGCGATGCAGGAAACTCCGAAAGTCATTGTGACCGGCGGTCTCGCTAGCGTGCTCACGGATGCGTTGCGCTACACTTACGAAGTCGATCAGAATCTCACGCTTGATGGTCTGCGCATCGTCTACGAACTGAACAAGGCTTGAACTACTTCAATTATTTCACTGAAATCGAGGACGCGTTCGTCAGGCGACGAGGTAAGCATCTCTTTTTGAGCCCGCTCGATTGGGCGTTGATGGAAACATGGAAGCAGCAGGGAATTCCGTTGCACATCGTATTGCGCGGCGTCGAAAGGTCGTTTGATTCGTTCGAGTCGCGGCCGCGAAAGCGCAGCGTCAAATCGTTGCTTTACTGCCAGGAGGAAGTTGAAGCTCAATACGCCGAATGGGTCGAAGCGCGCGTGGGTGCGTCAGAGCAGAGCGACGCCGCCGAGTCAGACAAGACACCGTTTTCAGCGGCGGCGATCGGCGAACATTTACAACGCTGCCATAGCGGGCTCGCTTTGTTGGCCCAGTCGAGGAAGGAAGACGATCTTTCGGAAGCGTTAAGGCGCGCGGCGAGTTTGATCGAAGAGATACAGAAGGATTTGTCCGAGAGCGGCGTGCTCGATACGCGCCGGCTCGAAGACTCGCTGACGGGTCTCGAACGAATGCTGAACGAGGCGATGCTCGCCGTCGTTTCAGCAACTGAGCTCGATGCAGTGAAGAGTGGAGTTAAAGATCAGCTCAAACCCTATCGCAGTCAGATGGAAGCTGCCGTTTACAAACAGACCTTCGATAATCTTCTGCTGAAGCGTTTACGGGAGCAGTTTGCCGTGCCGCGGCTCAGCTTGTTTTATGTCTAGGTAACACAAAAGGCACAAAGTAAGACGCAAAAAGGCACAAAGGATTCTTCCAAAATAAGGAGAACGTGATGGCTGAAATGACGATTAAGCGCTTCGGCGTGTTTTCAGTGGCCAAGATACAAGCGTTGCTAGGGTTTGTATTCGGTTTGATAATAGGCGTGATCTACGGGTTGATCCTGATTGTTTTTGGCGCGGCGATGTCGAGCCTTGGGCCGCGCAACGACGCGATGGCCGGTGGCATCAGCACGGTCGTGATGGGCGTGATCGTGATGATTACTCTTCCGATTATGTACGGGGTCCTTGGCTTTATCGGCGGCGTGATCGGCGCGCTGATATACAACGCGATGGCCGGCATCGTGGGCGGCGTGAAGTTTGAACTGGAAGCCGTGCAGCAGGAATACGCGCCGCCACCGCCGCCGAACCAGTGGGCGCCAAATCAGTCCCCGGCGCAGTAAGCCAGACGTAGTGAGCGGACCTGTGGGTGCTTGTAGTGGATGGTCGTTTCGAGGTGGAGATAGAACGAATTCTCCCTGGCGGCGTGGGGTTGGCCCATGCTGCCGGTAAGACTGTCTTCGTCTCGCTCGCCGCGCCGGGAGACAGGGTCCGCGTCCAGGTTGAACGCGAGCAGGGTAATGTCTTGTTCGCGTCCGTCGTAGAAGTCCTCACGCCGTCACGTGTTCGAGTCGAGCCGCCGTGCCCGTATTTTGGCCGGTGCGGCGGCTGCGACTTTCAGCAACTCACTTACGAAGCACAACTCGCGGCCAAGGCCGAGATCATCGGCGACTGTCTGCAACGGATCGCACGGTTGGACCACGTGCCGGAGATCACCGTGCAGCCGTCGCCGGCGAATTGGCGTTATCGTGTTCGCGCGACGTGGCAGATCGATCGGGAGAAGCAGGCGATCGGGTATTACGAGCGTGGCTCGCGCCGCGTTTGCGATGTCGCGGATTGTGCGGTGCTGATGCCGGAGTTGCAGCAGACGCTGGAACGAGTCCGAACCACGGATTGGACCGAATTTCCAGTGGATTTGAAGCATTTGGATGCAGTTGCTGGCGAAATTGGAGTGTCGTTGTCGCCGGAGTTTGCGGAGTTTCGCACGAACGAGTTGAGTTTGAGAGTCGGAAACGAGGTTTATCGATACAACGCTGAGTCGTTCTTCCAGATCAATCCCGCGCTGGTGGGCGAGATGATCGAGTTTGCGTTGAGTGATGTCCACGGCGAGACGGCACTGGATCTTTATTGTGGAGTTGGACTGTTTACGTTGCCGCTGGCGAGACGTTTTGAGAAGGTGATCGGGGTCGAGGCCAATTCGATTGCCGTGCGGTTTGCGCGACGAAACCTGGAGCAGGCCGGGTTAACGAACGCACGTATTTTTACTGCGACTGTGTCTGAATGGATTCGGGCGCGATCGTCCAACACGGATTTTATTCTCCTCGATCCGCCACGAGCCGGCGCCGAGTCGATGGTTATTAAGGGAATATTGAATCGAAATCCGGAACGAATCAGCTACGTCTCGTGCGATCCGGCGACTCTTGCTCGCGATCTGAAAAAGCTCGTCGCGGGTGGATACATAATTGATTCGCTGCGCGGGTTTGATCTGTTTCCGCAGACTCATCACGTCGAGACGGTAGTTCTGTTGCGCCGATTGTCGTAATATCGGCGCAAAATGAATCCTCACAAAAACCTCTTCAGTCAGTATCCGCTTGTTCAACTTGCCGTTCCGTTTTGTCTCGGGATTTGTGCGTGCAGTTATGTGCCGGCGCCGATTCTGTGTGGAGTCATGTGTGGAGTGATCTGTTCGGTCGCTGCCGTTGCGGCGCTGATTAAAGACCGGTTGAGGGTGGCGGGATGGGCTTTGTTGGCTGCGATGTTCTTTGTTGGCACGGTGCTGGCGCGCGAGGAGAAACCACCTTTGCTGCTCGAGCCTGGAACCGTGGTTCTTACCGGTGTTTTGGATGGGCCACCGGAGTTTGCGCGGGACAAGATCTATTTGACGCTTCGGGTAGAACACGGATTGATCTCGTTAGTAGGAGATCCACCAGCGTTTGATCTCCGTTATGGAACGCGGATTCAGGTGACGGCAAAGATCTCACGAAGCGATCAGTATCGCAATCCAGGCGTGTCACTGCTTTCTGAATACCTCGATCGCAAAGGCTATATGGCTACGGGGGTTATCAAACAGATGGTTCGACTGGACGATACACGCGTGTTTCCGCCGCTTGCATGGTTGTATGCCTGGCGACAACGGGTGCAACAAGAGATCGACTCACGATTCAGTCCTGAAACGAGCGGTGTGCTGGACGCGGCGCTGCTCGGCAATCGCTACAACCTTTCACGTTCCATGTCCGAACGTTTTCGCGAGGGCGGCACGTTTCATGTTCTCGTCATCAGCGGACTGCACATCAGTTTCATCGGCGGTGTTGTGTTGCTGATCGTGCGGCGATTGAGCAAGAGACGATTGCTTCAATTTGTGCTGCCGGCGGCGGTGGTTTGGTGTTACTCGCTGGCTGTCGGCGCGGAGGCGTCGGTGGTGCGGGCGGCGTTGATGTTTACGTTTGTCGGGTTTGCGGCAGTCGTGTTTCGTCAGGCGACGTCGCTGAATGCGCTGGGCGGCGCGGCATTGATGCTGTTGGTCCACAGTCCGAAGAAAATCTTTGATCCTTCATTGCAACTTACTTTTTTGTCTGTACTGGCGATCGTGGTGATTGCGTGGCCGCTGTTGCTCAGGTTGTCTGCTATCGGCGCGTGGCATCCGTCAAGCGAGTCGCCGTATCCGCCAAACTGCTCGCGTGGTCTCAAGGCGTTTTGCGAAGCGTTGTTCTGGAGCGAGAAACATTGGAAGCAGGAACTGGCGCGCTCGACGCATCATTACCGGCTATTCAAAACGCCTGCTGCCGCGTGGCTCGAGCGGTACTGGATTCAGCGCTGTTTGCGGTACGTGTTTGGTGCGGTGGTTGTCTCGGTGGCGGTGCAGATCGTGTTGCTGCCGCAGATGGTGCTGTATTTCCACCGGCTGTCGTTGTCGTCACTGGTGTTAAATATCGTCGTGAGTTTGCTGTTAGCAGTGTTGGCGGCGGTTGCGTTGGCAGCACTCGTGGCGGCGCCGCTTGTGAACTTCGCGGAATGGATCAACTGGCTGATGGTGCACAGCGTGGATCCGTTTGCGCATCTCGGCGTTGCGTCGGTGCGTTTGCCGGAGTATGAGGGCGCGTTTTGGCCGGTGTATGTGATTTATTACGTGCCGCTAGTTTTACTCGCGATCGCGCTCAATCGCTGGGCGCCATTGAGCAGATCACGGCAGCGTCGAGTGTTACCGTTAGCGCTGGTGCAAGCGGTTTTGATTGGTATCGTCGTTTTTCATCCGTTCAGCGCGCGACGCGGCGATGGAAAGCTGCATGTCGATTTTCTCGACGTGGGCCAGGGCGATGCCGCACTGGTGACGATGCCGGACGGAACTACATTGCTTGTCGACGGTGGCGGACGGCCGCAGTTTGGATCTGAACGTGAGACTCGCAGCATTGGCGAGGCGGTTGTTTCCGAGTACTTGTGGTGGCGCGGGCTCGATCGAGTCGACTACGTGCTCGCGACGCATGCCGACGCGGATCATATCGACGGACTGAACGACGTCGTGCGCAATTTCGTCGTGAGGGCTGCGCTCGTGGGCCGAACGCCGCCAAACGATCCCGAGTTTGCGAAGTTTGCCGGGGCGTTAACCGCCATTCCGCTGACGGTCATTCAAAAAGGCGATGTGCTTCGTTTTGGTGAGGTTCAACTGAAGGTCTTATGGCCGTCGCCCGGCGTCGAATCCAGTAACAATGATTCGGTCGTCGTGAAACTTCAATTCCGTAAGCGCTCAATACTATTGACTGGCGACATCGAAAAGAAAACCGAGAATGAATTACCGGAATCAGACTTACGCTCGGACGTCGTTAAGGTCGCGCATCACGGCAGCCGAACGTCGTCAACTGAGGCATTTGTATCGGCGACAAATCCGTGGTTAGCGATCATCTCCGTCGGACAGGATTCGATGTTTGGTCATCCGCACGCTGAAGTTGTCGAGCGTTGGAGGAATAAAGGCGCTGAAGTTTTGACGACCGGCAAGTACGGGACCATCAGTGTAAGCACGGACGGCACGGATCTGTGGCTTAAAAAGTTCATTGAAAAGTGAAGCCATACTTCTTCAATATCGTGCGCCCGTTCTCACCATTCACGAAGTCGCTAAACGCTCGGGCCGATGCCTCGTTCTTCGTCGACTTAATGATTCCCATCCCCTGATCGATCGGCTTGTGCAACTCTTCCGGAATCAACACCCAATGCCCATTGCTCTGCATGCTCAACGATAGCGCCACGATCGCGACTTCCACATTTCCCGTCTCCGCGTACTGAAGCGTCTGACGAATGTTGTCGCCATAGACGAGCTTCGGCTTCACCGTCTCCCAAACGCCGGCGCGTTCGAGGGCTTCACGCGCTGCCTGTCCGTACGGCGCGTGATCGGGATTGGCAATCGCGATTCGCGTTACATCCGATCGCGCGAGATCCTGAATCTTCTCGATCTTCACCGAGCTGTTCGCCGTGGTCCACATCGTGATCCGGCCACGCGCATAAACGCTCTTTGTTCCGGGAACGATCAGTCCCTTCTGTTCTAGTTGATCGATATAACTGACGTTTGCCGCCGCAAAGACGTCGAACGGCGCGCCGTTCTCGATCTGTCTCGTGAGCAGACCCGTAGAACCAAACACGAAAGTCACCTTCGTTTTGTGCGTAGATTCAAACTCGCGCCCGATCTCTTCAAATGCGGGCGTCAGATCCGCCGCGGCAGCCACTGTCAGTTCGGCGCGTTCAGGCGCACGCACGCCACGACAGGCCACACCGCAAACTACGACGAGGATTAAAAGAGAGATAACGATAGCGTGAGGAAGTCTTAAGTGAGTGCGGAGGTTGAGATACCTCACGTCGGAAAATCGTTCGGAGTGTACAGTTCGATCTGTGAACTACCCAGCTTGTACGTGTTAAGAACACCGAGCGGCGGCGCGTAAACGTGGACCGTAATAAGATCTTGTCCACTGGCTTCGGGATTTCCGAGTTGATGAATATCCGGTACATCGGCGCCAGTCACACTGCCCGCGGGACACTCACGGCCTGTGTGGGAGCACAGGCCGCGTTCCTCCTCGTAGCTGAAGGTTGATTCCCACAGGAGTCCTTCGTGAACTCGAACGACGCCATGCGATCCGTTGTGGTCATGAATGGGAGTTTTCTGACCGGGCCGCCAGCAGATGATCAGCATCTCGACGGCTTCATTGCGACAAACGCGGTGGCGCCAGTAGTTGCCTTCCTTAAATCCGAGGTAAGGCTCGACATCCAACGGAGAAATCTCGACATTCGCCAGCCACGAACTGATTGTTTCGAGCGTAGGCGGAGAGGTTTGGGCGTTCAACTGCTCGACCAGTTCAGCAAAAGTGAATGAACCGGTAGCGGGCGGCGCTGGCGAGATTATTGTTTCCGTATTAATCGATGTCGACAAGAACCTGGGCTCCGGGGCGGAAGTCGCAGTAAAACTTATATTCGTTCAGGACTGGCGAGTCAAGTAACAGAGATTAAATAAATTTAGAATCGAAATACTATTTACGGGATTTGAGAAGTATGCGCAGGTCGCGGACGTTTGTGCCGGTGGGGCCGGTTACGACGAGGTCGTTAAGTTTTTCGAAGAAATTATAGGAATCGCTGCGGTCGAGGAAGTCATGCGGGTCGAGACCGAGATTGCGGGCACGGGTGATCGTGTTTTCGTCGGCGATTGCCCCGGCGGCAGGACTGTTGCCGTCGATACCGTCCGTTCCGGCGCTGAGCATCACGCCGCCGGACATCCGCATGGCTATGCGAAGAGCAGTTTCGAGATTTCTTCCGCCAACGCCGTCGCCGCGGATAGGACACGAGAACTCGCCTCCTGAGATCACGCAATCCGCGTTTTCACGCAGCAACAGATCGCAACCCTCCTCAATCGGTTGTTCGCAGATGTGATCGGCGATAGTGGGTGCGAATCCGAGTTCGGATGCTTTCTGACGCGCAGCTTCCAGAGCTGTCGAGTTGTCCAGGAGAATTTCGTAGGGCGAATTGACGGTAGGTGACAGAGTCGGACCGGAAGCGACGCTCGCTTCATCGCCCTTGTTGGTATCGGAAACGATCAACGTGAAGCTTCGCGCGTTTGACGCGTACTCGGCCAACCGTCCGCCTTTAATCCGCGAGAACACACGGCGAACCGCGTTGATCTCATTGATCCTCGCACCGCACCCGATCAGCAGTTCGTTTAACCGCCGCAGATCGTCGAGCGAGATCGTCGGGGACTCCATCATTGCCGAACCACCACCGGATACGAGAAAAACTACACACGCTCGCTCCTCGTTCGCGCGGTCCAACAAGGCAAACGCAGCCTGCGCCGCCGCGAGACTGTCTTCGTTCGGCAGCGGATGCCCGCCTTCGAACACCTTCCAGGCAGGCGCCAGCGTTCCGGAAAACTTCGGCGCGCTAATCACGCCCGCAGTCAGTCTCGCACCAATCGCGTCCTGAAGACCGAACGCCATCGAGCTCGCTGCCTTGCCGAGAGCGATCGCATAGACCGGATGCGATGAGCACACATCGAGGTACGAGCCACGATCGACAATGGCACGCGAGACCGCCTTCCGCGGATCTACCGACGCGAGTGCAAAGTCGAAGATCTCACGAGCGTAGCGACGAAGTTGATCCAAATCAGGCAAGAGCTTCGAGTGGAACGGGGCGAGTCCTCGATAATCTGAGCGTTTCTTCTCGAGGCGTCGTACGCCCTCTAGCCACCCTGGTTGGTCGGTTCCTCTGGAGGATTGGGCTGAGGCGCGGTCCCGCCTCCGCCGCCCTGATTATCCGGAGGATCGATCGGATCCGTGGGCGGAGGAGGAGTCTCCATCCGGTAACCCGTTTCCAGTAAGGAAGCCAAATCTGGGTTGGCTGTTGAGAGTTGAGTTTGCATTGGGTTGTCCCTCCATCAAAAACACAGATCTTCCACTGCGACTGTGGAAAAGTCTGTGGAGAAAATCCGTGTTAACGCACCTAAGTTTTGCTGCATCTGGGTTTATAGCAAAATGCACACGTGCGTGGCGCAATTCATAACTGTTCGGTACTCATTTCGTCCCATTCGGCGACCATCTCGTAAGCGCGGCCGAGCACCGGGCGCGGACGCGAGCCATCCGCCTGACCGATGAGCCCTTCGCGTTCCATCATGTCGAGGATTGCCGCCGCGCGGCCGTAACCGATGCGCAAGCGGCGCTGCAACACGGAAGTGGACGCGCGTTTCATCTCGACGCAGATGCGCAACGCTTCTTCGAAGAGCTCGTCGTGGTCCCCGCTGGACGCATCGAGGCCGAGAGCTTCTTCTTCCGATTGCGTGATGCTTTCGTCGTACGCCGGAGCACCCTGCGCCTTGATGTGGGCGACGATCTTCCCGATCTCGGTCTCGTCGATGTAAGCGCCGTGAACGCGAATCAGCCTAGACGTGCCGGGAGGGAGAAACAGCATGTCGCCGCGGCCGAGCAGTTGTTCGGCGCCGTTGGTGTCGATGATCGTGCGGGAGTCGATCTTCGAAGAGACTCGGAACGATATGCGCGATGGAAAATTGGCCTTGATCAATCCGGTGATCACGTCGACTGACGGACGTTGCGTCGCCAGCACGAGGTGAATGCCGACGGCGCGCGCCATCTGCGCCAGGCGAGTGATCGACTCTTCTACCTCGCGACCGGAAGTCATCATCAGGTCGGCGAGCTCGTCAATGATGATCACGATGTACGGCAGCGGTTTCCACGGGTTGCCCTGCTCGTCGTACTCCTTGATGAGGTTGCGGCGCATGATCTCCGTGTTGTAGCCGTCGATATTGCGCACACCCCAGCCCGCGAGATCGCGATAACGACGTTCCATTTCGGCGACTGCCCACTTCAGCGAGCGCGACGCGACCTTTGGATCGACGATGATGGGTGTCGCCAGATGCGGAATGTCTTCGTAGAGGCCGAGCTCGAGCCGCTTCGGATCGATCAGGATGAACTTAACTTCATCCGGCCGTGCGCGATAGAGAATCGAAACGATCAGCGCGTTGACGCCGACTGACTTGCCCGCGCCGGTCGTGCCGGCGATCAGCAAGTGCGGCATTTTGGCGAGGTCGGCGACGTAGTTGAGACCGTCGATCGTCTTGCCCAGGGCGATCGTCAGTTTCGAGCCTGACTCCTGGAATGGGCGCGACTCGATCACTTCACGCAGAAAGATCGTCTCGCGTCGTGGGTTGGGAACTTCGATACCGACGTGGGGCTTGCCCGGCATGCGATCGATGCGAATCGATTCCGCTTTCAAGGCCAGGCAGAGATCGTCTACCAGCGAGACGACACGTGAATACTTCACGCCCGGATCGGGTTTGAATTCATAAGTCGTGACGACCGGACCGGGACAGATGTGCTTGATCTGGCCGGTGACGTTGAACTCTTTGCACTTTTCGGCAAGCCGGTTTGCCAGCGCTAACAGCTCGGCATCGGCTTGTTCGCTGTGCGGCGGAGCTTCGTTCAGGAAATGCAGCGCCGGTGGATTGTAGTCGTCGTAACTGACGTGCTTCGTTGCATCGAAAGGCAGCTTCGCCGGCGCAGGAGCTTCTGCTTTGACGCGCATGACGGACGCGCCTTTGATCATCTCATCGACATTATCGTTTTCTTTTTCTTTATCCGTGTTTACTGTCGGAACATATGCAGGCGTAGGTTCTGGTTCGATCACGGATCGCTTCGCTTCACGGATTACCTTTACGGGTTCAATCGCGGGCGGCGGCACAGTCTCCTTCATAAAATCCGCGACGCGCTCGGCTGGTGTCAGGTTCAGCGTCTGCTTCAGTGCGTTGCGTGTGGCTTCACGTTCGGCTTTGATCAGGGCCTTTGTTTCTTTTCTCTTCTCTGCTTGTTCGCGTCGGAGTTGTCGCCAGGCGTGGAAACGTTCTGGCAGCTTGCCGACGAATGCGAAGCGCGAGGCGATTGCTGTGGCCACGATTTCGTAAAGATGAATGAACGAAAAGTTCGTGGCGAGCAGGAGGCCGCTGGCTGCGATTGCGACGAGCAGGACCGTTGCGCCGATCGTGCTCAGTCCGCTGGCGAGACCTTGGGCGACGACTGAACCGAGCAGGCCGCCCGGTTGAACGCTCGAGTCGAACAGCGGACGCATCTGCGAGATCGAAAGCAACGCCGATGCGGCGGCGACGAGGATCACGAGGCCGGCGATGCGGCTCAGCGGGCTTTGGATCGCGTTGCGGCGAAAGCGACGCCACGCGCCGGCGAAGAGAAGCAACGGCAGCAGGTAGGCGGCGAGGCCGATGAACTGAAACGCGGTTGCGGCAACGTTCGCGCCGATCGCTCCGGCCCAGTTCTGCGTCTCCCGTTGGCCCACTGAGTTCCACGACGGATCGTTCGGATAGAACGCCGCGGAGATCAGGCAGAGTGCGAGCAGCAACCCGGCCGCGAGCAGAAGGATTGCGAATATCTCGCTGCGGCGGCTCGCGCGTGGAAGGATCACACGCGGCCGCTCATCAATCTGTGTAGTTGTAGTCGACATGAAAACTCCGGAACACGGATTAAAATCACGCAGCCTTGCGCGCGAGCAAGTAGGCTTTGATGAAGTCGTCGATGTCTCCGCCGAGGACGGCGTCGACGTTACCTCGTTCAAGTTTGGTGCGCGTGTCTTTCACGAGCTGATAGGGGGCCAGCACGTAGCTTCTGATCTGCGAGCCGAACGAAATGTCAGCTTTATTCGCTTCCAGTTCCGCTGTTTCGGCTTGCCGCTTTTCTAATTCGAGTTCATAGAGTCGGGAACGCAGCACCTGCATGGCCACGGCCCGGTTTTGATGTTGCGAACGCTGGTTCTGACAGGAAACGACTATGCCGGTGGGGAGATGCGTGATGCGTACGGCAGAGTCGGTGGTGTTGATGTGTTGACCTCCGGCGCCGGTGGCGCGATAGGTATCGACGCGCAGGTCTTTATCCTGGATGTCGACTTCGATGTCTTCGTCGATCTCCGGATACACAAACAGGGAAGCAAACGACGTATGCCGTCGCGCCGCTTGATCAAACGGCGAGATGCGCACCAGCCGATGCACGCCCGCTTCGGCGGCCAGTAAGCCGTAGGCGTACTCGCCTTCAACTCTAAACGTCACGCTCTTCAGTCCGGCTTCCTCGCCCGGTTGATACTCGAGCACTTCAGCTTTGAATTCCCGCTGCTCGGCCCATTTCAAATACATGCGCAACAGCATCTCGGCCCAATCCTGCGACTCGGTGCCGCCGGCGCCCGGATGAATCGTGCAGATGGCGTTGCGGCGATCGTTGTCGCCCGCGAGCAGCATTTCCGTTTCGGCCTGGCTCAACTCGTGTTCGAGCCGTTCAAGCAGCGGATGCAGTTCGCTCAACGAACTCTCGTCCTCTTCGGCAAACTCAAAGAGCACTGCGGCGTCGTCAATCTGCGATTGAAAATGTTCCTGGCGCTCGATTTTCTTTTCGAGACGGCTGCGATTCTGGAGCAACTTCTGCGCGGCCTCCTGGTCGTTCCAGAAGTCCGGCGCGGAGGCCCGCGCCTCGATGCTCTTCAACTCTTCCCGCCGCGCAGGGACATCAAAGAAACCTCCCGAGTTGTTCAACTCGCGCACGAAGGCCGTCAAATGAAACTCGCAACTCCTGAAGTGACAAAGTATCGTTCATCGTAGATCTGCAAAACTCCTTCTATTGCTTACCAGTGCGGCCCCGGCCAGAATCGCCGATATCACAGCGCAAATGTAGACGAACAAGTCGCCGCGTTTCGTGTAGATCGTCTCCGCCTCGCGCGGAGAATAATGCCAAACTCGAAGATCGGGTTGAAACGCGCCGGTCTGATCTTCAACCCGGCCCATGTAGTCCATCTCGGCCGTCACGCCCGTATTCGTAACCCGCATCACTGGGCGGCCATTCTCGACGGCGCGAAAAATCACGTTGGCCAGATGCTGCCGCATGACGGCGGTTGGGCCAAGATAGCCGTCGTTGGAGATATTGATCAGCAGGTCAGCGCCCTCGCTCGTCATACGGCGCGCGATCCACGGATACGCCGACTCGATGCAGATAAAAACGCCCAGGCGATGATCCCCAACCGGCATCAACGTGTACTTGTCGCCGGGTGTGAACTCGCCGACGAGACCAGTTATCAAAGAAGCTCCCGGTAACCATTGAGGGAGCGGCACATATTCGCCAAACGGCATTAGGCGAATCTTATCATATTGAGTGATCGGGGCGTTTCCATTTATTAGGACCGCTGAATTGTACGAGCCATCATCCGGCGCTGGTTCCAACGAGTTGAAGAGAAGATAGGCGCCGTTCTCAACGGAGAACCTGGTCAACAGTTGTTGAAGGTTCCGGTCAGCGGCGTAAGTAAAGTTCATCGGCGACTCGGGCCAGATCACGAGTCTTCTCGCCTCGCGGTCGCTGCATTGTCGAAGCCCGTTCAGGCTCAACGACAAATGCCGTTCGAGTAGTTGCTTCAATTCCTCCGGGCTTTTGACTATCGTCATCGGCACGTTGGGTTGGATCGCGACGAGGCATAGTGACTCGACATCGGAAGACACATACCTCTGATTAGCGAGAAACCGCGAACTCAGGATCACCCCAAACACGAACAGAACAACACACCACGCTATGACAATCCTCCACGGGGTTCTCTTCGTCACGACGAAAACAATTGCTGAATTGATCGCGACGATCAGAAAGCTGACCGCGTATACACCGCCCCAGCTTGCCGGTTGAATGAGGAGTGGGTGAAACGCCTGCGAGTAGCCGAGCGCGTTCCAGAGTTGGCCCGTGACGCCCAGGCGCACCCACTCGAACGCGGTCCAAAACACGGGCGCAAGCAGGACCGCCCAGTTGCCCCACCGCTGAATAACCAACGCGACCAGCATCATTGCAAGCCCGGGAAATAACCCGATCACGATCGCGCCGGGCGCCAGTAACAGGTACGCGACAGCGGCCGGAAGCCCGCCGTAGTGAATCATCGAATAGGTCAGCCAGTGACAGGTCGCATAAAAGAAGACGGTTCCTGCCGCCCAGCCGAGGATGAGCGCGCGGACGGGTGATGGCCTTCGCGCCACCGCCACCAGCAGTGGAACAAGACCAATCCACGCCAGGAAACCAAACTCGAAATTTGGAAACGCGAGGATGAGTAGGAGGGCCGTCGCGCCTGCCGCGCCCCATTCCGACCATGTAGGTAACACTTGCCGCACTACGCTTCAGTTTAGCCAAAAAAAATTTTTTGAGCACGGTGAGTGAGCGCGCTCGCGGGTGGTCAATTCGGTTGAAATTGACTCAAAAAGACAGAAACCGTCACTGTGGAAGTGACAAATTCCGTCTCCTGACGAAACACGCCATCCGCATTTGGTCTCGGGTTATTGACGATTTGGTAAGTGGGATAGGGAATTAAGAATGCGGGAAGACCCAGCCATTTCTGACCGGGTCCGCGTATTGGGGGGAAGCACTGAAGGGTCGCTCGGAAGGTAGCTGGCGCAGCGGCAGGCGGCGCTCAGGGGATGTTGGCGGCGGGGGCACGGTTAACATTTTGTGTATTCCGTGTCGTGCCGGTTCTCTCTTGAGCACCTCGCGTGCCAGAACCTTCAGTTTCCCATTGTGACCTGTCGCTGGAGCGCGATCGCTTCCTGATTGTTTGGGTCGATCTGGATGGCACTCAGCGCGTACTTTCGCGCTTCGCCTCGGTCGCCGCGGTCGAGAAAGATGCGACCTAAAAGAATGTGCGCGTCGATGAGCTTCGGATCCCAGAAGATCGCCGTCTTGAGCGCCGCAATCGCCGCTTCCTGATCGCTGCGACGAAGATTGATGCGCCCGCTCAGCAGATAAGCCTCCGCGTTTGTCGGCTCGATCATCACGACGCGATGAAGTTCGGGAAGCGCTTCGTCGTCGCGTCCCGCCTGATAAAGATCGCGCGCTTTGATGAGCAGATCCTGCGTCGCCGTGCTCGGCGACTCCGCATTCGACGCCAGCGTCTTCGTTCGCTGCAAGTCGAAAACCTCTTCTCGATTCAAAACGTCACGCATGCGCAAGTTCACGCCGCTGGTCGTTTGCGACTTCTGCCACTCGGTTTCCCACTTCGCATACGACGTCTGTAGATACCGGCGAGCCATATCGTCAGCCGCCGTCGCAGCTTCAGTCTTCCCGACCTTCGCGAGCGACTTGGCAAACAGGAAATACGCCTGTCCGTCGCGCTGATTGTCAGTGATTACCGGACGAAAGTGTTCGGCGGCTTCGTTGTACTTGCCTTGCAGAAACAGCGCGTAGCCGTAATTGAAGTGGACCATCTGGTCGCTCGGCGCCGACTCCGAAGCCCGCGCCAGAAACTCGCTACCCTGCGCCAACAACCGCTTCCGCTCCGCGTCGTTCTTGTTCTCACGCGCGGCTTGCACTGCGACTGCGCCGGCGTTGTTGTAAACGCCGATCAGCGGCAGATCGCTCGACAGCGGAACGATCGTCGCCAGCGCGCGTCCGTAGTCTCCCACTTTCGTGTAGCCGAGGCTCGCGTAGAACGCTGCTTCGGCGTAGTGCGGCTCCTTCTTCTGTAACTTCGAAAAGTATTCAGTCGCTTCTTTCCAGTTGCCGACGCTCATGTAACTGCGCCCCAACTCGAATGCCGCCTGCGGATAAACAGCGCCGCCGAGTGCGTCGCCGTAATAGTGCAGCGCATTCTTGAGATAAATCGTTCGCAGTTCAGCGCGGAGATCGAGCTGCACCGCTTTAACGTACGCTTCGAAAGCTTTCTGCGGGATCTTTGTCGCTTCCTGGACGATCTGGTTCTGCGAGTAAGGCAACGCCTTGTCGCGCTGATAGAGAATCTGGTACGCGAGCCGGCCGTGAATGTCCTGGAGCGTCGTCAGCGCGCCGCCGTAGTCAAACTGGCGCGTGGCCCAGCCGCCGTCCATGACTTCGCCGAGCGTCCGTCCTTCGTTGACTTTGATCACGCGCGAGGTGACCTGGACGTAGGCGTCGGTTGGCTGCTTGTCCTTATTATCGCCGTTCGCCGCGGTCGGAGGCGGTGTGACGGAATAACTGCCCACTACGATCATCGTCGCTTTCGCCTGGCGGGCCAGCTTAATGGCCGTCGCGCGCGAGGGTATGACCGTCTCCGGTAGGCGCAAGCGCTGATACGCGAGCTCGCGTTCGTCGCTCGAGACGACGACCAGGCCGGGCTTGTTCAGCAGCTCCGCCAGTGCGTCGGCAAAACTCTCGCCGACCCAGTTGTACTCAGCGCGATTCGAGGTGTTTTCAAACGGCAGCACCATCACCACGTCGGCTGACGGGCTTTGCGCCGCCCCTGCAGATCGCGCAACCGCAAACTGTGGAATCAGTAGGGTTGTAAGAACGAGGATGGTGGCTAATTTCGAACTCAAAACTCGCATGCGGCCATGGTAGCAGAAACACCGATTTACATCGAATACGGCACAACGACCTCGTCGTCAGGCGCGGCATGAAGGGGTAAATCGAGTTGGCTATCGCGATGTGCGTCCGCCGCCAGCAGATGAAGGACGTGATGGTCGGCGACGGGCGGCGAGAAGAGGTAGCCCTGGCCGTATTCGCAGCCGAGCTTTCGCAGTTGCTCTAACTGCTCGTCGGTCTCGATTCCTTCCGCGATGACTTCCATACCGAGGTTGCGAGCGAGAGTCGAGATCGTGCGAATGATTGCGTTGTCGTTGTCTGTAGTCATACGGGCGACGAACGAGCGGTCAATCTTGAGATAGTTGAGCGGGAAGCGGTGCAGGTAACTGAGCGATGAATAGCCGGTGCCGAAGTCGTCAATGCTCAACTGGACGCCGAGCGAACGCAGTTGCTTGAACATCAACGCCGCCGCCTCCGCGTTTTCCATGACGACGCTCTCGGTGATCTCGAGTTTCAGGCACTGCGGATTCAGTTTGTTTCTGAGGATCGCTTGTTTGATTCGGTCCAGCAGATCGGGCTGTGCAACCTGTCGCGCCGAAAGATTGACGCTCAAACCCAATGCCCGATGACTTGGCGAAGCGAGTTGCCACTGACGCAGCCGAGCACAAGCTTCATTCAGCACCCAGTCGCCAATCGGAACGATCAATCCGGTCTCTTCAGCTACAGGAATGAAGTCGGCGGGCGAAACCAGGCCACGACGAGGATGGTTCCAACGCACCAGAGCTTCGAAACCGGCAAGCCGGCCGGTCAGCAGGGAAACGATCGGCTGGTAGAAGACACAGAACTCTTTCTGCTCGATCGCCTGACGAAGATCGCTCTCCAATTGCAGGCGTGACACGGCGCGCGCGTGCATTCCGTGGTCAAACACTTCGTAGCGCGCCTTGCCGTTCTCCTTCGCGCGATACATCGCGATGTCGGCGTCGCGAAGCGTATCTTCCGGACGGTCATAGCCGGTTGTGCTGAGCGCGATGCCGATGCTGGCCGCCGCGAAAGTGGAGTTCTTATCGAGGACGAACGGGTGACACAACTCATTCTGAATTCGTTGCGCCACGCGAACTGCGTCGGTCGTATCGGCCATGCCGCTCACGAGAATGGCGAACTCGTCGCCGCCGAACCGCGCGAGCGTATCGATCGGACGCAGCGATCGTTCGAGCCGTTCGGCAAAAGCGACAAGCAACAGGTCGCCATGAGTGTGGCCGAGGCTGTCGTTGATGTTCTTGAAGCGATCGAGATCCAGAAACAGGACCGCAAACAGATGATCCGGCGTCCGTTTTGAGGTCTGTATTTCGGCTTGCAACAGTTGGGTGAACATCGCCCGGTTCGGCAGGCCGGTGAGCGAATCGTGAAACGCAGCGTGACGGAAGTGTTCTTTCGTCTCTTCCAACACGCGGCTGATTCGTTCCTGCTCGGCAATGTAGTTGTTGAGTTCATGGACGTGACGTTCTGCTTGTTCGGCGCGTTGATGCTCCAGCCCGGCGCGCGCTCGTTCTGCTTCCTCGGCTTGTCGCGCTGAAGCTTTCACTTCATGCATGTAACGATCGTAGCTGAAGTAGACAATGATGATGATCGGAATGGAGACCAGGAAGGCCCAGAAGCGGCCGGTGCCCAGACTGGTGACGATGAAACCTGCTCCCACAGCGCCGGCGAAATAACTGATCGAGATCCAGAGAAAGTTGCGCGTCCACATCCGCCAGATCGATTCACCGGTTTTTAGCGCCAAGGCGATCGCGCCGATCCCGGTATGGACCAGGTATTGGACGAGCCCCATTATACAGAGCGCAGTGACCGCCTCCGCGACGTCGCCCTGAACGAGGCTTGTGATCGAGCCGAAGATGAGTCTTAGAGCGCTCGCGGTCGCGAATACGGCACACGCGAGCGCCGCGCTACCGAAAGCTACTGTCCTGACTTTCCGGCTGATTCTGAGCGCGGAACAGAGACCGGCGAGCGCGCCGATCAACACCGCGGCTTCGCCGCCGTAGTGCCACAGAGCAACGAAAACAAACGTGTCGTCGACGGTGACATTGATGTTAGCTTTTGGGATTCGAATCGCGATGCGCGATCCGATTACGGCGGTTACGATCGCCAACAACAGGAGGTAAACGTCGATCCTGCCGGCCGGAAGGGTTAAAGCGGCATAGACGCAGGCCGCGGCGCCGGCTGCCACTACCCCCCACATGAAAACAGATTGTTGCCTTAGACTCTTCATTTCCGCACGAAGCCCCATCCGCGTATTCGTTTACTTCATTGCTGGTCCACTATCGCCGAGCGAGCAGTCGCCGAGCGCAAACCCATCACCTATGGCAAAACCATCACCCAACGCATAGCCGTCGCCGAGGGCGTAACCATCGCCGAGGGCGAAACCGTCGCCGAGCAGGAGCAGATTGCTGAATAGGATCGATCCCCCGAACATCATCGAACCGTCGCTCTTGGTGAGGTAATTTCCGAGCACTATCGATTTCATCCACATGTTGCAGTTCAGGCTTTGCGTCTCCAGTCCTTCGTTGATGCCGTCTCCAAGCAAGTAACCCTTGCCATAACTGACCTGGTAGTTATTGATCAGATCATTACCGGTGACGGTGGCGCGGTTGAGTACGAGCCCCTGTGTCCAGGGAAAGGTGAAATCCGAAATCGTCGTTTGAGGTGCAGGAGCATACTGGGTCAGTAAAGGCGATCCAAAAGTTGGCTTGAGCAATCGCAACAGATCGGACCGCACAATCTTCGCGAGGCTCACCGCGCCCGCGACGTTGAGTTGGCCCGCGCCCTGTTCGAAAGGATTGAAGCCTTCGAGTGGTTGAGCCGTGTACATGAGCAGCACCTTGACCATGTTTGGCGTAAGACTGGAGTTTGTGTCCAACAGGAGAGCCGCAGCGCCCGCGACCATCGGCGCCGACATCGATGTACCGCTGAGGTACATCAGCTTCATGTTGGCGGTGGAGTATTTGTTGGTGGCGAGCTCGGGATACGTGCTGACGAGGCCGTTATTGGCGGCCTCGGCCGCAATGATCTTGTTTCCGGGGGCCACGAGATCGGGTTTGATTAGATTGTCGTAGTGCTTGAGGCCGTCGCCGTCGACGGAGTAGCTTCGCGTTGGCCCACGCGAACTATAACTGGTGATTGCATCATCGTGGCGGGAATCGGTGCCGAAGCTGTTGCTGGCGCCAACCGTGATCGCGGAAGGCTCGTTTCCTGGGCAGTGAATCCCGCCATACACTTTCACGCCATTGTTGTCTTTGCCGATGTTTCCCGCGGCTGTAACCACGACGACGCCCGAATCGACGAGTTTCCGAACAGCATTGCACAGCGGATCGTCTTTGTAAGAATTGATGGCGCTGGTGCCGAGACTCATGTTGACGACGCGGACGTTGTAGTTGCTTTTGTTAGCGATCAACCAATCGAGCGCGGCGAGGACACTCGATATTGAACCGACGCCTTCTGAATTCAGAACACGGAGGTTGAGCAGGCTGGCGCCGGGCGCGATCCCTTCGTAAGCACCGTTGGAGGCCGCTCCGTCGCCCGCCGCGATCGCAGCGACGTGCGTTCCGTGTCCCCACGGATCGTCAGTGCGGTTCTCGCCGGTGAAGTCTCTGCTCAATCGGACCTTGCCTGGCGTAGCGAACGACTTGTGCTTGCTGTCGATGCCGGAGTCCAGGATCGCGATAGTGATACCGGATCCGTCGAGATCGTCAGGCGAGGCGAACAGGCTTTTGCTTGCGCGCACCTGCTGCGTGCCGGTGGTGTTGGTGATATGACCCGCGGGCCGCACCGGCGCGTCGAGCGAAACGTAAGTCACGTCTGGATCGGCCGCAATCGCAGCAGCGGCACTAGCCGGACTTTCAACCAACTGAACGTTCAGATTTGAAAGCACGCCGAGGAACAGACCGCCGGCGATCCTGGGCAGACTGTCCGGGAGTCCGGGCGCAGCGGCCGGCTTCGTTTGCACGATCAGCTTCACACGGCGGTCTCCATCGCCCGACGCAATGAACTGGCGCAGATCGGGCGAGACCTTGCTTGCGCCAAACTTCAGCAGATTAGCGGTTGCGGCTTCTGTTCTTGTATTGCGGGAGATAAGCAGCGCCGAACAGAGAGAGAGCTGCACAGCGATGGTTATGAGTCGCTTTAAGGCTTCTGGGAAAGCCATTCAGTTACTCCAAGGGGGATTTAATTTCACAGCGCTCGAGACTTTCGAGCGCTGCTCTTTGTGCTAACTGTGTGCCAAGTTACAGCTTTTGGAGTGATCGGTGGTTTTGCTGAAAATATTCGCATATGCAGCGGGTCTTGCAGCGGCAGTCTGACGCGGTGGCAGGGGTCAGTTTGGCACCTTCGGTCTGAATGAAACGAAAAATTTTCACTACAAAAACACACGCGGACGTTGATATACTCGCCTCCAGCCCGATCGGGCGTATCACTGCTTTTGCGACCTTTACTGAGTCCCGTCGCAGGTTAACTTCACTGGTTAGTTCACCCATTTCAGCTACGTAGTCTTTTCCAAGGCAAGCTCAGCCCAGGAGGTACTTAAATGAAAAAGCGTCTCTTTGTTGTATTTCTCGTCGTGTGCGTCTGCGCGCTCATCGTGGTTGGTCAAAACAACCGCAGGAATTCCTCATCGTCGCCCTCGCCCGAGCAGACGTTCGGATGGGGAGACTTCGAAGGCATTACCTGGCTGCATGGCCCAGGGATGGGCCAGCTCGGCACGACGGCCCAGGTCAACGTCCCCAAGGGTTATGTGTTTGCCGACTCCACCGACACGAAACGGCTGATGGAAGCTACTCACAATCCGACGACCGGCAGAGAGATCGGCTTTGTCGCGCCAGCCGGTGAGGACTGGTTCGCCGTGTTTGAATATGACTCCGTTGGCTACGTCAAAGACGACGAGAAAGACTCGTTGGACGCCGATGCCTTGTTGGAGTCGATCAGAAAGGGCACCGAAGCCAGCAATAAAGAACGCGAGAAACGCGGTTGGCCGCCGCTGACCATCATCGGCTGGGAAACACCGCCGCGTTACAACGAGACGACGCACAATCTCGAATGGGCCGTCCGAGCGGAAAGCAGCGGGACTCCGGTCATCAACTACAACACTCGCATGTTGGGCCGTGGCGGCGTTATGGAAGTCACGCTGGTAACCGATCAGGCTACGCTGGCCACGACGTTGCCGAAGTTCAAAGAGATGCTGGCAGGTTTCGACTACAACTCGGGACAGAAGTATGCAGAGTTTCGTCCCGGCGACAAGACTGCTGCGTACGGACTGACCGGTCTGATCGTTGGCGGAACGACCGCCGCGCTGGTGAAGACGGGTGCGTTCAAGTGGCTCTGGAAGGGAATCGTCGCTGCGGTTGTCGGCCTCGGAGCGTTGTTCAAGAAGATCTTCTCCCGTGAGCGAGCCGCCTAAAGAAATCAGTGTTTAGTTTTATCAGTGACGGTCAAACGCTGCTGTTCATCCTGGTAGTCCTGTATCTGACGGAGTGCCTGGTCTGGGTAAAGAAGCAGTCAGTAGCATTCGTTTCGACCTCGGGCCGGCGCTGGCGGCTGGCCACGCCGAAAGCGTGGTTGGGAAATGCGAACGGCGCGATGCTGTTTCTGAGCCCCTTACCTCCGCCGGGCCAGATGGTCCTCTCGCACCTGCTACCGGTTTCGATCTCACCCTCCGGTGTTTGCAGTTTCAATTCACAGGTATTGGCCGCGGGGTCGAGGCCCGCGACACAGACGGGCGAATTCGTTCCTTTTTCCACGATCAAAAAGGCGGGAAGTGACGGCGCTTATCTGCTGCTCAACGGCGAGAAGTTCGCGAAGTGCGCCACGCCGAAGCAGGCGAAAGCACTCGTGAGCGTGATCACGTCGGCGGCGGAGTCGAAGGCTTCGAAGCGAGAGTCGCTCGTGCGGTCGTGGATCGCTAAACAGTTTGACGCGCGTACGGCGGAGAAGTTGTGGCGCGAAGCTGAGCAGGAGATCGCGCCGCTCCAGGAACTGTGTACGATCTCGTTTCTGTTCCTGTTTGTGGCGACGCCGGCCATCGCCACCATCTTCGGATTGCAGGGACTGATCATTCCGATTGGCGCGGTGATGATCGCGCTGGCAGTGCTGATCGGCATCATGTTCTTTCGATTGCACCGGAGGTTCTTTCCGGCGGAGGCGCAGGAACGGTTTGAGAACTTGGCGAAGATGATTCTGTGCCCTCCGGTGTCGATGCGTGCAGCCGACATTCTCACCAGGAGCCTGCTTTCCGACTACAGTCCGGTTGTCGTCGCCGGCGTGCTGCCGGGCTCGCATGAACAGAAGCTCGTGCGCGCTTTCGTGCTCGATTTGAAGCATCCGTTGAAGCACGAGGTGACGGACGCGGCGGCGACGGAGACGATCAACTGGGCGACCGCGGAACAGTTAAAAGCCAGTCTCGGGTATGTTCAACGAGCGGACGATCGGGGCGTGCTTGGAGTAGTTGCGCGTGGCGGCGATTCGATTGCGTACTGTCCGCGCTGCGATGTTCAGTTTGTCGTGAGCGACGGCGAGTGTCCGGATTGTCCTGGCGTTGAACTCGTGTCTTTTGCGGCTAAACCGGAGCGGAGCGCGTCGAGTGGCAGCAGCGCGCATTGAAGACGGGCCGGTTTGATGTCGCTCTCGAGAAGGGCGATCAGCTGTTCGTCCGAGATTGTTTGCAGGAAATCCGTGTCCTTGTTGAGAATCAGTTCCGTCAGCAACGAAGCCGCGGCAATACTTATAGCGCAGCCATCACCTATAAACCGGGCTTCCTTAACAAACCCATCCAACAAACTCAATTCCACTCGAATACGATCGCCGCATAACGGATTGAAACTTTCGTAACTGACATCTGGAGCCGTTAGCGAGCCGTAGTTGCGCGGCTTGCGAAAGTGGTCCAGTAAAGTTTCGCTGTACAGCGCCGGCATCGCGTTGTTTAGACCTTCTCTTTCAGCGATGCGCCACGCCGTCCGGCTTTGATCGCGACGGCTTCGGCAAGAATGCTCAGGGCGATCTCAGGTGCTGATTCAGCGCCGATGTCGAGACCAGTCGGCACGTGCAGACGATCCAACAGCGACTGATCCATTCCCGAGTCTCTCAAGAAGTCTTTGATCGACTTACCACGCCGCTTGCTGCCGAGCAGCCCCACGTAGGCAGCGCCCGCAGGCAGTACGACTTTCAGAACCGGCAGATCGTATTTGTAGTCGTGTGCTGTGAGGACGACGAACGTAGACGAGTTGTACGCGAGCGTTTGCGCGATCTCGGACGGAATACCGATCAGCAGTTTGTCGACTTCCGGAAAACGCTCGCGCGTCGCGAACCGCGGGCGGCCGTCGACGACGATGGTCTTCAGCCCCAGATCGTGGGCCAGGCTGACGAGCGGCATGCTGAGATGACCCGCACCGAAGATAATCAGCGTTGGCGGCGGGCCGTGTACTTCGAAGAAGACGGATTCATCGCCGAGTGAAACCGTCGCGGATTTGCGCTTCCTGATAAGTTCAAGGGCTATCTTGCGGACTTCCTCATCGATAACGTCTGAGGTCCCGCCATCTTCCATCACCAAAACCCTCGACGCGCTGTCCTTCAATGGTGTGACGATTGCGACGGTTTTGCCGTCGTCAACCGCGGCGCGCACCGCCTGATAAATAGGAACCAGATCAGTCAGATCAAACGGTTCGATCAAAACGTCGACACTGCCGGCGCAGGAGAGGCCCAGCTCCCACGCGTCCTCGTCGCCAAGATCCACTTGTAACAGCCGCGGCTGTGACGTCGCGAGCGCCTTCTCCGCATCGACGATCACTCGCGCATCGACGCACCCGCCGATCGTCACGGAACCCAGGATGCGTCCCTCTTCGCCCACCCACATCTTCGCGCCCTCTCGTTTCGGACTCGTCCCGCGCGTAACGACGAGCGTCGCCATTGCGATGCGTTTCTCTACACGCGCGAGTTTCTCGAGATCTGTAAACAGTTCGTCCATAAAGCTATAAACTCAGGTGCGGCTCGAGCGCGCGCAAGCTGGCGAGATCGTGCGCGGGCGCGAACACGTCGATGTGGCGCAGCGCCGTTTGCATTCCACGGGTCAGTGGTTCGTAAGTCGCACTGCCAAGCAGCGGATTCAACCAGATCAACCTGCCCGCGCGTTGCTGTAACTGCGACAGTGCAGTTGCAAGTTGTTGCGGCTCGCCTGTGTCCCAGCCGTCGCTAAGGATGATTACAACGGTACGCTTGTCGATGCGCCTCAGCCACTCGGCATTGAACGCGACAAGACTTTCTCCGATGCGCGTGCCGCCCGACCAGCCGTGTACTTTTGTTGACAGACGTTCCAGTGCGCGTTCGTACGTCTTGTTTTTCAGGTATCCGGTGATTCTCGAGAGCGAGGTGGCAAAGACAAACGACTCTACTCTGGCGAAACTGTTTTGCAGGCCGTAGATGAACTGCAACAACAGGCGGGAATAGATGTCCATCGATCCGGAGACGTCGCAGATCACGACGAGCTTCGTTCGTTTCGGTTTACGCTCTCTGTACGAGAGCTCGACGATCTCGCCGCCTGTTTTCAACGAGAGACGCAGCGAGCGGCGCAAGTTGATTCGCGATCCGCGGCGTACTGGACGCCAGCGACGGCTCGGGTTGTTGGCAAGCCGCCGGACCATGCGGCGCGCCAGCCGCGCGACTTCGTCGAGATCTTCTTTACTGAAGGCGCTGAAATCCTTCTCGGCGTTTGCTTCGGTCTCGCTCGCGCCCGGGACCTTCAGCGGTTCACCGCCTTCCTCTTCTTTGCCAGCCGACGTGGCCCAATTTTCGAGAAAGAACGCGAGTCCGCGTCGCGGTGCAGCCGGTCGCGTCTGCACCAACGACACGTGGGGCTCGGACTCTTTATCCCCTAAACTGTCAAACAGCTCAGCAAATATCTCAAAGTCTTCCACGCGCGACGCGAACACACTGCGCAAACTCAAAAAAACTTCCTGACGATCATTCTGATCGATGACTTGCAATGCTGTTGCTGCGGTGACCACCTCGGCCGGCGTCACGGCAACGCCGTGTTCCCTCAGCGCCCGGCCCAACAAAACAACGTCATTCCGTTTCATCCGTGTTCCAAATCAAACTGTGATTTGAAGACCGCGATGTCTGTCTCGTCTTTCAGAAAACAACCCATCGTCTCGTTCAGCACCTCGCGATCGACTTCCGTCGCTTTCAACGCGACGAGCGCTGAAGCCCAGTCGAGCGTCTCCGCCACGCCTGGCACTTTCGACAGGCTCATCGTCCTTGTCTTCTGGATGATCCTGGTGACGTCGCGCGACAATGTCTCGCCGATCGCCGGCACTCGCGCGTGGACGATCGCGAGCTCCTTTTCGAGCGAGGGATAGTCGATCCAGTGATAGAGGCAGCGACGCCGGAGCGCGTCAGACAGATCGCGCGAACGATTCGAGGTGAGGATGACGTGAGGACGATGCGTAGCTTTGATCGTGCCGATCTCCGGAATCGTCACCTGAAAATCGCTCAAGACCTCCAGCAGAAACGCCTCGAACTCTTCGTCGCTGCGATCGATCTCGTCGATCAGCAACACGGGCGACTGCTCATGTTCGGTGATGGCTTGCAGCAGAGGACGCTTCAACAGGAATTCTTCGCTGAAGATCGTCGCTTCCTTTTCGGCCTCGCTCGCCGGCGAACGTTCCTCGACCTTGATGTGCAGCAATTGACGAGGATAGTTCCATTCGTAAAGCGCGGTAGTGGCGTCGAGACCTTCGTAGCATTGCAGGCGAATCAGTTTGGTATTCAGTGCTTTCGAGAGCGCTTTGGCGATCTCGGTCTTGCCGACACCGGCGGGACCTTCGACGAGAAGCGGTTTACCGAGCGCCATCGACAAGTACAACGCGGTCGCGACGGCGGCGTCGGTGATGTAGACCTGCTCCTCGAGCAGTCGTTTGATCTGTTGGACTTCTTCTCTCACCTTTGCATTCGTTCAAAGTCTTCGCGTGTGTTGATGTCCTGCGGGAAGGGAATCGCAAGAGGAACTTCAAGCAACGAATTCGCATAAGAGTCAACCAACTTCCACGCCGCCTTATCGCCGTGAAGTACTTCAAGTTGTTCAAACAGTGCGCGAGCGAAGATCATCGGATGACCCTTGCGGCCCTGATACGAACAGAGCGCGATCGGCGCTTCCGTCTTTCGCCACTCTTCGGCGAGACCATCGATGATCTGCGGCGTGATGCCTGGCTGGTCTCCGAGAACGATCATCATCGCGTCGGCGTGTGAGTCGAGCGCCGCGATGCCCGCACGATACGATGAAGCGCAGCCTTCAGTGAAGACCAGATTCTCGATTACTTTCGCCTCGCCAAAATCCACGCGCTCGCAAATCTCGGCGGCGGAACGGCCCAGGACCACGATCAACTCATCCAGTCCCATGGCCTGTTGGGTCTGTGAGACGACCCAGCCGAGGAGAGTCGTGCCGGCGAAAGGCAGAAGTTGTTTGGGTTCGCCGAAGCGTTGCGAGGCTCCGGCGCCGAGAATCAATCCGGAGATAAACTTCCTCATGCTTGATCAAACGTCTCTTTGCAATGAAGGCAGCAGAAGTAGATTGTTTTGCCTTCAAATTCGGATTGATACTTGGCGGTTCGTGGATCTACTGTCATGCCGCAAATCGGATCGATGGCGGTGGGCGTCGGTTCGATCTTGACGATCTGTTCGCGGCGGAGTTGCGTGATTTCGGCGATGACGCTTAACGCAATCTCCTCCATCGTCTCGGCGCCAAGCGCGAGTCCGGCAGGGCATTTAACGCGATGGATTTGTTCGTCCGTGTACCCGTGTTCGCGTGCGTAATCGAAAAGAGCCTTCGATTTCTTCTCACTTGCCACCAGGCCCAAATACTTCGGCCTCGAAGCGCCGAGCACCGCAAGCAAACCTTCTTCGTCACCGTTCCCCATCGTGGCGACGACGACGTATGTCGACTCATTTATTCGCTCGGGATCGGCGGTAACCTGGAAGCCCATGAGTTCGCCGAGTTGCGCGACGGTTTCGGCGACCGGCGAGTCGCCGACAATCAACAGTTCAGGTTTTGGCAAGAAAGGCTCCAGGTAAATCTCGAGTGAGCCGCCGCCTTCACACGTCATGCGGTACGATTCGACTCCCTTCCAATCATCATGCGCCGCGTCAGGACTGATGCTCAACAGTTTCGGTTGCCCTGTCTTCAGCGCTTGCTGCGCTTCACGCAGGACGATCGGCTGCACACAGCCGCCGCCGACCCAGCCGCTCATCGACCCGTCCGCGCGGATGATCGCACGCGAGCCGGGCTTGGCTGATTGCGGACTCTTGTAGGCGACGACTGTGGCCAGGACGAACGGTTCGCCCCGTTGGCGCAACTCAGTCCATTGATCGAATACGTCATTCACGCGAATTAGTCTTTCACACCCGCATCGCGCAGCAGCTTCCAAACTTTCGCCGACGTGATCGGAATGTCGATGTGCCGTACGCCGAGATGCCACAACGCATCGACCACCGCGTTGACGATCGCCGCCGGCGCACCCACTGTCGCCGACTCGCCGATGCCTTTCGCTCCGAGCGGATGATGCGGCGATGGCGTGCAGGTATTGGCAGTTTCCCACACCGGCGTTTCGACTGCCGTCGGCAGCAGGTAGTTCATGAAACTGCCTTGCAGGATGTTACCGCTTTCGTCGTACTGGATCTCTTCGTAGAGCGCTGGCCCGAGTCCCATCGTCAGCCCGCCATGGACCTGGCCTTCGACGATCATCGGATTGATGATGTTGCCGCAGTCGTCGATCGCGACGAAGCGCCGCACCTTGATCTCGCCCGTGCCTTTGTCGATGTCGACGACGCAGATGTAACTGCCGAACGGATACGTCAGGTTCGGCGGATCGTAGTAATTGACGGCTTCGAGTCCGGCTTCCATGCCGGGCGGATGATTCGTGTAAGCCG
>JBKPNH010000078.1:0-2786 GCA_046732535.1 Acidobacteriota bacterium
TCTATCCTCCTCAAAATCCTACGCGGTCTTCTGTTCACCGATCTGCTTAATAACTATCGCCAAGTTGCGCGGCACCGCCGAAATGACCGTAACCAAACGCTGCGCCTGGCAGTTGATGAGAAACATCACCTTGGAAATCAATTCTTCCTTCGACGGCAGGCTCGCGATGGCTTCGACTTCATTGAGAGCCACCACCTTGCCTTCGACGATACCGGCCTTGAACGTAAAGATGTCAGGGTTTGCCTTCGCAAACTTTGAAATCGCTTTCGATAAACCAACCGGATCGCCGTTGCTCAATGCCACCGCCGTCACACCTTTGAAATGGTCGTTCGCTCCTTCGAGCGCCGTGCCTTCCGAAGCCCTGCGGGCCAACGTGTTCTTCACGACCTCGTACGAAACACCGGCTTCGCGCAATTGATTGCGCAGCTCCTGGTCCTTCGCGACAGTCATCTTCTGGAAGCCCACCACCATCGCCGCTTTCGCGTCTTTGAATCGCTGGGTGAGTTCCTCGAGGTCTTTCTGTTTTTGTTCTTTCGTCTTCATTTCTGTTCGCTCCTGAAACTCCCCTCAATTCATTTCGAGTACGCTGCTTCGTCGAGCAGAACTCCCGGGCTCATCGTCGACGCCAGGTTTACCTTCTTCACGTACTTGCCTTTCGCGGTAGCCGGCTTTGCTTTAACGACTGCGTCGAGCAGCGCCTTCGCGTTGTCGCGCAGCTTGTCGTTCTCGAACGAGACCTTGCCGACGCCGACGTGAATGACGCCCGTCTTATCGACTCGATACTCGACCTTACCGGCTTTCGTTTCCTTCACTGCGTTGGCGACATCGAAAGTGACCGTGCCCGTCTTCGGGTTCGGCATCAGTCCGCGCGGGCCAAGAATTTTGCCCAGAGCGCCGACGAGCCGCATCATGTCGGGCGTTGCGATCACCGCGTCGAAATCCGTCCAACCGCCTTTGATTCGCGTGACGACGTCTTCGCCGCCGACCATATCAGCTCCTGCCTCTTCAGCTTCGCGGAGCTTGTCGCCCTGCGCGATCACGAGCACCGTTTTCGACTTGCCGAGGCCGTGCGGCAGCACGATCGTGCCGCGCACCAACTGATCCGCTTTGCGTGGATCGACGCCGAGCCACACTGTCAACTCGACCGTTTCGTCAAACTTTGCGAACGAGATCTCTTTGACTTTGGCGACGCCCGTCGCCAGGTCATACTTGCGCCCGGGCTCGATCTTTTCGAGCGCAGCGCGATACTTCTTTCCGTGCTTTTTCATTATTTACTCCTGAGGTGCTAACGGGACTCTTTTAGCCCCTCCCTCTCCTCGGACCTACTCGACAGTGAGGCCCATTTGTCTGGCTGTACCTTCGATAGTTCGAATCGCGGATTCCAGACTTGTGGTATTCAAATCCTGTAATTTCGTTTTCGCGATCTCTTCAACCTTCGCCTTCGAGATGCTTCCAACCTTCTCGCGGTTCGGCTTGCCGGAGCCCTTCGGAATGCCGGCGGCCTTCTTGAGCAGGTCTGCCGCGGGCGGCGTCTTGGTCTCAAAAGTAAACGAACGGTCAGCGAAAACCGTGATCACGACCGGGATCTTGAGGTCGGGATCCATCTGGGAGGTCTTGGCATTGAACGCCTTGCAGAACTCCATGATGTTCACGCCGTGCTGACCCAGCGCCGGTCCGATCGGCGGCGCCGGATTCGCCTTGCCCGCCGGGACCTGTAGTTTGATGTAACCTGTGATTTTCTTCGCCATAAATTACTCTTCTTCCGCAAAGGTGACCTTCTCGACGTCCAGGAAATTCAATTCAACCGGCGTCGAGCGTCCAAAAATCGTCACCGTCACCTTCAGCGTCGACTTATCTTCATTAACCTCTTCAACCTTGCCGGTAAAACTCTGAAACGGTCCCGACTTGATACGCACCGTCTCACCGGCCGCATAAGAGAACTTCGGCTTCGGTTTCTCCGCGGCTTCGGTCACGTTGTGAACGATCTGGTCGACTTCCTGCGGCGTCAGCGGCGTCGGATTGTGGCCGCCGACAAAGCCTGTGACCTTCGGCGTCGACTTGATCATGTGAAACACGTTGTCGGGAATATGACCGCGGTCGTCGCACTCGATCTGCACCAGCACATATCCCGGGTAAAACATCCGCGACGATTCGATCCGCTTGTTGCCGCGCATCTCGACGACCGTCTCCGTGGGCACCAGCACCTCGATAATTTCGTTTTGGAGGTCGGTGTCGCGGATCCGGGCTTTCAGGCTATCGCGAACCTTTTTCTCGTGTCCCGAGTATGTATGGAGGATAAACCACTGCTGCATTAGAGACTCTTTTCCGTCAGACCAACCCCACCGCTCTTGCTATCTTTTCAACCAGCCACTCAACTCCCAGAATCAACCGCGCCAGCCCCTGATCTATGAGGAACAGGTAAAGAGCGAAGAAGAGCACGGCGATGATCGTGATGATGGTCGTGTTCTTGACGTGGTTGACGCTCGGCCACGAAACGCGCTTCATCTCGGCGCGCACGTCGTGCACAAACTGGCCGATGCGTCCCGGCCCTGTTTGACGTCCCGACTGGCCGCGTTCGCGACGCGCAGCTTTGCCCTCCGGCCCTTCACCGAAACGGGCGGCGCGCGGAGCTACAATCGGCGCGTCTGGATTTTTTGTTTCAGCCATATTCAAACTACCTTGCCGCTGAATCCTCGCGTTGCCTTTCGATTGGCAGGGGTACCAGGATTCGAACCCGGACTTTCGGTTTTGGAGACCGACGTGCTAACCGTTGACACTATACCCCT
>JBKPNH010000079.1:0-16026 GCA_046732535.1 Acidobacteriota bacterium
GGCCTGAACAGCAACACTGAGCGCCAGGATGAGCCCCAGCACGAAAGTTAGACGAGTGAGCAACGCGATTATTCTCCTGTCAGTTTGTCTTCGTTCGGAATGAGCTTCTTGATGAACGGGATCATCAGGCCGAGCAGAACGGCCGCTGCCACGAGCGCCACCGTCGTTCCGATAAACAGCTTCGGGGTCTGCTCCAGTTTTTCCGGATCGACGTTTCCGCCAACCAATCCCGCGATCAGGTTTCCTACCGACGTCGCCAGAAACCAGATGCCCATCATCTGGCCCACGTACTTACGCGGCGAAAGCTTCGTCATCGACGACAGGCCGACCGGGCTCAGTCTCAACTCGCCGAGTGTCTGGAAAAAGTAACTGACCACCAACCACCATGGCGACACTTTGATTGCCCCGCCACTGTTGACGATCAGGTTCGCCGCCGGAATCATGATTGCGAAACCAATAGCTGCGAACAACAACCCCATCGCAAACTTCGTCGGACTCGATGGATTCTTATCCCGCCTTCCCAACGACAGCCAGATCGCGGCAAACACCGGCGCCAGCAAGATGATGAAAACTGAGTTAACCGACTGGAACCACGTCGCGGGGATCTCAAAACCGAAAAGGTTGCGATCGGTAAAGTCTTTCGCAAAGAGATTGAGCGAGGTGGGCGCCTGCTCAAACGCGGCCCAGAAGATGGAGGCGAAAACAAACAGGATCGCTATCACCACCACCCGTTTCTTCTCTCCGGAATTCAACCCCCCTGCGGCAAAGACGTAACCGAAATAAAGCGCCGCGATACCTACCAGGACGTAGGTCATGTTCTTTCCGATTGCCTGGGGATCGAGGTGAATGGTCTCCATCGCCGCCAACACGAACACCAGCGCCAGCAAGCCGAGCCCAATCGCCAACGCCACCTTCATGATCCGTTGCTGGCTCGCCTGTTTGACTGGGTCGGGATCGCGAACAATATCGAGACCCAGATTTCCAAGTGTCTTACTAGCGTTGAGTGCAAACCACGCCAAGCCGGCCAACATGCCGACTCCCGCAATGCCAAAGCCCCAGTGCCAGCCGATTGTCTCGCCCAGGAAGCCGGTCATGATCTGACCAGCGAACGCGCCACTGTTGATGCCCACGTAAAAGATTGAAAAGCCCGCATCTCGCCGAGCGCCGCCTTCCGGGTAAAGATCGCCGACGATAGCCGAGATGTTTGGCTTCAGCAGGCCAGTGCCGAGCACGATAAAGATGAGGCCGAGAAAGAACGGAGCGCGAGCGTGGATAAAAGCCGAAGTGCCGATCGAGATGTGGCCCACCGAGATCAAGACTGCGCCTAACATGACCGCCCGTCGCAGGCCCAGTAATCGATCGGCGACCCAACCGCCCGGCAACGACGCGAGGTAAACGCTGGCGGCATAGATGCCGACGATCGCAGACGCCTGTGTTCGTTCAATACCGAATCCCCCCTGGCTCACGGCGGCGGCCATAAAGAGAATCAGAAGCGGACGAATTCCGTAGTACGAAAACCGCTCCCACATCTCGGTGAAGAACAGCGTCGATAGACCGCGTGGATGTCCGAAGAAGCTGCGATCATCCGCGGCGGATGCAGGGCGCGCAGCCGCATCTAGCGTGGTGCTCATAGAAGTGAGTTTCCTCTGTTGCAGCGGTTTTTAGGGAAAGACCGGGAGCATTCAGCCAAAAGCGGGCGGGACTGTCAAGCAGTGGATCCGTGTTACCCGAGACGCAGGTAACACGGACCGGTGGGGAACTTAGTTCATCGGGTGGTAGGTTTTGCCATAACGCTGGGAAATGATTTTCACGTAGTTCTGCGTCTCAGTATACGGGGGAATGCCATTGTACTTATCGACTGAACCTTCACCGGCGTTGTATCCGGCGAGGGCCAGTTCGACGTTTCCTGAGAACCTTTTCAACAGCCAGCTCAGGTATTTGGTGCCGGCCGCGATGTTCTCGGCGGGATCGTTTCGGTCGTGACAGCCAAAGCGCTCTGCGGCAGCGGGCATCAACTGCATCAACCCCACGGCGCCGGCGTGCGATTTTGCATCGGAGTCATATCTCGACTCCTGCCAGATAACGGCATGAACGAATCGCGGATCGACTCCTTCACGCTCGGCAGTATCGAAGATCAATCGATCGATATCTTGGTTTCCAGACGATGGAACGTCAGCAGGAATTGGTCTAAGGGCCGACACCGGCGCGGCCGCGGCTACTTCAGGAGCGAGTACGCGGCTGAAGAGAATGCCCGTGAAGTTGGTAAAGAGAAATAGAGAAATGATTGCTAAGGGCGCGAACTTCAGGGAACGAAACAGGGGTAACTTCCGGGGCAACTTCATTCAGTATGATCTCCATATCAACAATGACCATAAAGGCCTGGGCTTTCTTAACGTGCAGACGTCACCTTTGGGGGCTGCACTGCTTCAAATTCTTTCGGGAGGCCGTACTTCCACGACCGCGGACTCTGATGGGCGAAGCGCTACATCAGTTGCCTTTTTGTAAAAATATTATGACGCTAAGTCATTGGAAATACATGTACTTAATCGATTCATGCGGAGCGGTCATTTTGATGACGCACGTCAGCTTGATGTAGAAAATAGAACACCTTTGGAGTAGTAGTAGTGGTGCAGTTTGAAATTTCTGCTCAGTAGATTCTGCTCAATAAGGTGGCGATGCAGTTTGCGACTCTTACGAACTTATGAACAAGTGAGAAAGAAGGCGGTTATCGCTTTTACACATAGGTTCACCGCAGAGTCGCAGAGGAACGCAGAGATTGCGCCGCGAAGATTAAATTAGGATACCACCGCTGCGGCGGCAGCTAACTGCGGCGGCAGCCAAACTTGACAGCCGCCGCTTCCGAAGCGTATAAGCGGCGAGGAAACGTGGTGAGTTAAGGCGACTTGCGGCCACGCAAAATAACCAGCTAAACAGCTCGGGGAGCAATAGAAGGTCCCGAAAACTTCAAACGGATTTGAAGTCCCGTTGTTTAGCGCGGGGCTTTTTCATTGCTTGGACTTTGGGCTTTGGTTGTTGGCTTTGTTCGAGACAAGACCAAAGGCCCAAGACCCAAGACCAGTCATCAAAATGGATTCCTTCAGAAACGTCCTCGACTCCGATCGCATTCACGTCTTCGACGGCGCGATGGGAACGATGCTCTACGCCAAAGGCGTCTACATCAATCGCTGCTACGATGAACTGAATCTCAGTGCCCCTGACCTCGTCCAAGAGATCCACACCGAGTACATACGCGCCGGCGCCGACATCGTCGAAACAAACACCTTCGGCGCAACGGCCGCCAAACTCCAGCAGTACGGGCTCGAGGCGAACATGCACGAGATCAACGCCCGCGCCGCGCAGATCGCACGCAAAGCCGCGGGCGACCGGGCCTATGTCGCGGGCGCTATTGGACCGCTTGGCTTGCGTATCGAACCCTACGGGCCAACTTCCTTCGAAGAAGCGAAAGACCTGTTCAAAGCGCAAGCCATCGCGTTGCTTGAAGGTGGTATCGATCTCTTCTGTCTCGAAACATTTTCGGACGTCTCGGAGATCCGCCAGGCAATCGCCGCGGTCCGGGAGCTCTGCGATCTCCCGATCATCGCGCAGATGACGATTCAGATCGACGGCAACACACTCTTCGGCACCACGCCCGAACTGTTTACCGAACGGCTCGACAAGTGGGGCGCCGACGTTATCGGTCTCAACTGCGGCGTCGGCCCGGCGATCATCCTCAACGCGCTCGAAAAGATGCGCGAGGTGACGAAGAAAAAGCTGTCGACGCAACCCAATGCCGGGCTCCCACGTGACGTGCAGGGACGGCAGTTCTACATGTGCTCGCCGGAGTACATGTCGAAGTTCGCGAAGCGATTTATCCAGGCGGGCGCGAAGTTCATCGGCGGCTGTTGCGGAACAACTCCGTCGCACATCAAGCTGATCTCCGATTCCGTGCGCGCGGCGTCGCCGCGTGCGCAAAGCATGGCCTTCACTTCAGGCTCGCCGTCCGCAGTCGAGATCACGCCGCCCGACATCAAGGTCGTGCCGCCGGAAGAACGTTCGAATTGGGGACGTAAGATCGAGCTCGGCGAGTTTGTCACTTCAGTCGAAGTGCTGCCGCCGAAAGGAGTCGACGCGAAAAAGACGCTCGACTCGATTCGACTATTGAAAGACGCCGGCGTCGACGGCGTGAACATTCCTGACGGCGCGCGCGCGCAGTCGCGCATGAGCGCACTCGCAACCGCGGTGCTCGTCGAACAACAGATCGGAATCGAGTCAGTGCTGCACTACTGTTGCCGCGATCGGAATCTGTTGGGAATGATGTCGGACCTGCTCGGCGCCGCCGCACTGGGTTTACGCAACCTGCTCGTGATCACCGGCGACCCGCCGAAGATGGGACCATACCCGGACGCAACCGCCGTCTTCGACATCGACTCCATCGGCCTCACCAACATGATCAACAAGCTGAATCACGGTATGGATCTCGGCAACAATCCGATCGGCGAGCCGACGGCATTCTGCGTCGGCGTCGGCGTCAATCCAGGCGCAATCAATCTCGACGAGGAGATCAAGCGGTTCGAATGGAAGGTCGAGGCTGGCGCGCAGTATGCGATCACGCAACCGGTGTTTGATACGGACCAGCTTCGTGATTTTCTGAAACGCATCGAGCACGTGCGCGTCCCGATCATCGCGGGCATCTGGCCGCTGGTGTCTTATCGGAACGCGGAGTTTCTGCACAACGAAGTTCCGGGTGTGCGAGTGACGCCGTCAATCATGGAGCGGATGCGGAACGCATCGGCGATCAGTAAAGAGGCGGGACGCGAAGAAGGACTGCGAATCGCGCGCGAGTCGTTGATGGAAGTGCGCGACGAAATTCAGGGTGTGCAGGTGTCGGCGCCGTTTGGCAATGTCAAATACGCGCTCGAGGTTTTTGCGGTGCTGCCCCAGTTTGAATCGTTCTCGACGCACTAGCGTCGTAGACGACCTTTCCGCCGACGATCGTGTAGATCACATCCGTCGTGAGGTATTCCTTCGGCGGGATCTTCAAGAGATTCTTCGATAGCACCGTCAGATCCGCCAGTTTGCCAACTTCGATCGATCCTTTCATCGTTTCTTCAAAATCCGCGTAAGCAGTGTTGTAAGTGTATGCCTTGATTGCTTCGGCAATCGTGATTCGTTCGTTCGGAAACCAACCCTCTGCGGGCTGACCAGTTACTGTCTGACGCGTCACGGCCGCGTAAAGCCCAAGCATCGGATTGATCGGATATTCCGACGCGGACGTCCCGGGCCAGTCGGTGCCAAAACATAACACCGCGCCGCTCGCTTGAATGCTCTTGAAAGCATAAGCGCCCTTGGTTCGTTCACGACCGATACGTTCTTCCATCCAGCGCATGTCGTCACTCAAATGGAACGGCTGAACTTCCGCGACGACGCCGAGTTGGCCCAGACGTTTGAAGTCATCAGGCGCGAGCACCTGCGCGTGCACGAGACGAAAGCGTCGATCGCGTTTCCCGTTCTGCTTGTTGAGTTCTTCGAGGTAGTTGAGCAGGACGTTGTTGGCTTCGTCGCCGATGGCGTGAACTGTGATCTGAAGCCCCGCTCGATCGGCGTCGAGCATGTAACCGAGAAACTTCCCTTCTACAAACTCGCCCTTCTCATTCACCATCAACGGCCGCCAGCGCCCGCGGTTATTCGGATCGTTTGCATACGGTTGGAAGAAGCGCGCGGTGCTCGTTCCCATGATGCCGTCGATGTGGCCTTTCAACGCGCCGAGTCTGATCCACTCGTCACCGGAGCCGACGCGAATGCGTTTCTCCGCCAGTTCCTTCCAGCGCTCGAGACCGGGACGAAAGTGTACGCGCACGGTCAACTCGCCCGTGCGATGCAACTCACGATAGATGTCCAACTGCACGTCGTCAGACATATCGCTGACGTTCGTGACGCCGTGTTTTCGAATCTCGGCGAGCGCGTTCTTCGTCTGTTGCACGCGGCGCTCGCGCGAGAAGTTGCGTGGAATGATTGACGCGAACAGACGAGTGACGCCTTTGCCGCGCATGTGACCCGTGGGCCGTCCCTGGCTATCTTTCAAAAACTCGACGTCAGGCGCTTGCGGATTGTTCAAATCGAGCTTGAGCGCACGAAACGCAGCTTGATTAGCAGCGAACTGGCTGTCGTCAAATTTGCGAATGAACATCGGATAGTCGTTCGTGATCGCATTCACGAGACTGATGTCCGGAGCGAACGGTTCGCGCCGCTGATTACCGGCGCTGCCAGCGGTCCATTCGTCGTAGGCGCCCCAGTAACCGCCGACGATCCATTCGCCTTTCGGCAATCGCGACATCACCTCCTTCACGCGCGCGACAAACTGCTCCTGCGTAGCGGCGCGCATGATGTTGAATTCCAGAAATTGCGCCGCGGACGCGAAATGTACGTGGTTGTCGTTAAATCCGGGAACAACAAGACGGCCGCGCAAGTCGATCACGCGCGTGGATGGTCCACGCAGCTTGAACGCGTCGGCGTTTGAGCCGACGACTACGAACTTCCCGTCTCTGATAGCAACAGCCTGCGCCGTCGAGCTTTTGCTGTCGACGGTCCAGACAATGCCATTGTGGAGTATCAAATCCGCCGTTTGTGCCTTAACGCCAACGGCGAGGAGTAAAAACAAACTCAGCAATGCGATCGTTTTCATGTGTACTGCCTGTGAAGGATATGGTTCAAGGTGGGTTCGAGTCTCGCAAAGGAAGTGTGATAACCCCTGGCTAATAAAACTCCGGGTTCTACTCTCTGGCTCGACAACAAAAGCGCGTCGCCCATCTCACCGAAAGCAAGCCGAACGCCGAAAGCCGGAATCGGAAACAGCGTCGGCCGCGACAGAACTCTGCCGAGTGTTTTCGTAAACTCAGCGTTGGTTACCGGAATCGTCGCGACAACATTTACAGGCCCGTTGACGTCCGTGTCGTGAATCAAAAACCGAACTGCACTGACAACGTCGTCGAGTGCGACCCAACTCATCCACTGTTTGCCGCTGCCGATACGGCCGCCGATGCCCATGCGAAACGGTGTCAGCATCTTCGCGAGCGCACCGCCGTTCGCGTCGAGAATGATCCCGAAACGAGTCAGGACAGTTCGAATTCCCTTCTCAGCCGCGGGCGTAGTCGCCTTCTCCCACTCCTGACACACCTGAGCGAGAAAATCATCACCCGGAGAACTATTTTCATTTAATAACTCGTCACCGCGATTTCCGTAGTAGCCGATCGCCGAGGCGCTGACGAAGACGTTAGGCGGTTGCCGTAGTTGGGCCAGGGTTTCGCTCAATAACGTGGTCCCCTTTACACGACTCTCGAAGATCGCGCGTTTCTTTTCGCTGGTCCAACGTCCGGAAGCGATGTTCTCGCCGGCGAGATGGACCACGGCGTCGAGTCCTTCGAGACGCGCGCTGTCGATCGATCCTTTTTCCGGGTCCCACTCGATCTCAGACGAACCCGCGCGGCTATGGCGCACGAGCCTGACAACGTCGTGCCCGTCAGTCGTCAGCAACTTGACGAGCGCGCTGCCGACGAGTCCATGCGAACCGCTGATGAGGATCTTCTTTTTTGTGTGCACCGCCGACAGCTTATAGCAGATTTGACTTGAGTTTTCTCATTTGATGTGTAAAATGCGCAGTCAAAATTTAAGCAAGGAGCAACCTCACTATGCTTCGACTCTACTTCCTCATCGTCACGGTTTCACTACTTTTCATGCGTCCTGCTGAGACGGCGCAGCTTGCGCCCGGCAGTATTGTGCATTTTCGCGGCAACTCGCTGGCGGTTCGCACTGAAACAGCGACGGAAGCACTCGAGCCACCATTCACGTTGGCGGGTACGACGGTTAAGATCAACGGGCAGGCAGCGCGAATGCTTTATGCGTCGCCAGACGAGGTCGTTTTCGTGGTGCCAGATGCACTGGCCGCGGGGCCGGGCGAAGTCGTCGTCACAAACGAGCAAGGATTCGCCTCAAAAGCCGAGGCGATGATTGTGAACGTCGCGCCTCGCGTATTCACGGCGGCTAACGGCGAAGGAATCATTCTCGATTCGGACAGCCTGGAGGCCGCGCCGTTTGATCCGTCGAACGGCCAGCGGCGCATATCGATATTTGCAACCGGCGTCAGAAACGCAAAAACGGTTTCCGTAACCATCAACGACCAGCAAACGACCGTTGAACAGGTCGCAGGTGCAAATTTAGCGGGAGTCGACGAGATCCATATACTATTGCCGTCCGCGTTGAGCGGCGCAGGATCAGCAACACTGACCGTTGACGCCGATGGCGTGCGAAGTAGCCCAGTCTCGGTGCGAATCGGCGGATCATCAGGGTCGAATAAAGTCGTGATCAGCCAGATCTTCGGCGGTGGCGGAAACTCAGGCTCTCCCTTCCGCAACGACTTCATCGAGATCTTCAATGCCGGCGACACGCCAGTTAACCTCGCGGGATGGTCGGTCCAGTACGGCAGCGCCACAGCATCTACGTGGTCGGTAACGCCGTTAACACCCGTCGTGTTAGCACCAGGGCAGTACTACCTCGTCCAGCAAGCCGGCGGAAACAACGGTGCGGTTTTACCAACGCCGGACGCAACGGGCGCAATCACGATGGCGGCCGGCTCCGGCAAAGTGGCGCTCGTCAAGAGCACAACGCCATTAACGGGCGCTTGTCCAAACGATCCAAACATGGTCGATCTCGCCGGCTATGGCAGCACCGCAAACTGTTTCAGAGGCGCAGGACCAGCGCCCGCTGCAAGCAACACCAACGCTGCTGCGCGAAAGACAAACGGTTGTACCGATACGCGCAACAACGCAACAGACTTCGCGCTTGCGACTCCAAATCCGAGAAACAGCAACGCACCGTTTAATCGATGTACGATCACGGAATCCGTGTTAACTTGTTTTCCCGATGCCCTCGCTAGACGACGCAATCACAACTTTGCGCCAACACTTCGGCTTCGACGATTTCCGTGAAGGCCAGCGCGAAGTCGTCGGCTCAATCCTGGAAGGCAAAGACGCCGTCGTCGTGATGCCAACAGGAAGCGGTAAGTCTCTCTGTTACCAGCTTCCGGCGATGATCCTCAACGGCGTCACGCTCGTCGTCTCGCCGTTGATCGCGCTGATGAAAGATCAGGTCGACGCGCTCCAGGCGCGCGGCCTTCCCGCGACCTTCATTAACAGCTCGCTCTCCGACGCCGAACAACGCACACGCATCGAGTCGTTGCGCCGGCGCGCGCACAAGCTTGTCTACATCGCGCCCGAACGTTTCCGCAGCAGCAGATTTACTTCGGCGGTACAGTCCATTCCAGTCTCTTTGTTCGCAGTGGACGAAGCGCACTGCATTTCCACGTGGGGGCATGATTTCAGGCCCGACTATCTGCGCCTCAAACACGTCATTCGATCGCTTGGCCGCATTCAAACCATCGCGCTCACAGCAACCGCGACGCCTTACGTCCGCTCCGACATCATTCAACAACTCGGTCTCGCTCAACCGCAGACGTTTGTCAGCGGATTCGATCGTCCAAACCTCTCGATCGAGGTCGTCCACACGGAAAAAGAGAAGGAGAAGATCAGCCGCATCCGTCACCTTGCTAATAAGACGAACGGATCGGGCATCGTCTACGCCTCGACGCGCAAAGCCGTCGACCAAGTCGGACGCGAACTGAAGACCGCGGGTCTCACCGTTTCAACTTATCACGCCGGGATGAGCGACGGCGTTAGAGTCAAATCCCAGGAAGATTTCATGAGCGGGCGCACGCAGTTGATTGTCGCGACGAACGCGTTCGGGATGGGCATCGATAAGCCTGACATACGCTTCGTGGCCCACTACCAGATTCCCGGATCGATCGAGGCTTACTACCAGGAAATCGGACGCGCCGGCCGCGACGGACTGCCTTCAACCTGCGTCTTGCTCTTCAACTACGCCGACAAAAACACGCACGACTTCTTTATCGAAGGCTCGTATCCAGACATCAGCACGGTTAAAAACGTCTACTCGGCGCTGCTGGGAACAGGTCTCAAACGAATCGAATTCACGCCGGCGCAGATCGGCAAGCTGAGCGGCGAGAAGAACGAGATGAGTGTGCAGTCGGCGCTCTACCTGCTGGAACGCGCCGGACATATCTCGCGAGAAGCCCCAGTCGCACGAGGCGCTCGCGGGCCTCGCGCGATCCTGATGCTCGACAACGCTCCAATTCGCGTCGACGCGAGACAGATAGCCGGCCGGGCAGATCTGGAACGCCGCAAACTGCGCGAGTTGATCAATCTGTGTTACACCGACTATTGCTACCGCGCGCACATCCTCAATTACTTCGGAGACCGTAATCACGATCGGCAGTGCGGCACCTGCGGCAACTGCCGGCCTAAAACTATCGCTCCCGTTCACGAAATCGAACTCGAGGAGACGCCAAACACAATAAACTCAGAACCTCGCCCCCTCACTGACGACGAACTGCTGCGCGTGCGTAAAATACTCGCGTGCGCCAAACGAATGAACGGACGCTTCGGCAAGAAGATGCTGGCTTCGACGTTGCGAGGTTCCGCATCAAAACAAGTGATGACTGCCGGTCTGAACGAACTCTCGACCTATGGTTTACTAAAGGACATGCTTCATGACGAGATTCAGGTGTATGTCGATGCGCTGATACAAGCGAATTGTCTGAAAGTTAAGCCCGGCGCTTACCCGACGGTGTCAACCACGGATCTTGGCGATCGAGTCATGCGCGAACAAGAGAAAGTTGAATTGGGTATCCCATGAGAATTACTTTAGTGAGTGTTTTATTGTTGTTTTTGTGGAGCGTGGCGGTGGCGCAGGACGACCCGCCGCCGCCGTGGGCCAAGTTCGAACCGGAAGGCGCTGGCTTTTCCATGCTGATGCCGGGCAAGCCCGTAGAAAACGTAGACAAGCGGCCCACCTACACTCTGCACTCGTTTACTGTGACTTTAGGAAAGGGGACTTACGTTGCGAGCTACAGCGACTACGCTCCCGAAGTGAAGCTCGACCCAAATACCGCCCTCACGTCCAACCGCGACAAGTTCAACAAGAGCCTGAAAGCCACATTGCTGTCCAGCCGCGAGATCACGCTCGGCGAACACACCGGTCTCGAGTTCACGAGCGAGACACTCGCCGCGAACGTCAAGTCACAACTGTTCCTGATTGGAAACCGGATGTATCAGACGGCGACGTTCGTATTCAAAGACGTAGACGAGACCAGGAACATCGATCGCTTCTTTGAATCCTTCAAACTGAAGCCTTAATTGATCATGCGTTGAAGCGGGCTCGACGCACTCGCATACAGGCGTTTCGGCATGCGACCGCTTAGATAGGCCAGCCTTCCTGCCTGAATCGCGAGCTTCATCGCGGTTCCCATCTTCGCCGGATCGACAGCTTCGGCAATGGCCGTGTTCATCAACACACCATCAGCGCCGAGCTCCATCGCGATCGCTGCGTCACTCGCCGTTCCGACGCCCGCGTCGACGATGATCGTCGCATCGGGAAGCTGCTCGCGCATGATGCGGAGGTTCGCGGGGTTCTGCACGCCCATGCCCGATCCGATCGGCGCGGCCAGCGGCATTATCGCGGCGCAGCCGGCGTCCAGAAGTTTCTTCGCCATGATCAGATCGTCGTTGAAGTACGGCAACACGACGAAGCCTTCCTTGACGAGAACTCGCGCCGCCTCGAGTGTCTGCTCGTTGTCCGGAAACAACGTCGTCTGATCGCCGATCACTTCGAGCTTCACCAGGTCTGTTTCCAGCGCCTCACGAGCGAGGCGCGCGGTGCGCACCGCGTCCTCGGCCGTGTAGCAGCCCGCCGTGTTTGGAAGAATCTGCAAAGCGGGATCGAGATGATCCAGAAACGACTCGCTGCTGCGGTCGAGTGGCACTCTTCGAACGGCCACCGTAACCATCTCCGCTCCAGAAGCGGCATGGGCGGCGCGCATCTCGTCAAAGCTGCGATACTTCCCTGTTCCGATAATCAAACGTGATGAAAACGCCCGCCCGGCAATGATCAGACTTTCGCCCGAAACCTTCTCTGTAATTGCTTTCGACATGTCTGAAACTTTACACGGATTTAGCTTCCACCACCAACGAAGTGGACGATCTCGATTCGATCATCGTCGTTGAGCGTCGTGGCGCTCCAATCGTTGCGGCGCACGACGGCGCGATTCAGCTCGATGGCGATTCTCGCGGGCGGCAGGTCCAGTTCGGTGACTAACTCAGCGAGGGTAAGCGGTTGGTTGAGTTCACGGGGTTCGCCGTTTACGTAAACGCGCAACTTCCAAAGCCTCATTCGGCGGGATGAATGACGCGGCGCAGTTCCGCGGCCTGGTCCTTCACGACGGCGCGCACCAGCACCGCGGCGCGACCTGAGGTGAACTCGGGGATCTGGGTCGATACAGTCGCCACGCCGTCGCTCTCGGTCTTCACCGAATAGATCAACGGTCGGAAAGTCGTGCCGAGGATCTTGATCGACACGGCTGCGCTGGGCATCGGGTTCTCGTCGCCCCCTGAGCGGCTAGTAATAAGGACGCGCAACACGTAGTCGTTGCCGGAGTAGAACTCTTCGTCGTCCAGCAGAGTAATGGCCAGACCATCCGGCAGTGCTTCCCCAATTTCTTCGGCCGGCGCTTCCTCTTCAGTGGCATATTCGGCGACAGGCTCTTCGATTTCGGCGTCATCGACCGTCTCTTCAGCCGCCTCGCTCTCCTCTTTTGGCGGCGGAGGCGTCCATTCCTGGGTCAAAGGCCAGTACTCGATCTCGAAGGGCTCTTCACTGGTCGCCGGCGGCGCGGCCTCGGCGACATCGCCTGGCACCTCAATCTCGGCAGGCTCCTGCACTGCCGCCGCGGACTCTTTTCCGCGGCCGCTCATGCGCTTGAGATCGTTGATACGTCCGGAGTGAATGGCGGCGCAAATCAGCTTGTGCTGCCGCTTCAGCCGTTCGGCGAGGGCTTCGTCGCTGAATCCCTCGGCTATCAGATCCTGGTAAGGAGAACGCTTGCTGGCCAGGATCGTGCCGCCCGCGTAGACCAAAGAAAGGATGATAGGTGAGTCGAGTCCCTTGTCCTCGGTTTGGACGTGATAGACAACCCCGTCATGTTCGATGTCAGTATTGAATCCAGTTATCACAGGTTCAGGGACTTTCCCGTGCGAAGGCCGCTGCTAGCAAGCGGCTTTGCTGAACGGTAACACAAGCATTTTTTCACGGTCAATCAGCATTTTTATTGCGCAATTTTGTCGGAGAAGGTTGCTTGACACCCTTGATCACTTCGACTAGCATCACGCTTGTACAATGATTCTCAATCTAGCGATCGAGTGGCAGTGGCCGCGCAGGATTGGTTTTCGATCGAAATCAATCTCCGGCAGGAGGGAGTCTGCCTGAGATGACGTTTCGGCTTTCCGATTATTTGCCGATCCTTTTGATGTTTGTAGTGGCTGCGGGCTTCGCGGTTGGCAACGTCCTCCTTTCCCAATTCGTCGGCCAGCGCAAGAGAACCAGAACGAAGCTGATGCCTTACGAGTGCGGCAAGGATCCTGTCGGATCCGCTCGTGAGCGCTTCTCCGTGAAGTTCTATCTGATCGCGATGCTCTTCATCTTGTTCGACATCGAAGTCATCTTCCTCGTGCCGTGGGCGGCTGTGTTCAAGGCGCTGGCAGCGCAAGGCCCCGCGATGCGTCGGTTTGTGTATCTGGAAATGATGGTGTTTGTTGGGTTGTTGCTGGCCGGTTACATCTACGTCGTCAAGAAGGGCGCGTTTGACTGGGGCGAGAAAGCGCGACGCGAAGCCGAAGCGGAAGCACGCGCACTGCACGAGCTGGAAGACCGGCAGTTGCAACAACAAAGGCCGGCGGCCTGAAAGTAATATCAAATGGGACTCGAAAACATAATCGCCGAAGCTTTGCCGGAAGTGCTGACCACGCGGCTCGACTCGTTGATTAACTGGGCGCGCAAATCGTCACTCTGGCCCGCGACGTTCGGACTGGCTTGCTGCGCGATCGAGATGATGAATGCGACGTCATCGCGAAACGATCTCGCGCGGTTCGGCTCCGAAGTGTTTCGCGCCAGCCCGCGCCAGGCAGACGTGATGATCGTCTCCGGACGCGTCTCGCGCAAAATGGCGCCCGTATTGCGCCGAATTTACGATCAGATGCCGGAACCCAAGTGGGTGATCTCGATGGGCGCGTGCGCGACTTCCGGCGGTGTGTTTGATAACTACGCGATCGTTCAAGGTGTGGACAAGATTGTTCCCGTCGACGTCTACATTCCCGGCTGTCCTCCGCGTCCGGAAATGTTGATTCACGCGGTGATGATGTTGCAGGACAAAGTGATGAAAGAGAGCGTACGCGATCGACGCGACGTTCTCGACGCTGAAGCTCGCGAAGCAGTCGTGCCCGGTACGTTACCGGTCACCAACGGGTCGACGGCGCGGCAAAACACTTTGCCGGAAACGAGACCATACACGATCGCTTCGAGACACGAGCGGCGCCGTTCTTCGTAAAACGGGATCTCCAGAAGATGAGCGAACAGATTCCAACAGAAGCTCAAGCGCCGTCACCTTTAGTGGCGGCGTTACAGCGTGAACATTCGTTGTGGGTTGGCGAAGTGATCTCCGCTTTCGACGAGATCACGATCGTCGTCCCGCGCGAACACATCGTCGCGGCCTGTTCGTTCCTGAAGACGTCGCCGGATACGCGCTTCGATTTTCTATCGGATATTTGCGGCGCCGATCGCGGTCCTGAAGAAGAGCCGCGCTTCGAAGTCAACTATCACCTGTTCTCGACGACGAAGCACCACCGGTTGCGACTGAAAGTTTTACTGAACGAAGAGGACGCGCATGTGCCGACCGTTACCGGCGTTTGGAAGACGGCGAACTGGCACGAGCGCGAGACGTTCGATCTGTTTGGCGTCGTGTTCGACGGCCATCCGGATCTGCGTCGCATTCTGTTGCCTGACGATTGGCAGGGACACGCTTTGCGCAAGGATTTTCCGTTGCGTGGTTATGAACCGTATAGTTTGAAGTAACACAGATGAGTTCCGCGCCGACCATTCCACCGCAATTTGAAATCGTCGATCAGCCGCTCGACACGCAGATGACGATCTCGATGGGACCACAACACCCGTCGACGCACGGCGTGCTGCGTCTGGAGCTCGTGCTCGACGGCGAAATGGTCCTGAAGGCCACGCCCGACATAGGCTATCTCCACACGGGCATGGAGAAGCTGTTCGAGTACAAGAAATACCAGCAGGGGATCGTGATCACCGACCGGATGGACTACCTCAATCCGCTCGGCAACAACCTCGCCTACGTGATGGCCGGAGAGAAACTGCTCGGCCTCGAAATCCCCGAACGTGCGCAAACGATTCGCGTCCTGATGTGCGAGCTCCAACGTATCGCTTCGCACCTCGTCTGGCTCGGTACACACGCGCTCGACATTGGCGCGATGACGGTCTTCTTCTATTGCTTCCGCGAACGTGAAAAGATTCTGAACCTGATCGAAGCAGCCTCGGGTGGACGTTTAACGCCTTCCTACTTCCGTATCGGCGGCTTGATGATGGACCTGCCCGCCGGTTTCGAGAATCGCTGCAAACAGTTTCTCGACGGCTTTCCACCTTCGCTCGAAGAATTTCACACGTTGCTCAGCGGAAACAGGATCTTCCAACGAAGAACACAGGGCATCGGGCGCATCTCGGCGGAAGAGGCGATCGACTGGGGACTTTCCGGGCCATGCTTGCGAGGCAGCGGCGTGAACCTCGATATCCGGCGAGCGAACCCATACACCGGTTACGAAAACTACGACTTTGAAGTCCCGACTGAACCTGACGGCGACGTGTGGTCGCGCTACATGGTGCGAATGCGGGAGATGACAGAGTCGCACAAGATCGCCGTACAGGCGTTGTCGCGTTTGCGGCCTGGCCCGGTGAAAGCGGACGCACCGAAAGTCGTGTTGCCGGATCGTGAAGCGATGAAGAGCCACATGGACGCGCTGATTCATCACTTCCTGATCGTCGCCGAAGGGT
>JBKPNH010000080.1:0-37946 GCA_046732535.1 Acidobacteriota bacterium
CTGCTGCAGCGTCTGGTCCTTGCGGCCGGTGTTCTCCTGTTCGATGACGGCCTTGCGGGACAACACGACGTTCGAGCGTTTGCGGTTGAGCTTGATAACTTTCGCGTCGACGATCTGGTTGCGCAGGCTGTCGAGATTACGCACGGGACGAACGTCCACTTGCGAACCGGGCAGGAAAGCAGCGATGCCGTCGATGTCGACGCGCAGGCCGCCCTTGATCCGATCGATGACACGTCCTTTGACGCTGGTGCCGTCGCGATAGGCTTTCTCGAGATCGTCCCAGGCTTTCATGCGCACTGCGTCGGCGCGTGAAAGGACCGGCAATCCGTCGGCGGTTTCCATGCTCTTCACGAGCACTTCCACTTCGTCGCCGGCTTTGACGGTCAGTTGTCCATTCTCGGTAAACTCGGCCGGGTTGACGATCCCTTCCGACTTGTAACCAAAATCGATGACGACTCCGCGTTCGCTCAAACCAACGACGGTGCCGCGAACGACTTCGCCTTCTTCGAGGGTCGCTTGCTCCTGCTCGAATTGATCGAGCAGTTGTCCGAAGTCGACGTCGCCGCCGGCGCGTGCCTCATCGGCGTCATCAGTATCGGGTGTATGGGTTACGGGTGCGGGTTGAGAAGCCATGACGGTTTTTTGCGGCGCAGCCTGCGACTCGCCGGAGGTTGAATTGTTGGCCTCGCTGTTATTCAGCTTGGGTTGTTCACTAGACATTGATACTCCTGTAGTTCCCGGTAACTCTGAGCGCGTGCAAGATCATATCGCGCTTCACTGAACCCGAACAATCAGCGCAGGTCTTCGCTGATTGACGGACAGTGTCCAGCGGCGATTTGCTTGAATGACCGTGGCGTTGTCGGGAATTGAAGCTGGCGAGGAAGCGAGCCGTTTTGGATTTGGATTTGTCGATCTAATCTGTTTCGATTACCGCCCTGCCGTAGTTACCCCGCTTGGTCCGACAAACACCCGCCGCCTTCTTTACCGGGTAGGGCGGCAATGTACACGTCAGTGTGAGCGTATGTCAAGGCAACAACGAGGTTTCTGCGACTCTGCAAAGAATACAGAGTCACAGAAACACACTTGTCACATAGATGCAATTATTGGGCGGATGAAACGGCGTCCGTCATTCGTGGAACAACGTACACACCGGCCGAGTGGGAACCTACGAACAGCACGTTTTGATCGTGAGCGTCAAAGGCGAGCGCCCAGATTCGCTGGCTGGGCAAGCGCCGGTTCTTCGGATCGATGCGCCCCCACGTCATTCCGCCGTCAGTCGTGCGAAAGACGCCGCCGCCAACTTCGCTGATCTGATAAGCATTTCCGACGAATATTTCATCGCCGTTGCGTGAATTGATCAGGATGCTGGTGAAGTCGCCGAACGGAAGATCGCGGCCCGGCCTGTTCCAGTGCGCGCCGCCATCGTGCGACATAAACAGGGCCTGCTTAGTGCCAACGTAAACGCGATCCGGCCGCTGCGGATCCTGCGCAACCACGTTGATCGGAACGTCGCGCGGAATACCGTCGACCTGGCGCCACGTCTTTCCACTATCACGCGATACGAGCAGTCCGGACTGCGGCGTACCCACCCAGATTGTCTCCGGATGGCGCACGTCGGTAGCAATGCAGGTGGTGCGCGGATCCATGGAACCGTAAGAGAGTTTCTGCCAACCCTTCGCGGGATCGAAGCTGCGATAGAGACCGCTGTTGGTGCCGGCGAGGAAGCCGGGTTGCCCAGTTTCAGCGTCGACAGTATGGACCAGGGTGTGGACCGCGTCCGCGATGATCAAGTCCGACTTCTCGGCTGTGCCTGGCCCACTGCCGCCGCCGCTAACGCCAAGCGCCGCGAGTGTAATTACATCCAGTTTGCCGGTAACAGGCAGATGGCGATCCGTTTGAAAACGTTTGATGGCTGACGTCGTCGAAGCGCCGGCCTTACCGTCTGGTTCGCCGAGATTGTAGCCAAGCGACGTGAGTGCTTGCTGCGCCTCGAGGACGGTGTCGTCAGGTGTGGAAGCGGGCGTTCTGCGTCGCGCAGTAGCAGCGGGCTGCTGCTTCGCGCCTCGTGCCGCACCTTTCTTAGGCGCCGCCTTCTTCTTTTCGGAAGTCGTCGGGGCCCACACAGGCGCCCACGTGGTGCCGCGATCGAGCGAGCGATACACGCCGAGGTTAGTTCCGAGATAGATCACGTTCGCGTCGCGCGTGTCCTGGACGATTGAATAAGTGATCAGACGCGAAGGCATGCTGCGCATCGACGGGCGCCAACTCTCGCCGTTGTCGTTGCTGACAAACAGGAAGCCACCGCCGGTAGCAGTATTGATCGTCGACGCGTAGATGCGATTTGGAGTCTCTCTATCGGCGAGAATCGCATTCGCGAAACGGCCGCTGAAGCCTCCGTTCGTCGGCGTGAACGACTTGCCGGCGTCAGTCGATACCATCACGCCATAATTGTTCGTGCCGATGTAAACGACGTCCGGACGCGAAGGATGAACAGCGATCGAGTTGATCTCGAGCTGGCGCGAAGTCGTGACCATCCATGAGTCGGCATCGCCGCCTTTGTCCGAGCGCCAGAATCCTTCGGTCGTGCCGGCGAACACGATGCCCGCTACTGACGGATGCTGCATGATCGCGCGCGTGCGGCGCGACTGCGAAGGAATGCCCTGCACCTTCCTCCAACTCTCACCGGCGTTCTTGCTTTCGTAAATGCCGCTGCAAGCAGAGGCGATGATGTGATTGGGATCGCGCGGATCGATGTCGATCGCAAAGATGTCGGAATCGTCGATCATTCCTTCGCGGATGATCTTCCAGGTCTGACCGCCGTCGAGTGATTTGTAAGGCAGATAGAAGGTGCCTGCATAAATCGTGTCGGCGGTGCGCGGGTCGATGGCCAGCGACTCCACGTGAAGCAGTCCCTGGACGTCTTTGGTCGGTAACTCCTTCCACGTGTCGCCCGCGTCGTCTGAACGGAAGATGCCTGTGTAGGTGCCGGCGATCAGCGTATCGCGATCAGATTCGGACTGCGCCAGTGAATGAATAGCCTGGTTCTTGAGCTGCGCGTTCTCGCGCCATGTCAGCCCGCCGTCAGTGGACTTGAAGAAACCGCCGGCCATGTCATGACGGTGCGCCGCCACATACAAGACCTTCGAATTGCGTGGATCGACGATGATGTTATCGACGAACAAACGCGGTTTCCCGAGATTGTAGAGCAGTTGCCACTGCTTGCCTCCGTCCGAGGAGGTATAGATCTGACCGTCGAGTGTGCCGAAGTAAAAGCGATCCGGATTTGAAGGATCTACCACGAGTGCGCGAACGTCACCGCCCGGAGGTCCGGTGGTGCGCCAATCATTGGAATAGAGTGCTGGATCGGTGCCGTTGCCGGCCGCAAGCATCACGGCCGTATTTGACGCCAAACTAAGGCAGAGAAGCGTTACCAGAACGAGGGGGAGACGGGTAGCAAATATTCTCATCGTTATTTCATCCAGGGCCTGAATCATCCGGAGCACATCGCGCTCACCTTGGCCACTAGTTTAGTACAGTTTTCATGCTTTGTGTCTTTAAAGCTGGGGGCGAACGGTAGGATGCCGGGGAAACTCGCGTCCGTTGTATAAATCGAAGAGCCGCACAAATGCTGAAAAAGAAGCCGGGCGATGTTCCCTTTAAGGAGAACATCGCCCGTGTTTGTTAAGGTTTGGCAGCGCGTTACGCAGCCAAGCCGTTAGTTGTTATTCATCACCTCGGCCACGACGGCGTCGCGGCGGACGTTTGCATTCCGGACACGGCGAGACGGCGCCCGTGGTATCGACTGCGGGTTGATCAGCACCTTGCGGCACGATCCACAACTGAACGGTCAGGTCTGCACGGCATCCGCCGTCCACGACCGTGATACGTCCAGCTTCGATTCCGCGCGTGTTGACGAGATAGTCTTTAGCGCGGTCACCGCGGGTTTGACCCTCACCAGCGCAACTGCCGAATACGATGATCGTGGCAGTTGAGCCCGGTTCGTTCTGGAGTGTGATGGCGAAGTTGTCGAGTCTGGCCTTCTCATCGTTGAAGCGGATGTTGCCATACTCGTCGAACCTGCGTGCTATCGGCTTCGGCGGCCTGACTTGCGTGCTGCAGGAGTTCGTTGCCGAGCACGACGGATCCAAGCCACCAAGGCTGACTGTAGCGGTTACTGTCTGTCCGCCGAGGTTCGCAGTATCAACTGTGATGCTCGACGTTCCCTGACCGCTGGTGATCGTTCCGGCAGAGACTGACCAGTTAAAGGTTGGCGTTGGACCGCCTTCTCCACCAGTTACGGAAGCCGTGAACGTGACCGGCGAGCCTACGTCAACTGCATCCGGACAGCTCACACTGACGGTCGGACATGGCGGCGGCGGCACCTTACAATCCGGACATTCAGCAACTGTGACAGTCACTGAGCCGTTTGCGGTGTGCTGATTACCGTCATTGACCTCAACGGTCGCGGTGTAAGTTCCATTCGCGACACCCGTGAGATCCCAGGTTACCGACTTGCCTTCACCAGTCAACCGGCCACCAGTGACCGACCAGGTATAGAGTATCTGGTCGTTTTCCGGATCAACCGCATTTGCTGTTAGCGTAACTTCGTTTCCAGTCGGCGTGCAGCTCGGAGAAACGGCCGGCGGCGTGCAGGGCCGTAGGATTGAAGTCATCGAAGCGGCAACGGTTACTGTCGGCGGCTGGTTGATGTACGGAGGCTTTCTCGCGTTACGTCGTCCAATCCATGCCTGGACTATGAAGCCGTTCGGCTCTTCGGAGAATATGAACCCGGTTGGGAAGCCCTGCGAGGTGACGGGCCGCTGAGTGCCCGGAACCACGACGACACCTCTATTCACCACGTTCACGTTCGTGATCTGCTGAATCGGAATGTTGAAATCCACCGGTTCAAAGTGATCCTGGTCCTGCTGGTTCAGGTGACGACGCCAGGCGAAACCAAAACCGAACCAGCGGCGCGGATAAATCTTGACGCCGGCGAGTGCATCCACCGGATTGTTATTGAACGCGTTCGGCGTACGACCGCCCAAATACTGAGTGGATCTAACTTCGAAGATTGGCTGGAAGTGCTCGTTGACCGGGAAGTCGAAACCGACGCCCGCGAGCAGTTCATCCGGACGATCCAACAACACGAAGTCGCCACCCAGGCCCTTCGGATTGCTGTTCAGGATGTAACCGCCGTTAGCGGAAACGTTCACGTGCTTGCCCAGGCGGCCGTCGATGATACCGACGACACCGAAGTCACCGATGTCGCCACCCGGACCAGCGCCGCGCTGCATTTGATTGAAGCCCGAGGCATCGTCAGCCTTATCGGGATACCAGCGATAGAACCCGACCACGGCGACTCCGAGCGGATTGTTCGGGCCGGTGAAACGGATCTTGGCGCCCGCGACGAAGTTGTTGAAGCTGCTCTCGCCGTAGAGACGATTGATGAACGGAGCATCCGCCAGATAGGTCGGCGCCACGGTAAACGTGGTGGGGACTCTGATCGGCAGCGTCAAAGCCGTCGCCGGAAGCACCGTCGTTGCCAGCACGACGCCAGGCAGGATACTTCCTACCGGCGAGCCGATACCCGGGAAGTTGTCCGCGGAACCGAATGTGCCGCTGTTGGGCTGGACCACCGGTGGTCCAAGCAGCGCGTTGAAGCCCGGGAAACCGAACTGCTGGCCGATCTGACCTGCGGTCAAACCGAACGTGCCGGCCGATCCGCCCGTGAACGGGAACTGTACGAATGGCTGATTATTCACCGGACGAAATACGGCGGTGTTAGCCAGGGTGCCCACCAATGGACCAGACGGCGACAGGACTACAGCCGGTCCGCTGCACAGCACGGTACCGCAAAAGAGCTGCGAGTTCGGCAGATAGAAGCCGGATAGATTCTGCGGAGAGTTTACCTTGACTCCGCGGTAGCCGTTCGTTTTGAAGAACAGTTCCAAGTGGTCGTTGACGCCAACGTTGAAGCTGAGCGGCACGTCTACGAAGTCTGCGTTTCCGGGATCACGATCATAATTACTGTAGGCGATACTGAACGTGAACTCACCGCGACGCAGAGTTGAGCCGTCGTAAATAGTAAAAAGCCCGGTTGGTCCACCCTCCGGACCACCGGTGCCAACTGATGGAGACTGATTGCGTGGGTCGTCAGGCGACCGCAAAGTCTGTGCTGATACCGCGGCACACAGCACCAACGAAACGAGCGCAGCTATAAGCGCTCTATGTGCGAGTCTCATCGCATTCCTCCTGCGAAATGAGTAATAAAGAATTCGATGTAATAGCGCCGCCGTATTCGAACATTAGCACCAAAACGCACCATTGTTCCGCGGTGGCCCCAACTACACTCTGTCAAATTCGATCAAGACCGCGTGGACCAACTTCATCCTGGCGGCGACGCTCGGATGCGGCGCAAACAGAGTACTTCGACCTTTCTCGCCGTACTCTATTTCAGTTAATTCGCTTTGCCCGAGTTGTACCTGCTTGTCCATTTCTTATAGGAAATGAACTATCCCTTGTCAACGATTTCGTCCCTCAAACCGTGTCTTAAATATTGAAAAATCTTAACGATGGTCCGAGTACTAAATCAGCCAGACCATACTCTACTCTAAAATGGAAATCAAGCCTTTTTCATAACTTAGCGCCCATATGAATATGTTTTTTCGGTCACGCATAGAAGCCTCTAATGCGTGTGTCGTAGGCCACGCGGTCTATCGCCAACATGTACGCCGCGGTCCTGGTATCCACCGAGTGACGGTCGGCATAACGACACAGATCATTGAAGCTCGCGACCATCTTGTCCTGCAGCCTTTCGTTGACGACATCCTCACGCCAGAAATACCCCATTCTGTCCTGGACCCATTCGAAATATGAGACCGTGACGCCGCCAGCGTTCGCTAAAATGTCCGGGATGACAAAGATCCCCTTCGAGTGAAGGACCTCGTCCGCCGCCGCCGTAGTAGGACCATTTGCCCCTTCGGCCAGCACTTTGCACTTTATCTTGTCCGCATTCTGGGACGTGATCTGGTTCTCAGTCGCCGCTGGGACCAGCACGTCGCACTCCAGTTCCAGCAACTCCTGATTGGACACGAACTCCACGTTCTCGTAGCCCTCGAAAGACCGCGTGGTCCTCAAGTAACTCAACGCATCAGGTATGTTGAGGCCCTTCGGGTTGTAAATGCCGCCATGAATGTCCGATATCGCTACAACCTTGTAGCCAGTCTCGTAGAAGAGCTGCGCGCCTATGCCGCCTACGTTGCCCGAGCCTTGAACCACGACTCGAGTCTCTCCCGGCGTCATCTTGAAGCGCTTGATGGCTTCGTTGGTTACAAAGAGTATGCCGCGCCCGGTCGCCTCTCTTCTGCCGCTCGAACCGCCCAGATCGATCGGCTTGCCGGTGACGACTGCCGTCACTGTGTGGCGCGCGTGCATCGAGTAGGTGTCCATAATCCACGCCATGGTCTGCTCGTTGGTATTCATGTCAGGCGCGGGCACGTCTTTTTCCGGTCCTATGAAGTCGAGCAGCTCTGCTGCGTAGCGGCGAGTCATGCGCTCGAGCTCGCCCGTCGACATCTGCTGCGGATCGCAGATGATGCCGCCTTTCGCCCCACCAAAGGGGACGTTGACGACGGCGCACTTCCAGGTCATCCACGCCGCCAGCGCGCGCACCTCGTCAAGACTGACGTCGGGTGCGTAGCGGATGCCGCCCTTCGCTGGACCACGCGCGAAGTTGTGCTGGACGCGGTAACCTTCAAACACCTGAATGCGGCCCGAGTCCATCCTCGTCGGGATGTAGACCTTCAACTCGCGGTTAGGAACTCGCAAGACTGCGTAAAGATCCGGATCGAGATCCAATAGCTGGGCCGCCCGATCAAAGCGCGACATCATCGACTCAAAAGGGTTCTCTTCTTTTATTTCTCGAATATCGTCTACGTATACTGTGCTGTACATGCTGACCATATGGCCCTCGCGATCCGCAAAACTCTTCTCAGCTTGCGCAATTGATGTTGTTATCGGCGCCCGCGCGCTTAATCTCGATCGGCAACGCCTCGTTCATCGAGCCACTGCGAAATCCCTGTAGATCGAGAGTGACGTACTTGAAGCCCAACTCTCGAAAACGCGCCGCCAGTTGTTCGACAACGTCTTTCCGCAGCACACGATCCATCTCGGCCGCGGCGATCTCCAGGCGAACAAGCGTGTCGTGATGGCGCACTCTGAACTCGCGAAATCCGAACTCTCTCAAGATCTCTTCACCGCGGTCGACTTTATTGAGCCGCTCGATGGTCACTGTCGTGCCGTACGCGATGCGCGACGAGAGACATGGGCTCGCCGGTTTGTCCCAGGTCGGCAACGTTGCGCGCCTGCTTAATTCGCGGACCTCGTTCTTGTTCAAGCCTACTTCGATCAGCGGACTGCGCACGGCGTGCTGCTTCGCCGCCTGTCGGCCCGGACGATAATCGTCGAGGTCGTCAACTGTCGAACCGTCGACGATGTGTTGAATGCCGCGGCTGAGCGCAATGGATTCGAGCTTGTTGTACAGCTCGTCTTTGCAGAAGAAACAACGGTCGGCATTGTTGGCGCTATAGTTTGGGTTTTCCAGTTCGTCCGTGCGGATGATCTCGTGGTGAAAGCCGAACTTGTCGACGACGTTTTTGATCTCTGCGTTCTGATACGAAGGCAGACTCGCCGACTGTCCAGTGATGCAGACTGCGCGTGGTCCTAGTTCTTCATTCGCGACGTAAGCGACGTAGCTGCTGTCTACGCCGCCTGAGTACGCCACGATCACTGAATCAAGCGCACGAATGAGTTCACGGAGTCGTTCTTCCTTAGCAATTACACTCATGTATTCGGTGATCGGCATGGTAGCTCATGCATCAATAGCAACGCAACCAGCATCTGATCCTTGTTTCTATGAAGGTAACGCCGGCTGCTCTCATCGAAACACAGAGGATGTGCTAACATCGCAACCTCCCCGGATCGTTCTTCAATGTCGAAACTGAACACCTCATTTCTTAAGAGACTTCTACTCGCCGCAACCTGCTTCGGGCTGCTGTTCTCAGTCTTCACGGTGCGTCTCGCCGCACAGACGGAAGAGGCCTTCGGCGACGCGGCCGCCGACCCGATCAGACTGTTCGAGCGCGCACAAGGCGCACACGCACGCGGCGAGCTGGAGAAGGCGATCGGGTTCTACGAACAAGCAATCAAGGTGCGGCCCGAATTCCCCGAAGCGCAATTTCAGATGGGAAACGCGCTCGCGTCCCTGGGCCGGCTCGCCGAAGCGGAAGCCGCATTCAAGTTGGCGATCACGCAAAAGAAGAACTGGTCGTTGCCGCATTCAGCCCTCGGCGCCCTGCTGATGCGCAGCAAGCGCGACGCTGACGCCGAACAATCGTTCCGCCAGGCGCTCAAGATCGACAGCCAGGACGGCATCGCCCTGCGACTATTGTCCGAGCTCCGCCTGCGAGCTGGCGACGCAAAGGAGGCGTTGAATCTCGCGACGCGCGCCACCGGAATCTCTGAAGCTCCATCATCGGCGTGGATCGTCTTAGCAAGCGCGCAGCGAGCAAGCGGAGACAAAGCCGCCGCGAAATCGACGTTGGACCGCGTACTCGGCGACGAGCCGGCAAACGTCGCGGCACTGATGGAGCGCGCAGATCTGTACACTGACGAAAAGAACTTCGATTCTGCCATCGCGGATCTACGCGCGGCAGGAAAAGCAAAGCCCGGTGAGAAAACGATCATGTCGCGGTTGGCGTACGTACTTCAACAAGCCGGCAAGTCAGAAGAAGCGTTGGAAGTCGCTAAGTCAGCCGGGATCGAAGTACAAACTTCAGGCGGTGATGGAAAAGGCGGAGTTGTCGGAACGCCGGAAGAGATCGAAGCAGCCAACAGCAGCGATCCCGCCGTCGCCCGCAAGGCGCTGGAAAAACTTCTGGAGAAGAACCCGCGCAGCGCGATGCTGCTGGGACGGCTTGGCGCGTCATATCGCACGGACGATCCCACGCGATCGCTTGATTACTACCGTCGCGCGTCCGAGATCCAACCCGACGCACCCGAATACGCGATCGGATACGCGGCGGCGCTGGTCCAGGCTCGCCGTTTCGCCGATGCCGCGCGGATTCTGCAGCAAGTCGTGCGGCTGAATCCGCAAAACTACGCAGCGCACGCGAACCTCGCGACGGCGTTGTACGAGTCGAAGCGTTATAGCGAAGCGATTCCGGAATATCAGTGGATCTTATCGGCGAAACCGGATGTGTCAGTAGTGCATTATTTCATTGCCACGTCGCACGATTATCTTGGAGAATATCCCCAAGCGCTCGAATCGTATGAGAAGTTTTTGGCAACGGCTGATGCTGCAACTAATCAGCTCGAGATCGAGAAAGTGAAACTGCGGCTGCCAACGCTGCGGCGGCAGATTCAGCTAGGCGAGGGCGTGAAGAAAAAGCCCTGAAAATGATTGGTATGGTGTTCCGATTCAGATTACTGGTGATGTTCGTGTTCGCTATGAGTGCCGGAATAGCGACTGTCCGCGCGCAGGCTCCGCAACCATCGCCAACGCCGCTGACGGCGCCGCCTCCGATCAAAGTCATCACCAAAGAAGAACGTGTCCAGATCGATCAGGCCGACGACTCGAAACAACGCGTTCGTGTCACGATCCAACTTGCGGGAGCGCGCCTGACGCGCGCCGAGCAACAAACCGCCCAGGGTAACTTCGACGAGGCATCCACCGAAATAGGTAGTTACGAGGCCTTGATCGAAGACGCACTCGACTTCCTGAGTTCGGTTAAGCGCGACAACAACAAGACGCGCGATCTTTATAAGCGACTCGAGATCGCGCTGCGCTCCGACGGTCCACGTTTGACGACGATGCGCCGGACGACGCCGCTCGAATACGCGGTCTGGATCAAAAAGGTGGAAGAGTTTGCGCGCGAGAGCCGTACGGAAGCGCTCAATTCCTTCTACGGCCACACCGTCGTGCGCGACCGCGAGAAGAAAACCAGCGACCCGGAAAACTCCAACCAAAGGCGCAACGAGAAACCAAAAGAAACTCCAACTCCAACCCCTAAGAGTGATCAGCCATGATAAGTCGCATCCTGATTTGCCTTTCGCTCCTCCTGTTTTTATTTCTTCCAACGCAAGCTTCTTTTCAAAAACGCGACCACCTGACGCCGCAGGAAGTCGATCTCGTCAAGGAAGCTCAGATCCTCGACAAGCGGATCGACGTCTTTATCAAAGCCGCGGAGCGAAGAGTAATGGTGGTTAATGGAACCGCGGCGAGTAACGCAAAGCAGTTAAAGAAAGACGCCGAGCGGTGGGGTGAGCTGCCGACTGGATCGCGTTTCGAGCTCGTCGGCGACATCGCCCGGATCTACGACGAAGCGATTACCAACATCGACGACGTCAGCGCCCGCGACGAACGCAATCCCCTGATCCCGAAGGCGCTGCGAAAGCTCGCACAGTCAGTGACCGCGATTATGGAGCAACTCAAACCTCTTCGCGGTGAAGCAAAGAGCGAAGCCGACATCGCAAGCCTGGAGTTGCTAAACGAGGACGCCCAGTCGATCCTCGCCGCCGCGAGCAAGCTCCCGCCGGAAGTCGAGAAGAAGGCGAAGAAGAATAACGATAAGTGAATTAGTCGTGAGCTTGTTTTAAGGTACTGGTCGCCCGCTTGATCGCCTGCACGATCCTTTCGAGCGACTCCTTCGCATTCGCACCGTTGCGATCGTCTAATGCCTGACGGAAGTCAGTCAGCGGTTGGGCGGCGTATCCCGTGTAAAAACCCGGCGCATAGATCTGGTGCTTGTACCACGCGCGGCCACGCAGCCCGCGTGCATCAATTAACTGCCGCTCCGTTTGAATCAACGCCTCGTTGATTCGCGAAAGCTGCTCGCGATTCGAATCGCGAAGCGCCGCTTGCCGCAACTTGCTCACCCGCTCCGCCTCTTTCGCGAAGTCGTCAAGAGCCTCGTTCATGGACTTCTGATCGAACGAGCTGCCGAGGTCTCGATAGCCTGCGATGCGCACCGTCTCCGCGAAATAGTCGCGAATCTGTTTGGCATAATCCGTGTAGTCGAATTGCAAGCCATCAGCCTCGACCAGTCGAAGCGCCAGCAGACCCCAGAGTTGCGCCACCGCAACATGATACACAAACCCGGGATCGCCAAATTTGTCCATCCAGTAAAACGAGTCGTACGACGAATGATAGACGCCGTAGTCGCCGCCGAATCCCATGTCAGTCGACGGAATGCCGAGGTGCTGCAAGAACGGCGTGTAGTCTGAACCGGAACCGAGCGCTCCGATGCGCGCCTCAACCGTCTTTGGATCGCTTTCAGGACGGTCCTCACGCGCGTGATCCTGCCACTGTTGATACACGCTCTTTCCCGTCTTCGGATCCCCGACGTCCATGGTCGCGGCCCGCATAAACTTCCATAGCGACGGCACGGACGAAGCGCCGAAGTATGGCCCAGACACAGCGGCGTCGAGATTCAAATAAGCGACGGCCTTCTGCTTCAACTCAGGCGCTAACTCTTCGGCCCACTCAGTCGAGCCAATCAGGCCGTACTCCTCCGCGTCCCAACTGCCAAAGATGATCGTGCGTCTCGGTTTCCAGCCTTGTTTCAGTAACTCGCCGAACCCGCGCCCGACTTCGAGCATCGCCGATGTGCCGCTGTTTGGATCGACCGCGCCAAACACCCACGCGTCGCGATGATTGCCGAGGATCACCCAGCGGTCCTTTTCCTCGTTTCCGTCGATGCGGCCGATGACGTTCCAGATCTTCCGCATCTTGTAATCCATGTCCGTCTTCAGACGGAGCTTCACATCGCTGGTTCCGCCAAGGTGATAAGCGAACGGCAGTCCGCCCTGAAAACCGCGCGGTCTCACTGGCCCCCTCAATGCGCTGATGATGGCTCTCGCGGCGTCGTACGAGATCGGTTGCACGGGAATACGCGTCAGGTCCGTCGCTTCTTCCGGTTTCAAACGAGCGACGCCGGGAATCGCCGGCCGTCCCGGAGTCAACGGATCGCCGGGATAATCGAACAGGTATTGCACCGAACCGCGCTGACCCGACGCGCCCGGACGCCACGGGCCTTTCGGAAAGATGTCCCCCTGCATGTAACCGTCGTCAGCAGGATCGGAATAGATGATGCAACCGATCGCGCCGTGATCTTCCGCGACTTTCGCTTTCACGCCGCGGAACGAGTTGCCGTAACGCACGATCACGATCTTGCCTTTAACGTCGACGCCCGCTTTCTTCAAGTCGTCGTAGTCGTTGGGTAGACCATAATTCGCGTATACGACCGGCGCGGTCACGTCGCCGCTCGCACTGTAGCCGTTGAAGAGCGGTGTGATGTTCGGATGTGACGACGTCGGATCGGCCGTGACGACTGGTTCGTGAATGTTCAGACGCTGGCGGCGCGAGGTTATCAACTCGACGATGCTGGGCGCGTTTGGATAGTTGAGCCAGACCTCGTATTCCTTCAACTCGGCGGCAATGCCGTAGCTGCGCAATTGATCGCGCACATAGACGGCGGTCGCGTAGTCTTCTTTCGTACCGGCGATGTGGGGCTCGCGCGTGAGAATGCGCAAGTGCTCGCGTGCGGAGTCAGGCTTTGGCACCGCCCGGAATCGCGCTTCGAGACTGAGTTGCGAAAGCCATCGATCGCGAGAAAAGCCGTCGATGAAGCGCGTCTCGTTTTGCGGGAGCGCAAGCGGTGATGCCGCCAGCAGAATGGCAACTAACAATAGAGTTAGAACAAGTTTCATATTAGTATCGTTTTACAAATGCGCCAGATCGCATCGAAAGGAAGCCGCCGCTAAATGGACAGTAGATACTATCCGAACGTAGAAGCCGATGTTTCCCAGATAACCACGGAACTGCGAAGCCTCTTTGACAGCGAATATGAAGTGCAAACATTTCAGGTTTCAACCACCAGCATCGTGCAGGCGCGAAAGTCCAACACCTTGCGCGACCTGACCGGTCTTTCTTCCGCGTTGACGATCAAGATCACACCGGAACCAGGCGGCACGCGCGTTGAAATCGGAATGCAGAAGTGGTTCGACAAGGCAGCGGTGGCCGCCGTCGGCGCGATCGTGTTCGCGCCGCTGCTGGCGCTCGCCGCCCTTGGTGCGTACTGGCAATACAGACTTACGGAAGACGCGTGGAAGATAATCGAAGATCACATCGCACGCAAAGCAGGCGGCTATGTACCGCCGTTGCCAGGCCGTTGCGGCACCTGCGGCGCGGCAAACGTCGCCGGCTCGGATTTCTGTTCTTCATGCGGCGCTAATCTGAAAGTCGGCCGCGCCTGTCCCGCCTGCGGCACCGCGCAAAAAGACATCTCCGCTCGTTTCTGTAATCGCTGCGGGACGCCGCTCGCGGGTTAATCGTGTCTTAACGCGCGGACCGGGTCGATGCGGGCGGCGCGGGAGGCGGGGTAGAGGGCCGCGGCGACGGAGATGAGCAGTGCAAATAGGATCGCGCCGATCCAGAGATATGGCGGGATCGAGAAGAAGTCGACAAACGATGCGCCCTGCGGCTTGAGAATGAAACGATAGGCCAGCTGGTTGGCGAGGCCGTCGATTCCCCATGCCAGCAATACACCGATAACGCCGCCGGTCAGACCGATCACCGCCGCTTCGACAAAGAAGATCAACTTTATCTCGCGGTCCTCTGCTCCAATCGCTTTCATGATCCCGATCTCGCGCGTGCGTTCCAGGATCGACATGATCATCGTATTCGCGATGCCAAACGATGCGACCAGCAGCGAGATACCGCCGAGCAGTCCCAACACCGAGTCGATGATCAAAAACACCAACCTTATCTGATCCAGTTCGTCGACGATCGAGAAACTCCCAAAACCAAGCTCCGTGATCTTCGATCGCACTTCCGTCAAGTGCTTCGGATCGGTCACTCGCACGACCGCCGCATCGTACCCTTCGTTCTGCCCTTCGGCGAGATTGCCTCGCTCCCGCGCAAGCGCCAACGCGACCTGACTCATTGGCCCACGATGCGTGAGGGTCCACTTATGGGCCACCTCCAGCGGCACGTAGATTCTCGCGCCCGGCATCATTCCGCGAAGACCACCTTGCGCCGCGCCTTCCTTCAACTCGCCCAAGACACCGGCAATCGTGAACCGCCGCACCTCGACTGCGCTCGACTCGTCCAGACCCGGATCGTCCAAAGGTATGCCGAAGAAGTTCGGCGCCTCTTCTTCCTCTTCTTTATCACTGGGCGGCGCGAGCAGTTCGAGCGTTTTGCCCACGGCGTCGGCAGGTTTTTCGAAGCCGAAGTCGCGAATGAAACGTTCGGTAACAACAGCTTCATCGGCGGTTGGCGATGAGATCATCCGGCCCGCCGCGAAATTTTGAAAACGCGACGATGCGTTCGGAACGTTTGTTCCACCCACTGTCTGCGTGAGCACTTTATCGTTCGTGCGCACAAAAGCACCGAAGGCCACACTCGGTTCGACGTACATGACGCCGGGGATCGTCGCAATCTCCTTGATCCCGGCATCGTCGAGAATGCGAGTCGCCGCTTGCTCACGACGGGTGCTCCGATCGCCTTCATCGCGCGGTCCCTGCCGATTCGCGCCGATCAGACTCGTGAGGCCACGGCCGAACACCTGGACCTCGTTGAACAGATCGAGCGCTTTGAATCGCTCCAGCATGTTGCTCTGCAAGCCAAGACCGAAGGAGACCATAGTCACGATTACCGACACGCCGACGATGACGCCCATCGTCGTCAAGGTCGCGCGCAACTTCGCCTGACGAAGATTGCGCAGCGCTAAATGAAGGATGTCCCAGAAGCTCATCAGTGTTTCGAATTCGAGTACACGAGTTTTACGGCGTCGACTGTCCAGTCGGCGAGACTCGCCGTGACGACATCAGCGCCCGCGTCGCGCAACGCCTCCTCGGTCACCGTATTTGTGATGCCGAGTGTTCTCATGCCGGCGGCACGAGCCGATTGAATGCCGGGCGGCGAGTCTTCGATTGCCAAACACTCGTGCGGCAACAACGGCAGCAGACGTTCGCGTTGGCGCTTCTCGTTCAGCTTCTCGAGACCGGTGACATAACAATGCGGATCGGGTTTGCAGGCAGTGGCATCTTCCGCAGTGACGACGACAGAAAAGAGCGGCGTGAGGTTAGCGCGTTGAAAGACGTAACCCACTTCCACCTGGTTCGCCATGCTCACAAGACCGAGTGAAAAATGGCGCGACGTGGCTTTGAGAAACGTGAGCACACCGGGAAAGAGCGGTAGCTCATCCTCGATCATTTTGCGGTGTTCGACAGTCTTGGCTTCCAACACTGCTTCCCACACTGAATCCGTCAACGGTTTCTTCGCTCGTTCAAACATGGCGCGCACGAACGTGCGGTCGTCCATTCCCAGCGAGTCGAAATACCACTCTTCCGTCAGCTCGATATCGTGCCCGCGCAACACCTCGCGATAGGCCTGCATTTGAATCGTCTCGTCGTCGATGATGACGCCGTTGAAATCGAAAAAGATGGCTTTGAGCATCGGTGTTTTTATTTTCCCGTGGTGAGTTTTAAGTCATCAATCAGTTTCGGTAAACGTTCACTTTCGAGCACGTCCAAACGACGCAGCACTTCCGCAATCGCCAGTTCGTTTTTCAAGTTGACCTGATAATCGAGATCGGCACGCAGCCGGTCTTTTCCACCCTGCCGGTTCTGCGACATCATGATGATCGGCGCCTGCATGCCGGCGATGATGGCCAGCGCCAGGTTCAGCATTGCATAAGGCGCAGGATCGAAGCCGCGCGCGAGCAGAAACGAGTTGAAGATGATCCAGAAGACGATTAGCCCGAGCGAAACCCCGATAAACTTCCAGCTTCCGCCAAACTCCGCAATCATGTCAGCGGCACGATCGGCAAGCGTCAAACGCGCTTCCGCTTCTTCGTTCACGTTGCGTGAAACACGCGATCGCAGCAGTTCGTCAGTGCGACGGAGCCGATCAGTCAACGCGCTGAGCATTTCGAGCGCGACGTCAGGCTTCGTTCGCACGAAAGAAAGAAACGCATCGCGTGAGAGCACCGCCAGGCGCGCATCTTCCAGCACGCGCGCATCAGCGGATCGCTGCCGTCCGTCGATGATCGACATCTCCCCAAAGAAGTCTCCCCGGGCCAATTCTGCGAGCGTCAATTCGTTCTCGTCCTCGTCGCGAATGCTGATGCGCACTCGGCCGCTCTCGATCAGGTACATGGCGTTGCCCTTATCGCCCTGATTAAAGAGGGGAGTGTTCCGAGGCGCGATTTTTTCTTTCAGCAGGTTACGCAACTCTATGGCGGCGTCATCGTCCAGCGAAGCAAACAGCGGAACGGACCGCAACGCCTCAAGCGTCATTTGACTGGCTGGGTAGGGCATTCGAACCTCCATCCGTGATCTTTCCGTCTTTCATAAACACAATGCGATCCGCGAACGTCTTCGCCAGTTCGTGATCGTGCGTGACCATCAGGATCGTGAGTGCGTCCTGATTGACCATGTCGCGCAGCAGCGCCAGTAGTTCGTGCGCGCGAATCGAATCGAGATTTCCAGTCGGCTCGTCCGCCAGCAAAACTTTGGGATTGTTAGCGAGCGCGCGCGCGATCGCCACGCGCTGCTGTTCGCCGCCCGAGAGTTCAGAAGGCTTGTGCGTCAGGCGATCGCCGAGGCCTACGCGGGCCAGAAGTTCACTCGAACGCGTCCGCCGTTGCTGTCCGCGCAAACCACCGAACGCCAGCGCCAGCGAAACGTTTTCGCGCGCCGTCATCGTGGGAATCAGATTGAAGTTCTGAAAAATCATGCCCACCGAGTAACGCCGGTAGCGCGCCATCTGTTTCTTGGTAAATGGACCGAGCGGCTGCGACGCAAAGAACACTTCACCCTTCGTCGGATGGTCCAGCCCGCCGAGCATGTTCAGCAAGGTCGACTTGCCGGACCCGGAGGTACCCTGAATCGCGACAAACTCGCCCTCGCCGATCTCGAGCGACACGTCGTCGAGAGCAGCCACACTGTTACTGCCCATTTGATAGATTTTTGAGACTTCCTGTGCCGCCAGAATCGTCGTCATTCTTGTTTGGAACTAACTCTCCACAACTCGAATCGCTCGTCTTCAAATCCTTTCAGCGCCATGTCAAACTCCACGGCCGAAAGATTCTGTGACTGCATAAACTCGCGTACTTTCGCGTCCTCGTACACTGCTCGCGAGATTATCACGTCGGCGCCGGTCGAGAGCCCTTCGAGCCGTGCCGCCATGTTGACGGTCGAGCCGAAGTAGTCGAGGCGATCATTCAACGTCACCGCGATGCACGGGCCGGTGTGCAATCCGACCTTCAACTTCAACGGCATCACTCCCGCGGGTGGCTCCGCCAGTGATCGCTGCGCGTCGAGCATGGCGCCCAACGCTCCCGCGGCACTGCGAAAGACTGCCATCACGGCGTCGCCGATCGTCTTCACGATCGCGCCGTCATGTTTGACGATCGAGTTTCGCAGTACGTCGAAGTGGTTCATCACTCGGCCGAACGCGGTCGCGTCACCAATCTGGCGATATAGCTTTGTCGAGTCGCGTAAGTCAGTGAATAAGACGGTCAACGTGCCGACGGAGATCTGTTCGCCAGGACGCAGTGCTTCAGTCGAGAAGAGATCGCGAAACATCTGCAACGCGGTCACTTCGGCAGCGGTCGTCGCCTGGTCGGTCCAGGCCATCCGCTCCAGCATCAGAAGCTGTTCCGCGTCAGTCGTGTTTTGGAGTTCCAGAGAAACGTTTTCCGCGACGCAAAGCGATGGTCCCCAGCCATCCGTTGAAACGATCACGCCCGCTGCCTTTTCTCCGTCATCCGCGACGACGACTTCCTGCGAACCCGGCAACTCGACAGTGCGCAAACGATATTTGCCCGGCTCGAGCGGCAACACCAACGTGCGCTTGTCGCCTGCCGGCAATAGTTGTTGCGCGACAACGTGCGGCGTCATCTCCGGACTGCCGACACAATACGATTGCACCTCGACTTTTCTGACCGCCGGGTTGGGACGAAACGTCAACTCGACGTAGCGTTCGAAATCAACCTTGAAATCGATCTGGCAAGTATCGCAGTGCGAGTGCGAATCGACGTCTTTCAACGACAGCGGCGAGTCCTGCGGACCGCGGCACATCGGACAAAGCAGGTCCCAGCGAAAGTCGAGCAACCCTACGCGCGTCGCGCGCAGACACATCTCGAGTACGAGCCGTCGCGGCTCGCGCCAGTCGTCGGCGAGCTTGTACGCACGAATGCGAGAGACGTCGAAGTCGTCAGCGTGTTCGACGTACTCCGCGAGCCGATCGGCGATCGCTCGCTTGCGTTCGGCTTGATCGAGATCCGCTACAGACTCGACCAGTTTCTGATGGAGCGCTTGCAGCCGAGCGAGATCGAAAGAAGAAGACGACGTGTCTGACTCATGAGCCCCCGTCTCGACACGTGACGCTGCGAGTTTGTCGTAATCGTCGATCGCGGCGCGAAGGCGCGGTCCCGTTACGAGCTTCATTTGCAGAGGTATGACGACCGATCCCAGCAGGTTGCGCGGCGTGGCCCATATCTCGTATGTGAGACCAGTGCCGCCGTCCGGCTTTTCATCCAATTCGGCACGCGCTCGCAAACGCGCCATCGGGCCTTTGCTGTAGACGCGTTCAATGCCGAAACGCACCGGCTTGACCCACTCGAACGGCTGCTCCTCCCATTCGATCGGCATCCCATAAATGGACAGGCGCAATTTGCGACGGGCATTCGGACGCCGCTTCTGTTCCTTCTCCACGTCGACCTTGGGAACGCCGGTGTCGCGATTGAAACGGTTGGTGTCGGCAACGAACGGCCACAGCCGTTCCGGGCTCGATTTGAGATCAAACTTCCATCGGTAATGAAACTCGCGATTGCTCAATCTCGCTTACTAGTCCGTGACAATCTGTGGCTCAAACTTCTTTGTACTCGGAGTCGACGTCTTCGTGAGAAAGCGCGACGCGGTAGTTCTTCGACTGTAGCTGTTTAGTAATCAGCAGATCATCTTTGGTCTTGAGGAGATCTGCGCGGCTGTAAACTGAGAGCTCGAAATTGTAACCGTGCGTGATCGCATCTTTAGGACATGCCTCGACGCAGTAGCCGCAAAAGATGCAACGGCCGTAGTCGATGTTGTAAACGGAGGCGTAGCGCTCGTCGACGCCGATTCGCTGATCCGGCGGACGCGGATCGTCAGCGGCGACGATATAGATGCACTCCGACGGACACGCAGCCGCACAGAGATAACAGGCAACGCACTTCTCGCGTCCCAGCTCGTCAACGTGCAACAGGTGCTGGCCGCGATAACGCGGCTGCAGGGTGACGGGTTCATCAGGGTACTGGACCGTCCACTTCCGCTTGGGAATATAGGACAACGTCACGCCCATGCCCTGGATGATTGCTTTGGTCGACTCAATTACGTCCGTGATGATTGACATCTGCTGCTTACTCTTTCTGAATTTCAGATCCGGTCGCCTGCCAGCGGCCGTTCCGCCAAACAAATCTGTCGATAAAGTTGTACGAGACGTTCTGTCCCTGAATTACGTATGTTATTCCACCAGTCAACCTCGCGCGATTTCCGGCGAGCTGGACTTTGAGATCGCGAAACTCATACTTTTCGATGCTGGAGTCGCGTTCGATCGTATTCAGGTACTCGGCTTTGCCCATCAATCCGCCTTCGGCTGATGGACCAACGTAGTCGTCGGCGAGAATGCGCGCGAGCTTCTGCTTGTCGGCGTTAAGGTTCGCCGTCGTCCACTCGTGTTCGATGTTCGTTAACTGCTCCAGCACCCTGGCCTCGTCAGCCGGCGGCGGAACGTCGACGTTCTCGGTTGTTTCGGTAGTTTCCGTGTTATGCGTGTTTGCATTTCTTTCCACGGATTTTGCGAATCGCGGAACCAGCAGGGCTGCTCCGATCAACAAGACAGCCGCTCCGATTGCAAACGCTCCCGCTAAACCCAGCACCCAGGACCACACCCGACGCCGCTTTTCATATGTCGTCGCCGGCGGCACAAACGCACCAGGCGGACGGTACGACGGCGTTACGACAGTCGACTCGTCGGCAGATTCCTCCGTGCTCAACGGAGTGCCATCTTCAACACAGTAACTGAGGTTGGAATCCGTGTAGGTCCGGTTGCAAGTTGGGCAGCGCTTCATTCGCGAGAATTCTAAACTACCGCGCGCTACGTCCCAAATACCATCGCCAGAATGAACCAAAGGATCCACAACACGAGGAAAGCCAATTGGATGCCGCCCATGACCAGACCTGCGATGGCGAGACCTTTGCCCGCCGTATTCGGTGCCTTTCGTATCTGGCCGAGCGCGAGCAGCCCTAAGATCACAGCGATAAGTCCCGGTAGCGGAAACATGCAGAACCAGCCGAACGTCAGTCCGATGATGCCGGCGACAAAGGACCCGATTGCGAGTCCCGGCGGTTGATGCTGAACATTTAGGCGAGGCGGTGGTGGTGGCGGCGGAGGTTGCCACGGGCCGGTCATCGGTGCTCTTTCGTCGGGCGGTAACCAAGCGCCCGGAGCCGGAGGCGCGGCAGAATCGCGTGGCAGCCATTGCGTTGGTTGTTCCGAAGCGACGTCGGTTTGCGGTCCGCGAATACGCGGATCCCAATTCGGATCGCGCGGTGGCGAAAGATCTTCCAGAAGAAGCGCGCCGTCGTCCGAGCAGAACGTGATCCAGGCGTCGGGATATTGCCGGTTGCACTGAGGACAGTACTTCATCGAACGAATCAGACCAGTTCGAGACGGCTGAAGAAGTAGGCGATCTCGATGGCGGCGTTCTCGTCTGAGTCCGAGCCGTGTACGGCGTTCTCGCCGACTGAGCCGCCGAACTGTTTGCGTAACGTCCCTTCGTCGGCTTTCGCTGGATCGGTGGCGCCCATCAAGTCGCGCCATGCTTTGACAGCGCCGTCTTTTTCGAGGGCCATGACGACGCACGGTGCGCTAGACATGAATTCCGTTAAGCCGGCGAAGAATGGCCGCTCGCGGTGGACCGCGTAAAAGCCTTCCGCTTCTTTGCGCGTCATGTGAATGAGCTTTAGACCACGGATCTGGAATCCGTTATCGAGAATTTTTTGGATGATCGATCCCGTGTGTTTGGCGGCGACTGCGTCAGGTTTGATGATTCCGAATGTTAAGTTTGACATGTTTCCGTTTCTATAGTGCTTCCTTCATTGCTTTGCCGATATCGGCCGGCGACTTGACGACGTGAATTCCGGCGGCACTCAGCGCTTTCATCTTTTCCGCCGCTGTGCCTTTACCGCCGGCAATGATCGCGCCCGCATGGCCCATACGTCTTCCCGGCGGCGCGGTTTGGCCCGCGATGAATGCGACGATGGGCTTCGTTACGTTCTCCTTCGCGAACTCGGCGGCTTCTTCTTCGGCGCTGCCGCCGATCTCGCCGATCATCACGATGCCCGTCGTCTCGTCGTCTGCTTGAAATAGTCGCAGCGCATCGACGTGGGTCGTGCCGACGATGGGATCGCCTCCGATGCCGATTGCCGACGACTGTCCGAGTCCGAGCGCGGTCAGTTGTCCCACTGCTTCATACGTCAACGTCCCGGATCGCGAGACGACGCCGATCGGGCCTTCACGATGAATATGACCAGGCATGATGCCGATCTTGCACTTGCCGGGAGAGATGATGCCGGGGCAGTTTGGGCCGATGAGTCTCGACGGTTTGTCGCTCAGGTATTCACGGACTCTGATCATGTCGAGCGTCGGTATACCTTCAGTAATACAGACGATCACAGGGATGCCGGCGTCAGCCGCTTCCATGATCGCGTCGGCTGCGAACGACGGCGGGACGTAGATAACGCTTGCATTCGCGCCCGCTTCTTTTACAGCGTCGGCCACCGTATTGAAGACCGGAATACCTTCATGCGTCGTTCCGCCTTTTCCAGGCGTAACACCGCCGACCACATTCGTTCCATACTCCACCATCTGCTTCGTATGAAACGTTCCCTCTTTCCCGGTAATACCCTGCACGACGAGGCGGGTAGCTTTATCAACTAGCACACTCAACGCTGCTTACTCCTCTGATTTATGGCTCAGTTTGGAAAAGCGGGAGTATAGCAACGGCGAGGAAATGGGCAAAGCGAGCTTCAGCTTCGGGTGGTGAGGCACTTTCGCTGTCGCATACAATGCCGGCCGCGCTTCGCTTGCACCCTTCCTGACTGTTCTTAAATATGGCCGATCTACTTTGCGGTGAAGTGTGTCAGGAGAGTAGACGCCATTTCGTGATAACGCTCGTGGACGTCGTCCATTCCCAGAACGCTCTGGAAGTTTGTGATCGCGTCGTCGATTCTGTTCTGCGCGGCCCACACTTGGCCGACCACGAGCATCGCAGCGGCAGTCTCGTCTGGTGTGAGGTCCAGGGAATGCGCCTTGTTCACTTCGGTCTCTGCCTCTTCGTATCGACCGATAGTAAGATAGATCTCCGCCCTCGTCAGAATTGCCTTGACACGCTGTTCACGGGGCATGCCGGGCGTTTCAATCACGGTGTTCAGATCTGCAATTGCCTCGTCCTGGTGATGTAACTCCCAGTACGCGATACCTCGATTCACCATCACTGATGCGCGCCATGAAAGATCGAGTCCGGCAAATGCGAGGCCGGCGGAATACGACTCGATGGCCTCTTCGAGCTTTCCCTCCATCTGAAATGCCGTTCCTCGATTGATTTCGATTTCTACTCGTAATCGCTCAGGAAGATTTCGCATCTCGGCCAACGCATCGTACGCTTCGAGCGCTTGCTTCAGCTCTCCTGACAATCGCAACATTTCAGCCCTTTCATACAGGACACGCGCGCGAAGTACATCGGGAACGGGGCGAATCTCGAGAGCGCCGTCGAGTATCTTAAGCGCTCCTGCCGCATCTCCTCCTCTCATTAGACGCCGTCCTTCTGCAATGCGCTCTTCCACCTTTTGGGCAGGTGATTTTCGCGGTGGCTTGCGATTGTCGAGAACAGCGGAAGCGAGATTCAAGCTACGAACCGGATGGTGCCGAGTAAGCACGTCGTCATCGCCGCAGAGGACGAATCCACCCCACGCTATCGGGTTGAGCGGATACTCCCGCGCCAATTCTCGAATGACGTCCCGCAATGCTTCACCGCGCGGGCGTTTCTTTACAAAAATCTCTTCATAGAAACGAGTAAAGAGCGTTCGCGTCGGTTTGTCCGGAACTTCCCAAAGCGAGCACACAACAGTGCGTGCGCCGGCAGCAGTGAACGCACGCTGAAGCCCGTGTACGCCATCGCCGCTCAATACATCTCCCAACCCAGTCTGACAAGCCGAGAGCGTCACGACATCCGTGCGCATTAAGTTGATGCCGGTGACTTCACCCGCGTAGAGGATTCCGTCTTCAGCGTCAGCCGGCAACTCCGCTCCACTGAGAAATGCATTGGCGCCGGCAAGGGCGAGACCGGAGCGATCCAACGAATTCTCGAGTCGGGCTCGATTCGCTGCAAGGTTCTGGCCGTTCGGCTGAGCAGATGTGATGTGCTCGAGGACAAAGCCGTGGGTCGAGAGGTGCAGTACCTCCGGACTGTTAACGGTCTTCACCGCTGTTTCCGTCGCATCCCTGGCGAGAAGGGGTTCGATCTCCAGCAACCGGGCGATGTCGCTGCACTCAGCGGCGGCTTCCTGCAAAGGATCGAATCGTTGGCCTGAACGGAACTGTGATAAAAAATCGTCATCATCAAGCGGGTCCGAGCGCTGCGCTCCGGTTTGCAGATCATAGTCCGGCGCTCCTATCACCACCGCTGGTCCGCCAACGCCCCATTCCTCCTCATATGAGAACCTACGGATGTTGCGGCTCGTAAACCGGTAAGAGATCTCCAGATCGTCGATCAGAAAGCCGTTTTCGGTTGGCAGAGCGCCCAACGGAACGAGACTAATCTTGCCTTCCGGAACTATCACCAGTTTTTTGACACCCGCGATCGCTTCACGGATAGGCTCGATGATTTGCCGTGTCAGCGCATTGCCAGGCGCTTTCCAGCCAAGGATCTCGCCCGCATTTACTCTTCGCCGCGGCTGAGTAATAACGGCTTCGCGAAACTCCTCGATCAATCGGTCGATCTCGGACGCGGGACCGAGCTCAAACAGTTGGACGCGCTCGGCGCCGCCGCGCACAACGAACGCGGCATACTGGTCCGGCCCATCCAACGGGTTATCCAATTCCATGTTGAGCCGGCGATAACTTGCGAATTCCACAAGTGCAGTATCACTGCCGAGCGCTTGTGCAATGATTCCAAGGGCGGGTGGTAGGAAATCCATGTCAAGCCGAAAGTCGCCCACTCGATCGACGAGCTCTGACTCGACGCGCCGTAACTGATCGCGATACGCCTGTAGGTCCGCCGCAACGTGGGCATCAACATTTTCCGCGTCGCCGCGAAGCTCAAGACCGACGATCTTCTTTTTTAAGTTCTGAATTTGGTGCTGTAGCTCCGACGAGCTCGAGTGGACGAACGACCGGCCGCGCAGACGCAGAATCGTGGTTTCAGCACCGCGCAAGGCGATGAGCATTTCGTAAGCTTTGGTGATGCCGGCCCCGTCGCGCTGGTCGTCAGCAAGCAGAAGAGAGAGTTGGACCATCTGGAAATCGCGCATCGGCTGCACCGCGTCGCGCACGTTCTGCTCGTCCTCCGACTTCAGCGCTTCAATGAGTTCCAACCGCGCACCGGTGTCGATCTGCTCCAGCATCTCGCGCGATTGTCTGAACCTGCGTACCTCGAACAATGCGACCGCGAGCATACGGGTCCGTTCGACGATCACGGAACCCTGGGGGTCATGACGTTCGGCTGCTTTTGCCAATTGTTCGCGGGCGCGCTCGACGGCCACATCGGTACGCTCGACGTGGATCGTCGCGCAGAAAGCGCCGAATTCCGCCTCTTCCAGCGTGTCTATCGATTCTTCGCGGCCGCGGAATACAGCAGCGGCCTGTTCAAAGAGCGAAATTGCGGTGACATAGTTGCGACTTGCGTACTCCAACTGAGCGATCCTAAACAGCACGCGCCCATACAACGGTGATTGTACGGAGGTATGCATGGCCAGAATGGCTCGCGCTTCTTCGAGCTTTTCTCGTGCTTCCGGAAATTCGCGGAGACTCGTGAGCGTGATTCCAAAGTTCAGGAGCACTCTGACGAAGCCCCTCGATTCGGTATGTCCGATGGAGCGCCAGGTTTTCTCCAACTCGCGGAATTCGCGAGCTGCTCGCTCGCGCGAGCCCAAAGCGCGCGCCACTTCGGCCAGGTTGTACCGCAATATCAGCACGTCGGGGTTCGCCTCTCCCAGTTGTCGCCGAGAGATCGCGAGCGCTTTCCTGTATAAGCGATCAGCTCGCGCATATTGCCCGACCTGATCGACGCAGACAGCATAGGAGTTGAGCGCGTCTGCATACTCCAGACTGTTCGGTCCGAACACGTATTCGCGAACGGCCATAACGAACTCCCAGTGCGGCAGTGCCTCTCGGTATCGGTTGAGGTTGGTAAGGAGTCTCGCCAGCTTCTCGCGTGTCTTCACGGTATCCTTCGCGTGCGCTCCCAGGATGCGCGTGGCGATCTCGACTGCTTCGGTGAGCGCTTTGATCGCTTCTGGGGGGTTATTAGTCCAGATCGCCAATCCTTCGAGGTTGCGAGCACGAAACAGGATCTCCGAATCTTCCGGCGCCAGATCAACAGCTTCGCGGGTGAGCGTTAGAACGTCTCTATATTGTGTCAGGCTGAAGTGAACAGTGGCGAGGTTGAGCGCCGCGATTGCGAGTTCCTTGGGAGGACGGCCGACTTCGCGTGCAAGGCGCAAGCTCTCTCGCGCGGGTTCGAGCGCATCACCAGCGCGTCGATCATTCAGCCGTACTGTGGAGAGAGATCCGTAGTAGCTAAAAAGATCGATCCGCCTCTGGCCGGTCTTCTGTACTGAGTCTATTGCAGCCATCAAAGCGGATTCTGCAATCTTCCAGTCCTCAATGTTGCTCGCCCTGTCTGCCACCACGCGAAGGAAATCCAGCGCTGCATCTTCATGGTTCAAAGCTGCCGCAGTGAGCAGAGGAATTGCTTCGAGCAGTGCCACTTGCGCTTCGGGTCTCCGATTTCGCTCCATAAACGACAAGGCACGCGTGACGAGGGTCTTTCCGAGTGGAACGCGCGACGTGTCTGGGAATCTGCTCAGTTCGGATAACGCGTCGTCATAGAGCTTGTCCGATCTATCGACATCGTTGCTCAGGTACGCGATGTACGCGAGGAGGCCCACGACCTCACCATGAATCGGACGTCCGAACACAGAGATCCTGCCTGGCGGCTCATCTTTGAGCAGCTCGGCGAGTTGACCCGCGACTTCTGCCGCGGCATCGAGCGACTTCGATTTGAAAAGGCTATCGGCCCTAGCCCAAAGCTCCTCAACCAAATCGTTTGCAGGTGCGGAATTCACCCGATCATTCCTGTGGGCTCGCGTCTGCGAGGGCGACGCTGACTGTATCCTCGGCGGGTTGAGTCACTTCCGAACCTGTGACGCGCACGCGATAGTATCCGGCCGCCGCGGGTTCGAAGGCGCCGTGCTGCCAGCCATCGGCGCTTTCCGTCAATGTCAGTTGCTGAACGGTCGCGTTGGTATCGGGATCAAGCAGATCCGCTGTGAGCGAAACCGGCGGGTTGCTCTTTGCGCGCACTCGGATGGGCTCGTCGCTTATGACGAGATCCTCGACTTGAAGACTGACCTTTGCTCCTACGGTCTTGAAGGACCTGAAGCCGCCGAAGTCGATAAACAAGTCCTCGATCTGTCCGGCGAGTTGGACCAGCGTGGCGTCTGCATTTTGCAACGAGCCGTGCAGGGTCGCTGCGTACATCCGGCCCGGCTGTGGGTGCATGTCGTCGAATTCGATCGGAAGCGCGGAGACACGAGGCACGGTGCCGTCGCCGCCTAGCGCCTTGTCCTTATAGCTGACTAACATTTCCACGCCGTCATCAACTTTGCGACCCGACTGCAAGGTCTCCTGCTCGACGCCGACGATCGGATAGATCTGATAGCCATGCTCTTGCCAATTGGGATCCTTGCGATTCTGTATGACAGCCGACTTTATCTCGTTATGAAACGCGAGGGCGTCTTTGGCTTTTTCGGCGTCGACATTTGGGATGCCGGAGGTTTCGCCTATGCGTACCAACTCTCCGTCGCCGGCGTCGTAAGCGGGATAAATCGGGAGCAACTGATACAGTCCCGTGAACGTTCGTGCCATCTCTGTCAGGTCGAAGAGACCAAACGGACCTTTTCGTATGCCGTTGGCGAGACCGTCGAGCGCATTGAGTGAGCCACGGTAAGGGGTGCCGAATGAGAAGAGTGCGCGCGTGACTTTCCAGCCGCCGAGCACCTCGAGGAAGTAGCGTGACACAAGACCGCCCATGGAGTGGGTAACGAAGATCAGCTTTGCGTCAGCGTTACCGTGGTCTTGCCATTTCTTTAGCCAATCGTGAGTGAGACGGTCGAGTTTCTTCGCAGCGTGACGATTGTCGCGGCGCCAATCGTAAGGGAACTCGAAGTAATTAAGGCCGTCAGTGACCTCGAAGCGCTCTTTAATGAAGGAGCCGAGTTTGGAGTATCCATCGATCTTCGAGATGCCTGGAAGCAGGTGAAGATCGGGCATGAGTTTCTCGGCGACGATGCCGTCGTCGAGGGTTTCGGCGTCCGGTGAATCGTGTTGCAGTGAAAGTTCCTTGCGCAGTTTCGAGCCGCGTGTCAGAAGCGTGGTTCCCGCAAGCTTCCCGGAGAACCCCCAAACGGTCTTTCCATCTTTAGTGAGCACACTGCCCATGATGCCCGGAAGCACCACGACAACATCCGGCATCGGCGATCGATCAGCCATTGTCGTTACCTGTATTCAGTCTTAGTTTGTATCCGTGTTTCCTTGAGTGCTGGTTTAGCGGGGTTACGGATATAGAAAACACGGATCAAAAGGGTGCTACTCCATCTCGAACCGCTCGCCGTACTGCGGTACGTGGACGTTCCAACCAAATCTCTCTTTGATATGACCCGCCATGGCGTTCGCGGCCTCCGGTTCGCCATGAGTGAGGAAGGTGCGGCGGGGGACGCCGTTTTTCATACCCTCCAACCACTTCAACACTTCTCCATAATCAGCGTGCGCGGAGAAGCCGCCGATCTTCGCTATGCGACAACGGACAGGCACCCATTGGCCCATGATCTTCACTTCCGGTTCGCCATCCTGTATCCGCCGGCCAGTCGTGCCCGCCGCCTGAAAACCGACAAACACGATCGTCGCTGCGGGATTCGGCACCAACCGCATCGCATGGTGCAGCACACGACCGCCAGTCATCATCCCGGAAGCACTGATAATCACACGCGCCCCTTCCGCGTCGTTCAACCTCTTCGACTCCTGACGTGACGAAGCCGTCATCATGGAATGCGTCCGCAACGGATGCTTCTGTTGCCGCAAGATGCTGGCGTACTCCTCGTCCTGTTCTTCCGTGCGTCGCGCATAAGCCGCCGTCGTCGCTGCCGCCATCGGCGAGTCGACACTCACCGGCAACACCGGTATCGCCTTCTCGTCCTCCAGCTCGCGGATCAGATAAACAATCTCCTGCGTTCGTCCCACGGCAAACGCCGGTATCAGCACTGGAGCATTGCGCTCAGCGGCATCGTTGATGATCCGCGCCAGTGCGATCTTCGGATCTTCCGGATCGTGCAGACGATCGCCGTAAGTCGATTCGACGAGTAGATAGTCACACGGCGGCGGCGCGACAGGATCGCGAATGATCGGCTGATCGTAGTGGCCCAGGTCGCCGGAGAAAAGCACGCGGCGTCCGCTGCCGTCAGCGCCTGCATGGTCCACCTCGAGCAGCACCAGACTCGATCCCAGAATGTGTCCTGCAATCCGGAAGCTTGCGTGAATCCCCGGCGCTGCTTGAACCGGCTTACCATCGTTCGCCAGCGGTTCCAGCAACTCCAACGACGCATACGCGTCTTTTTCGGTGTACAAGGGCAATGCAGGTTGGTGCTTTGTAAGGTTATGGCGATTGCGGAAGTCAGCGTCTTCTTCCTGCAACCGTCCGGAATCCGGCAGCAGTATCTTCAACAGATCCGCCGTGCCTCGCGAGCAGTAGACTGGCCCATGAAAACCCTGCTTCACGAGCCGCGGCAAATAACCCGTGTGGTCTATGTGCGCATGAGTAATGAGGACGGCGTCGAGCGAGCGCGGATCGAAAGGCGGCTCTTGCCAGTTACGTTCGCGCAGCTCTTTGAAGCCCTGGAACAGACCGCAGTCAACTAATACCCGCGAGTTGCCTGATTCCACGAGGTACTTCGATCCAGTGACCGTCCCGACACCGCCCCAAAATGAGATGCTTGCCATTGTTCAATCCGTGTTTCTTACGCAGCCAGGTTAACGACCTTTTCCGCCGCGTCCTGCATTCCATTCGCAACCGTGAAGTTCATGCCTGACTCGCTGATCACGCGTTGCCCTTCTTCGACGTTGGTGCCTTCGAGCCGCACCACCACCGGCACTTCGATCTTCAGATTTCGCGCAGCCTCGACAACGCCGCGCGCCACCATGTCGCAACGCACGATCCCGCCGAAGATATTGATCAAAACCGCTTTGACGTTCGCGTCCGCCAGCAAAATGCGAAACGCTGCTTCAACTCGCTCCTGCGAAGCGCCGCCGCCGACGTCGAGGAAGTTGGCCGGTTCGCCGCCGGCGAGCTTGATGATGTCCATCGTCGCCATGGCCAGTCCGGCGCCGTTAACCATGCAGGCGATGTTGCCGTCGAGCTTGATGTAGTTGAGATCAAACTTCGACGCTTCGATTTCGAGCGGCTCCTCCTCGTTTCGATCGCGCAGGTCGAGAAACTCCTTGTGACGAAACAGCGCGTTATCGTCGAAGTTGACCTTCGCATCGAGCGCGATGAGCCGGTTGTCTTTAGTCAGGAGAAACGGATTGATCTCCATCAGCGACGCGTCCATCTGCTCGTAAGCTGAGTAGAGCGACTGCATGAACTTCACCGCCTGGCCCACCAGCGTCGCCGGCAGTCCGAGACCAAAAGCAAGTTTGCGCGCCTGGAACGATTGAAAACCGATAGCGGGATCGATCGTCTCCTTCAATATTTTTTCCGGCGTCTTCGCTGCGACTTCTTCGATGTCCATGCCGCCCGCTGCCGACGCCATAAATACTTGCCGGCCCGAAGCGCGGTCGAGCACGATGCCGAGATAGAACTCCTTATCGATCGGCAGTCCTTCTTCGATCAACAACACGCGGACTTCCCTTCCTTCAGGGCCCGTTTGGTGCGTGATCAGTTTCATTCCGAGCATCTGTCTTGCCAGCTCGCGCGCTTCGTCAGCACTCTTGGCTATCTTCACGCCGCCGCCTTTGCCGCGGCCGCCCGCGTGAATCTGTGCTTTGACGACGACGATGTCACCGCCCAATTCCTTCGCCGCGTGATACGCCTCTTCAGGCGAGTGCGCCACAATGCCGCGCGGCACAGGCACGCCGTACTTTCTTAAAAGTTCTTTTCCCTGGTACTCATGAATCTTCATACAATCGCCTCGAACAGATTTATATTAGATTACGCATGCAGATCGTTGTTGAATGGAACGCACGCGAGTGTAGCCGCGCGCCTGAGTCTACGGCAAGCGGGCATTTGCTTCGACAGGAGTAAACAATCATGAGCGAAGTTGTGGTTACGTCGAGAACGAACTTACAGAACGAAGTGCGCTATGGTGTCGGCCAGGCGTTTACGACTGACGAGCCGCACGCGCTTGGTGGCGATGATGCCGGTCCTGATCCGTACACCTTGCTGCTGGCCGCGCTGGGCAGTTGTATTTCGATGACGGTGAACCTCTACGCGCGGCGCAAGCAGTGGCCGGTCGAGACGGTTACAGTGCGACTTCGGCAGAACCGGATGCACGCGAAAGACTGTGAGGAGTGTAATGACAAGGAGGGGTTCATTCACCGCATCGAACGCTCCGTGACTGTCACCGGCGTCCTGTCCGACGAACAGCGGGCACGGCTTCAGGAGATCGCGCACAAGTGTCCGGTCCACAAGACGCTGACTTCAAAGATCATCATCAGCGACATGAAAGACGATGAAAAGCTCGAAAGCTCAGAAGCGGGGAACTTTTTCTGATCGGCGGTTGTCTAAGAGTTTAATTTCTGTTTTGAATGGAGAAGGTATGGACGTCAATAAGATGGCTGGGTTGTGTTTGATCGTATTAGGCGTGGTAAATGCGCTTCGCGAGGTGGTGGTCACAATACGAGACAACGCAAGGCCCGGCTTCGCCTATGCTTTTGCGACCGCGCTCCTAATCACCCTTGGCGCAGTATTAATCATCCGCAAGCCAATCCCTTACCGCGTCAAAGCGAAACGACATTCAACCGGCCGCGACTAAGTAAGCTGCTCCAGCGAGTTGGCTGTGAGGGTTTCTTCGAGGGCGTCGGGGAGGGCGACGGCTCCGGTGGGAAGCCCCAGATATCTAACACCTCGGCGGACCTGCTCACAGTTTGTTCGCGTAACTTATCGATGAATTCCTTCTCGAAATACTGACGCAGATCGTCTTCCCTGACCTTGGTAGGGCAGCGATTGTGCATTTCTTTCAAAACGATAACGCTCTGCTTTTCGATCTCTTCCACAGTTGTCGTGGCTCTATCGTTACAATCATCAAAACTAATCGAGAATGTCTCTCCTTTCCAAAAGGACTCATGCACGTGATCTTTAGGCAAGCGACTCATTCGTTCCAGCAAAGTCAGAAAGCTTGGCGGTAACGTGATTATGAAACTGCGTCTTGAAAACAAAATCGTTGACGAGTAGTAACAGCAGACTGACAACAAACGCAGGCGACGTCAGAATATGTAAGCTTCTGTCATTCATCACAAATTAACCAAGCAAATCACAGCAAGGTTTTAAAAAGAGTCGGTTCCGGTGTAGTCAATCTGCTGCTGCCCACGGCAACGTCTCTTCATTTGAAACGCCGAGCTGATCCGCTACGCGGTCCAACCACTCGAGCAGTCCCGCGCGCTCGAACGGCACGTGCGCGAACAGGGGCTGAGTTCCAGTTAAAGCAGCCGCATCGATCAGCCGCTTCTCGTTGCACACCCACTGGCTGCGCTCGCACATCACGGCGTGCGCCTCCTCTATTACCGCCTTCGCAGCCTGTCCGGTCGCTCCAACGAAATTGCCGCGCTTTGCGTGTACGCGTGCGTACGCGAGGCTGAACGATCGGCAGAATCGCCACCGTGGCGGACCACCAGCCGCGAGCTTTGGTGGATACGAGTTCGTCGGAAGCGTCCCATGGAGCACACGGCATGACGCAAGTTCCGCGGCCAGCGTGTAGGTTGGAATACCGGCAACGTATCCGAGAAGCGCGTCCACTTCGAATTCACCTTCTTCAGCACGCCGCGTCCAGTACTCTACAACGTCGAGGTCACGCAGCAGCACGTCGACGCGCAGTCCGTCGCATTGAAGCCACGCACCGCCGTTCATCACTCGGCCCCAGGAGCCTGGCGGATAGACCACGCCATGATTTGCAATCGGAGCTAGATCGATCTCGCCGCGGTAATATAGGCCCAGGTCCCAATCACTACCGGCATCTTCGCAACCGGCCGCATGAGAGCCGCCCAGTACGACCGCGACGACATCTCGCATCGATGCAAGCTTTTCGACGAGTAAAGTGATGGGCTGAGGAAGACTCAATCCAATAAACCCAACGACCGAGTCGTAATATCTTTTCCCGTAATCTCCTGGTAAGCCTTCGCCAAAGTGGCCCTTCTTGTTTCATCGGTTTCGCGCGAATATGCCACGACTACCTGGTCCATGTCGGCGGCCCAGGCAACATAGCGAAGCCGTTCTGTAGCTGACTCCGCTGTATGCACATCGCCTCTCAATAAGTCGTTCATCGATTGTGTAACGAGACGACTGATTTGCCATTGCAGCAGTGCAGGAGGACTGCTAACCACGAGCACACCAAGCAGGACCAACCCCATTATTTGCGACTGCTGTACGAGACGCTTCGCTGTATTAAACGCCCGGGCAGCATTACGTAGATAGACGAAGAAGACGAGGAATGGAGTGAAGCCTAGAATGCCGATTAAGAACAGAAGACCGATCATGCTTAAAGGCAGAATGACAATCCCGATAAGCAGTGAGCAAACGGCGCCGGACAACAATATTCCGGCAAAAACTGCGCTTAGCGAGCCGCTTCTCTCTTTCAGTATCAACCAAAGCGAAAGCGTAAGGATTGCGAGTCCGCTGAAGAGGTATACAAGCAGCTTGAAACGGTAAAGGTCTAAACTCAAAGGAACATCGCCGAAACGGTTATTGAACACAACCGGATCGAATATGAAACAAAGGACCGGTGCTATTACCCCTATAATGACGTCGAAGGCCGTTTGCGCTGACGTTACATCGTCTGAGAATTGCCTGCGCCAAAATCCCGGCTTTTCTTCCGTTTGATTAAACATAGTCTTCACTGGTCCTGTTCTGCGTTCTCACGCCGCTGCGCCACGTGCCACAAGACTCCGCACGGATCTACGACATACGCGACACGAAGTCCCCACGGTTGCATCGCTGGAGGCTTTGGTGCCGGCACGCCGAATTGAGTCGAGAGTTCCAATGATTCGATGTGCGCCCACCATGCGTCGAGATCGTCGACCATGAGCTGCATCATGAAATTCGCAGCCCAATCTTCCTGAAAGTACCGCTGCAAAATAAATCCACCCGAGCCTGCATTGAAGATCGCGACCTCGCTGTCGAGGACTTTTTCAAAGCCAAGGGCTTCGTAGAATCGCCTGGACAGATCGAAATCCTTCGTGGGCACGAATGGACGCACCAGCTCTGTCCCTGTAGGAATGCTACTCATCTTACGCTTCTCCGCACTATCTATCGTCGACATCACTCGCGGAAACGAATCGCTGCCTGTTCCAATAGCTGGTGGACCTGGCGTCCTTCGGCATCCTTGCGCGACTGAGATTTATGAAGCGCGGTGATTCGCATCCAGCCAGGAATCGTGGGGTTTGCGCCCGCGTCCACGAGAATCTTCGCGAGCCCAAACGAACAAGTTGCGGCAACTTCGCGCAGAGGTGTATTGCCGATGACTCGTTCATCGTTGGCATTCACGTCTGCACCAGCAGCGAGCAAAACGTTTAGAACCTCGAGATGTCCACCCCTGGCGGCGTAATGAAGCGGCGTAAGACCCAGATCGTCGAAGACGTTAGGCTCATAACCGGCCGCCAACAGTCGTTTCACGTCTTCAACGTTGCCATCCTGAGCCGCGAAGTGTAACTGTTCGCGTTCATACGTCACTTCCCAGGGTTCGAAATCAGAGTCGGTCATTTCAAAACTCAGTTACTTAGATACCAGCGACTACCACCATCCGTGTGCGAGCCGTCGCCTGCCTTAACGCTTTCGCCTCCGCGTACTCCTCAGAAGCCCACCACGCCTTCGCCCGTTCCACCGAAGGAAACTCCATGATCACCAACCGCTTCGGCGCCCACTCACCCTCCAGTGTTTCGACCTCACCGCCCCTGACGATGAATCGTCCGCCGTAAGGAACGAGCGACGGCGGGACCATAGGTTTATAAGCTTCGTACCTCTGTGTGTCGTGAACTTCTACCTCGACGACTACATAAGCTGCCATACGATTACCCCCGCATTGTGCGTCTTTATTTTAGATGCCGTTCAGACGAACGGTACCTGAGTCTAATGATTCGGCTACCGAGAGCAGTGTGCCACTAATTGGCGTCACACCTCCGTGCCGATCCTTCAATTCGTTCAAGTGCTCCTGATGGTTTCGGTAGAGATCATAAACACCTTTCCAGGGATGAACTCTTCGATAGAAGCCCTTCTCCGGCATATCTTTCATAGCCCGCGACGTTGTAGTAACAAGAGACGCGCCATCGGAGAGATTTGCTTCTAATACGAGGCCGAAGACAGCCAACGCGCCGTCCTTTACCCCGACTAGAAGGAGAGCGAGTGCATGATCCTGCGGATGCGCGTAGCACCGCAGAAACCCGTCGAGGGCCGAGCACGCCAGATCGCCCAATAAACCAAAACCGAGAGACCCCAAATCACTGTCGAACGGAATGAGGCAGCCAGTATCGCCCGACGCTTTAGTCAAGTCTATGCGGCGGTATATACCCACTGCTCCTTCGAGAATAATGTCTTCGTTAGTTTCACCACTCATACGACAAGCGAGCGTAAAAGGTCAGGCGCTTTTGTTCTTGTCATCCCAGATCATCGGTTCCCACAGCTCCACCTTGTTGCCTTCCGGATCCATGATCCATGCGAACTTACCGTTTTCATGCGATTCGGGGCCCTGGATGACTTCAACGCCCTCCGCGCGCAGTTGCGCGATCAACTCTTCAAGATTGTCCACGCGGTAGTTGATCATGAAAGACGAGTCGCTGGGGCTGAACCATTGGCTCTCTTTTTCTGCGACGTGCCAGACGGTGAGCCCCTGGTCTTCGGCCTTGTCGTCGGGCCAATTCAGAACAGCACCGCCGAAGCTCTCTATTGGCAGACCGAGGTGTTTCTGATACCACGCCGCAAGTGCAGCGCTGTCCTGTTTGCTCTTGAAGAAGACTCCGCCTATTCCCGTAACCTTCGCCATCAGTTGCCTCCTTTTATGCGATTGTCAGGTCTGAGGTTCACGATGACGTCGAGACCTCTAATGTCGCGATCGGGATCGATCGACGAGTTCCCCAGGTTCGAATCGCTTCGCACACCGACAGTGCGGTTGCACATTGCCACTAAACTCAACGTTTTATTTTCAGGTGGGGCGCCGCAAAGACCAGGTATGAATCTCATGTACTTTCCCTTACTGGCCCAGACACATAACGATTGGAGTAATCATTTCCCTTGTGGATAGTATTCAATTTCTCTGGCCTTTAGCCACATGCAGAATCAAGGGTTCCGACCGTAGTTCACAAGATCGCCCGCAAACCATCCAGGTTGCGGGCGATCTTTGCATTGGACCTTGCGCCATTTAGCGCGTAACTAAAAATACATCCCACGCCCATCGACTAACTTGCGTGCCTTTTTGGTCCTTCACCTTGGCTCTATAACGGAAGGAGTTTCCGTACTCATCCTGATTCTTGGACTCTTTGTAATCCAGCTCTATCGTCTTCAGACCAGCGGTCTGCAAGCTGATTAACTCTGCTGCTTCCGAGAGACCATTGTGATTAGAGTCTTGCCACACACGCAACGATGAGAAAATGCCATCGCTGGGTGTTATTAGTCCATCTCCGTTGCCTCCGTTGGTTGGCTTATCGTACTCAGCCAACGCTAAAAACCCGTTTCGTTCTTGCCCGACCGGAGGATCAGGTTGAGGTGTGAAATTGCCAAACAATTCAGAGCCGTCGTCAATAGTTCCGTTTCCGTTTCTATCCAACGCCAGCCAGGCGTCATCGGTCCCCGCTTGAGTCCAAGCTCGGCGTTCAGGTGTGCCGTTGCTGTCGAGGTCGAAGTTTACACCAGCGGCGGCGCTGGTCAGTTTAAGGCCATCCCCCCTCAGCTCAATAAGCATTGGTGTTCCACAGCACTCCCAACCGTCAACTGTCGGCACGCAGCAAAGGCCGCCGCCACCACGGCCTCCACCCGCTGTGGGCGTCGGAGTCGGCGTTGGGGTGGGCGTTGGCACCGCCGTGCAATTAACATTCACGGTGGTGGTTCCAGTGGTATTAGGACCTGAAGTATCGCACCAGGTAACAGTCTCAGTGCAGCCGCCGGGGTTTGAAGACCCTGGGGTCGAATCAATCTGCTTGGCCGTGCAACTACTTTTTTCGATCACACGTTTTGTTTGATTAGTAGGTAAAAGAGTCCCGATCTGTGCTCCGCAATCCGCCGGGTTTGGCTGCGTGCCCGAAGGACAGTTAGCTGTACACGAAAAGTCCTGTGCCGCGCCGCAGGCGGACTGGACCGGTTGTGGAA
>JBKPNH010000081.1:0-27050 GCA_046732535.1 Acidobacteriota bacterium
ACTGATCCTGTTCGTTAGTGCGAGCTTCGAGGGCCGTCGGATCGTCCTTGCGAAAGTGCCAGGTGCCGAGTGCAGCCTGTGGGAACGGCTGCTTCGTCGCGAGCGCATTGTTGACGATCGTGTGCGTTCCAGTGAGAGTGCCGTTCAAACCGCTCACTCGGTTCGTCGCATCGAAAGAGCGGAGGTTCACACGTTCCTGTCCGCACGGCGCCACAATGCCGTTTGTCGTGCACGAGCTGATTATGCTGTTGTCCTTCAGGTTTTGATCGATCTGCGGGTACTTCGGATAGATGTCCGCGGTTTCCCCTCCGGGAGTAGTTTGAAATGCTAAGAAGTCTTTGCGTCCGAGGATCTCACCGGTGTTGGCATCGACAGTGACCATATACAAACCGAATGGATTGGTCGAAAACTTCGCGACCTTCCAGGCGAGACGATAGCCATCAGCAGTTGGGTATATGGAGAGAGTAGGAGGAATATTGTCTACGGCCGCCAGTTGCTGCGAGATAATCGATAAACCGTTGTTCAGAAGGTTCGTGGCCGCGGCAGGCAGTTCAACGTAAAACTTATTCAGATCGTTGCCCGCCGCCGTTCTTGCCTGTTCCGCGCTCAGCGCAGGCTGAGTGTTGACGGCAACATCACTAAAGAACGGACCTGACGCCATGATGACCTGCTTGTTCGCATTCATCACAATGCCGATACCGCCATTATCAACCGCGACGCCGTTGAAAGTCTGCTGAAACCTGACCAGATGTCCGCCGAGCGCATCGCGCGAGCTGAAGACGCGGAAGTTATTCAACTCGGTTACGCCGAAGATGCCCGCGTTCTGCATGACGAATGCGCGTGCCGCTTCTTCCGGCGTTCCCGAATACGGCTGCGAGGCGAAGTCGTACATCACGTCGGGCGACCCGCCGAAATCGTTCCAGCGTGTCGTCATATTTGGTGAGTTCACCGATGCCTTAAGGTTGTTGAGAGCGGAGAGCTGCGCCGATGTTGCCTGGCGAACGTTCGGCAAATGCAGCGAGGCGTTCAGATCAAAGTTCGGAGCCGGACGCCTGTAGAGTTCCTTCACGACTTTCGATGCTGCGGGTGCCGCCTTGCCTGTGTCGAACGGTAGCGAAACCATCGCTCCGAGGATCGCGGCAACCGCGGTAAGCGACAACGCGAACCGCAAACTGCTCTTGGTCCTAAGTGTTTTGCCAGTGTCTTTCATCGTTCCTCCATTCCTCGTCCGAAGACCTTTTGAAAACTCCGACGCCAGGCAACAACAGCTAAGCCGGGCTTGAAAAAAAAGCGGCCGCGGATCGCCGGGCCGCTCCAGGATCTCGTTCCGCCCCCGTGGAGGAACGAGCAACCGCTGATGAGATTGACAGCGGCATTTCGGGGTAAGGAACTTTTACCCGCCCGTCGTAAACAACGCGCGATAAGCGATCAGTTTCCGTGCAAGTACTGCTCGGGAAACCGTTGTCGACGGCTCGAATCGCGGTCCCGGGATCGCAACGAATTGTCCCGGAACTATCTCACGAACTTCGGCCGGAAAAACTTCGAACAAGCCTTTATCGATTGCGATCTGAACGTAGCCACGGAGCGACCCAGGTATCTGAGCGTTGTCACTCAACGCCGTACCGTTTGACATGACAGTCGTGTTTGCAAGAGCACGTGCGGATGCGTCGTGGCCGAGTGCCTTGACCAACGCGACCGCAAGGTCAAGCCGGTTTACGAAGGCTGCCGGATTGAACGACGTGCCTGAAGCGACGATCATTCCTGTCGGAGTGAAATCGAAGTCGCGGTTCGTCGATCCTCGCGCAGTCGCGTATTCGGCGAATAAGCGGAGGTCGCTGCTGACGTCGGTGAATCGCGGCGTCGAGCCAAGGGTCTGACGAAGGCTGGTGTTCAAGGCGAGTGAACGCGCCAGGTCCTCGCGAGTGACCGTCGAATTCGGACGGAAAGTTCCGTCAGCGAACGTGTCGATCAAGCGGCTCTTTAACGCTGCTTCAATCGCTGCCTGTTCCGGGTGTCCCTGTATGTCGGCTATTGCAGGGAGAATGAATCGCGTTTGCGTAATGTTTCCGTCAACCGGCCCCGGAGCAGCGAGTTGAGTCGGCGACGATGCCTGCGGCGCCGCGGTCGAACCGCGTGCTCCGCGTATCTCGAGCGTCCATGTTCCCGGTTCGGGATTTTGGACCACGATCTCTCGCTTATCTGAACCGATTACCGGAAAGTCGATCGCGGTCGAATAGTTCACTCCGCTCGGACTGGTGATGCGCATGCCAACGAGGTTTCCAGTTCCTTCTTCAGCAGCCGTGTCAACCGTCGCAAAGACGTCAAGGACGTTGATGCCAGGCTCGACGGTGAACGTTCTCGCGTTCGTAGATGTCGGCCCCGAAGCCTCAGGACTGAAATCGATGTGGAAGTTCTGGATCGGCGGACGCTCTTCAGCGAAGACCGCGTTGTATGTAGTTTCCTGAATGTTTCTATATGGTTTGGAGCGGTTAAAAACCTTATCGATCGCTGCGTAGGCGTTGACAAAACCGGCGCCGACTTCCCATTCCTCGCGACCCGGCATTTTGGTGGCAGTCGAAGTAAGGATGTCGCGGATCTGATCCGGCGAAAGCGTCGGATCAGCGTCGAGCATCAAAGCGACAACACCTGCGATGTAGGGCGTCGCCATCGATGTGCCGGAGATCTGCGTGTAGAACGGGATGTATCCGGGCGGAAGTTCTGCATCGGCGTCGAGCCCGTTGGCGACGAGATTCGAAGTCGAGCGCGTAGATACAAGTGCAGCGGTGAACTTACCCGCGTTAGTTGCATAAATGCGGCCAGTGCCCGGAGCGGTGATCGTCGGAGCGTTGAAGTCATCGTTCGGATCGTCGTTGCTCAGCCGAATCTCACGGCGAACTCCGCGTGAAGAAAAGTCAGCGAGATCGCCTTCTTTCGAACCTGCCGCAACGCCGATCACCCAGGGAGCTTTCGCATAAGGGTTGTACGTGTCCTTCGCGGGCCCGTCGTTTCCGGCTGCGAAGATGACGGCGATGTTCCGGTCATAAGCCAGTTTTGTGGCGATTGTGATCGGGTTGTCGGGGTCGAATGGCCCCGAGTTTCCGTAGCTGTTCGAAACAACGCGGATGTTGTAGCGGAATTGATTTGCGAGGCCCCATTCCCACGCAGCCAGGCCGTTGATTACGAAAATTCCCGCGCCAAGTCCGGCACCGATGATCTTCGCGCCTGGAGCAACGCCCGTATAAAGACCGCCGGATCGCAATCCCGTTCCGCCGATGATCCCGGCGCAGTGAGTGCCGTGGCCGACGGTTTGGTCGGTGTTCGGCACGTTTTCGATCGAGACGTGAGGAGTAAACCCGGGCAGTGTTCCTGCCGCGACGGGCGTCTGCACATTCTGAATAACTTTGGTCCCGAATTGGAGATCGGAGTGTGTTGCGTCCACGCCGGAGTCGATCACTAAAACCGAAAAGTCACCCGCGCCCGAAACCGGCATCCCGCCGTTGCGCAGCGTCATTGCAGCGTCGGTCTGCACTTTCTGAACACCGCCCAGGACGCGTGCCTGATGCATGTAGTACATCAGTCGATCGTTCGACCACAGCGACCTCACGGCGGAGTTCGAGGCAAGCGCGCGGACCTGGCCCGCGGTCATCGGCTGCGCGACCATCCCCAGCGTCGGAAACGTTTGGCCTCCGGTGACGCCGGCTGCCCGCAGGACGTTAAGGTGCTCCTCCCGCAATCCGGTCGACGATTTGAATGTGACGATGACCATTCCCGCGTCGGCGTCGTTCGCGAGTCCCGCGAGGCGGGCGTTGAGCGCCGGGCTGAGCGTTGCGCTTACAGCTTGCGCCGATTCAGCAATGGTGAGGGGCGCATTTGGCATCAGCCAAAATCCGGCACTCAACGCAGACAAGACCACAAAAGTGAGCGTCCTACGTAACAGGTTCCTCTTGTGACAGTTCACGGCCCTTGCCTCCTTGATGATCAATTCGGGAAATCAACTGTCGACGAGGGTAAAGGAAAGGCTTTGAGGAAAACTTGAGCGGAGATCTCGAGACTTGAGGTGAACTTGAGGTTGGCGGGGCTTTATTTTATAAGTTCTGCAAACAAACGCTTTGTTTCTTCGGCCGGCTCGATGCCGAGTTCGGTGTACAGCTCTTTTTTCATTCTTTCGAAATGCTTCTTAACGGACGCCGGCTTGCCTTGAGCGGCGAACGCTTTCATCGTCAGCCGGTGCATGTCCTCGCGAAACGGGTCGGCTGCCAGGGCTTCGCCCGCGTACTTCAACGCATCGGCCCAGTTTTTCTCTGAAAGAGAGAGTTTTGCGAGAGCGGCAACGACACGTGCGGACTGCTCTGAGTAGAACTGGCGTCTTTCTTCCGCCCAATCCTCATAAACGCCGGACATGAATTCCCCACGGTAGATCTTGTGGGCGGATTCGAGACTCGCCCGTTGATGCCCGAGATCTTTCTCGCGTTTAGCCTTTTCCGCTTCGGCTATGCACCGCTCGAATTCTTCAGCGTCGATGGAATATGAGAGCTCGGGATTGAGTTGATACGCGCCGTCGCGAAAGATCAGAAAGTTCTGCTTGAATGGCTGACGGCTGTTGAGCGCTTTTCGGATATGCGAGATCGTCGGATGAAAATTCTTTTCCACTGTTTCAAGGTCCTCATCCGGCCAAAATGCCTCGATCAGCACCTCCTTTAAAACGCGACGATTTTTGCTGGTCGCTATGTAGCAGAAGATGTCTCGCGCCCGTCGCGTCGTCCAGGCGTCGACGGCAAATTGAATTGAAGGATCGCGGAAGATTTCCACCGGGCCGAGCACCCGTATCGTCAGATCCGTGATGTGCGCAGCCGGTTCTAAAGGAGATTGGACGTGCGCCGGCCGCGCCGAGCGTTCCGCACTCAGTTCCTCGCGAAGATCCTGAGGCAGGCGGTCCGCGATGTCTTCATGTCCGAATATCGCCGGATTTCGGCGGATCTCACGGCGCAGCCAGTACTCGTAATCGAATCGAGTCGAAAGATCGAGAGCTCGCCGGACGAATTCGATCATGGCTTTCGTGTTTCCCTGAACGAAGTACGTCTCGGCCAGGAGCATCGCCGTCAGCGCTTCGTCGTAGTATTGATTGTGGCGGTTGAAATAATCGAGCAGTTCACGCAGGTGCAGGTCAAGACCGTCTGAAATGCCTTCCGCAAGATCAAGTTGATAACGACGCAGACGCGCCGTGCGGACGCCGTGTTCGTTTCCCTGCCGTTCGCGTCCTTTGATTAAAGTATCCAGCAACGCGCGCGCCTTGGGGAGTTCACCACGCAGGCGGAAGAAGGCCGCGCGTTCTTCGTTCAACTCTTTCGACGTGATGTCGATCTCGGCTTCGTCATATGCATTCGCGGCCCGCTCGTAGAATTCCTCGGCGTGAGCGAAGTCGCTTTTCTCGCGATAAAAATTCGCGTAGGCCTCGAATATTTCTCCCCTTAAAAACCGAAGATTGTAGAGCTGGCACAACTCGAGCGAGCGGCTAAGATGTTTTTCGGTGTCGTCGAATTCGCCGCGGTAAAGATGCAGACGGGCCACGTTCAAGTGACCGATCGCTTCCTGCGGCAGTTGCTTGTCAGGCTGGCCGTCGCGAAAGATGCGTCTGAACCAGCGCAAAGCCTCGCCGAAATCTCCGCGAAAGCCCGGCGCAAGGGCAAGATTGTGTGTGACGAGACGAATGTATTGGTCGTTTCCGAGTTTGTCAGCCAGTTCGAGAGCGATCCTGAACTGTTGTTCCGCCTCGGTCCATTTCCCTTGCACGATCAGGCACAGGCCGCGCGTGTTCGCGCACTTCATGAATGTTTCCGAAGTGTGCGACACGAGAGTTTCCGCACGCTCGATAAGTGAGAACGCCTCGGCGTATCGGCCACGGCGACGCGCGAGACTGGCGAGAGAGTGAAGAGCTTCGCCTTCTCCGGTCGAATCGCCGGTCTTGTTTAGAAGCTCGACGGCGCGATTCAGAAGTTTCGACGACTTTTCAAGCTCGCCGTGAAGCCGAGCGACTTCAGCCTTGTGCAGCAGCGAGCGAGGATGTTCCTCGAGCGATCGATCGGGGATCTGTTCGGCGAACAACCCGAGTGAAGTAAACGCACCAGCGGCGATCCACTCATTCCCAGTTTCTGCAATCACGGACGCCGCACGATCGAAGTTTCGCGCCTCAATCAGGTATGGCAGGGCCACCTCCCACTTTTGGCTTTTGAGAAAGTGGTCGGCGATCCGGTTCCGTTCTTCGGCGACGCGTGCCTGGCCGACATCGGACCGCAGGCGACGAACCAGGAACGCGCGGAACAGAGGATGGAATCTATATTCCTCACCGGTCTGACCATCACCGGCAACGGTAAGAAACACGTTCTTCTGTGCGAGCTCAGGGAGTGCGGCCGAGCAGCGCAGATGGGGAAACAGCGTGCTGCAGAGATCCAGTTGCAGCGACTCGAGCAGCGAAAGATCCATCAGCAGCCGCTGGGTGTCAGCCGACTCCCGCGAAAAAACCTCTTCGGCGAAATAATCGAAGATGTCGCGTTCCGATTGCTGCAGAATGTCGTGCAGGTCCAACGCCGCCGGTCCGTCCGCAGAATGCATCTCCTGCTCGGCAACCTGACGTACAAGCTGAAGCGCGGTTATCCATCCCTGGGTGCGCCCGCGATACTCGGCTATCTCTTCGTCTCTCAGCTCGACGTTGAGCGTTTGTTTGAACAGATCTTTCACTTCGTCGTCGGTGAAAAGAAGATCGTCGCGCGTAATCACCAATGCGGCAGACTGAGTCTTTCGCCGCATGGTCGCGAGCGGCGGAAGGTCGCGGGTCGTTATGATCAGATGGACCAGGTCGGACGAATATTGCAGGAGCCGATCAACCAGCTTGTGAACGATGGTGTCGCGGCCTATGTGGTGATAGTCATCCAAAACAAGAATGAATGGCTGCTCGACCGATTGCAGTATCTCGTTTATCAGCAGGTCAGCCGATCGTTCAGGAAAGCGATGCACCTCTTCGTTCGCTTCGCTCAAGTAGGGAAAGATAGCTTCGCCGAATGCTGGATAGAGTTTCTTGATGCCGTACGCTATGTAACCGAGAAAAACGACCGGATCCGCGTCAGTATGGTCGAGCTGGTACCAAACCGTGGGCCGTGTCTGGCTGCGAACAAAGTCAGCGATCAGAGTGGTCTTGCCGCATCCGGCGTCCGCGGCAACCATTGTGATGGGCGAGCCCAGGTTGGCTTGGAGCTTTTTCGTGAGCCGCGGTCGCTGCAGTAATTCGGTAACCGCGCGCGGGGGAAGCAGTTTTGTCCGAAGAAAAAAGTTTCTGTCCTGCATCGCTTCGACGATACCTGTCGGGAAGGCTGTATTATGCCACGCCGTTCGGATGCAAATCGAAGGGCTCGGTTATAGCCGAGACTTGGATGGTTTCCCGCCGCTGATGAACGGAAGGAGTTTTGAGACTCGCCCAAACGTTTCCGCGTGAATGCGCGCGGCTTCAGCTTGCGAACGCCCGACCTGCTTCAGGAGCAATATCGTCTCATCCCGATCAAAGGCAAGCGTTTTCTCATCGATAACGTCAAGCTGCTGTTTCGAACGCAAACGCCATAACGGGTTCGGCGGCTTACTCCGGCACAGAAGTAAGAGGTCCGCAGTTTCGGAAAGCGACGGCTGCAGAATATTGAAGAACCCACCGAACCAATCCGCGTCGAATAAATGATGTATGCCGTCAAGAACAAGCAATGGCCGATGATCCTTTTCGGCAGTTTCCAACTCGGAAAATATGTTGACGAAGAATGTCGCCATCGCGGCCGGCGAAGAATTAGGAACGGCGGGCAGCGAGTCGCCGACGGCTTTCTTGCTGCCAACGACTCGCAGCACGCTCGCTGCGAGATAACTTGCGAAAACGTTCCAATCGACGTCGGATGATTCCACTGTAAACCATGCGGTACTCTTTCGTGTCCGCGCATAAGCCGCGGCGATCGACGTTTTACCCGTCCCCGCACGACCGGAAACCAGTGTCGCGGCGAAGCGGTAAAGCGATCTTTCAAGTTTTTCAATGAGTCTGGGTCGTTCGATGAGCCCCGCACAGTGAGGAATCTCGAGTTTCTCATTCAAGATATGCACGCCGTCGCGTTCGGCTTTCGAAGGCATTGCCGTGGTGGTGCGGAGCGGCGGCGAATACCTTTCCGTTGTATCGAACTGGTCTTGCAGGATGAAGCTCATACTCATTGATCGGAGCATACAACCCCATCCTTGAGAAAAACTTGAACCCCACTCAAGTTTTTCTCAACCGACCTTCCCTAAGATCCGCTTTAAGTTAAGAAGTCCCAGTACACGCGTTTGAGATCGGGCGGCCGGCGTTCGATGCAATACAAAGGCAAAGATTGTACAACTGCATTCCAACGCTGGACTCATATAATACGGTCGCCCTGTGAGTCTGAATTGCGCGCGAAAGCACGAATACCCGACCAAATCAGATGAATAGATTCCTGGCACTCCTATTAATAATGCTGCTGGCAGCGACTCCCGCGTTGGCCGGCTTATCTGTAGTCAAGGTAAACGGCATCACGCTGACCGGCGCCGACGGCATAGAGTACGTCGGGATCAACGGCATTACACTCACCGGCGCAGATGGAATCTTCAATTACAAGTCGAACGGCATCACGCTAACGGGCGCGGACGGCATCACACTGACGGGAGCGGACGGCATCAGGTCAACAGGCCCCAACGCTGCAACGTATACGGGACCAAACGGGATCACATTGACCGGCGCCGACGGTATTACCCTTACCGGAGCTGATGGCATCACGCTGACTGGCGCCGACGGCGTAACGTTTACCGGCGCCGACGGTCAGCAATACACGGCTGACTCGATCCTCATCCGCCGGCCGAACGGGATAACCTTAACCGGGGCTGACGGCATTACGCTCACCGGCGCCGACGGCATTAAGCCGTTCGGCCCAAACGGAATCACACTTACGGGCGCAGACGGAATCACGTTAACCGGAGCCGACGGCATAACACTCACGGGTGCTGACGGAATCACTCTGACGGGCGCCGATTCGCTCACGGGGTTCGGAACGAAGGGCGTCCTTTTCGATCACACAAATCCAACGGGCATTACGCTCACCGGGGCTGACGGCATTACACTCACGGGTGCTGACGGAATCACGCTTACCGGTGCAGACGGTATTACGCTTATCGGTGCTGACGGCATCACGCTCACCGGCGCCGACGACAATACGGGACTTCAGGGTGTAGATCCCGAACTCGCCATTACTCTTAATAACGCAACCGACGACAGCAACATAAACGCAGTCATCGTCTATCACTCATCGGTGACTGACGCCGACGTCGCGCAGCTTCGACAGCTCGGCATCATGGGCGGAACGCGTTTGCGTATGCTGCCGATGGTTTACGTCACGGCAACAAGAGCGCAGCTAGTGGCGGTTTCACAGTTGCCGAGAGTCCGCTCGCTCTACGGTAACCGCACGCTTACATTCAACTCCGATCCTTACTTCAACCCAACCGGCGTGCAGCGTGTTGGGCCAGACAGCGATCTTCGTCAGGAGAACGGTGCTATGCCCGTAACCGGCCGCAATGTGACGGTCGCGGTCCTTGACACGGGCCTCAACAGCCAGCATGGCGACCTCGCGGGCAAGGTCGTTCAGAATGTTCGACTAGCCGACACGCAAAGTGTCCCAGCCTCGTTTGCTTATCCCGTGCCGCTCGAGAATCTCCCGAACACGGATCTCGTGAGCGGCCACGGAACCTTCGTCAGCGGCGTGATCGCTGCAAGCGGAGCAAACTCGTCGGGACGATTCGCCGGTGTTGCTCCGGGCGCGCGGCTTCTGGGGCTCAGTGCCGGCGATCTAAACCTGATGTATGTCCTTTCGGGATTCGATTATCTTCTCGAGAAAAGATCCCAGTACAACGTGCGGGTCGTGAACTGCAGCTTCTCGGCGAACACGGTCTTCGATGTTAACGATCCGGTGAACGTGGCGACCAGGATGCTGACTGACGCGGGCGTCAACATTGTATTTTCAGCCGGTAACAGCGGGTCCGGGAACGGAACGATGAACCCGTATGCGGTCGCGCCGTGGGTGATCGGCGTCGGCGCGACAGATGCGGCAGGCAAGCTCGCGGGCTATTCGTCACGCGGTGACTTCGGCGACGCTTTGCAGCACCCATCACTCGTCGCTCCTGGCACCGACATAATCAGCTTACGCAGTGGGCCAACTGTTACAGGAGTCTCGGGGATCGCGAGTGCGGATACTAAACGTCTGTCGCCAACCGAAATGTTGTACTACACGACGGCGACAGGCACATCGTTCTCGGCCCCACAAGTTGCCGGAGCCATCGCCTTGATGCTCGAAGTTAATCCCAACCTGACCCCGGCAGACGTCAAGGACATCCTGAGCCGCACGGCAACGCCGATGCCTCGATACTTTTTCCACGAAGCCGGCGCCGGCATGCTCAACACATACGCCGCGGTGCTCGAGGCCGCGTTTCCGGAACGCCATATGGGCGGGTTTCGCTCAACGCTCTCGCGCAATGCCATCCGGTTCACGACAACCACATTGCAGACGTTTGAGCCGACAGTGTTTCCGAACGCGACTAGCTCAGTGAATGTCGCGATCCCGCAGAACACAATTCAGGTCGGAATTAATATCTATTGGGACCTCAGTGCAAACGACTTTGGACTGAAAGTTTATGATCAGTCGAACTCATTACAGGGTGAATCGAATTATCTGAACCTGCCTGGCTTCACCGGACGTCGTGAGAAAGTAGTGCTCCGCAATCCGGCGAGCCAAACGCTCCGTGCAGCGATATCGCATTCAGGTTACGTGGGTACAAGCCAGCAAGTCTTCGGAGCGGTCGAGGTAACGCAGGTTGAGTATCCGGTCATGCTCGATGAGTCGACGCTCTCGCCTGACCAGGCTGCACAGGTCGAGAATAGCTTGCTGGCAAATCTCATGCTGCCTGAAGGCCGAAAATTCCGGCCGAGCGCGGCCGTCAATCGTCTTGAACTTGCCGAGGCGTTAGTCCGATCAGGCCTGGTTCCGCAATACATGGCGGCGGCTGCGATGTTCACCGATGTTCGCGACGCGAACTCACGGAACGCGGTCGAAAGCACGCAGGCGTTTCCGTGCGGTGCACTGTTTTATGATGCGACGCCCGGCAAGAGATTCTATCCGCTCAACGGCGCCACCAAACTCCTGGCAGCGATCGCGTTCGTTAAAGCGGCTGGCCTCAGTTCTCAGGCCGCCTCAGCTTCCCTTCCGCTGACCGTCTCCGACGCCTCGTCGATACCGGCCGCGTGGCGAGGGTATGTAGCGGTCGCCCTGCAGAAAGGGTTCATTTCCCTCGACGGCAACGCCTTCAATCCGTCACGTAGTATCACGCGACTCGAGCTCGCAACGTCGCTCAATACGCTGGTTTCGCAATAACAACGATTTTGACAGAAGTTGACCGTCTCCCATCGTGTGGATTGGGATCCAGGCCTTCACACCTTGTTTTCGGAATCAACCATCGCGCGCGGAATCCAGCACTGTCACATCGTCGGTATCAACCACGATGGACCGTCCGTCTTCAAGAGTGACGAAGAGTCGCCCGTCAGGAGCCGCCTCCGCAGTGCCTTGACGGCCATCGGCAGTACGGATCCGCATGGTCGGCCTCTCCGGCCGCGCAAGTTCCCTTTCGGCGGCGGGCTCTGCGGTCGGACGCAAAATCACGCCCCCAAGTCCGAGATCGCTGATCTTCAGGATGCTGCGTCCTGCGAAGCCCACATACAGAGCCGGATCCGAAGGCGTCGTCGCGAAATCGAAAAAGCAATTTGTTGGCAAGCCGCGGATCGCGCCGGTGTCCAGCAAACGCTGCCAGGCAACTCCGTCGGTGGTCATGAAGGCACCGGCGCTACCAACCGCGAACCGCCGGCCTGGGTTGAACGGGTCGAACTGCATGTCGCTTAGGACCACCTGGGTCGTATCGGTCGCTTCGTCGCGGGCGGCCGGGATCCTGCCGTTGGACGTGACCATGCGTTCTAGGTTCACGTCTACTTGCCAAGTCGTACCACCGTCATCGGAGCGCTTGATGTGATCGCCATCGATCACGTAGAGCAAGTTCGGATTGTAAGGACTGACGAAGAAGCGTTTCGCCTTGACTGCGCCCCCACCCGGAATGAGTTGCTTCCATTGCGTCATTCCCTCGGTCCACTTCCAGAGTTGTTTGGCCGAGTCGCCGCCGACATAGAAAACCGTGCGTTCGTGGCCGCCGGAAGCCTGCACGACTCCGACGGTCTGATGCGGCAGAAAGGGTCCGACTTGCTCGACGGGCCCGCTCAGGCTGTGGCCGAAGTTGGGAATGACGAACAGCGGCTGCTCCCGGAAAGTGCCGCCTGGGAGAGCCGGCGAGACAAGTACTCCGGCATCTCCGAAACCGACGATGTCGGCAGTACCATTGCCAGTTACGTCGGCGAGGACGCGCACGTGGTTCTCCACTCGCCAGCCGCCGGCGTCGTATCCGAAGTCTGCCAGGGCGACCTCGGGTGTGAAGGCGAACGTGCCATTGCCGTTGCTCCGCGCCACGTACACACCGTCATTGCCGAATGCGACAATGTCGGCGCCGTTCTGGCCGGTTATGTCCGCGACGAAACGAGGATGCTTCTCCACTCGCCAGCCGCCGGCCTCGTATCCGAAATCTTCAATCACAAACTGCGGCGCTCGGAACGTTCCGTTGCCATTGCTCAACGCGACGTACACACCAGCATCGCCAAACGCAACGATGTCGGCTCCGTTCTGACCGGTCACGTCAGCGAGTAAACGAGGATGCTTCTCCACTCGCCAGCCGCCTGCCTCGTATCCGAGGTCTTCAATCACGAACTGCGGTGCCTGGAATGTCCCGTCGCCATTGCTCAGCGCCACGTACACTCCGGCATCGCCGAACCCGACGATGTCGGCATTACCATTACCGGTTACGTCAGCGAGGAAACGAGGGTGCTTCTCCACTCGCCAGCCGCCTGCCTCGATTCCGAAGTCTGCGATCACAAACTGCGGCGCCTGGAACGTTCCGTCACCATTGCTCAACGCGACGTAGACGCCGGCATCGCCGAACGCGACGATGTCAGCTCCGTTCTGACCGGTGATGTCGGCGAGAAAACGAGGATGTTTTTCGACTCGCCAGCCGCCGGCCTCGTACCCAAAGTCCGCGATCACAAACTGCGGCGCCTGAAACGTCCCATCACCATTACTGAGCGCCACGTATACCCCGGCATCGCCGAATCCGACGATGTCGGCAATACCATTGCCGGTTACGTCGGCGAGGAAACGCGGATGCTTCTCCACTCGCCAACCGCCCGCTTCGATCCCGAAGTCCTCGAGCACGAGCCTTGGAGTGTCAAACGTCCCGTCGCCTTTGCTCAACGCCGTCCATACGCCGGCATCGCCGAATCCAACGATGTCGGCGCCGTTCTGACCGGTGATGTCGGCGACGAAGCGCGGATGCTTCTCCACTAACCAGTGGCCTGGAGTGTCCCAGTCCGTGCGGTCCTTGATCTTGGTAAGATCGCGCGCGCGCAGAAGCACGGCTAAGTGATCGAGAAACCTCGTGGGCGGATCGTCCCTGGAAAAGTTGCCGTAGAAGCGGATGACGAGGCAATCCGTAGGCAGCGAAGCATCGTCGGACGCCAGGTTATAGACGAGCGGATGGTAGCCACGAATCACAAAACCGCTGGAGGCGTTCCAGATATTGCTTCCCTTTCGGACGGGTGGGCCAGGAATTATCTGGCGATCGGTAGAGGAGCTGATGTCGGGCAGACTCCCGATCTCGGTTTCGTACAGGGTTACAGTGTGTGCCCGAAAGCCTTCGCTGGGAATGATGCCGCTGGGATCCCAGCGAGGGGTGAAAATGAGCATTGAGTGCGGCCGCAACGGGTCTGCCCAGGACGTATCATTGTCCCCACCGCCATACTGCTGCGAGCGCCAGGTTGCTCCGCCGTCACGTGAGGCAAACCCGTCATTGTCGCCCGTGTTGAGCGACAGCAACGGCCCCGTTCCGAAGATCGCCGCACCACCAAAATTCACCGTGGATAGAGAACTGATGCTCCCTGCCGGATCGAAATTGATGCCGCCATCAGTGCTGCGATCGATGCCGCCGTCGCTCAGCATCCAAACCGTCCCAGCCTTCACGACGTAGCTACCGTCCTCAAATCCAGCGGTGAAGTTGGGAGACAGGAATAGCCCATGGAGATCGACATGGACTTTGCTTGTGGCGTCGAGTTGATGCCAATCATCTTCGGACCTGGGATCGAGTGGTCCAACCGACGCTTCTCCAATGTTGCCACCGAAGAAACGTTGCGGCCCATAGAACAGCGCCTCGCCCTGACCCGCTCGGGTGATCGCGAGCCACACGTTTCCGGAGTCTTGTTTGCCGATCTTCGGGATCGGTAGCTCCTCCCATGTTGACGCTTTGGTCTTGGCGAAGCCGTTATAGTCGCCGCGGAACAACTGTGGCAGGTTGTTCGGCGCTGCGTTCGCATCACGCGTGACGAACACCTCGAACGCGGAACGGGGCGATACCACCATGACGCACTCATTATTTCCGTTGAACAAGCGGACGGGAGAACCGATCGGGCGCGGCAGCGTGCCGGCATCGGGTATCCAGTTGTCGCCGCCATCGAGGGAGACCTGGATCATGTTGGTGGCGAGCGCATAGACCGCCGGCGGAAGCAATGTCCCGTCGTTGTTCGCGACCGCCACATGATTCGCTGGCACAGGCGTCGGGGGCACGGTCGTCCGGCTGACGGCCGTCTGCCAGGTCACGCCGGCATTCCGGCTGAAAGCCAGCGAATTCTGGCCCGCTGCAAAGATGACATGTGCGGAACCCGGCGCCCATACCAGTTGGCCGGACTCCGAGGGCGGGTTCCCGCCGCCGCGCGGGAAGGAGTGGACCCGCGACCAGGTCCCGCCGCCGTCAGTAGAACGCCAGATGCCGGCGTCCTCGATCTCGCGGTCGCTCCGCACTAGCGCTAGGACCGTCAGCAGGAAACCGAAGTTCGGCAGCACGAACCGCTGAGGCTGGAAGGTGCCGTTGTCATTGCTCAGCGACACGTACACTCCGGCATCGCCGAACCCGAGGACGTCGGCCCGTCCCTCGCCAGTTACGTCGGCGACGAAACGAGGATGCCTCTCTACGCGCCAGCCTCCAGCCTCGTACCCGAAGTCTGGAACCAGCAACTGCGCCGGCTGAAACGTCCCGTTACCATTGCTCTGCGCTACATATACGCCAGCATCGCCGAACCCGATGATGTCGGCCCCGCTCTGGCCGATTACCTGAGCGAGGAAGCGCGGGTGCTTCTCCACTCGCCAGCCGCCTGCCTGGATCCCGAAGTCTGCCAGCGCGAACTGCATGTCATGGAACGTCCCATTCCCTTTGCTCCGCGCCACGTACACACCGGCGTCGCCGAACCCGACGATGTCGGCGCCGTTCTGGCCGGTTACGTCCACGACGAAACGAGGATGCTTCTCCACTCGCCAGCCGCCAGCCTCGTACCCGAAGTCTGGAACCACGAACTGCGGCGCTTTGAACGTCCCGTTGCCATTGCTCAACGCCACGTACACACCGGCATCACCGAATCCAACGACGTCGGCCCCATTTTGGCCAGTTACATCGGCGAGGAAGCGTGGGTGCTTCTCCACTCGCCAGCCGCCCGCCTCGTATCCAAAGTCTTCCACCACTAACTGCGCTGCCCGGAACGTCCCGTCGCCATTGCTCAGCGCCACGTACACACCAGCGTCTCCGAACCCAACGATGTCCGCCTTACCGTCGCCGGTTACATCGGCGAGGAATCGAGGATGCTTCTCCACTCGCCAGCCGCCCGCCTCGATCCCGAAATCTTCCAGCACGAGCTGCGACGTCTGAAATGTACCGTCGCCATTGCTCAGCGCTACGTACACGCCGGCATCGCCGAACCCGACGATGTCAGCTCCGTTCTGGCCGGTGATGTCGGCGAGGAAACGCGGGTGCTTGTCGAGTCGCCAGCCGCCGGCGTGGAGGCCGAAATCAGCCAGTACGACCCGCGCGGGTTGGAAGGTGCCGTCGCCGTTGCTGAGTGCCGTCCAGACGCCTGTGTCGCCGAACCCGACGATGTCGGCAGTACCGTTACCGGTGATGTCGGCAAGGAACCGAAGATCCCGGTCGACGAACCAGCGTGCTGATTCAGGTCCGACCGCGACTGAAGGAATGCAGCACCCACCGAGAGCGCCCGGCACTCCGAACTGGTCCGGGGCGGGCTGTTCCCATGTGAGCTGCACCCAGGACTCGCCACCGTCCTGGGAAACCCACAGACCACTTGAGTACGACCCAGCGAAGACGATCTTCCCATCGTCCGAGCTTGCGAGCGACAGCATTCTTCCGGTTACGTCTTGAAAATTCGATCCGATGGAAGTGTTGGACCGGGTAGGGCTTACATCACGAATAGTAGGCATGAGTGGACTACCTCATCTGCCGGATTATTTATTTACCTTCGCGAATGATTGGGTTCTTTTGTTCGACGGACGCGTCGACGGCTCTTCACTCAATCTGCGGTGATCGCAGGTGGGGCCGAAAGGAGAGCCACGACGAGAGAAGTCAGGGCAATTGACTAGGACATCGCGAAACCGCTGCTTATATTTGCCTCTTGCAACTGATCGATTACAAGTGTGTCACGATTTCTTGAATACTGATCTCTCAAGGGTTGGAGGACTGTAACGAAGGCATTTGATCCGTCGTAGCGGGATCGAAAGGCTTTAGTTCGAAAGGAAATACTCCGACAGGGACAAGACTCCGTCCGGTTTCGGCAATTGGCGTTTCACGCCCAAAAGATGTCCAAGGAATATCTTCAGCCTTCCAACGTAAGTAATTGTTGACACCGTTTGATCCGACCTGCTAACTTGCCTTCGCCCGTCTGAAAACGGTTGTTTTTCTTTTAGCCCGGAACTCAGATCTCTCACTCTCAACGAACAAGGTTAGTTCTCGGATTGCGACTCTAATCAGAGGAAACCAACGTGAAAAGAATCCCCCAAGCCACGCTGCTGGGTGTACTCTGTTTTGCCGTTTTCGCAGCCTTCACTCAACATCGCGCCGCAGCCGACCGCACGGGCCAACAGCAATCTTCTCAAGCGAATCAGCAAAGAGGTCAGGCCCCGGACCAGACTCCCATCAAACGGCCCAATAGAACTGTCATAAATGACGACGGCACGACCGTTTCAGACGAGACGGGCGAAGGCGAATTTGTGCCGGGGGAGATGCTCGTCAAGTTTCGCAACGAGAATGATGCGATCGATGCAGGTCGCGGCCGGAAGAACGCGCGCGGTCATCTCACAATGGCCAACCCTCGTTTAAATGCGATCTTTGAACGCTTTGGCATAAATGACGGTCGCCGGCCATTCGCTCGCGCCCGCGCCAAGTCGCTGGCTCAAGTCGTCAAGCTCCCTACTCAATCCGGCAACTTAAAAGAAGCTCTGGCCGCATTGCGCGAACAGCCGGAAGTGGAGTACGCAGAGCTGAATATGATCGTGCATACACAGACTGCGCCGGACGATCCTTACTACAGCACTTCAGCCGCGTGGGGACAGGCATTCCGCGACCTCTGGGGATTGCAGACGATCAATGCTGAGACTGCGTGGGATACATCGCAGGGCGACGGCGTGTTGGTTGCCGTAGTCGACACCGGTCTTGATTACAACCATGAAGACATCGCGGGAAATGTTTGGTTGAACGACGGCGAGGTTGGACTCGACGGCAGCGGTAATGACAAGCGCTCAAACGGTATCGACGATGACGGTAATGGACTGATCGACGACTGGCATGGTTGGGACTTTGTCACCCTCGACGGCAATCCTGGCGACAACGACCCGATGGATAATCACGGTCATGGTACTCACGTCAGCGGCACGATTGCGGCGATGGGCAATAACACGCTCGGCGTGATCGGCGTAGCGCCGCACGCCAAAATCATGGCTGTCAAAGGTCTGGACGTTAATGGCAGCGGCTCAATCGAGGATTTATCGAGCGCGATTATTTATGCGGCCGATAAAGGCGCTTCAGTAATCAATCTAAGTTGGGGCGGTTCGGGACCCACACCGCAGACTCTGATCGACGCGATTTCCTATGCGCACAACGTGAAAGGCGCGGTCGTGGTAGCTGCTGCCGGTAACAGTAACCTCGATGTAGGCACGCAGAGCAATGGTTTCTATCCGGCTTGTATTCGCGACGTCATAACGGTCGCGGCAGTCAATCATCTCGACGCGAAAGCTTCGTTTTCAAATAAAGGCGCCAAGATAGACGTAACCGCGCCTGGGGGCGGAGATACAGATCCTACAGGTCTATTGATTCAGCCTGATCGCAGCATCTTGTCTTTGAAGAGTTCGGCGGCGGGCAGCGCCATGACGGGCTCAGGTCAACTGATAGTGGGAACGAAATATTTGCGACAAAGCGGCACCAGCATGGCCTCGCCGCACGTCGCCGGCGTGGCCGCGTTGATTCGCGCGCAGCATCCTGAATTTACGCCTGAGCAGGTGAGACAGGCACTGAGAAGTGGCGCTGACGATATCGGCACGGCAGGATTCGATACTCTATTCGGTTATGGCCGCCTGAACGCCAGCCGTTCGTTAACCATTGCAGCGCCGCTCGCGGCCGAGCTTACCAGTCCTGTCGGGACGTTGACTGGTCTCTCGCAGGTTGATGTAACAGGTTCAGTTGGTGGCGCGAATCTCAGCAGTTGGCGTCTCGAGTACGGCGCGGGCACTGCGCCGTCGAGTTGGACCTTGATTACTACATCCAGTGCCACGATCAATGCCGGAATGCTGGCTACGTGGAATCTATCCGGCATCAACGATGGCACTTACACGTTGCACCTGGTGGCGCAAGCCATGACTGGAGAGGTCTATGAAGATCGACTCACGGTCGTGCTTGACGGACTAATAATTACAGATCCCTCGCCACTCTCGCTTAGCATCACGCGCGGCGAACAGGCGATTACGATTAGAGGAACTGTTTCATCGGCCAATTTTGCGCGCTATACGATTGCGATCCTGGCGATTCGCAACAATACCTTTCTTAGCAATTCGGCAATCACTTTGACCAACGGCGGATTACAGCCGGTACACGATGGTGTTTTGGGAACCTGGGACACGACGGGCGCGGCGCCGGATACTTATCAAATCTTTGTAACGCAAATATTCACGAACAATTCTTCGGTCTCTAAGAGCACCAAGATCGTCCTTGACTCGACCCTGCATCCTGGTTGGCCCATCGACATCGGCCTGCTTGGGAACGGCGTAGCGAGTTTTGCCATCACAAATCATCTCACTGCTGCCGACGTAGACGGGAATGGAACGACGGAGATCATCATCGGTTATAACAACCTGGTAAGTGTTCTCGACCATATGGGGGCGCAACTTCCCGGTTGGCCGCAAAACATCGATCCACAAAACAGCGGAGCTCATATTCAAATCAGTCCAGCCGTAGCGGATTTGGACGGCGACGGCTCGCTCGAGATACTGGCAGCCAACGATCAGAACAAAATCTTTATCTGGAGCGCGAACGGCACCCTGCGGTCTGGTTGGCCCAAGAGCCTCGCATGGTTCGGGACCAACATTGCGGTTGATGATCTGACTGGCGACGGTCAGAAAGAGATCATTATCTCGACTTTCGGAAGCGTGCGAGTCTTTGACACGAACGGCACTATGTTGCCGGGATGGCCGTTTTTTACCAATAAGTCAAACTCACCTCCGGCGATCGGCGATGTTGATGGCGACGGGCAGAAAGAGATTGTGGTGGCCACGACTACCGGGCCCACAAATCTGTACATAATCAAGGCAAATGGCGTTGTCATGCCGAATTGGCCACGAGCAATCAATCCGCAACTGGCTTCCAACTTCCTGTCCTCGTCTTACCCGGTATTAGGTGACCTTGATGGCGATGGCGCGATGGAATGCGTAATCGGATCCGCCAACGGATTTGTCTATGCTTTTCGGGCTAATGGCTCGAACGTCCCGGGTTGGCCGCAGGCGACAAAGGCCGTTGCGGTGAATTCTCCCGCCATTGGCGATATCGACGGAGACGGATTGCCCGAGGTCGTCGCTGGAAACGACAGAATTATCGAAAATAATTCTTCGGCAAACTACCTGTTTGCGTGGCACGCCGACGGCACGATCCTGCCAAACTGGCCCGTAAAATATGATCGGCAAATCGGTGCGAGTTCCTTCGGTTACGGAGCACCGGCGCTGGTGGACCTCGATCAGGACGGACGCGCGGACGTCATTGTGACGAGCGACTCGACCTTCGGTTCCCTTTCTCCTCTCAACGCTTATAAGAGCGACGGTTCGAAGGTTCCCGGTTTTCCCAAACCAACTTTGGAGACGGGGGCATTCGTTTCCAACACTGTCGCCGTCGCAGATCTTGACGGGGATGGATTGATGGAGATGGCGTGGCTCGATGTCACTGCCCGACTCTATGTTTGGGATCTCTCCGCGCCGAGTACGGCGGTAGCGCCCTGGCCTATGTTCCAACATGACGCGAGTCACACAGGCGCCAGTCTGCGCACCTCGGAAACAATTCCGCCAACGGCGGCAATTACTTCACCGGCCGCCGGCTCCTATGTCAGGGGGAGTGTGAACGTTACGGCTGAGGCCACTGACAACGTAGGAGTTGTGAACGTCGAGATCTACAAGGACAACTTCTTCTACGCAAGCTCAAATCAGAATCCCCTCACCGTTAATTGGGAGACCGGCAACGAGGCGGATGGTCCACATACGTTTGTGACCAAGGCTTATGACGCCGCCGGAAATGTGGGGACTTCACCGCCGGTTGTTTTCGAGGTTGATAACACACCACCAGTCGCCGCCATTACGGCGCCCAGCGACGGCGCAATCTTCACCGGCAGTGCGGTGACGATCTCCGCGGACGCAAACGACAGCTCGGGCATTCAGAAAGTTGAATTCTATTCTGACTTCAGCCTGGTGGGAACCGACACATCCGCGCCTTTCACCGTTAACTGGGATATTTCAAACGTGCCGGACGGTCCGCACAGCTTGATTGCGGTGGCCACCGACACGGCCGGAAACAGGACCGGTTCGGCCATATCAGTAACGGTGGACCACCTCGCACCCACCGTCGCTATAACAAACCCAATCGCTGGCGCGGCGATAACCGGGGTTGTCAATCTTGCAGTAAACGCTGTCGATAACACGGGCGTGCAGAAGGTCGACTATTACCGGGACGGCAATGTCCTGCTGGGAACCGACAATACTTCGCCCTACAGCATCAATTGGGATACCACTTCGACCACCAACGGTGCGCACACTCTCATCGCAGTGGCTACTGATCTGGCGGGCAATACGACAACTTCCACCGTCGTCAACGTCACGGTCGACAATACGGCGCCGGTGGTCTCTATGACCGCACCAGCGAACGCCGCTTTCGTCACGGGAATGCTCGCAGTTTCGGCCACAGCGACGGACAATCTTGGCATCAGCAAAGTAGAGTTCTATCGCGACGACAATGTGCTGCTGACCACGGATACGGCTCCGCCTTACACTTTCAACTGGAACTCAACTACGGTGACCCAGGGCGCGCACACCTTGTACGCGATTGCTCAGGACACTGCTGGACTCCGCACCACGTCGGCAACGATCGCGATAACTGTTGACAACACGGCTCCGACCGTTGTTATCACAAGTCCGGTAAACGGCGCCTCGATCGTGCGGAATACAATCGTGAACATCAATGCCAATGCCTCGGACAACTTTGGCGTGGTCAAGGTGGAGTTTTATGTAGGTACCACATTGAAGTGTACGGCTACCGCGGCGCCTTACACCTGCGCGTGGCAGGTGCCAAGTCAGAAGGCTAACTTCACTCTCAAGGCCACTGCTTACGACGTGGTGGGTAAGACGGCAACGCACACGATCAGCGTGAGTTCAAAGTAGCGTCTTAACGCGCCCTGTGTGGATTAGCGCTGTGCGCCATCTGGTATCAGCACAGCGCGACCCACGATTTGCCCGGCCTTGAGCTTGTCATAGACTTCCACGGCCTGGTCCAACGGGAACTCAGTAGTCTCCGCGTGAATTCGATGGTCGCGCGCCATCGTAATCACCTCCATCAACTCGACGCGCGATCCCCAGTAAGGAATGCTCACCACGCAGCCGTAAGGCGTGCTACCGTGGTGGAAGTCGTGGTGGCCACCGCCCAGGCCGAGAATCGTCCACACGCAGTTGCGGCCAAGAAGCCGCGCGCCCAAATCAATGGTCGGCTGCACTCCCACGCAGTCGAGAATTAACGCTGAGCCGCGTGGTCCAGTGATTTTTTGTATCTGCTCGGCTGCTGCATCGGCGTTGCGATTGTTGACTGTCTCGTCCGCTCCCAGCGCCTTCGCCTGCTCCAGCTTCTTATCATCCACGTCGACGGCGACGATGCGGACGGGCGCGAGCACGCGCAGGAGTTGAATCGCCATGTGCCCGAGGCCGCCGACGCCCAGGACGACGACCGTACTTTCAGCGTTTAGTTGAGGCAGTGCGCGTTTGATTGCGTGATATGGAGTGAGTGCGGCATCGCCCAGAGGCGCAACTTTCGCGGGACTCAAATCGCCGAGAGGAAGCAGCGACCGCGCCACGGGAACGAGCATGTATTCAGCCATCCCACCGTCAAAACCGAGTCCGCCGCCGAAGCCAAACTCGGCCCAGTTCTCGCAATAGTTCTCCATCGAGAGTTGGCAGGCATGGCAGCGGCCGCACCCCCACGCACCGTAAACGGCGACGGCATCGCCTTCCTTGGAACCTGTTACTCCTGCTCCAAGCTCGGCCACCCATCCGGCATTCTCATGCCCGAGTGTGAACGTAGGCTTGAAACCCAAATCTTCTTCCATCACGTGCAGGTCGGAATGGCACACGCCTGCGCCGCCGATTTTTATTAATACCTGTCCCGGGCCAGGCGATGGCTTTGCTACGTCTGCGATCTCCGCCGAGCGGCCTACGCCAACAAATCTTACTGCTCGCATGTCCTACCTCCTTACAGCTATCGAACAATATGGAGATGCACTCAATCGATTTTGACTGCCAGCATGGAGACTGAACCACCGTCGAACCCTTCCACGGGGAAGCTGACTTTCTCGTTCTCTCTCCGCGTTCCGAGGACATAGAGCAGTGGTAAATAGTGCTCCGGTGTTGGAATCGAAAGCCGCGCGTCAGACCCAAGCGTTTCGTAGTTCACAAGTGGTTCGTGATCTCCGGCCAGGATCAACTGTCGCGCTTGTTCTTCAAACCGCACGGCCCAGTCAAAGGGATCGACCTGGCGTCGGCCCCAAGCGTAGGCGTGCAGGTTGTGTACGAGGTTGCCGCTTCCCATTACGAGCACGTCTTCATCTCTCAAGCCGGCGAGCCGTTTCCCCAACTCGTAATGAAGTGCGGCAGGTTGCGTTTCGTCGATACTGAGTTGCAACACCGGGATGTTAGCTTCAGGGAAGACATGACATAGTACGGACCACGTACCGTGATCCAACCCCCAATGTGTGTCCAGCGAAACTGAGATTGGCGCGAGTAAGGTCTTGATATGGTTCGCAAGATTCGGATCGCCGGGCGCAGGGTATTTAACTGCGCGCAGCGACGGCGGAAATCCACCGAAATCATGAATCGTGCGCGGTGCGGGCATTGACGTCACCAGGGTCTCCGGAAGATACCAGTGCGCGGACACCGACAGCACCGCTCTAGGCTGCGGCATATTGGCGCCGATAGACGCCCAGACTTCGGTCCAGGCATTGTGCTCGAGTGCGTTCATCGGGTTACCGTGCCCGAAGAAAATCGCAGGCATAGGCTTCGCCATGTTCAATACTCCTCGCGTTGAACTACTCTTTCACGTCGCGATCCGTTCAAACGAGCCAGAGCATTACCAGACTCACAATTAACAGCGGAACCACGCCACCAATTGCTACTGGCAACAAGCGAGCACGTATGCTCATCTGCTACCTCCTGATCCGTGTTTGATGACCGAAGTATACCAGACTGCCAGTTGCCAATAGAGGCGTGATAACACGTGCGCTACCTACGAGTTAACACGCTATTTCTATTAGAGGCGAAAGCATTCACATCGACGCGACTGAACGGCTCCGATCCTGCTTCTTCATGAAGGTGATTCGCTGGCGTCCTAAGCGGAACACGAAGCCGGCAGAGGAAAACTGAAGAGGTGCAACAGCAGATTCGGCAGTTGAAATAAAAATTTGGAGTGGGCGGTCGATTTTCGGTCTGCCGAACGACTATCTAATAACAGAACGATGAGCTACGGCTCTTCGAGTCGCAGGAAACAGGAGCAATCGATGAAATACATCTGTTTGGGATACATCGAACCAGGAAAATTCGAAGGAATGACCGAGGAAGAGCGAAACGCAATAATCGACGAATGCCTTGAGTATAACGACCGTCTGCGCGCCAACGGCCATCTTATTGCCGAAGTACCTCTTCAGCCTCCGGATACCGCGTTAACCCTGTCATGGAAAAACGGCAGAGTCGCGACGACCGACGGCCCTTACGCGGAAACCAAGGAACAGCTCGGCGGCATTCTCATCCTCGAGGCGCGAGACCTCAATCATGCCATCCAGCTTCTGTCACAGCATCCGGGCGGCATGAAGTATGAACTTGGACCGAACGAGATACGGCCGGTCGCGGATCTCAATTTCGACTCATGGCCAACCACTTTATCGCTGCCTGTAAAGCGGTAACTCCCTCGGCGACCATCGCCTCTGAGCTAAGCGCGTCCCGGAGCTCCAGCGTGATGATTGGGATGTTGAGGTCTTTCCCCACGTAGCTACCCAACGATCCAGGCGTGGTATATCCGATATCCTGACAAACAGGATACCCGCTTGCCTCGGCCATAACCTCCGCTACCTTTTGTGCCGGACCATCCCAGTTCATGCAATGCAACGGCGCGTGTACGCTGATGATCAATTTTGGCGGCGATTTTTGTATTAGCTGGATAAGCGCGCGAGTTTCCGGTTCCGATGAAGGTTTTTCTCCCGGATAATAACGCGTTCGCTTTGTTTCAGCCTTCCAGTTTGTGGCTGGGAAATTCCTGTTGATATCGACGCCGTTGTCGTTCGTTCTTGTGCGGCTACGAAGTCCGTCCGGATTAACTACTGGTATAACGATGACTGTCATGTCTTTAACGACGTCGCTCCTGGCGACGACAGTCGCAAACGATTCCACCACCGACGCGGACGATGCCTCATCGCCGTGAATGGCCCCTAACACCATCACATACGTTTTACCGTTGCCGACGTAGAGTCCTTTGATCGGAGTTTTGCGTTTCGTGTAACCGACAATCTTGACCTCCGTTTTTGCAACGGTGTCTACGTGAGAAGTCGCGGAAAGGATTTCGGCCGCCGCAAGCGGTACATGTGTTCGGCGAGACTGAGTAAGCGCCCAGACAGACAGGGCTATAAGACAAAACGCTGCTACGAGCGACGTGAGAATTAGTATTTTTTTCATCGTGTGATTCAATGAGGCACAAAATCTTCGCCGACGATTTTGAGACCAGTAGGGGTTCGGCGAAGACGAAGGGTCTTTTGACCTCGATCAGCGTAGCCGCTGGACCGAAACGACTGCGAGAACACGACAGACGCTCCATCACCTTGAGAGGTAATAGCTGCTTCTCCGAGGGTGATCGATAAAACAGAATTGCCTCGAAACTTCTGCTCCTTGTCTTTCAGCCACTGTTCACGCGTCATCGAGTTGTAACCGGAGCGCGAGGAATAGTTGCGCCCGACGAATTGGTCGTCATAAAAACTTGCGTACGCGTACAAGTCTTTTCGTTCCCAGGCACTCTTCCATTCCTGTAAGAACTGCCGTACTTCCTCGGTACTAATTCCCTTCACCGGTGGAGACGTTTGCCGTGATTGTTCCGATCCAACGCCGGCAGAGTTTGTCGATGAGCCAACGCTTGCCACGTAGATTTGTCGCGTTATGAGCGCGACTGCTGCACCTGCAACCGTGAGCACCATCACGACAATCGCTAGTCGCGTATTGCGATTGGCTTTTTGGAAAGCGACGGTGTCATCCATTAGAGAGCATTGGCAAAGGAACGAGGCGGTGCGGCCTCTCGAGTATTGGGTTAAGGCGACGGGACTCTATGCTTGTACAGGAACCGTGTCAAGGTTTTATTTGTCCCCCTGAAACATTGACGCGTAGCGCCTGCTGATATAAAGTGCCGCTCGCTCAGCTCACCCGAAATCGTTCGGTGCCTTGCAGCACGAGTCCTTAAACAGTTTCACACTCGATCTCTCAGTCCCCTTGCCCACCGGCCTTACGGTGGACTGGGCGGATCGATCAATCCCAGGTGTAAACGACGAAAGCGAGAGAGAATGAACTCACAACCCCCAACCTACCCACAAAACGATAATGGCGACAAGAATTTACCGGCGGAGATGGAGGAGTTAGTCAAACAAATCAACGCCACCATCGAACACTACACGACGTCTTCGAAAGCGTTCACTAAGCAGAAAGAAGACTCACTAAAACGGTTGTCAGACGACTTCAATCAAAAGGCAGCGGCACTTAACCACCGGCAGGCAAGTGCCGATGCCGAACGGTCTAAGAACCTAACGGATGTCAATCAGCTTCTTCAGGAACTCAAGAAGTCTGACGACTGGGCTATAGACCATTTAAAGCGGCAAGGTGTCGTGACCTTTTCGGCGATTGCTCCTCCATCAAAACAGAAGTCATCACCCGACGGGGTGAAAGAGGCGCGAAGGCTGGCAAACAAGGGAAATGCATGCTTGAAATCTATGGATGCCGTCCGTAGACCTGACAACCTTTTCAAGACGAGCCTCTTGATAGCTGTAGTGGGATTGGTCGTGGGCGCTATCGTCGGGGCATCAAGCTCGGCCGCTGATCAGGTTTTCAACTTCATTCTCGTCGATATTATCGCTATAGGCCTCGCGGTCGCGGTCTTATTCCTGCGAAGAGGATTTCTCGAGAAGAAACTCCTGGCACAATTTCAAGAATGGTCGCAAATCGCTTCAGAAG
>JBKPNH010000082.1:0-54894 GCA_046732535.1 Acidobacteriota bacterium
GTAGTACATCGCACAGCCGGCATAGTCTGAAACGCAGCCGGCTTTGATGGTGTGTTCCGAACAATATCCTGAACACGGAGATTCGGCCCTAACGCTCGGTGACGCGACGAGCAATGTGCCGAAAAGAATTCCAGTGAAGAGTGAGTAGAGGATTCGCTTGATCATTTCAATGCTCCTTTGAGGAATGTGGGTTAGAACACAACGTACTCGTCCACTCGCAAGGGCTCGCGATTGCGGAGCAAGTACAAGCTTCGGTTTCCGACTACCAAACGATGGAAACTATGGTCCAGGGTGAGGCTCTTCAACGTGCGCCCAGCTTTGTCCACCACCCTTAACTTCGGGGTCCCTTGGTGCAGCGCGGGCGTTTTGTTCTTGCCGGATATCAGAAGGTACAGTCGATCCTGTTTGTCAGCCGCCATGTCCAGCACGAGGATCTGGTACTTCGAAACGACTGACACGGAGTTTCCGCTGCCGCCCACCACGATGTTTGGCGGCCCAATGGCGACGTCAGATTCAGGTTTGAACTCGGAAATCAGCTCGCCGGTTCGGCTGTAATGACGAACGAGCGGTGGATAGTTGAAGCTAAAGAAGAAACCGCCGGCACTATCGGCAGCAATCTTGCCATCGCTCAGTTCGTACGTCGCGACCTCATCAGCATATTTGAATCTTTCGCCGAAGCTGCGAACCAGCTTGCCGCCCGCGCTAAACAGGTCGAAAAGCGGCCCGGTCGCATTAAGAACGATGAGCTGGCCAAGAGAATTAGTTGCAATTCTGAGCGGGAAACGCGGAATGCTGATCTCCGCCTGGACCACGCATTGTTGAGTGAGCTTTGTGACTTTCGATTCCCTTTGGCTCAAGACCCATAGTTCGCCTTTTGCGCCGACACTCAGGTCCGAAGGCGACCGTAACGAATCCGGTCCGCACAAACGTCGTGCTTTTCCGTTTTTAAGGTCTTGCATGAAGATGCTGGAAAGTGATCGGTCGAGGATGTAAAGGTTACGATCCGGGCCAACAACTATTCGCTCAGGATATGAGAGCGGCGTTGACGTGCCGAGCACTTCGGCATGGGCGCGGAGGACGTCTTGAGCGTTGGTTTCGGCGGACGAAAAGAGCCAGAAACAAACGACCACCGTGACGAGGAGCGTGAAGAACTTGCGAAAATCGCGCAAAGTCATGGTTGAGGTCCTAAGACTAAATTGCGATTGATTGTTTGGCCCAGGGCACGCAGGAGGTGGGGGAACGCGATATCGCGTGAAACGTGGGTGAACCTCTTACCGCTATTCTGGGCTACTTGTTCGCTTGGTCTAGAGGAGCGGCGAACGGGCGGCAGAATAGTTCCGAACTTTACGGATGTCAATGATTTTGTCCTGAGAGATAAGGCCCTGGGGCAAAAGATCTCAGTGATTTTCCTGAGGGCATTTGAGCGGGAGCGCCCGGCGGGGTATCTTGTCAGCGAAGCGCGAAGCGCAAAAGTTCGTTCAAGGTACTCAACAGTCATGTGTCGAAATATAAAAACCCTGCACAATTTCAAACCGCCGGCGACGGAAGCAGAGATCCGCGCGTCGTCGTTGCAGTTCGTCCGGAAGCTCAGTGGGTTTACGAAGCCGTCGAAGGCGAACGAGGAAGTGTTCAATCGCGCGGTGGAACAGGTGGCCCAGGCTGCGCACGAGTTGCTGGATTCGCTAGTGACTAATGCGCCTCCTCGCGATCGCGAAGTCGAGGCGGCGAAGGCGCGCGCCCGCTCCGCCGAACGCTTTCAAACGCCAGTTGCGGCATCGAGGTAGCGAGGGTAGACGGGCACGAACCTCCAGCACACAACCGATGCGTGGCCGGACATCTTTGTGATCGAAGACTTCTTTGAGCCACCCGTGTACCAACGAATCGTCGCCGAGATGAGCGCCGCCGCAGGGCAATCGTCCGTGGTTTACGGCAGCACTCAATCCGGCACCGTCGACGAAACCTCACGCCGATCGTTGAGACTGACGCCGCCGCGTGAGATCGCGGAGTTAGTCGTAAACAAACTGCTGGGCTGCATGGACCGCATCGCGAACCATTTCGACGTTGAGGTCGGCGAGTGCGAAGAGCCGCAGTTTCTTCGTTACAAAAAGGGCGACTTCTTTGTGGCCCACCAGGACGGCAACACCGGACTCCTTCGCCTCGATACTGAACGACGACGAGTGTCGACTGTGATACTTTTAGGCCGCGAATCAGACTCGCCCGAGCCTGGACCAAACGTTTACTGCGGCGGGTCGCTCGTGTTCACGAATCTCAAGGCGCCGCCCGAGCGAGCGAAGTTTCGCATGGTTGTCGATCCGGGAACGTTGATCGCATTCCGTTCCGAGACAACGCATGAAGTGACACCCGTCACGCACGGTGAGCGTCTTTCAATCGTCAGTTGGTATCGCTGACCTAATTTGAAATTCATTTATCCGTGTTCCCTGTGAGCGCTGCGTTAGCTAATGTTAAGCATTAGGAAGAACACGGATTAATAGAATTGTTGCGCGGTTACCGAATCCGTTCGATAATTCGCCGGTCCAAAAACTGAATCTGTGTGAAGGAGGCGGGCGATGGCAAGAATCAACTGGGGTCGTCTTATCCTGGGTGGTCTGATTGCCGCGATCATCATGTTCTTCACGGACGGTTTCATTCACGAGAAAGTCGTGAGAACTGATTGGAGCGCCGTCTACGCGGGTCTGCGCGCGGCTGAGCCTGACGCTCATGGAAGCAGCCTGGTTTATTTCGCGTTGTTCGAGCTCGGACGCGGCTTCATTTCCATGTTGCTCTACGTAACGATGCGCGCATATTTCGGAGCTGGTCCAAAGACGGCCGTGATAGCAGCAATCGCCGGCTGGATTGCGTTTTCACTTACCGGGCCGGCGCAGTTTATTCCTTTGGGGTTCTTCTCCCACGCGCTGTGGCTGAAAGTCGGAGCGCTGCACCTGGCGACGTCGATCGTGGCAGTGATGCTCGGCGCCGTTCTCTACAAAGACGCGGCCGAACCGGCTGCGGCATAGATTCAAGTTCGATCTCGGTTGAAGCAGCGGAGGTCTTATGAGTACGACCCTGGATGCGGTTTCCGCAACTTCTTCTCCCCGCAACGCGAAGGCTTATCAAACGATCCTGCTCGGCGGTTTAATCGCCGGAACGCTCGACATCACTGCAGCGTGCGTGCAGGCGTGGCTGCGAGGAGGAGTCACTCCGATGCGCGTCGGGCGGTACATTGCGAGCGGCGTGCTCGGCCCGTCAGCTTCGACGGGCGGCACTGCGATCGCGCTGCTCGGCTTTGCTTTTCATTACCTGATCGCCACCACGGCGACGGCGGTCTTTTACCTCGCCAGCCGCAAGCTGCGCTTTCTCGTCGAGCGGCCAATCTCGATGGGTTTGCTTTACGGCGTGTTCGTGTACCTGTTCATGAACTTCGTCGTCGTACCTCTATCACTGGTTCGACGTGGAGCCCCGACGTTGTCGGACCGTATGGTTGGCATGCTGATAATCATGTTCTGCATTGGTCTGCCGATCGCGCTGATCGTTCGCCGCTTTTCGAAGTAGCCGATGCCCGATTGGTTTTATCGGACAGTCTCGCAGCCGATCCTGTTTCGCTTCTCGGCGCCGCGCGCGCGCGATTTCGCACTCGGCTTCATGGGCGGCCTGTCGCGTCTGCCGTTTGGTCCATACCTGATCGACTTTCTCGGTCACATGCGCGCCGACCCCCGGCTGCGTGAATCATTCGTCGAAACTGAGTTTCCAACTGCTATCGGCATCGGTCCATGGCTGGACACTAATGCAGTCGCCGTCAAAGCGCTGGCGCGTTTCGGTGTCGGATTCATCGAAGTCGGGCCCGTGACGTTGGAACGGCATGTCGCAGCACGGCCGATCAGGCGACTTGACGATCGGGAAGCGTTTTGGATCGACAATAATCCCGACAGTATTTCGCTCGACGATTGCAACCGGCGGTTGGGTGACGTTTCCAAACTCGCAGCGCCGGTGATCGTGCGTTTGAAATGTGACGCTGACGCTGAAAAACATCTCATTCGCGAGCTCACACCGGGCGTTCGTTTTGTATCGCTGGAGATTCTCGAAACGGCGCTGGCCCGCGCATGGTCGAGCGAACAGTGGACCACGTACCTGCGTGACGTCCTCGCAGAAGCGCCCCACACGGGTCGCGCCGTATTGTTAACGGTCGCAGCGGATCAGGACTTCGAACAAGCGGCGCCGCTGATCGACGTCGCACTCGTCGAAGGTGTTGCAGGATTGATTATCGACGGCAGCATGCAGGCGGAGCCGGACGGACGCATCGTTGGTTTACCCGTGCGCGAACGCGCGTTGGAACAGGTTCGGCAATCTCGTGAACGATGGGGTGCGGAGGTTTTCATTATTGCGTCCGGCGGAGTACACGAACCTGAACATGCGCTCGAGTTACGCGGCGCGGGCGCTAATCTGATCGAGGTCGATACAGGACTCGTTTACACTGGACCGGCTCTGCCGAAACGAATAAACGATTGCCTGCTTTTTGAAGCTACTCGCAATGCTCCCGCATCTGTTGCCGAACGAGTTCCCGAGCTCTCGTGGTTCTGGACGATGCTGATGGGCAGTGGGATGCTGATTGGCGGCTTGCTGGCGTTGGTGATCGCGGCGACGAAGGTCGTCTTGCCGTACGACGAGTCGTTTCTTGGAATGCCGCTGAGCGCGTTGCCGTCCATTAATCCGCACCTGATCGATTTCATGGCCCACGATCGCATCTCGCTCGCAGGTACGATGGTTGCGATCGGTCTGCTTTACATGGCGCTTTCCTTCTTCGGCAGTCGCCACGGCGTACACTGGGCGCGGCAGGCGGTGCTGATCTCGGCATTCACGGGCTTTGCGAGTTTCTTCCTGTTTCTCGGCTTCGGCTATCTCGATCCGTTTCATCTGTTTGTCACGGCGGCGTTGCTGCAATTGCTGCTGCTCGGCGTCCACGCGCGGCTTGGACCATATACGCCGGTCACGCGTCCAGATGCGCGGACCACTCGCGCGTGGCGGTTGAGCCTGTGGGGACAACTGTTGCTCGTCGCGCATGGCTTCGCGTTGCTCGGTGCGGGCGCCGTGATCTCCGTGATTGGCGTAACGCACGTTTTTGTTCCGGAAGATCTGGAATTTATGAGAACTACGGCGGAGACGTTGGCGTCGGCAAATCCTCGGCTCGTGCCGCTGGTGGCGCACGATCGCGCGACCTTGGGAGGAATGTTGTTGGCGAGCGGATGGGTTTTTCTTTTACCGGCGCTGTGGGGTTATCGCCGTGGCTCATCATGGTTGTGGTGGACTTTACTCGTCGCGGGAGTTATTGCTTATGCCGCGGCGATCAGCGTGCACTACGTTGTCGGTTATCACAGTGTGAAGCATTTGCTGCCGGCGTTTGGCGGCCTTGCGGTGCTGGTGATTGGGTCGGTTCTGTCGTACCAGTTTCTGTGTCGAAAGTAACGGTGGTTGAAACCTGGTTTTCGCGTCTGCCGTAATTATTGTTGTTATGTACTGTCCAAACTGCGGAGCAAAAACCTCGAGCGAGCAAAAGTTTTGTCGTTCCTGCGGTCTCGGGCTCGAGAAGATCGCGCTATCGCTCAATGAGCAACTCCCGACGCGCGCGGATGACAGCCTGTTGTCGCAGAAAGAGCGGTTCGAACGTCTCGGAGTGGCGGCGCTGTGCACCTTTGGCGCGGGTGTTCTGGGCTTTATTCTTTACGCCATCGTTTACAAGATGATGATTGTGCAGGGCCAATTTTGGAGCGGACTGGCGATGCTCGGGGTGGTGCTCTTCATGGCCATTGGCCTCTTTTCAGCGATCATGTTCGCCAAAGCGAAACAGGCTGAAGAGGACGCCGGCAAACGCCGAATTCGCCACGTTGACGCGACATCTACGCGGGAGCTCCTGACCGAGGGAAACTTCGAACCCGTTTCCAGCGTGACCGACCGTACTACCGAATTGTTGACTGTAGAGAAGAGCAAGACTCACGGCCGCTGATCTGCTCTTTGATTCCTCGCGGTTTTATTCAGAAAGGAAAAAGAGATGAAGCGATCAATGTTTTTCTTTGTGCTTCTCGCTTGCGTATTTGTGTTACCGCAGGCGGTGAAATCTCAAACTGTTGCACGTCCGACGTCGGAACAGTCGCTGCAAGAGTTGGTGGCTGAAGTGCGTCAGCTTCGGGCGACGCTTCAGCGGATGAATGCGGCGATTTACAAAGGCCAGGTGATGCTCGAGCGTTTGAAGCTGCAGCAGGATCAAGTGACGCGGGTCTCCCGCGAGCTGACCCAGGTTCGCGAGCAAGGAAACGAGTTGAGAGCGGAGCAGGCCAGGATTAAGGGACTGGTAAAGGGCGTTCAAGAGGGTGTTGAATCCGGTATTAAGCATCCCAGTGAGCTCGCTTCGCTAAAGAGCGAGATCGAGCAACTTAGTGAGCGCGAACAGCGACTTGCCGAACGTGAGGCGCGGCTTGAGAACGAGTTGGAGATGGAACGCGCAAAGCTCAATGAACTGAACGATCAACTGAACGCTCTGGTCGAGATCGAAGTGGCGCCGAAATGAGAGTGCGTATTCTGATCGTTTTGATCCTTGGCGCGTCGCTTCTGACGTCCTCAGTTTCGTCGCAAACACGGTCCACCAGTGCTGTGAAAGCGCTCGTCGGCGGGACCTTGATCGACGGCTACGGCAGTAAGCCGATTCGCAACAGCGTCGTGATCATCGAAGGCGAGCGCATCAAGGCCGTGGGCCAGGTTGGAACACTCGCCGTGCCGCCAGGCGCCGAAGTGATTTCAACTGAAGGCATGAGCGTGCTGCCTGGTCTGTGGGACATGCACGTTCACCTGATGATCAACGGTCACAGCGACTACACACACTGGGACAAGACTTATCCACCGCAGATGGAGCGCGTGATCATGCCCGCTTCGGCGCGGCAACTGCTGATGGCGGGCGTCACGAGTGCGCGCGATCTTGGTGGACCGTTGGAGGCGAGCCTCGGTGTACGCGAGCGCATCCGCAAAGGTGAGATACCTGGGCCAACCCTTTATATCTCCGGGCCTTTTATTCAGCACGAACCGTATCCGGGCACTGAGTACGTTCGCTGGGGTGTGAAAGGCGTCGACGACGCGCGCGCGAAGGTGCGAAAGCTTGCGGACGCGGGCGTCGACGTTATCAAACTGATCGATCAGGATCAGATGACGATGGAGGAAGTGCAGGCCGTCGTCGACGAGGCGCATCAGCGCAAGTTGCCGGTGGTTGCGCACTCGCATCGTCCGGAAGAGATTCGTCGCGGGTTGCTGGTTGGTGTTGATTGTTTCGAGCACACGGGGCTTGCGACAGCGCCTGAATATCCGGCTGATGTGATTGCGATGATTCGCGAGCGGACGGCGAAGATGAGTTTGGGGCCGTTGTTTTGGACGCCGACGGTGCAGGGGCTGTTGAATTATGAGTACATGCGCGACAATCCGGAGCAACTGGATGATCCGTCGTGGCAGGTCGGACTGCCGCAGTCGATCGTCGACGATATCAAGGCGTCGTTAAAGAATCCCGGCCAGCTTTCGTACTATCAGATCACGCCGTTGCGCCGTCCTACGCTCGCGCGCAAGATTCAACAATTATCCGAATCCGGGGTTGTCTTATTGATCGGCACCGACAGCGGCATTCCGATGAGCTTTCACAGTCAAACGACGTGGCGGGAGTTGGACGCATGGGTAAACAGCTTCGGCATCGACCCGATGGTCGCCATCCGCGCGGCAACTTATTGGCCCTCGGTTGCCATGAGAGTTTCAGATAAGGTCGGCACCATCAGTGAGGGCAAATACGCCGACATCATAGCCGTCCGGGGCGACGTGCTACGGCACATTGATTTGCTCCAGGACATCGACATCGTGATCAAACACGGCCGCCGATACCGCTGATTCATTTTTGAAATGTCTTTCCCGCTTGCGGGAGGTGAGTGAAAAAGAGATTTGTGGTCACCGACATCACAACCGGCGGCAACTGCCGTTCAATTGCGCGCCTTCTTCGACTACGAGTGCGGGGGCGGTGAGGTGGCCGCGGACGTTCGCGGTGCGGCCGAGGATGAGTTGTTCGCTCGCCAGGATGTCGCCTTCGACCGTCCCGTTGATTCTGGCGACCGCAACTTTGATGACCGCTTTCGTCACTTGCGCGCCGGTGCTGACGATGAGCGTCCCGTTTTGCGAGGTGACGTTACCCGAGAAGTGACCGTCAATCCGCAGCATCGACTTGAAACACACTTCTCCCGTGAAGTTGACGACGTCGCCAACAAACCCCAGCCAGTTGTCCTTATTCACGTTTCCTGTTTGCCCGTTAACTAGCCTCGGCTGGCCGCGTTCATCTTTGCTCGCAACTGCTTGGGTACTCATCACCTTACGCTCCCGTTCGAGAAATTCTTTCGGTTGCCCGCTGATTAAATTTGGGTGGGTTGGAGCTGTCGGGGAGCGCCGCCGCTGCTACTGGGAATCTGAGAAATAAGAAATTCCTTACTGATTCGCTACTATAGCATCCACGTGTTGTTCAAGATTGTTGTGATTCGATTATGATCGATTACCGACTACTGTCTGACCAGGACTTCGACTCGTTGCACGACTGCTTTCTCGCAGCATTTTCCGACTATGAAGTCGATATGCGAATGTCGCGAGAACAGTTTCGACAGCGCATCGTTCGCGATGGTGTCCGATTAACAATGAGCGCCGGAGCATTCGACGCCCAGCGGATGATCGGATTTTGTATCAACGGTGCCGGCGTATGGCAGGGAACGGAGACGGCGTACGATGCGGGCACCGGCGTGATCCGCGAATACAGAGGACGCGGCATCGGCAAAGAGCTATTCGCGTTTCTCACACCGCGATTGAAACACGAAGGCATCAAGCAATACCTGCTCGAAGTTTTGACTACGAACACGCCCGCCGCATCGCTTTACAGAAAACTCGGATTTATAGATACAAGGAGGTTCGCTGTATTCAGGTCAGCGGAGCCACAAAAATGCACAAAAGACACAAAGAAAGTGACGGTTCGTGCGGTCGTTGAACCGGACTGGCCACGGTATCGATCGTTCTGGGACGGTTATCCGTCGTGGCAGAACTCGATCGAAGCAGTTGAACGAGTCGCCGGCGATAGATCGATCCTGGCGGCTTATGTAAACGATGAATGCGTGGGCTACGGCGTCGTGTTTGTGCCGGCCGCGAGCCTGATGCAGCTAGCGGTCGCACCTAACCACCGGCGACAAGGCATTGGCTCAACAATTCTCGCAGCACTCGAACCGCCGGAGCGTCTCAAAATCAACAACATCGACGAGAATCTCACCTCAGCGCTGGCATTTTACGAAGCCAACGGATACAAGCACGTGCTCCACCAGTACGAAATGGTGAAAACCCTATCCAACACAAAGAAATGAAACTCGATCTCCACACACACTTCTACACCGACCAGTTTTTCCAAACGATTCGAGATCTTCCTTCGGAGTTCTCTTTCGACACGAGTTCGACCGGCCAGACGATCATCACCTACCGCGGCGCGCGCTTCTTCGGCGTGACGCCCGCTATGACAGACGTCAACCAGCGGCTCGAAGACATGGACCGCGCCGGCATCGACGTCGAAGTCGTTTCACTGTCCACGCCGAACGTCTTCTTTACTGATGCGCAGCACCAACCCGAAGTCGCGAAGATGATCAACGACTCGTATGCAGACCTGATCGCGCGTCATCCGCAGCGGTTCAAGGGCTTCGCCTCGATCCCGATGGACGCACCCGATGCCGCACTCGACGAGTTGCATCGCGCGCTCGACGTGTTGAAGCTGAACGGCGTCATCCTGCTCAGCAACATCGGCGGTAAACCGCTAACATCGCCCGCCTATCGTCCCTTCTTCGAAGAGGCGAATCGAATGAAGTTGTGCATCTTTCTGCATCCGATGATCCCGGCGAATTCGGAGTCGTTTCGCGAATACGTCCTGGGACCCATCATCGGCTTTCCCTTTGACACGAGTCTCGCGGTGGCACGCATGTGTTACGACGGATTGTTTGAGGAGTTACCGGACATTCGTTGGATCATCGGCCATCTCGGCGGCGCCGTGCCGTACCTGATGGAACGAATGGACAACGGCTTTCGCGATTTCGCCGACTGCCGCGCGAAGATCGACAAGCTGCCGAGCGTCTATTTGAAACGGCTGTATTACGACACGGTTTCGTTCAGCCCGCACACCTTGAGCATGGTGAGAAACATGGTCGGAGCCGATCACATGGTGATGGGAAGCGACTACCCGCATCTTCTGGGATCGATCGATCGCGCCGTGTCGTCCATCGAGGATCTGAACATCACAGACGAGGAGAAGACGCAGATTTTTTCAGGGACGGCGTTGAGTATCCTTAACAACGTCTAACGGCTTTTCATCTTCCGGCTGAGCGTCAGGATTCGGAAGCGGCTGTCCAGGCGGAACGACCCAGATGTCGAGTGATGAACTGTAACCTGGTTCCGCCTTTGCATACAGGATGACGACTCGATCGAGTCCGATCTTGTTTTTAGTCGCCAGCTCGTTCTTCCACTTGTCCACCAGCTTTAGAAGATCCGCAGGTTCAGGCTCCGGCGTCTCGGTGGGCTCGGGCGGTTCTTCCATAACCTGTTCCCCATCGGGGTCCGAAACGTCCATTCTCACGATCAAGCAGGCGCGCAGATCGCGATTCTCGCGCAGGATAGTGAGAAGACGATTAAAGACGAAAAGGTCGTTTTTGGGTTTTCCTAAATCATAGTCACCAAACTCGCCGAGCTGGACAGCTTTCGCCGGCAGTGGCTCGGACGCCGGATCTTTAACTGGCGGCGTTTCTCCCTTAGGCAGAATCCAGATCTGTGCCTTTGTTTCTTTAGCCTGCCCGCCATAACCGATCTTAAAGCGATCGGAGTCCGAATCGGAGTGCTTGAGATCCGCGACTGTTGACTCCGCCACTCGCCTCCACGCGCCGGGAACTGCGTCCAACCCATTGAATGCGACAACGTGCGCCACGGAACGTTTCTGTGCTTTGAGAATCTCGTCGACCGCCGCATAAGTAACATTGCCGACTGAAGGACCGTTGCCAAAGTCTTCTTCGATGATCGACGGCTCAATTTCCACGTGGTCCCAAACTGAATATTCGGCCACCATACCTTTGACGGCTTCGAGGCTGACCTCGGACTTTTCGACTTCAAACTTCGCCCCCTTCGGCACGATCAAAAGTTGAATGCGCGGCTGCGCCACGTCCGTGTTAAAGCCCGCATAGAAGGTTTTGAGTCGCTTCGCTGGTATACCGCGGATGTCGACCAGGTATTGTGTGATCCTATTGAGAAGGGGTTTGCTTGAAGATTCAGGCGAGTAGACAACGATGTAGCCGTTGGTTCGCGGCTCGTTTTGCAAGGCAATTGCGTAATTATCGAGGCGCGCGCCGTGGTCGCACTCTCGGACATTGCCGTATTCATCGAACACCCTCGCGCCGGCTGGGGTTTGAGCGGACGTTAGCCCGTTTGCAGACAACAACACGGCCGCTATCGAGATTCCGGCGATGAGAACGGTTTTTCTCATTGATAGCGTGAGATTCTATCGTTTTGGCCCTTTCCGGGCCAGAAAAATACGAATAATGGGAAATCACGAAATTTCCTTGTAACTTTTCCTGAACCCGCGTGTTTTAGGAGGCGTAGCGCAGCTTATGGCGAGCGAAGACGACGAGTTCACCATGCTGTTTCAGGATTTCTACCCTAGCCTATGCCGCTTTCTGGAGTGTTTGTTGGGAGGCCGCGCGCCGCTGGCGCAGGATTTGGCACAGGAGAGCTTCCTGCAACTACATCGGACGGCATGGGGGACTCTCCCGGCCGGTGAGGCTCGCTTTTGGCTCTACCGGGTTGCGCGAAACCTGGCCATCAACGAGTTTCGCAAGTCAAACACGCGCTACAGGCTCTTTGATCGAGTGGTGGAAGCAATGAGACCAGTGGCCCGCAACCCGGAGCAGGAATACGAGACGCGCGAGCGGAAGCAATTGGTCCTCGAGATGTTGCAGACGTTGCCGGAAGACCAGCGCACGGCTTTGTTGCTGCGAGAGCAGGAGCAGTTGAGTTATCGGGAGATTGGCGAAGTGATGAACGTTTCGGAGAGCAAGGTGAAGGTCGACATCTTCCGCGCGCGGGCGTCGTTGCGGGAGCGCTGGACTAAGAAGGAAAGAACAGTCGGAGCGAGTGCAAGCTAGTTATGAGTTGCAATTACACGGAAAAGATTTCTTCGTTGATCGACGGCGAGTTGGCCGCGGCGGAAGCGCGCGAAGTTGAGCGGCATGTGTTGAGCTGCGCCGAGTGCGAACAAGTACGCGCCGACTTTCTCAACCTGCGCAGCGAGATCGCCGGTTTTGAGACTTCCACGCAGCCGATGGTTCAGAACCGCGCGCTCAAGAAGATTTTGTCAGGCGGACGCCGTGCGCCTGCGCGTGGTCTGCAATGGGGTTGGAGCACGCCGGCCGTTGCTTTCGCGACGCTGCTGATCGTCGGCGCGATCATCGGCCTGATCTTCTACCAGAGTTCGAAGAAACAAGAGCATGTCGCCATCGTTCAAGGTCCGACTGCCGCACCATCCGCGACTCCTGACAAACCAACACCGGAGGTATCACCGGAACCTACTCCTGAACCGGCCGCACCTAAGCGCAATCCAGTGAAGAAACCGCCGATTCGTGACCCGAAACCCGGTGAACAGTTTGCGACCGTCGTCCCTCTTCCCGAGCGTGCTCCAGCTCCGGTTCGTTCGGCCGATGCCGAAACGCTAACCGCCATGCACTTCGAAAAGTCTGAAACGCTGTTGCGCGCGTTCAGGAACGTTCGACTTAACGAGCCGGGCACGGCTGCCGAAGTTGCTTACGAACGGAAACGGGCGCAGCAACTGGTCTATCAAAACATGATCTTGCGCCGCGAAGCCGACGCGGCCGGCGACGTTCAAGTCTCGTCGTTGCTGGAGAGTCTGGAACCGATCCTGTTGGACATCGCGAACCTTCCGGACAAACCAAAAGCCGCCGCTGTCCGCGTGATTCGCGAACGAGTCGAACGCAAAAACATAGTCGCGCTATTGCAAGTCAATTCTGCTGCGCTCGCGCGAGCGCTCGATGATTAGGCGCGGCACGAAACGTTTTCACTTCAGAGGCACAGGGAACATGAAGCTGCTTGTGCGTTTTTGATCACCGCTCGATCGCTGCGCCTGCTCACGTTCTCTGTGCCTGTGAGGTGAAAACCAACCCATCGAGATTAAGGACAAGAATGACCATGAAGAATTTCGTTATTAACCATTCCCCCGTGACACTCGCAATCATATTCCTTGCTGTGTTTACTGTTGGAAGCGTTTCCGGACACAACCAGGACATCGCCAAACTAAACCGCTTCGTTCAATCGCAGAAGGTCAACACCGCTTCGATGCAGATCTTCCGCGAAGGCCGTGACTTCATCGAGGCCCAGAACTGGCAAAAGGCCGCGGAGAAGTTCAACGACTTCATCAAAGGCTATCCGAAAGACAAAGACCTCGACGCCGCGCTCTACTGGTACGCCTACGCGTTGCAGAAGCAGGGCCTGAAAGATCAGGCCGTAACGCCGCTCGTGCAACTGATGAAGCGCTTTCCGAATTCGAGTTGGCGCCGTGAAGCGGAGGCAACGCTCGTCGTGCTCGGTCGCAAGGATTTAGTTGACCAGCGTTTAGAGCAGGATAACTGTGAGATCAAGATCCTCGCGTTACAGAGTCTGTTTCAGGCCGACGAAGAGCGGGCGATCGGCATTGTTGTCGACTCGCTGAAGACGAGCCCGCCGCCATGCCAGGGTTTCCAGGCAGCGGCCGTCTCGATGCTCGGCTCGCATCGCAGCCCGCGCGCGATTCCGATCCTGCTCGACATCGCCCGCAGCAATCCCGATCTACGGCTACGGCTCACCGCGATCAAGCGTCTCGGCGATCAGCAGAACGAACAGGTCATCGACGAGTTAGTCAAAATCTACGACGCAGATCGTACGAAGGAGATCAGAGCGCAGGTACTGCGCGCGCTCATCGAGAGCCGCACGCAACGTGGCAGCGCCAAAGTCCTAGAGATCGCGCGTGCGAGCGACGACGCTACGGCTCGTCAGTTTGCCCTCCGCTACCTCGGCGAATTGAAAGACGCTGCGTCACTCGACGAACTGATCCGCATCTACGACGCCGACAAAACGCGCGAGATCCGCTCGCAAATACTGCGCGCGCTGGCGGAACGCGAAGAGCCGCGCGCCCGCGCGAAGTTGTTCGACATAGCCCGCACGGGCGACACGCCGGAGATTCGCATCGAAGCGATTCGGCGTCTCAACGATCATGGCCGCGTCTCGCTCGACGAGCTGCTGCAAATCTACACGAGTGAAACCAACCCCGAGATCAAGCGGGCACTGCTGCGTACCCTGGCCGAGACGAAAGATCCGCGCGCACAGGCCAAGCTCCTCGAGATTGCACGAACAGGCGAGACGATGGAGCTGCGCTCATATGCGATCCGCGCGTTGAGCGACCGCGACGACGAGCAGACGGTGACTCAGCTCGTTTCGATGTACGACTCAGAACAGAACCAGCAAGTTAAAACGATGCTGTTGCGCGCCTTTGGCGACTCGAAACACAAGGTCGCCGTGCGCAAGCTGATGACAATTGCGCGCAACGATCCGTCAGTGGAAATGCGCAAGGTGGCGGTTCGGTTTCTCGGCGAGAGCAAGGATCCCGAAGCGCTGAAGTTTCTCGAAGACTTACTTAAGTAGGAGCCTCCTCATGGTTAATTCAAAGCTAACGTGTGTCTTGATCCTGATGTTGTCCGTGGCTGGAGTTGCTTGCGCGAATCATGGGCCGGACCTGACGAACACGGCGCAAGCTCGCGATGATCTGCAAACGCAGTCGAGCAGCACGACGGTGCAGAGTTTCACGCCGGTCGAAGGCGCGGACCTGATGTCGAAACTCGAAGCAGCCCAAGCGCGTGGGCGCACCCGCCAAACGCCTTATTGGTCGGCGTATAGTTTTGATGTGCGTCCGGGCGTGGGAGTCGACATCAGTTTCCGCGAGTTTAATGGGACGATAAACTCGAGCGGCGACACGTCGATCTTTATCGGGACGACCGCCGGCGGCGTGACCGTGGAATCACGTAACCTCGCGATCTTCCTGTTGCGCGATCCATCGGCGAATCAGATCACGCGCATGGAGATCTACAACCTCGAACGGAAACGCGAGTACGGCGGATATCCGGTGTACTGGTTGGGCCGCGCAAACAACGAAGAGAGTTTGAACTATCTTCGTGCCCTCGCCGCGGCGTCGCCGCTCGACATGCTGGGCGAACGCGCGGTCCTGGGGATCGCGTTGCACGACGATGTTCGAGTCGGCGGCATGCTCAAGAATTTCGTCACGTCGTCGCAGAACCAGCGCATTCGCTCGTCGTCGGTTTACTGGCTCGGGCAAGTCGGCGGCGAATCGACGTTCCTCGCTTCCATCGTGCGCAACGACGCGGAAGACAAGAAGCTTCGCCGTTCGGCGGCGCATTCGATTGGACAAAGCAAGGAACGCGGCGCGGTGGCGCTCCTGCAAGGGCTGTATGAATCGGTGAAAGACGTCGAGGTGCGCCGCAGTGTCATTTCGGCGGTGGGCAACAGCGTCGATCAGCAACCGGCGTTTACGTTTCTACTTGCGGTGGCGAAGAACGATGCCGATGCGGAGTCGCGTCGCACGGCGGTACGGCAGATTGGTCACTTCCAACGTGAAGACGCAATGGACGAGTTGATGAAGATTTACGCCGCGGATCCGCAGATCGACGTCAAGCGCGCTGCTTTGCGAGCGCTTGCCGAAACGAAGAGCGCGCGGGTGCAGGCACGCCTACTCGAGCTGGCGCGCAGCGAGCCAAACATCGATTTGCGCAGAACGGCGATACGATTGATTGGCGAACGCGGCGAAGCGGCGATCGACGATCTGCTCAAGCTATATGATTTGGAACAGACGCCTGACGTGAAGCGAGCTGTGTTGCAGTCGCTGTCTGAGATCAAGAGCACGCGCGTTGAAGACAAACTATTCGAGGTTGCGAAAAGCAGCGATTCGATGGACGTGCGCAAACAGGCGATCCGCTTGCTGGGCGAGCGCGTTGGGAAGCGTAGTTTCGATTTTCTGAGTCAGACGGCGCAAGCTCCGGATGCGACTTCGGAAGTGCAGGTGCAGGCGGTGCGCGCGATCAGCGAGCGACGTTCGGAAGAGTCGGTGCCGTTGTTGATCAAGATCGCCCGCACGCATTCGAATCCACTCGTGCGCAAGCAGGCGATTCGTTCGTTGGGCGAGTCAGGCGATCCGCGCGCGGTTGAGTTCTTCCGTGAAGTGCTGACGAAGTGATCAGTGCTTGACCTTGTAGACCAGGTAGACGCAGTCGTGTTTCAACTGCCGGCACTCTATTAGTTTGAGATTGATCTGTTTTTTCATCTCGTGAAAGAGTGGGATACCCGAGCCGAGCAGCACCGGATGCACGTTGAAGCCGATCTCGTCGATTAGATCCGCTTCAAACAGAGAACGGGCAAGGATTCCGCCACCCATGATGCAGATGTCCTTGCCCTTTTCCTTTTTGAGCTTCCGTACGAAATCGACGGCGTCTTCGGAGATGAGTTGGACGCCTTTCGCTTTGACCTTTTTCAAGGTGCGGGAAATGACATAGACGTTGATTCCAGGAGTCGGCGGGCCGCCGCCCATCTTCTCCGAAATTTCATAAGTCCGCCGGCCCATTACGATCGTATCGATCGTCTTCCAATACTCCTCCATGATGGCCGCCGCGTCCTTGCTCCACATCAGCCAGTCAACTGCGTCGTCTTTGCGGGCGATGAAGTTGTCGAGGCTATTGGCGCCGCCAAAAGTCACTTTTCGCATTTGATTTACTCATCCGTGTTCTTAAATACCGGCGAGGAGCTTCTTCCATCTGACCCATGCTTCGTCGCGTGCTTTCTTATTGCCTTTCCACGCATCGAGCGCTTTTTGATAGTCGGCGGCGGCTTTGTCGTCAGCTTCTTTGTCGCCTTTAGCCTGCGGCGCCACCGGTTGCGGCGCGTCTCCGGTGCGCATGAAGCCATGCCCCGCGCCTTCGTAGGTCACCGGATCGAACGTCTTTTTCAGTTCGGCCATTGCCTCGGTAGTCGCCGGAAGAGCCGCATTGATGCGAGCGTCATTACCCGCGTAGAAACCGTAAACCGGCGCCTTGATCTTCGCCAACGCGGCCTTGTCAGGCTTACCTCGATCCGGTCCTTCGGCAGTTATCGCCGGCGTCGGACCATAGAACACAAAAGCAGCTTTGATGTTCGGGTTGTTTGTCGCATAGCGGAAGGTTTGACCACCGCCCCAGCAAAACCCCGCAACCACGACCTTACCATTCGCCGCCGGCAGTTTGGCGATGTAGTCAGCAGCGGCGTTCAGATCGCCAGTGATCTGGTCCGGAGGCAGATCGCGAATAGCGAAGCCCACTGCGTTGCCGGGGCCGAAGGAACTGGTGCCGCCGCCGTTCGGTCCCATTCCTGACAGCAGGTCCGGCGCGATGGCGATGTAACCGGCTTCGGCCAGTTGATCAGTCAAACTCTGCACCCAGTCTGTCATCCCGAAGATCTCGTGGATCACGACAACGGCCGTCGCCTTGTCTTTCACCTCCGGATAGACCACAAAACTATTGACTTCACGATTGCCGTTTTTGATTTTGACCCACTCCTGATGGCGCGGCGACTTCGCCAGCTTCTGCTTGGCCCATTCCTGCGTCTCGACGGCTTCCGTCGCCGGAGCGTTACCATGGTGATTTCCGGAAGGCATGTCCTGCGCGCAAGCAGGTGCCGAGCATAGAAGCAACAGAGTTAACAGACTGGTAATCGTTTTCATTCTTCTCCTCCCGCGGATTTTAAAGGGGGTGATTAGGGGTTCTTATCCTACCGCAGATGTGTTCCGGGCGCATGCCGACGCCGACCATGTAGCCCGGAATGCGTTGCAATATGGGGAACCAGCGGAAGAGTTTGAGAAACCACGGCGCCGAAGTGATCGTGGCGCCGAGTGCGCGACCGAGAACCCGCTTCTGAACGAACACCTGGACCATCTGTGTAATCCGTGTCGGAAGTAAACGACGCTCCTGCACTTGCGCAAGATCATTTGTGTTAACTGATCCCGCGGAGAGTTTGTGCGCGAGGAGGTTCGCAGTAGCAACAGCGTCCTGGATCGCAAGATTGATTCCGACGCCGCCGACGGGCGACATTGCATGAGCAGCGTCGCCGATGCACAGCAGCCCGTCGCGATGCCAGCGCGTCAGCCGGTCCACCGCGACGGTCAACAGCTTCACGTGTTCCCAATCGCGAATCTCCTGGACACGGTCGTCGAGAAACGAGGCGATGCCAACGAGATCCCGACGAAATAGCTCGAGCCCTCTTTGCTTCAGCGCTTCGAAACTGCCTTTCGGAATCACAAAGCCGCACTGCCAATAGTCTTCGCGATTGAGCATGACCATGATCTTACCCGCGGCGAAACGTCCAATCACCTGACCCGGATCAGACAGTTTGCGCGACAGACGAAACCAGAGGACGTCGATCGGCGCGCCGAGTACTTCGACCTTGAGTCCAGCGCGTTCGCGAACGATCGAGTGCCGCCCGTCCGCGCCGATTGTCAGGTGTGCCGTGATGTTCAGCCTGCCGTCAGGAGTTTTCACAGTCACGCCTTCCACTCGCCCGCCGTTCTCAATCAACCCAGTGACTTCGGCGTCCATTAACAGACGAAACGTTGGATACGTCTTCGCATGATCGGCGAGGAAGTCGAGGAAGTCCCACTGCGGCATGAAGACGATGAACTTGCAAATCGTTGGGAGGTGAGAGAAGTCTGCGAGCGGGATCTTGTCGTTGCCGACCTGTCCGGCGAGACGGTGTACTCGTTGATGCGGGCGCTGGAGAAACTCCTCGAGCAGGCCCAGCTCGTGCATCAATTCGAGCGTCGAAGGATGGATCGTGTCGCCGCGAAAGTCGCGCAGGAAGTCGGAATGCTTTTCGAGGACGATAACGTCGATGCCGGCGCGTGCGAGCAGGAAGCCGAGCATCATGCCGGCCGGCCCACCACCCGCAATACAGCAACGCGTTTCTAACACGGATTATTTAATCGTCATCAGCGCGGCGAAGCTTTCGATCCCGTCCCACAGGTTTTGCAAACGGATGTTCTCGTTCTCTGCGTGTTGATTGTTGTCGTAGTTGGCGATTGGAACTGAGATCGTCACGGTGCGCAGGTTCTCGGTAATGATCGACAGCGGCAGACTCCCACCGGACGTCGGCAGGAGAACGATCTTGTCCGTCGTCGTCGACTGCACCGCCTCGATCACGGCGACGGAGATCGGCAAATCCATGCGCGTGCGCTCCGCGTTGTAACCGCCGTGACGCGCCACGACTCTCGCGATCATTGAATACTGAAGCCGTTCCGCATCGGTTGGTTCGCGATCGACGACATAGTAGCCCTGCTTCTTTATGTGATCGACGAGCCGCTGCGTCTGGCGATGGTGATCGTTTCCCTTAACGAGCCGGAGGTCCAACACGGCAGTCGCGGTGGTCGGAATCACGTTACGCGCCAGCGCGCCGATGTCGCCACTGCCGAACCCGTTCACGTTCAATGACGGCACGTTGATCAGCTCCATCAGCGTCTTGCCGCCGCCTTCGACGCGCTTAAGTCCCAACTGTTTCTTCAAATCTTCGTCATACTGCGGCGCGTCGGCAATCGCGCGTCGCTCCGCGTCGCCCAACGGTTCGACGTCGGAATACCAGCCGTCGATCATGACTCGTCCATCCTGGTCTTTCATCGACGCCAGCAGATGCGCCAACATCATTGCCGGATTCGGCGACCAGTTTCCGTAATGCCCGCTGTGCAACGGCCGCTTGGCGGCGTAAACGGTGACGTCGACGTTCGTGTCGCCGCGCGCGCCAAACACGACTTGCTTGCGCCCGGATTGGTGAACTGGCCCATCGCAGATGATCCATGTGTCCGCTTCGAGGAGATCTTTGTGCCGCTGGATGATCTCCGCGAGATGCGGCGAACCAGCCTCCTCTTCGCCTTCGAAGATGAACTTGATGTTTGAGTTAAGTGCGATGCCTTTGTCGCGCAAGGCGGAAAAGGCGAGAAGTATCGCCATCACGCCGGCTTTATCGTCCGAAGCGGAACGCGCGTAGATGCGCCATTGCGGATCGATCGAGGTTCCCTGCGCCGGCATCGGGACGATCTTTCCGCCGGCCTCGAGCGCTGCCGTGCGAAAGACGGGTTGCCACGGCAAGGTGTTGGTCCATTGTTTTGGGTCGGTAGGTTGGCCGTCGTAGTGGGCGTAGAAGAGCAGCGTGCGTTGCGCGCCGGGCGTTTTCCACTCACCGTAAACCGCGGGCGGCGTGTCGCTCGTCGCGCCTTCCAGCAGACGCGGATTCAACCCGCGCTGCTGCATCATCGCCATGATGCGCGCGGCATTCCGGCGGATGTTTTGAATATCGCTTGCAACGTTGGGAATTGACAGGAAGTCGAAATAGTCGCGCAGGATCTGATGTTCGTTCGCGCGCCGGTATTCGCGCACTTTGTCTTGCGTCGTTTGCGCTGAGACAGGAAACGATAGAAGGGCGAGAAGTAGTAGTAATCGGATCACATGAGTAGGAGTACCAAATTCGCGTGATCCGTGTCAAAAATTTACTTGTCTTCGATCGCGGTGTAGACGTCGGGAGTAAGCAAACCGAGCCAGGGATCCGAACCCGGCGTGCGAAACAGGAGCATGTAAACAGTCTGGTTGAATTTCTCCAGGTCAACGCGATCGGATTCCATCGACATCAAGCCGTACAGTCGTCGGTGCAGCAAGTACTCGTTACGCACAGTGTCCAGGGCAATCGAATCTTGAAATCTCAGGATCATACGGTCCACGAAATAGTTTGCCAGCGATCGGTTCTGCCGCGTGATCAGAGCGCGGCTGCGCTCGTCGAGTATCGAATCGGCCTGGTGCCTTGATGCAATCAGTCTCCATGCGGCTTCGTCCTTAATGCCGTCCTCGTCACTGACTACGGTTACTGAAGTTATCGAGCGAACAAACGGTCTTTCAGTTCCCATCTTGGTCGCCGCCGCCGGGGCAACGCTCGTTGCGTCGGTGTTTTGACTGGGCGGGAGAAGCAGGCGGTTAGCAACCTTGTCCCCGAATTGTTTCGTGTCAGCCTGCCACGCGCGCCCGATCTCGAGGGTGCGTTCCCCGTAATATTTCACCAACAGCCCGTTGCGTTCGCGATCGTTTTTTCCGACGAGCGATCGCGACAGTGTTTCCGCGCCGTCGAGCCCGCGTTTAAAAGCCGCTGGTCCATACAAACCCGGGAGTGCTTCGATCAGCCGTCCGCTGGAGTCGAGAATGTAATGAATGCTGTTGCCGGTAACGGTGCGCTCGAGTTTGCGTCCGTCGCCAAAATCAACGGTGATGCGCGGGACTGGCCGAACGGACTTCCAATGCAGTACGAAGCGATTGCGCAAGACGTCGCGGATCTGCGCATTCGGGTAGAGCACGGTGCGGAAGAAGCGGCTGTTCGCACAACTCAGCTCGTCCGTCAGGTTGCCGAGGAGGCGTAGCGACAGGATCGGCTTTCCGGATTCCTGTGCGGCTTTCTTTGCTTCTTCGAGGTCTGTGTACCAGTAGAGACCGGAGATGAAGTTGTTCTTTTGCTGGCCGACCTGATCGAGGGCTTTCGCTATCCGTAGCCATTCGGGAGTATCGCCGATCCTGGCGTCCGAGACGTGACTATTGATCTGATCGGCGTACTGGTTCATGAGCGCTTCCAGGCCCTCCGGACCGAGGACGCGCAACTCTTCGATTGCAGTTGCCGCCTCGGCAGGATCCTCCGACACTGCCTTGCGGGCCAGGACCGCGGCCGGCTCATTTGCGAGGGAGATCTGGGTGGAAAACAGGATGAGCAGGAGCAACGACAGGAAGGAGAACTTCGCAGGCATTGGAACCTCCATGAGACCTCCAGGCGACTCGGATTTTGTGGGACTCACCGGGGAAAGATGACCGTTTGAGAGTAAGCGGGCGGTCCGGGTTGTCTGCGACTGGAAATAAAACTACGCAGTACCGAGCTTTTTCCGGACCTTCAACGGCAGCTTGTCGTGGACCAGTTGGTAAGCGTTCTTCAGCAGGTCCTTGAGTTCCTTCTTATTGAGAGCGTCCAGGTCTTCCAGGGCGACCCAATGATAACGAGCGACGTAGGGCGCGGGGATGATTCCTTCGTGCTCGATCAGTTCGCTAAACTTTTCAGGCGTACACTTGAACGAGAGCTTCGTCGGATACTTCGCGTCCAACCCCGCCACCGCAAACATCTTCTCGCCAATACAGAACAACAGATCATTGCCCCACTGCACGCGTTCGGTCACGTGCGGCAACGACAAACAGTATTTCCGAACCTCTTCGAGATCCATTGGTTTACTTCTTCATCAACTCCAACACCGTCGCCGTGGTTGCTTTCACTCCCGTGCGCAATGTCGGCTCCGGAACAGGAGCGAACAGCGCCGAATGCAATCCCGGAAGCGCGACACCCGTCTCGCGGCTTTGCTTGACCTTCTGCGGATCAGAAGCACCCAGCCAGATTATCGTCGCCGGTATCTTCTGGTCCAGACTCAAATATCCGAAGTCTTCACTCGCCATCATCGGCGGCATCTTGACGACGTTCTCCTCGCCGAGCGCTCGCGAAAGCGCCGGCGTCAAACGTTCGAGCAGTTTCGGATCGTTATAAGTCGAAGTCGTGCCTTCACTCACCTTGACGATCGGCGCCCGATCTTCAGGAATTCCCGCGGCCATCGCCGTACCTTTTACGATCCGCTCGATCGACGCGAGTATCCGCTTGCGAACGTCTTCCTTATAAGTCCTGACTGTCAACTGCAAATTCGCTTCATCGGGAATGATGTTGTAACGAGTCCCGCCATGGATTGAACCGACTGTGACCACGGCCGGCTCGAGCGGCGAGTTTTCGCGGCTGACGATTGTCTGCAACGCGAGCACGACCTGCGACGCTACGACGATCGGGTCCTTCGTCGTTTCCGGCGCGGAGCCGTGACCGCCGATGCCGCGGATCTTGATGTCGATCGACGTCGCGCTCGCCATCGCGTAGCCGGGCGTGTAGCCGACCTTTCCTGTCTCGAGCTCCGGTTTGTCGTGCAATGCGATGGCGAAATCGGGTTGCGGGAAGCGGGTGTAGAGATTGTCGCGCAACAATGCGCGCGCGCCGTCGCCGGTCTCTTCGCTTGGTTGGCCCAGCAGGACGAGCGTTCCCTGCCACTGCGACTTCAGCTCGCTGAGGAGTTTCGCCGTCGCCAGCAGGCTCGTCATGTGAATGTCGTGACCGCACGCGTGCATGACGGCGACTTCGAGACCCGCGTCGTTCTTCGATCGCACCTTGCTGGCGTATGGCAGACCGGTCTTTTCGTCGACCGGCAGGGCGTCGAGCTCCGTACGGACGAGCACCGTGGGCCCGGTCCCGTTCTTCATGACCGCGATGACGCCGTAGCTGGTCCACTCGGCGTTCTCAAACTTCCCGATTCGCTCCGTGACGGTGTAGCCGAGTTTGCGAAGTTCGCCGGCGAAGAACGACGACGTCTTCTCTTCGCGGTGCGAAAGCTCCGGCGCGGCGTGGAGCATTTTGTACGTAGACAGCATCGACGCCATGTCGCGTTCGATCATGGCGTCGATAGAAAGCTGTTGCGCGTTGATACTGATCGGCAGCAGAACGAAGACTAAGAGAAGGGTTCGCATTGCCGCAGTATACAGTTTTTTATCCGTGTTCTAACGGATACTACGGTTTTGGCGGCAACGGTTTTTTCAACGAAGCGTCGATGAACTCCTTCAAGCCCGTGTCGCTTCCGTTGTTACGGAACTTGTAATAGTTCGTCAAAGCAACCAGCCAATCCTTCCGGTTTTGTTCCGTCTTCGGATCGGTGCCGGCGGCGGCGATCGCGCGCGCGTAGGCGTCGATGATCCGGTCCATCAGGACGTTCAGTTTCTCCAGCGCGGCCTTGCTGGCCGGAGTTTCAGGCTTGTTTGCAAACTCATTCTGGTACGCGGTCGAAAGCGTTTTGTACGGCCCGGACTCATAAGCAACCGCGAGGAAGTAGTACGTCGACGGGGTCCGCTTGATGTCGCTCTCCAGCGAGGCCGCTCTCAACAATGGATCGATCGACTCCGCCGGGCTCGTTTTCAATTTCAGGAAACCGACTGCGTAATTGAGATAGGCCAGCGTGTCGTCCTTGCCTTTGAACGGCGCCCACTCGCTTGGTGTCTTGCCCGATTCGATGGCTTGAATAGCTTTCGTCGCGTAAGCAAGCGCTTCGGCGTTGTGCGACTCGTCTTTCGCTGATGCGGCGAGATAACCGGCGTAACCGAGGTCGATCTGCGCGCGCAGGTAATCGGGCTCGTCGGAAAGGATTCGCGCGCCCGTCTTGTAAGCTTCCGTGAACTTCTTCTCGTTGATCAGACCCGGAAGATTTCGCTTGCGCTCGTCGCGCTCGTAAACGGTTACCCACTTCGTCAGGTAGTCGATGTACTGGTCTTTATCCTTTGTATATTTTTGCAGGTAGTCGCGTGCGGCTTGATACGCGACGGTCGGGTTGTCCCTGTAATTGTCTCTGAACCTCTTGTATATCTCGATTTTGGCGGGATCGTCAGTCTCCTGGGCGACGACTCTTGAATTAAAAGCCGCCAACGAAATCGCCATAAGTATCGCCGTCATTAAACTTTTTGCTGGAAACTTCATTCAAACTATCCTCCGCTCCTGCTGTCTGCAGCCTTGGCATTAGACGCCAGAGTGCCCGTTAAAGGTTTTATCCGGGTGAGGTTATAATCGGACCGCACTAATAATAATTAATGATAGCGACAAACTAAAGTGACTGAAAACATCAAATTCTCCGGCCGCATTCTATTTCTCACTGAAAACACCGAGCTGATCCGGCAACAACTCGCCGCTACCGGCGACGCCGCCGCGCAACTGGAAGCCGAGTTGGCGTCCCGCTTGAAGAGCGACGACCTGCCGCTCATGAGCAACATCTCGACGGACGAGATCACGCCGGGTTGGGTCTGTTTCTATTACGACGAGACGCTCGGTCAGTACGTCTACGTTGGCATGCGCGAAGGCGCGGTGCAAAAAGACGAGGTCAAAAACGGCGGGTTTGCGGTCGTGGTGTCGGGGCTTTCGAAAGGTTGCGGCTCGTCGCGCGAGACGGCGCCGTACGCTGAAAAAGCGGCGGGCATTCAACTTGTCATCGCTAAAAGCATCGAGAAGATCTACGGGCAAAACTCGCAGAATATCGGATTGCTTACGTCTACCGATTTCGACCTTATTGATCGGATTCGCAGTGGTGAAGCAATCGCACTAACAGAATTTACAAAGGGACTGGACCCGATTTCGCAGGACATCGTCAGGCACGGCGGGCTGTTCAATTACAACAAGGCGCGGTTGGGCGGAAAAGTGTCGCCGCCTCCGATTGAGACCGCGCCGCGCCCGATGACGATCGTCGAAAAGATCATAGCGCGTCATGCGTTCGTGACGGCCGGAAAGATCGGCGTAGAGGCGGTAAAACCCGGCGACTCGTTGTTTGCAGTTGCCGACGTGCGTTTCTCGCATGAGTACGTGACGCCGATGGCGGAGTCGTTGTTCAAGCAGGCGCTTGGTGCGGACGCGCGTGTTTCCGAGCCGGAGTCGGTGTTTGCCTTTCGCGATCACCTGACGTTTCTCGGGCGCGTGATGTCGCCGAAGCATCGCGAGATGGGTTTGCTCGAAAAGGCCGAAGGGCTCGCCACGACGCAGGAGAGCTTTACTGGTCAACAGAAGATCAAGCTTTACGGCGAGAACCCGGAAGGTGGTTCGGAAGCGATCTGCCACAACGCCGTCGTCGAAGATCTCGCGCTGCCGGGGCAGATCGTCATCGGTACTGACTCGCACACGTGCATGGCGGGCGTGCTCGGTTGTTTTGCGTTCGGTGTCGGTTCGACTGACATGGCGAATGCCTGGTACACGAAGGACATTCGCATCCGCGTTCCTGAAACTGTTCGGTACGTCTTAAAGGGGAAGAAACGCGCTGATGTCGCCGCGAAAGACGTGATGCTCGTGATTCTTGCTACCGAGTACATGAAGACGAGCAAAGGCATCGGCAAGGTGCTCGAGTTCGCTGGTGACGACTTGCAGAACTGGCCGATGGATGAACGCGCGACGTTGACCAACATGGCCGTCGAGGCAGGCGGAACTACCGGTATTATCGAGCCTGACGAGCAAACGCTCGAGTACATCGTTAGCACGCGTGACCTGGATGCGGATGAAGTGCGTCGCGGTTTCACCTACAGCGATCCGGACGCGCAGTATGCGGCTGTTTTCGAGATCGATCTTGACGAGATTCGGCCGATGGTCGCGACGCCGGGCGACCCGCGCAACGGCATTACGATCGACTCGTTATCAGAAGAGGTCCGCATCGACGCCGCTTACGGTGGGTCATGCACCGGCGGAAAGATGGCTGACATGGACATGTACGCCGAAGTCCTTGAAAACGCGCTCGCGGCGGGGAAGCGAGTGGCGGAAGGTGTTCATCTTTACATTCAGTTTGGTTCGCAGAAGATCAAGCAGTACGCGCGGCGCAAGGGTTACATCGAGCTCTTCGAACGGGCGGGTGCGGAGTTGATCGACCCGTCGTGCGGTGCCTGTATCAACGCCGGACCGGGTGCCTCGCCGTCCGCGGAGACGGTCACAGTCAGCGCCCAGAACCGAAACTTCCCCGGCCGCAGCGGCCCCGGAAAACTCTACCTCGCCTCACCCTATGTTGTTGCCGCCTCAGCAATTGCCGGCAAGATCGTCGAGCCCGCGGCGTACCTGAAATCCGCTGAATCCGTGGTCACAAAAACCTGAAACCTTTCAGCCCCGCGGCTCACTTACCTAGCGAGACAATGATGAAAAGGCTGACGGTCGACGAATTAAATCTTGAAGGTCAGCCTGGCGCGTTCGCGGGAACTCTGATGAATAGTTCAGCCGACCTGGTTACTCGCGTGTGCCAGGGCGACGCCGAGGCCTTTCGTCTGATTTTTGAAAGGTATTCGCGACCCGTTATCAGCTTCATCTTCGACATGGTCAACGACCGCAGCCTCGCGGAAGAGTTGACGCAGGAGACCTTCGTCCGCGCCTACCGCGCCATCCGCACGATGCGGCGCGACACCAAGCTCTCAACCTGGTTATTCGGCATCGCCAGAAACGTCGCACGCGAATCGTTGCGTGCACGCGTCCGGGCGAACAGCCATCTCGATATCGCTGATAAGTCAGTCATGGATCTGAGCGATCGCAAACCGGCGCCCGTCGATGGCTTGCTCAGCAAAGAGTTGAACGAAGTGATTCGACGCTCGCTGGCGGCGCTCGACGAAGACAAGCGAACGGTGTTCATCCTGAAGGTGCTGCACCAGTGCAGCTACGAAGAGATTGCGGCGATCACCGGTTTCTCGATAGCGAAATTAAAAACGGATCTGCACCGCGCGCGAGCGGAAATGCGCCGGCGGATCAGTCCGTATGCTGGAGTTGGTTATGAAGTGTGAAGTTTACGAAAACCTGCTCGAAGAATATCTCGACGGGGAGCTTGCGCCCGACGATCAGGATCGCGTCGAACAGGAACTATTCGCGCTCTACGACCGCGAGATCGAAGTCTCGCCTGCGCTTTGGAGTGGAATCGAGGAACGAATCATCTCCGTTCCCCAAACTTCATACGGTTGGTGGATGAAGATCGCCGCAGTTGTGCTCCTGACAATCGGGCTTGGATCCGTGTTCCTATCAACGAAGAAAGAAAAAACAACACCAACGGTCCAACCGGCCCCTGAAGAAACGAGTTTCGCACTATTCACGACACCAAAGAAACCACAAATTACAAAACCACGGATAACACGGATAAGAAAACCAATTGTTAAAGACAATCCCGGCGTCCTGTCGTCAGATCTGGCTTATCTCGACATCGACGATCAGGACACCGTCAACCACCTCGAACAAAGTCAAAATCTGCTGCGCTCAATCCGAAACGTCCCCCTCTCCGATAGCGACGAGGAAATCGACGTCACTTACGACAAGGCGCTTTCGCAACGATTGCTCAACGAAAACGTCGTGCTTCGCCGAGACGCCGAAATGAAAGCGAAGTTCCCGACCAAGACGCTGCTCGCGGATCTCGAGCCCTTGTTGATTGATATTGCAAACCTTCCGGATCACGCTCGACCGGAGGAAGTGCGAGAGATTAAAGAGCGAGTGCAGAAAACCGAAATCGTCGCGGCCCTGATGGAATATCGAGAGCGCGGCACGAATAATCGTTAACGAAAACAGATCGTCGTCGTTAACAGAAACAGAGGCTACGAACATGTCGAATCAGCTTCCACGCAGTATTCTCATCATCTCACTGGTCCTCGTCGCCGCCGTTGCAAGCCCCGCCGTGGGCCAACAACGACGGCGGCCGTCCAGCAATTTCATTCCGCAATCGTCAAACGACGCCGCCACTACCGTCTACCGCGCCGCGCGCGATCTCATCACTGACGGAGAGTGGGCCAGAGCGCAGGACAAGTTCCGTCAGTACGTCGACACTTATCCGAATGAAAAGAACCTCGACGCCGCGCTTTACTGGATGGCCTATTCCCAACAGAAACTTTCCCGGTATGACGACTGCCGCGCGACCTTGATGCGTTTGCTGGAGAAATACCCGAGCACGAATTGGCGCGACGACGCACGCCTGTTGTTGGCCCAATTGCCGGGCGGAGTCACGACGACCGCATCAGCGGAGGCGCTGGTGGCCGCGGCGCAGGCCGATGAGACCATGATGATTGACCCCGCAAGACGCGTCAGCCCGGTCGCCATCGCCCGTCGTCCGCCCGAGGGTGGCTTTGGCTACACGCTGGCGCCGGACCTCATGGTTCCCGGCCAGGCTGCAGTTGGCGTGCCGCCGCTGCCGGCACAAGGCATCGCTCCGCCTGCCCTGTGGTATCTCGATTCACTGGGCGGTTCGGAGAACGACGACGATCCATGCGAGTTCAAGATCGTCGTGCTTCAGGCACTGTTTCAGACCGATTTACAGCGCGGCATCGTCGCCGCCACTGACTGGCTAAAACCCGGCTCGACGCAAACAGTGCGTTGCAAGAGCGCGGCGTTGACGTTGTTGGGCCGGAACGGCGGGAAGCAGGTGACGCCCGTGATCCTCGGCGTCGCTCGCAGCGAGCCTGATATGAAGCTGCGCGCTCGCGCTATCTCGGTCCTCGCCGCGACGAATGACGACAGCGTGATCGAGTCGTTGCGAGAGTTTGCGTTGAATTCGACTGAGAACGAGATCGTCGAAGCGTCGCTGTATGCGTTGAGCAGGCACCCGGGCGATCGAGCGATAGCCGTGCTCAGCGATATCGCCGTCACCGCCAAGAACATTCCCCAGCGAAAGATGGCGATTGCGAGCATCGCCAGCCGTGCCGGAGATCCGCCGGTCGATGCGCTGCTGCGGATCTACGACACGGAGCAGAACGTCGAGGTTCGCAAGACAGTGATTGCCGGTTTCGCCAACCGAAAGAGTGAACGGGCAGGCAATAAGCTGTTCGAGATCGCGCGCAGTTCCGACAACATCGAGCTGCGCAAGACCGCGATCGGCGGCATTGCGCGGCGGGGCGGCGACAAAGCAGTCGAGTTTCTGCTCAGTCTTTATGAGAGCGAAAAGAACGAAGAGTTGAAAGACCAGATCATCAACTCGCTCGCAAGCGGCAGCTTCGCTCTCGGCCCGGGAGTCACCAACGCCCCGAGCGGTCAAAGCCCGAGGTACGCCGCGTCGGGCCGCATGGACGATCAACGAGTGATCCAAAAGATGATTGAGATCGCCAGGAATCCACAGGCGCCGATGGGCCGACGGACGCGCGCGATCAACTGGTTGAGCAGGAGCAATGATCCGGCGGTGATCAAGTTTCTCGAGGAGTTGCTGAAACAATGAGCGCCTACAGATTGATACTCGCAGCTCTGATCCTCGCTCTATGCGGCGTTCTAGCTATAGGCCAAACGAAGAACTTCACGCCGGTCGAGGGCGCGAACCTCAAGGCGAAGATCGATAGCGCAATCGCCGCGGGCCGCGCCAGCGCGACGCAGGGTCGCTTCTGGGTTGCGTATCAGTTTGAAGTGCGGCCCGGAATTGGGATCGATTTCGAAATCGTGGACAGCGCCGGCGGTGTTTATATCTCGACCGACGGTGTCTCGATGATGTTTGACACGAGACACGAAACGCGCGAGTTGGGTCTGTTCCTGCTTTTTGACACGCAACGCGAGACCTTCACGCGCGTGGAAGTTTACAACCTGCGCCGCCAGCATGAGTTCAGCGGCTATCCCGTCTACTGGGCCGGACGCATCAGCAACGAAGAGAGCCTCAACTATCTCAAGTCGATCGTCGATTCGTCCGATCCGGAAATGAAACGTCTCGGCGAGCGAGCCGTCTTCGCCATCGCTTTGCACGACGACGCCCGAGTCGACGCGATGTTGACCGAGATGATCCGTAAGCCAGTGTCGGAAACAATGCGCTCCCGCGCGATCTACTGGTTGGGAAACACGGGCGAGAGCCAGGCGAAGAACACGCTCTTCGCCGAGATCGTCCGTAACAACCAGGAGGACACTGACGCGCGGCTCAATGCGATGTCGGCGCTTGGCCTGAGCCGCTCCGCCGGGACGTTGCCGCTGCTGCAGAACCTCTACGAAACGATGACGACACGCGAACTCAAGCGGCGCGCTCTCTCGGGCATCGCCCGCAACGACAATGCCGACGCCGCGGCGACTTATCTGATCCGCCTCGCTGAGACCGAAAAAGATCTCGAGTTGCGTAAAAGCGCGATTGCGAATCTGGGCCGGATCGCAGGGCAGAAGAGTCTAGGTGCGTTGACGAGCACGGTCGACGGCAATGGCGAAGTGGAGATTCAGAAACAGGCAGTCGTCGCGATTGGGCGACGTTCGAAGGACGAAGCGATTCCGATCCTGATTCGCACGGCGCGTAATCACCCGAAGATGGCGGTGCGCAAAACGGCGATTCAGGTGCTGGGGCAGACCGGCGATGAACGTGCGGTCGCGTTTTTTAGAGAACTTCTAAGCAAGGATTGAACGTACTTGTGGTTGGTTGCGTTGCTCCCGCATACCGAAAAACCAGGGAGGTTAGGCGAATGGATAGCTCGTTTAATTACAACTTGATCAGCCTGCGGGAAGCTGCATTAACTGTGCTACGGGAAGTGGATTCGCTGACCAGTCGCGAGACTAATGGAAATCAGAAATTTGGATTGCAGGAAGAAGTTCAGCGTTACGAGTGCGAGCTTATCAGAAACGCGCTGCAGCGTACTCGCGGCAATCAACGCCGGGCGGCAAAACTGCTGGGCGTGAAAGTTACTACGCTAAACTGCAAGATTAAACGACTCGGTATCTCGATCGAGGAACCCGTATCCGTGTTCCCATAGGAGAACACGGATTATTTCATCCGGATGCGAACCAGGTTGCTGGTTTGACCGCGTAGCGTGACGCTGATAAAGATTGACTGATTCGCAGGTGTGTTCGACGGCAACCGGACGATCACTTGCGACACTCCGTCCACTCCCGGCAGACTTCCAACAAACTCCACTTGCAACGGAAACACATTCCCGTTCGCATCCTGAAACTTCGCCGTTACCGCCGACTTATCCTCACCGGGCAACAACTCGAGTTGCGTCACAAATAGCATCAACGTCGTACGATTATCAGTGCCAAAGTTGAACGGATTTACAAGCGCGAAAGGATCGCGCAGCATCGTCGGCGAGTCGAGCGCGATCGCGATATCCGTGTTCGCTTCGGTGGCGATAATGGGCTTCGACCCTTGCGGTGAGTTGAACTTGACCTGGAACACCGAACCCGATCCAATCGAAAGATAGTAAAGACTACCGTCCGCTCCGACTTTCAGATCGACAGGCTGTGAGATGCCGCTCGCAAACGGCTCCGCTGTCCCCGTCGCCGGATTGAAAACGCGAATCCACCCGCTGCACAGATCCGCGAAGAAGTATTTCCCCACGAAGCTCGACGGAAACTGCACGACCAGCGGATTGTAAAAAGCGCCGCCTGCGATCGCGCATCCCGTCGTCGCACTGAAACCATGGCCGTAAACGAAGAGCGGTGAGCGGAAGTTTGGATCGTTGGTTGGGCCTTCTGTTATGGACCAACCGTAGTTCGAGCCGGCGATTCCGTCGTTGATCTCTTCCCACGTGCTCTGTCCGACGTCGTTGATGAACATGCGGCCGGTGCCCGGTTGAAAGGCGAACGTAAAGGGGTTGCGCAGGCCCAGCGCCCAGATGGAGCGATTGTTTCCAGTCGTCTGGCCGAAAAACGGATTGTCTGTAGGGATTGATCCGTCTGCATTGATGCGCAGGACTTTCCCGAGCATGTTGCTGAGCGTTTGCGAGTTGGACGTGGTGGCGTTCTCGCCGGTCGCAATGTAGAGCTTGCCGTCGGGACCGAAGTGAATCGCGCCGCCGTTGTGGTTCGTGGCTCCGGTGAGACTGTTGAGCTCGAGAAGAATCGTTTCACTTCCGGGAACGACGACGTCGCCATTCGCCGTGAAGCGACTGACACGGTTGTGCCGCGGTACGGATGGAACCGTGTAGTAGACGTAAAGAAAGTGGTTGCTGGAGAAGTTCGGATCGAAAGCGATGCCGAGCAGGCCGCGTTCGCCGCTGGGATCGACGTTTAAGGTCATGAACGGCGTAGGCAATACCGCGCCGTTTTTGATGACGCGCAGCGCGCCGGTTTGTTCGCAGACGAAGATGCGTCCGTCGGGCGCGATCTCCATCGCCGTCGGCGCCGAGACACCCGCGATCTGTGTTTCAGTGAAATTCGCTGGAAGCGTTGCTGCGGTGAGTGAAGCGATACACGTCAAGAGACACGTTATGAGTAAAAATATTCGAGTCATGGAGATACTACGGAAATACGGGTAATACCGTTGGCTTAGATCAGTTAAGGTTGGGGGGCGTAATAGGAGCGGCGACCGAGGATAGTGTACTCCGGATGGCCTTTTACTTCGAAGCTGATTTTGCGGCGCTTGCCGTCGCGTTCTTTGTTGGTCGGATAGTAACCGACGATGTAGCGCTGGCTGATGTCGGCCAGGATGCGCGCATAAATACCCTGCGCCTGTGATGGCTGCTCCAAAAACTCCGTCCAGCCGCCACTCAGCGGCGCCACCGCCGCCAGCGCCTCTTGTTTTTTCGCGTTCTCTTCGGCGCGCATACGCTTAACCTGCAGGGGAGCGATCTTCTTGCGTTCTTCCTCACGCGCGATGAACGCCTCGCGTGCTTTCTTGCTCAACGTCGGCAACATCTCGTTGATCGCTCGTTCATCCTGTCTTATCAACGTCTCCAACTGCTGTTCGGGAGTAAGACCGATCAGCTTTGGCCCAGGCACGACGGTGTAGATCGTGGCGCGAGATTTTTCGACCGCTCGATAGACGTCTTCCAGACTAAACTCCGTCACGCTGGAACGTTGCAGTTGTTTCTTTTGCTCGATTTCGTACTGAACTCTTGCAAACAACTCGGGCGGAACATCAGCAGGCACTGCCGGAACGATGATCGAGTTGCGCAGATACTCGGCTTCGTCGCCGTCGGTCTGGAAGATGATGATCGGACGCTGGTCTTCCTCGTCGAACGACTCTTTCAGCGTCGCCATTAGTGCGCTGTACTGAGCGCTCTTGCCGAACTGTCGTTTGGTTCCACCCAGTCCGAAAATGCCGTCGTTTCCTCTGCTCTTCTCGACCAGCGTACTCAGTTTTTTCTTGAGCTCGCGCTTGTCGTTGGTGAAGTCAACGAGCAGCTCGACATCGTCGGTGACGATCGCCATGCGATCGCGCGGGCCGAGCTTATCGACGAGAACGGACGCCGCGTCGACGCTATTCTTGATGTAGGGAAACTGGCTGCCGCTGTAATCGATGATCAGGACGATCGAGCGCGGCAGATTGCGATTGTCGCCCAGGAGAAAGTGACCTACTTGTTGCGGTATGCCTTCTTCGGTGATGGCGAAGTCAGACGCTTTCAGCCCGTTGACGACGCGATTGTTTTTATCGAGGACGAGCAGCTCCGATACGACGAGCGCCGTGTCGATCGTGATCACGTCGTCGTCATCAGAGCTCGATCCGTAGTTAACTTCCGAGGTCGCGTTCTTCTCCGGATCCCACTTGAGCTTCTTGAGGCTGGAACCGAAGTCTTTGAGCTTAGGCTTCTCCCTGGACTGCGCAGGGGCCAGGCCAGGGAGAAGTAACAGAACTAAAACACTGATCAGAAAACGGATCATTGACTAATCGCTTGACGGTCGTTTGCCCCACGTCGGCGGAGGCGGCTCCGTTGCCGACCGATTAACCGGGCGTTCCTTCAACATCCGCATCGCTTCCTGGACTGCGCGCTCGAGTTGCGGATCGCGTCCCGCGATGACTTCCTTGGGCCAGTTCTCGATGTCGATATCGGGCGCGACACCTTCATTCTCCACGGCCCATTTCCCCTCGCGAGTGAAGAACCCGCCGCGCGGCGCGATCATCGATCCACCGTCGATGAACGGCGGCGTGTCAGCCGTGTGGACCAACCCGCCCCACGTTCGTTTGCCGATCAACGGACCGATCTTCCGCCGCTTGAACATATACGGCATCAAGTCGCCTCCGGAGCCGGCCATCTCGTTGATGATCATGACCTTCGGTCCCCAGATGCCCGCGGAGGGACTGGTGAACGGGAAACGCTCGCCGGCGACGTTATTGAAGTAGCCATCGAAGTCGCGTTGCAGGACGTCGATGATGTAGTCGGCCGCCGAACCGCCGCCGTTGAAGCGTTCGTCTACGACAACGCCTTTCTTGTCCTGTTGCGAGAAGTAGTAGCGATTGAAACTGGTGTATCCCGGCTGGCCCGTATTCGGGACATAGACGTAAGCGAGTTGACCGTCTGAAAGTTTCTCGACCAGACGCCGGTTGGATTCCACCCACGCGCGCGTTCGCAACGCCTGCTCGCTCGCGACGGGACTTACAGTCACCGTGCGAGCGCCTTCCATCATTGGACGCGAGTTCACCGTCAAGGTCGTCTGACGATTCGCGGTGCCGTCGAGCAGACGATGAATATTGTCGGGCGCGCGCAGTTCGATGCCGTTGATCGCGAGGATGTAATCGCCGGTGTTTACGTTGGCTCCCGGCGTGGCGAGCGGCGAGCGCAGATCCGGGTTCCAGCTCTCGTTATCGTAAATGCGCGTCACTTTGTATCGATCGTTCTCGATTGTGAAGTCGGCGCCGAGTAGCCCCGCGACCTGCTGCGGGACCGTCGGCATGTCGCCACCGCGAACGTACGAGTGTCCGATCGCGATCTCAGCGCCCATCATGTCCATCAGGTAGTTCAGGTCAGCGCGATGCATCACGTACGGCAGCAACTGCCCGTACATCTCTTTCATCTTCGGCCAATTCGCGCCGTGCATGTTTGGGACGTAGAGGTAGTCGCGTTGGTTGCGCCAGCCTTCGTTGAAGATCTGTTTGAACTCTTCCTTCGGCTCGAGATACATACGCAACGAGACGTTCAAACGGCCCGCTCCAGCCTGCGGTGCATTGCGATCCGCGTCGACGAGGAACAACTGCGGAGCCGGAGGATTGCCGCCGAAGCCGCCGGGTGCGCCGCCCTGTCCGCCACCGCCGGCAGCGGCGCGATACACAAGTTTCCGCCGATCGGCGCTGATCTCATAGGTCGCGACGTTGTTGACAAAGGTATTTGCACGTCGATCGCAGAGGCGATAGCGAATCAGTTCATTTCCGCTGCCCGGTGTTCTCCCGGCTTCCATGTAAAAAACATAACCGTCGATCCCTGTTTGTAAATCCGTGTATTGACGTTCAGGAACGCCAGGAACAGCAATAATCCTTTGTGACAGTCCGTCAAAATCAATCTGCACTGTGACTGGAGCACGCGGTCCGCGTTGCGCTGGAGGAGCAGGTGTTTCACCGCCTTCGCCACCGGCAGGCACAGCAGGCGCATCGGCTGCGCACGCACCTGGCGCGGGTCGAGCCCTGCCCGTCCCAACGCCACGATCTTCATCACTCTCCGGCAGCAACGGACTCGGATCCGTCTTCTTCAACACAGCCAGATACAACCCGAACGTCGGATCGTGATCGTAGGAAGTCATGTCGAGCCACTGCGAGCGCAGTCCGAAATCGGTCGAAGCCAGGAACCACAAGTACTTTCCACTCGCGTCCCACGTCGGCCAAACCGCATCGGCAAGCCCGTCGGTGACCTGTTTGGTCTCGCCCGTCTCGACGTTGCTGATGAAGATCGCGTGATAAAGCGACCTCAGCCGGCTTGCATAAGCGACCCACTTCGAATCGGGGCTCCACGTCGGGTTCAAAGTGCGTTGCGGCACCATCCAGGGATCGTTCCCGACAACCTTCGCCTGTCCCGTTGCCACGTCGAGCACCCAGACCTTCAGGTTCGTATCGGTGAACAGGATCTTCTTCGAGTCAGGCGACCACGACGGCGTGTAGTAATGCGTCGGTTTCTCAAGCGTGATCTCACGCGGCGGCGTCAGTCCGTCCTGCGTTTCGATCACGAGTTTGTACTCGCCTGACTTGTCGCTGAAGTAAGAAACAAACTTGCCGTCGGGCGACCACGCGGGATCACGTTCCGCGGAGGCGCTCGAGTTCGTCAGATTGCGCACGTCACCTTTATCGGCCGGGATCGTGAAGATCTCGCCGCGGGCTTCGACGACGAGGCGTTTGCCGGTTGGCGAGAGGGCCATGTTGGTGAGCCGGTTACTAACGTCTTCCCAGTTCGGCATCATCCACGGAAAGTCTCCGGCGGCGACGATGTTCACGATCTTGGACTTGCCGCTCTTCGGATCCAATTCGTGAACGTATCCCGCTTGTTCGAAGACGATCGTTCCCGAGCCCGAGTCCATCGACTTCACGTCGAAGTCGTTAAAGTTTGTGATCTGCGCCAGTTTCTTGCTCTTCGTTTCGTATTCCCAGATGTTCGCTACGCCGTCGCGATCGGAGATGAAGTAAACGGAATCGCCGACCCAGACAGGCTGGACGTCTTTGGAGTCAGTCCACGGCGGAGAAACCAGATCGTAAGTTTTCAGATCGACGATCCAGATCGGGCGATTTTGTCCGCCTTTATAGTTGCGGCGCTCTTCGTCCCACGAGTTGTTCATGCGATAGGCGATGCGTGTGCCGTCAGGTGAAATCTTGCCCTGGTACGCGCGCGGCAGTGGAAACGGTTGTTCAACGCCGCCCTCAGTCGAAACCGTCCAGAAGCGTGGCGAACCGCTCGGCGCCCATGTTGCGCGCGTCGATGAGAAGAGGATCGACTTGCCGTCGGGCGTCCATCCCTCGACGAGGTCCGCGCCCGGATGCCACGTCAAACGCCGCGGCTCGCCGCCGTCCGCCGCGACGAGGTAGACGTCGAAGTTGCCGGCGTACTCGCCGCTGAAAGCGATCCATCGTCCGTCCGGCGAGAAATGTGGATTGGCGGTTTGTCCCTGAAAACTCGTCAACCGGCGAGCGCTGCCGCCGTTGCGCGGCACGACCCAGATATTGTTCGCGTAAGCGAAACCGATCTGCGTTGCGCTGACTGTGGGCGTGCGCAGCAGTCTTGTTTGCCCGCCGTGTCCGTTCTGGGCGTCGACTCTGATCGAAAGAACCAGTGCGAAGAAACATGCGGCTGCCAGCAGAAGAAGTATGCGGTTCGACATTTTGGACGTGTCCTCCAGAAGGGGCGATCCGTGTTTAGAACACGGATGGTTTGAATTGTCTTTAGCCGGGATTGTATCATGCGCGAAACCTATCTCGAGGAGAAAGAAAGACAATGAGGACCCTGAAACGCAGCAGCATAGCTATCTCCGCCTCCATACTTGTTCTCTGCTTCGCCGTTTCTGCATCCGCGCAAGTCGTCTTGCCGCGTGCCAGTCAAAAGGCGAGTGTGATGCAAAGGATCGGGGTAACCGACGTCACCATCACCTACAGCCGGCCCGGGGTGAAGGGACGAAAGATCTGGGGCGACCCGTTACCGGAGCAGACCGCTTCCGCGAAGGGCGAGGCGACCCTCGACAATCAAAACGTTCGTCCAAAAACGGCCGTGATCGTGCCGTACGGACACGTTTGGCGCACCGGCGCTGACGATGCGACGATGTTTTCGGTCAGCGACGACGTGCTCATTAATGGACAAAAGCTTGCGGCAGGCACTTACAGCCTGCACACGATTCCCACGAAAGACGAGTGGACGATCGTTTTCAACGGCACCGCGAATCAGTGGGGCAGTTTCAACTACGACGCGGCGAAAGATACGCTGCGCGTGAAGGCGAAGCCGCAGGCGGTTGCTGAGAACCAGGAGTGGCTCGCGTTTACCTTCGATCCGGTCAGCGAAGATTCGGCGCAAGTGAACATTCGCTGGGAGAAGATCAGCGTTCCGTTCACAGTGAAAGTTCCAGACGTCGCGGCGGCGACGTTAGCCCGTTTGAAGACGACAGTTGGTGGCGCAAAAGCCGACGACTGGCGGACGCCGTTGCAAGCTGGGAATTATCTCATCAACAACACCAACCCGGCTGATGATGCGCAGGGCATGGAATGGATCGACCAGTCGATCAAGGTGAGAGAGACGTTCCAGAATCTTTCGGCTAAGGCGAACGCGTTGTACAAGGCCGGCAAGAAGGAAGAGGCTTTCGCGATTGGAGACCAGGCGATTCAAAAGGGAAAGGCCGACAAAGCCGACGCGAATGCCATAGCCACTTTCGAGAAACGTCTCGCCGACATGAAAGCCGGGAAGATTTAGCTATCTGTGTTCTAAATGGGCGTAGCTAAGTTAACCGACGAAAACACGATCGTTCCCGAAAGTAAGTACGCGCGCGTCGAGCGTGAACGGCGTTATCTCCTGAGAGATTTGCCGGAAGGGCTGACGCGCGCGGATCCGCATCTGCAAATCACCGACAACTACATCACCGGCACGCGCTTGCGCATTCGCAAAGTGCGTGAGCCGCGAACCAACAAGTGGACTGTCAAGTTCACGCAGAAGTTCGCGCCCAATCCGGCAGACCTCTCGCGCACGATCATCACGAACACCTATCTCAACGCGCTCGAAGCCGACACGTTGTCAGTCTTCAACGCCAACGAGATCCGAAAGAACCGTTACTATTTCGACCATGAAGGCCGCCGGTTTTCAGTCGACATGTTTCTCGGCGATCTTTTCGGCCTGGTCCTCGCGGAAGTCGGGTTCGAAACCGACGAAGAGCTCGACAACTATCCGCAGCCACCCTTCGCACTCGCCGACGTCACGAACAACTCGTTGTTCTCCGGCGGCCGCTTGTGCGAACTGACCTTTTCAGAAGTAAGAGAAGAAATCCTGCGCTCGGGATTGATCACGAAATGAAGAAGCTCGTCATTCTTTTGTTAATGGCATTGATCGCCGGCGCCGCTTGCCGCAAAGCGTCGTCGCCGTCCGCGCCCGCTGCGGCTCCTGCATCGGCGTCGCCGGTCGAACAGTTGAATCACCTGGCCGGCGGCGCGACTCCACCGCCGCAAACCAGGTATTTCAAAGGCTCGATCGGCTCGACGCTCGACTTGCAGATGAAACTGGTGCGCGAAGGCGACAACCTGACCGGAAGCTACTTCTATCAGAAAGTCGGCACGCCCATCACCTTGCGCGGAACGGTCGATAAAAACGGTAGTCTCACTCTCGACGAGTTCGATCCAACCGGTAAGCAGACGGGCGTGTTCAAAGGACTTTGGACCGTCGACTCGCAGGACAACCTGATCACGCTCGCGGGGAACTGGTCCAAGCCGCCCGGCGAAAAAGGCGACGACAAGAAGACGGCGTTTTCAGTTCATGAAGAGCCGATCAATCTGAGCGGCGGCGTCGAACTGCTTGCGAAGCAGATCAAGGAAAGCAACAAGAAACTGAATTACCAGATCGACGCGCAGTATCCGCAGTTCACCGGCGGCTCCGCTAATCCAAACTTCGAGAAGTTTAATCAAACGGCGCGAGCGGCTGTGATGAAAGAGGTGTCGGATTTCAAGAAGTCGATGGCGCCGGAAGAAGGCGAGGAACCGCCGCCCGACGGGTCGATGGGCAGCGACCTGGGGATCGGTTACGACATCACAGTGGCCCAGGATGATCTAATCAGCGTTAAGTTCGACGTTGGCAGTTACTATCAAGGCGCTGCGCATCCGAACTCCTATAGTCGCGTTGTCAATTTCGATCTCAGGAATGGTAAGCCGATCAAGTTGGCTGACTTGTTCAAGCCTGGCGCGAAGTACTTGCAGGCAATCTCGGCGTTTTGCATAGCAGAGCTGAAGAAAAACAAAGATTTGCTGGGCGACCAGATTCAGGAAGGCGCCGGCCCCAACCACAAGAATTACCAGAGCTGGACTATCTCGAAAAAAGGTCTCGGAATCACCTTCGACTCTTATCAGGTTGCGCCATACGCGGCGGGTCCGCAGTTTGTTCTGGTGCCTTATTCGGCGCTCAAGGATCTGATCAAGCCGGACGGACCGATTGGTCAGTTTGCACAGTAGGAAACACGGATTTAATCCGCGAAAAATACAACGCCACCAGGAAGGCGACGAGCATGATGGCGGCGCCGGTCCAGAAGGTGGCGAAGAGCGAGTTGTCGCTCATGTAGTGTGATTGTCCGTCGGCGCCGAGATGCGCGATCGGGCTGGCGATCAGCAACGCCGCGAGAGACGGACCGAGAGCTCGCGCCAGGCTGGCCACCGATTGCGTCACGCCCAATACGGTTCCCTGTTGTTCCCCCGAAGCACTCTTCGAAGCGAGACTCGTAAGCGCAGGCGTCGCGAGCGAGTTGCCTAACGAAAACACTCCTCCGCCGATCAGCAACCCCGCCAGTCCGCCCGCAGCCGGCCCGACAAACGGAACTGCAAACAGACTGATCGCAAAACATAGCGCGCCAACAATTACCAGCGGCAGTTCACCGAAGCGCTTCACCAAGCGTCCGATCAGTCCGCCCTGAATGATCACCGCGATCACGCCGACGTACGCGAACAGGTAACCGGTGTGTTGCGCGTCGTAACCGAAGCGAAACATCGTGTACAGCGAAAACGACGTCGTCATGATCGAGAACGCCACGACGAAGAGAAAATAGATCGCCAAAACAAACGCCAGCCGCGGCTGTTTCAGCGAAACGATTAAATGACTGAGGCCGCGGCCGGTAGCAGCGCGGTGTTCAACCGGACGATTCGCTTTGACGGTTTCAGGCAGCCGGAAGTAGAGCAGGATCGCGTTTGCGAAGCACAGCGCCGCCGCAAAGATGAACGGCACTTGAATCCCCCAACGGCTCAGGATGCCTCCGATGGCCGGCCCAAAGATGAACCCGACGCCGAATGCGGCGCCGATCAATCCCATGCCGCTGGCGCGGTTTTCTTTCGTCGTGATGTCCGCAATGTACGCCTGCGCGGTCGAGATGTTTCCGCCTGTTATACCGTCGAGAATTCTTCCGGCGAACAGCATCGGCAGCGTTTTGGCAAAGCCAAGGATGAGGAACCCGATCCCGGTGCCGATGATTGAGATCAGGAGAACAGGTCTGCGGCCGTATTTGTCTGACAACCTTCCGAGAATCGGCGAGAAGATCAACTGCATGATCGAGTATGAGGCGAAGAGCAGTCCGACTGTGCGAGGCGTCGCGTTGAATGCGGTCCCTTCGGCGTAGAACGGCAACACCGGAATTACGATCCCGAATCCCACGAGGTCGATGAAGACGGTCGTAAGGATGACGATGAGAGGCGAACGGTTCATTCTGCTTGGATCGGTGTTCTACCTACGTCCGCCAGTTAACGCTCGATCAACGGATGCCTGTCCGCCGCCTGCAATCATCAACGCGACCGCCATCGCCAACAGCGACATCGGATACTCGTAACCACGGTTACTGCCAAAGAAGCCGCCGGACCAGTGGACGCCGATTATGGCCGTCAGCATCGTGCAAGCGATGAAGAAAGCCCCGACTCTTGTCAGCAAACCGAGCAGCACGAGTATCCCGCCGACAAACTCCGAAAACGCGGCCGCACCCAGCCAAAACCACGCCGGCCGCATGAAGCTGAAAGGTGTGTTTCCGCCCACGAACTGCGTAAAACCAGGGCCGCCAAACGTCCCGAGCACCTTTTGTGAGCCGTGCGCGATCATCACGGCCGCGAGCGCCAGGCGAATGGGCAGTGTGAACCACGTCGAGGAAGTCGCGATCAGTCGACCTAACATGCGAATCTCCGATTACGTTGTTTTGCAGAACACGGAGATAGTAACATGCCTGAGAATGTCCAGACGCCGACTACTGATCGCCCCAGCACTGTTGACGCTCTTAGTTTTTGGCCTTGCACCGTTTGCGCAAACGACCCAGACAATATTGCCGGTCGAGATCGCGTTCACCATCGGAATGTCGCGTCCGCATACACACTTGTTCGAGATCGACGTCTCGATCAAACGCGCTGCCACGGCGACCGCGCCGTCGGAAGAGCTACTGGTCATGCCGGTTTGGACTCCCGGTTCGTATCTCATTCGCGAGTTTGAGCGCCACGTGCAGGACTTCGCGGCGAAAGACGCCTCCGGCCAGCCGTTGAAGTGGGAGAAGGTCAACAAAACCACGTGGAAGGTGACGACGAACGGCTCGCGCGACTGGCACGCGTCGTATCGCGTTTACGCAAACGAGCTTTCCGTCCGAACAAGCGAGCTCAATTCGGCACACGCGTACTGGAACAACGCAAACCTGTTGATGTATCTCGATGGATTTTTGAAGAGCCCGTCTACGGTGCGCGTCATCGCGCCCGACGTTTGGAAGATCGCCACCGGACTGCCCGGTGTGCCTGGTCAGCGAAATACTTTTCGCGCCGAAAACTTCGACGTGCTTTACGATTCGCCGTTTGAAGTCAGCAACTTCAAAAGCATCCTGTTCAACGTGAAAAGCGTCGCGCATCGCATCGTGATCGACGGCGAAGGCAACTACGATCCGGAGCGCATGCGGCGCGACGTGCAGAAGATCGTCGAGACACAAGTCGAGTTGATGGGCGGCGAGGTCCCGTATCGCGACTACACGTTCATCCTTCACCTGCGTTCGAACGCGGGCGGCGGGCTCGAACACGCGAACTCAACGTCGCTCGGCTATCCGCGTTTCGGTTTTACTATCCGAACAGGCGACCGCGCCACTTCCGCCTCACCCAATGCCGGCATGGGTCCGCAAAGCGACTATCGCGGCTTTCTCTCGCTCGTCTCGCATGAGTTCTTTCATCTTTGGAACGTGAAACGAATCCGCCCCGACGCGCTCGGCCCGTTCGATTACACGCAAGAGAATTACACGAAAAACCTGTGGGTGGCCGAGGGCGTCACCGACTATTATTCCGACATCGCGCTGCGTCGCGCCGGATTGATCAGCGAAGGCGACTATCTGGCCGCCACTGCTCGCTCGATCCAGGCATTGCAGAACACGCCCGGCCGCCTGGTCCAATCTGTTGAGGAATCCAGTTACGATTCGTGGATCAAGTTCTATCGCGCGGACGAGAACTTCAACAACTCGCAGGTCTCCTATTACGATAAGGGTGCGATCCTCGGCTTGCTGCTCGACCTCGAGATTCGCAAACGAAGCAACGGAGCGAAGTCGCTCGACGACGTTTTGCGGTATCTTTACACCGAGTTTTTCAAAAAAGACCGCAACTACACGCCGGCCGATTTTCAGAAGGCGAGCGAATTGGCGGCTGGAGCGAGTTTGGAAGAGTTTTTCGCGAAGTACGTGCGGGGAACGGACGAGCTGGATTACAACACGGCGCTCGCAGCAGTCGGTCTTCGTCTCGACACCGGCGCGGCGACAGCACCTTCCGGACAGCCGGTTGAGCGCGTTTACTTCGGCGCCGACCTCCGACAGGAAAACGACCGGCTGATGGTGACCCGTGTTACGGCAGGCTCGCCCGCATACGAGCAGGGCTTGAACACGGGCGACCAGATCGTCGCGCTCGATAATGCGCGCATGACCTTAGCTCTTTTCAACGCGCGTCTCGCGGAGAAACGTCCGGGTGATCTGCTCAACCTGACGATCTTCCGCTTCGACGATCTCAGCACGATGCTCATCAAGCTGGGCGGGCGCACAGAGGGAACGTATCGCATCGTACCGGTGCCGGCGCCGACGGAAGCGCAGAAGAGGATGTATCGGAGCTGGATTGGAGGCGGCCAATAAAGTAAGTGGACGATTCTGCCAACCAACACATCAGATTTCGGGTCGATGATCGCGTGGCGCGGATCACGTTTGCGCGTCCGCCGTTGAACGTTTTCAACATCGCGATGATGCAGGAGATTACGGCGGCGCTCGCGGAGTGTGCGCGTCGCGAGATCGTGGCGATCGTGTTTTCCGCCGACAAAGACTGCCGCGCGTTCAGCGCCGGCGTCGCGGTTGAGGAGCACGTTCAGGAAACGATCTACCAGATGCTCGACTCATTCCACTCGATCTTTCGTCAACTGGAACAACTCGCGAAGCCGGTGATCGCCCTCGTCGACGGCGCCGCGCTTGGCGGCGGTTGTGAAATAGTTGCAGCGTGCGACATCGTGATCGCGTCCGATCGATCCCGTTTTGGTCTGCCGGAAGTTAAGTTGGGTGTTTTTCCGCCCGTAGCTGCTATCCTGCTTCCGATGGTTATCGGTCAGAAGCGGGCGCGTGAACTGATTCTGACCGGTGAGATTATCGACGCAGTCGAGGCGGGAAGGCTGGGCCTGTGCAATCACGTGATCCCCAGCGCTCATCTCGAACCTAAGCTGCTCGAGGTAACGGCCAAGCTTAAAGAGCTTTCAGGCGCATCGCTGGAGTATACGCGGCGCGCGTTGGACCTGGGCCACGGCCGCACGCTCGACGAAGCGTTGAAGGAACAGGAAAATATCTACCTGCACGAACTGATGAAGACGCTCGACGCTAATGAGGGCGTCAAGGCGTTCATGGAAAAACGTAAACCCGTTTGGCGTCATCGCTAGAGCATGAGTAAGCGTATTTCAAAATTTGTGGTTCTGGTTTGTTTGCTCTTCTGTGTGAACGCAAGTGCGTTTGCGCAACACAAGTCAGGATCACACTCGAGCCCGCGGCGGGCGGCGACGATGGCGCCGGAAGCTCGGGCGCTGCTCGAAGAAGCGATCGCCGTAGTTTGCACGCAGGCGAAGCTGGATCCGAAGAGCAGCGTCGCGATTGACGAGATGCAGGCGCGTCCGTCGTTGCCGATCCAACATCCGGACGCGCAAGCAGGCGCACAGCGGGCGCAGAAACTGTTGCCGATAGCGAAGGCTTTAGTCGTCGAATCGCTGCGGCAGCTCGTATCGGACTACAACCTGCAAACGTCGCGGCGATTCGATCGGCGTGTTCAGCAGGCGATTGCCAGGGTCAACGCGGTGAAGCGAGTCAGGCCCGACATGGAATCGCGCGACAACGCATCAGTCTTTCTGAGCAAGCCGCAGGTGATAACATTCGGCACGATCTTTCTGGCCGGGTTGCGTTCGGACGAAGGCATGATCAGCGTGCTGGCCCACGAGTTGATGCACATCGCGGACGGCGATAACGACAGCTTGCGAATGCTCGTCACCGCTATCGGCAACAGCGCTTCTGATCTCACGGGGCTCGACGTCAGCGGACAACGCGGCGAAGAGATCACGTGCGACTTGATCGGCGCGATGGCTGTGCGAGCTTACGTCGGCGGTACGCCTGGTTACGAGTCGATCGCGCGTCGTCTGGCACGATCGATCCAACACAATTGCGTCGAGATTGACGAAGGCGACGAGGATCATCTCTCGCCGCGCAACACGATTCGCGCGCTGCTGGCGCTGCATCCCATCATGGTGAAGGAGTTGCTCAACGACCGCGAGGAGCGTGCGGAGCCTCGCAAACAATAACGGTACGGATGGTTAGACGAACCACGACCTCCCACGTCTTCACAATAATCGTTTCGCTGGTCTTAGCTGCGGGCTGTAAATCTGTCATCGATCGGCAGGACGTGCGGCCAAAAGTGTTGCGCGACGTGCCGTCGCAGAACCTCGCCTATCGACTCACGCCTGACACGAACGCGCCGGCCGATGCGAACGCCGACGATCTGCTCGAAAAGTTAGGCACTGTCGCAACCGATTTCACGACGAGGCGAAAAGATGAGGCACTGCTGCGCACGGTCGCGTCGCCGGACGGACAACGAGTGCTGGCTGTTTACGCAACCGCCGACGAGCCCAGCTCCGCTTTTCGTCTCGACCTTTACAACTCGGAAGGGAAGTTTCTGCGGAATTTAGTCCCGCCCGACATCTCGTGCGTATTTCCGGAGACTGTGCAGTGGTCGCCGGATGGAAGCTACTTCAACTTCATCGCGCACAAGCGCGTGATGGCGAGTCCGACGCCGACGCCTCCGCGCGATCTCGAGCCCGTGCCGGAGCTATCGCCGGTGCCTTCGCCGTCACTTGGTCCGGTGTTTGCGCCGGTGGCGAGTTTCAGTACGGAACAGATCTACATTTGCGACCGCGACGGCGACGGTTTGAGGCCGCTCACGGCGCGTGAAGGCTTGATCTATTTCTACTTTGTTTGGGCGCCGGACGGGCATGCGCTGGCCGCGCTCGCGTGCAAGGAAGACGAGTGGAATCAACGCGAGCGGCAGTTTAAGTTGCCGGCCGGGCGCCCGCGTTTGATCATGCCGGACGGAAGCGAGCGATTGCTCGACGACAATATGACGGACGCGTTGCCCGTCTGGTCCGCTGACTCGTCGAAAGTCGCGACGGCGTTTGATACGGACGTCGCGATCTACGACTCGGCTGCAAAGACGCCGACGCAGGCACGAATCAAGTTGGGTGATCAGCTTCTGACGGCTTCAGCCGCCTACGATCAGGCGCTGGCGGCGAAGAAAGCGTCGCCGTCGGCGTCGCCACAAACCGCTGCGCCCGCGTCGTCAACGCCCGCGTCATCATCGATGCCCGCGTCATTCAATCCGATCGTCCGCCTCCAATGGCCCTCGCCGGAGCGTCTCTACTTCCAAACCGCCTATGTGCGGGTCATGCCCAACGAAACCATCAACACCTTCCAACGATGGCACGTGTTGAACCTGAGCGCCCAGGCGGCAATCCTCAAGTAACACGGATCAGTTTACTCTCACTTGAATCGTCGCGGTTGCGTTGTTGCCCGCCGCGTCGAACGCTCGTGCCTGGATCTGATATGTGCGATTCATCGGATTCGGCACACGCCAATTGCAACTGTATGGCGCGCCCGTGTCGCTGCACTGCAACGAGCCGTTGATTAAGAAGTCCACTCGCGTGACGCCGACGTTGTCACTCGCCGTAGCAGTGATCGTCACATTCGACTTCCGCGCGACAGTCCCATTGTTCGCGGGATTCGTTATCGCCACGGTCGGCGCAACATTGTCGCTGCCGCTCGTGAACCCGATGCGATTCACTGATCCAGCTCCTCGCGCGAGGTAATAAAGAAACCCATCAGGTGAAACTTGCAGATCGACCGGCGAAGCGATCCCCGTCGCGAAGTCTGAAACAGCATTTCCCGCCGACGGATCGAGCCGCCGAATCCAACCGCCGCAGAAATCAGCGAAGAAGTAGTTGCCGATGAAGTTCGCAGGAAACTGCGGCACCTGCGGGTTGTAAAACGCGCCGCCCGTGATCGCGCACGTTTGCGCGTCGTTCATGTAAGCAAAGATCGGATCGCGGAAGCTCGCGTTCGGCGGATTACAGAATCCTTCGCAGGTGGGCCAACCATAGTTCGATCCGGCGATGCCGTCGTTGATCTCTTCCCACGTGTTCTGACCAACATCGTTGATGAACATGCGGCCGGTGCCGTTTTGAAACGAGAACGTAAACGGGTTGCGCAGTCCAAGCGCCCAGATCGTCTGGTTCGCGCCAGTCGTTTGATTGATGAACGGATTGTCAGGCGGAACACCGCCGGTGGACGTCATCCTCAACATCTTGCCGAGACGCGTCGATAACGATTGCGCGTTCGCGCCGTTGGCGTTCTCGCCGATCGCCACAAAGAGATTGCCGTCGGGCCCGAAGTGCATCGCGCCGCCATTGTGATTTGTGGCGGTGCTGAGGTTCGGCAACTCCATGATGATCGTTTCGCTGCCGGCCAATGCGACGTCGCCGGAGGCAGTGAAACGGCTGATGCGGTTGTGAATCGCCGGTGTTGTTGCGGTGTAGTAGATGTAAACCAGTTGATTCGAAACGAAGTTCGGATCGAGTGCGATCCCGAGCAGTCCGCGCTCGCCGGATGAATCGACAGTTACGGTAAGAAACGGTGTCGGCAGCAGCACGCCGTTCTTGATCACACGCAGCGCGCCGCCCTGCTGGCAGACGAAGATCCGGCCGTCAGGCGCAAGCGCCATCGCCGTGGGGTTGCTTAACCCACTCGCGACAACGGCGTCAGTGAACCCGGTTGGAACAGTCGCGGCGTAAGCACTCGTTGCGGTCAGTAACAAGACGAATACAAATTTCATACAAACCTCCACAACAACAGGTTTTCATGCTGGGCGAGCTTTTAAAATTTTGATCGTGTCGGATGTCGATCCGGGGGCCGGGAGGTGATGACCTTGCCATGTTTGTGTCTCAAAAGTTTGCCCGCTGGTGTGAGCGCACGCGAGGCATGATGTTTGTCTAAACACCATTTGTACCAATCCGTTCAGAGAGATTTACGCCAAGGGGGATTTCATGTCGACAACTGCACAACGAAGCGCGAAGGAGAGGGGCGGATCGTCCTTAGCTGACGATCGCCAGGGAGCAATTTACATGGGAGAACGCTCGGAACCGGGGTTGCCCTCGTCGAGCGCAAAACGATTAGCAAATGGTTTAGGTTGGTTTAGCGTCGGGCTGGGTCTTGCGGAACTGCTTGCCCCGCGCGCGATTGCCAGCATCACAGGTGTTTCAAAGGAGCGCACCGGTTTAATACGACTGTACGGTCTGCGCGAGATCGCTGCAGGCTTGACCATCTTCGCTCAGAAAAACCCTGCCGCCGGTATGTGGTCGCGCGTCGCGGGCGATGCGATGGATCTAACGAGCCTGGGAATGTCTTTTACGTCGCCGAATGCGAAGACGGGTAGGCTTGCGTTTGCGACCGCTAACGTCCTTGCGGTGACGGCCCTCGACGTCATGTGCGCGCGACAACTGAGCGCGAACGGCGGCCAGGGAATTCACGCGAGCGGAACGTGCATCGTGAACCGTCCGCCTGAAGAGGTCTACACCTTCTGGCGCGACATCCAAAATCTGCCGCGCTTCATGCGCCATCTGGAGTCCGTTGAAGACATGGGAAGCGGGCGTTCACGCTGGAAAGCAAAGGGGCCGGCGGGCATGGAAGTGCAATGGGAGGCGACGATCATCGCCGATGATCCGGGTCGAGTCATCACGTGGCGTTCGCTCGAAGGTTCGGACGTCGACAATGCGGGCGCCGTTCGTTTCGAGCGTGCTGCGGGCGGCAGAGGCACGATCGTCAAAGTGAACATCGAATACAACCCGATAGGCGGCGCGCTCGGCGCGGCCGTAGCGAAACTGTTTGGTGAGGAGCCGGAACAACAACTGGACGACGATCTGCGCCGGTTCAAACAGGTGATGGAAGTCGGAGAAGTCGTCGTTTCGGATGCGACGCTGCTGGGCACGGGCTATATGGCGCAGCGTCCCGGGCAGCCGGCGTCTGCGGCTGAGCTCGAACAAGCTGATAAGCTGCCGAGTGAAACCGCAACCAACTACGGATCCGATAATTATCGCGGCGACTACGGATCGGAAGGGAGGATCACACAGCGATGAAAGCCAATTGTTGGTACGGCAAAACAGTAGTGAGCGTCGAAGAGGTTCCGGATCCGCAAATCCTCAACCAGCAGGACGCGATCGTAAAAATCACTTCCACCGCGATTTGCGGATCTGATCTGCACCTCTACAACGGCTTCGTTCCGACAATGCAGCGGGGCGACATACTCGGTCACGAGTTCATGGGCGAAGTTGTTGAAGTAGGCCGCGAAGTGCGCAATTTGAAAGTTGGCGACCGCGTAGTGGTGCCCTTTCCGATTGCGTGCGGCAAATGTTTCTTCTGCGAAGGACAGATGTTTTCGCTTTGTGAAAACTCCAACCCGAACGCCTGGATGGGCGAGAAGATGTTTGGCCACGCAGCCGCCGGAATCTTTGGTTATTCACATTTGACGGGTGGTTACGCGGGCGGCCAGGCGGAATACGCGCGCGTGCCGTTTGCGGACGTCGGTCCCATCAAGGTGCCGGCCGAGCTGACAGACGAGCAGGTCCTGTTTCTGTCGGACATCTTTCCGACGGGATACATGGGCGCGGAAATGTGCGACATCAAACCCGGCGACACGATTGCGATCTGGGGCTGCGGACCTGTCGGACAGTTCTCGATTCGCAGTGCTTTCATGTTGGGAGCGGAGCGAGTTATCGCGATCGATCAGGTGCCGGAGCGTTTGCGAATGGCGGAGGCGGGCGGAGCTGAAACCATCAACTACGAGGAACAGAATGTTTACGAGGCGTTGATGGAGAAGACCGGCGGCCGCGGTCCGGATGCGTGTATTGACGACGTCGGCATGGAAGCGCACGCGCCGGGACTCATCTTCGCTTACGACCGCGTGAAGCAGGCGTTGATGATGGAGACGGACCGGCCGCACGCGTTGCGTGAAGCAATCATGTGTTGCCGGAATGGCGGAACGATCTCCGTAATTGGTGTCTATGGCGGGTTCATCGACAAGTTTCCGATAGGATCGGTAATGAACCGTTCGCTGACGATCAAGACGGGACAGGCGCACGTTCAGCGATACATGCGTCCGTTGTTGGAGCGGATTCAGAATGGTGACATCGATCCGACTTTTGTCGTGACTCACACGCTGCCGCTCGAAGAAGCGCCGCGTGGGTACGATATGTTCAAGAACAAAGAGGACAACTGCATCAAGGTTGTGCTTAAGCCGGACGGATTCTGGGATGGGAACGGCGGCTCGGCAGCGAAAGACGATTCGTACACCGTGCTGCACTAGTGAACAATTAAAAAATCCGTGTTTCTTTGCGGCCCTCTGCTTTTGAACCTGCTTCAATTGCAGAGGGCCAGTTGTTTACTTATCTACGTCAAGTTTTATAAAGTCACTCCATGAGCGCTACTGCAAACCCGATGAAGAGTCTGGCCGTTAGCCTGTCCGGCGGCGGACATCGAGCGACGCTGTTCGTGCTGGGCGCGCTCATGTACCTCGTCGATGCGAAGGCAAACGCCAATGTGACGTCGATCGCCTCCGTCTCAGGCGGTTCGCTGACGAATGGTCTGGTGGGCCAGGAGCTCAATTTCCGGCAGACCGACAGCAATCAGTTCCGCCAGCTCGTCGCTGCTCCACTCGCGAAACAGATCGCGTTGAAGGGAACGTTATTCGATCCGTTTCTCAGCAAGCTTTATCTTGTCGTGCTGATCGGTTGGGGAATCGTCGCATTGGTTGTTCCCTTGATCGATTGGGCCCCGTGGTATGTGCGGTTAGTGGTTTTCATTGTGCTCGTCGCTTCGTGGGGCTGGTTCTTCGGCAAGCGCGGTGCGCTTTGTGCGAGCGCGTTAAGGAAAACGTTGTTCTCGCCCGAAGGCCGCACGACGACTCTGTCGCAAATCAAGAAAGACGGCTTGGACCACGTCATTTGCTCGACCGAGCTTCGTTCGGCTGAGCAGATGTACTTCGCCGGCGACTTCGTCTACAACTTTGCGCTCGGACACGGCAAGCCGGCGGATATGACGTTGGCCCAGGCGGTGCAGGCGTCGGCGGCATATCCCGGAGGTTTTCCGCCCGCGACTCTTCCGGCGAGACGGCACGATTTCACTGATGCTCAGCCTCCGCCCAACGGACCTCCCGCGCCGCCTGATTACATGGTGTTAACCGATGGCGGTGTGTACGACAACATGGGAGATCAGTGGGCCCGTGGCTACGCCGATAGAGTGAAACGATGGACCGCACTGGCCGATGGCCGCACGCCGCCGAGTCAACTGGTAGTCGTCAACGCGTCGGTGCGCGTTCCGTGGAGTCCGTTCAGGAGCAGGCTCATTCCGTTGATCGGAGAAGTGTTGGCGCTTTTGCGTGTGATGAACGTGATGTTTATAAACACGACTAACGTGCGCCGGCAGGTGATCGTTGCGAGTTTCAATCCCGCCGATCCGAGGACCGCGTCGGGGCTTCCGAGTGTGTTGGTGCAGATCGCGCAGAGTCCTTTTGTCGTGGCAAACGCGTTCAGCCGTGACCAGTCAGCGGTGGGCCAACGTGCGCGGGCTGTGCTCGAGTTTTTGAGGCAGGGGCCGAGCAGCGAGGCCTGGGCGAAGATCGCGAATGAGAACTCGGCGGTGGCGACGACGCTCAGTAAGTTAGGAGCGGACGTCAGTGCGCGTCTGATTTATCAGGGGTACGTGGTGACGATGTGCAACCTTCACGTCTTTTTCGGCGACGACTTCCCGCTTCTGCCCGAGGCGCTCCAGTTCGAAACCTTCAGCAGCTTGATCTCGTAGGGCTTGGCTAAGAGGAGTTTGCTTCTTCCAAATGACCGCGTGATACACTCACTGCGCAGTCTCATGTATGTGCCCCTGTAGCTCAACGGTTAGAGCAGCAGACTCATAATCTGTTGGTTCGGGGTTCGAATCCCTGCGGGGGCACCAAGTAAGTTTCACTCAGTCTTACATTTGCGCTTTGTGACTTCGCGCATCAAACGCCTTTGAGGCTGAGATGGCGCGAAGATGGCGCGATTTTGGAGTGCGGCGACCTGTCGCCGCTTTGTTATAGCGGCTCTCATCCAGTCATCCTCGCAAGTTGAACCACCTTGCCTATCTGTCCAAGCGTATTCACGGCTTGACGCAAATTGATGGGTGTCTGATGAGTGTAAACACTCGTCATCCGAACCGACGCGTGACCGAGTAGATCCCGAATATCCCATTCATGAACTCCATTCGCTCTTAGCCTCGTTGCAAAGGTGTGACGAGTATCGTGGAACCTGAGGTTCACGAGACCCGCATCTACACAAGCATGCCTCCAGCCTGTCTTGATCGAATCGATGTTCACCCCAGTGCGAGCATTGCTGAACACGAATTCCTTTGGTCGAGCATCCTGCTTGAGCATCATCAATTCCTTAAAGACGATGTCGTTCATTGGAATGGTTCGAGTCCTACCGGTCTTACTCTTGGCGATGAAGATTGTGCGAGCGGGAAAGTTCACGTGCTCCCATTGCAAACCGAGAATCTCACCACGCCGCATGCCCGTGTTAAGAGCGATCGTAACTACGGAACGGATGTGATCTCGTCTTCCGGTGAGATGCGCAAACAGTCTCTTCTCTTCATCTGCGGTAATGAACCTCTGTCGACTCGGACTCTCTTTCAGCATGCGAACACGTCTCATTGGATTCGAGTCGATCAGTTCATTGTCGTAAGCCATCGAGAGGATCTTTGAAAGGCAAGCGAGATCCCGATTAACACTCGCCGGCGTGCGCGGTCTTGGTCTGTCCTCCCGATCGTGCTTCGTCGGTGTCGCCAATCGTTCCCACTTGAACTTCTCGATCATCATCGGCTTTATGTCTCGCAGAAGCTCCGCTCCAAAGAAAGTCTTGAGCGCAACTGAACGCTGTGAATCCTCGCGATGACTGCGCTTGTTCGCCCTCGACCATGGTAAGAAGATTTCATCGACAAACTCAGAAAAGAGTTTCTTTCCCGGATCGTATTTCCGTTCATAGACCGCTTCTCTGAGTTGACTCTCTGCTCGTTCAGCTTGACGCTGAGTTCGCGCGCCAGGCACTGACTGATGGACATACTCACCTCGCAAACTGAATTCGATCCACCAGGTTCCTTTGTCCCAATCAGCATCCGAGCGCTTGAGTCTCTTTCCTTTGTATCGTTTGTAAATAGCCATTCGACTGCTCCTCCTTCGGTTAGGAATCGCAGCCGTCAAAGTGGCTCGGATTCTAATTCTGGAAGGTTTTGCTGTCACTCAACGAAATGTTTTTGATCTGTGGTCAGACGGTCCTTAGCCGCCGCTTTTCGTTCTGTCCTCGCCGTCTTCCCGCTTCGGCGTGTGCCCACCGATCAACTTCATCTCGGCGAAATCTTATGAGGTCTCCCATGTAGGCATGCGGCAATGGATACTCGTCGTCTGGTCGTCTTGCCCACTTCATAATTCCTGCCGTCGTCGGTTCGCCATCCGCGTTTACGAGCTGCCAATAGCGCGCTAGTTGGTTCGCTGTCATCCATTCTGATGCGGATTCCACTGAAGGCTCGGCCGTCTCGTGCTTGGTTTGGAGTAGCACAATCGCTTCCTCCGGTGTGCTATCAATAACCCTGGCTAGTCTCTCTTTGAGGTCTAGGTTTTGGTCGAGCATGGTAGGAATCGATCATTACAAGGAACGTACCACTACGAAGATCAACATAGAAGGATTAACCGACGTCGATTGGACCAAGGGAATCGGCAGAGGGGCTCAGAAAGATAGCGTGGGAGCTCACAGGCTAACGACTGAAGCTGTTGGAAATTACAACGTGCATACACGCGTTTTCCAACATGAGCAGTGACAGTAAACTCCAGAAACTTGGACTAAGCGAGAAAGACTCTCTCGAGCAGGCAATATTGAAGCCGAATCGGCACTTTATGACGTGGTTCATCGAGGATCTGTCAAACGCAATTTTTGGCCGCGACATAAAGCCAGAACTATTGAGGTGAAAAGACTTCGACGAAATCCCTACGTGCTTTATGACTTTCTTAAAGTTTATAAAGTAGGAACACGCTGATAGGAATGAAGTTGCGGCGACGAAGATCGCGCTTCAACGACTCTATCCTGTCTGCTCACTTTATGAGGCCGCTTTATGAACTTTAGGACTTCGAATCGACAATTGACGAAGGGGTCAACGAGGACTGTGCAGAAA
>JBKPNH010000083.1:0-8566 GCA_046732535.1 Acidobacteriota bacterium
GATCACATCTGAACGGGACAGTTAACCTTAACGTCGACATCGATGTGCTATTGCTCGAAGCCGCACAAAGAATTAATCCGCCGGAAACCCAAACAGAAACAACTGAGGCCGATGCCGAAACCGCCGAGACGTTTCTTCAGCAGTTGCGCGGCGCCGATTCCTATTACGACATTCTCGGAGTGGCGATGGAAGCCTCGCCGGATCAACTGAAAGCCGCGTATTACGAACTCGCCCGCCGTTACCATCCAGACAGATTTCGCAAATTGGAGCCCGGACTGGTGGCTCGTCTGGAATCGGCGTTCGCAAGGATCACTCAAGCCTACGATACTTTACGCGACGACAGTCTGCGCGCCAGTTACAACACGAAGCTTCAAGCGCGAAAGAAAGCGCCGCGAGCAGTTGATTCAACTCCCCAACCCTCGACGCCGGCATCCGAAGCCGCGTCAACCGCACCCGTCGATACTCCGCTGTCCGCTGCCGAACGCGCGGCGAACGATTTCAAAGAAGGTTACGCGGCGCTCGAACAGGGCCAACGCAAAGTTGCCGCGGGGCTATTTGCATCGGCGGCGAGATTGATGCCAAATGAGGCGCGCTACCGCGCGTATTACGGGCACATACTCGCTACACAGGAGAACACACGCCGCACGGCGGAAGCAGAATTACAGGCAGCGATAAAACTCGATCCGGCGAATGCGGAGTACCGCGTGATGCTGGCGCAGTTGTTTCGCGATCTCGGGTTCATCATTCGAGCGCGCGGCGAAGCGGAGCGTGCCCTGGCTGCCGATCCCAACAACCGAAAGGCGCGCGACCTGTTACAAGAGCTAAAAGGGGTTTAAGATAAGGACGATGGCGGCAGTCGACACTATTGAACTGATAGACAGATCAGCGGGCGAGGCATTTCTTCAGCTTGCCAAAACCGTGGATCGTTTCGAGCGTTACGAGAACCCGCACGCGCAACGCGTCGCCGAGATCGCGGACGAGATCGCGCTCGCGTTTCACCTGGCGCGACATGACCGCGGCTCGTTACATGCGGCAGCGCTGTTGCACGATCTCGGCGAGGCCGCGATGGAACGCGATTATATTCAAGCGAGTTACTCGCTGACTGCCGAAGAAAGATTGGATCTCGCGCGCCATCCGGTGATTGGCGAACGCGAGGCGTCGAGAGCCGGCGCCGATCGCGCGGCTCAACTGCTGGTGCGCTGGCATCACGAATGGTGGAACGGCGCGGGTTATCCGGACGCATTACGTCGCGAGGAGATTCCGCTGGCGGCGAGGATCCTCCGTGTGGCCGATTCCTTCGCTGCGCTGACCGAAGAACGCCCGTATCGTCCGGCGATGTCGATCGAAGCAGCGAAACGTGAGTTGATTGCGCGGGCAGGCATCGAGTTTGATCCGGCGGTTGTGAGTACTTTTCTTTCGATTATCTGATATGCAGTTTCATAACGGATGGTTAGCGTTTGAGTTGGGCGTGCTGCGGCGGCTGAAGTTCGCGTCGGTAGCGTTGCCGTTCACCGGCGAGCCCGAGCTGATCGTACACCTTAAAAACTGGCGCGTACGTATCGCCGCCAACGATCCGATGCTCTGGTCGTACATCAAAGCCTTCGCGCTGGTCGAGAACAATACCGAAAAACTCAACGACATCGATCTCGGCGTGCTCCTCGACGACGCTTACGTCCCACGCGACAAATTCGAGAATCCCGCACTGCTGAAGTGGTTCAACGAGACTGACGCCTGGTGGTTCGACAACGTCCGCTTCAATGCCGAACAGCTCGAACCTTTCAAACGCGAGCTCGCGCTTACAGCGGCGATGATGGTCGGCGACTACGTTCTCTCATTCGATGATCAGACGCGGAATTTGCGCGAACCGTTTGCACTGTCGCAAACGTTTCACCGCATGCTCGCCTGCCTTCCCGACCCGGAAGACAATTCGATGCGTAACAAGACGAGCAACCAGGACGTGAGAAGCTTCGTCGCCGAACGCCATCACACCGATCTGCTCTTTTTGCGACTACCGATTCCGGTGACGCAAACGACAACCGCGCGAGATCCCTTTGTGAGCTGGCGCGAGGAGTGGCTGCGTGGCAGCGACGACTTCTGGCTCGACCTGGACCGCTCGCAAAAAGCGAGGCTCGGCTCGCGCGTACAGAGCAAACAGCAGTACCTTGGGTTCGTCGAAGACCTGTTGCGCACCGCATCGCACATTCCCACCTGGGCCATCGCGCACACGGAAAACGGATTCATCTCGACTGATGAATTAGTCGATAAGGTTGGCAGGGTCAGGAAAGTCGCGTCAATCTATTCGAAAGACTTTTCGGACATGCTCGGCGTGCGAGCTTCGTTGATCGTCGCTGCGAGCTAGTTTCCACAATTTGTGCCTTTTGTGGTTACTCGGCTGTCGCGGTTGAGGCTGAGACAAACTTGTAGCCCACGCCCCTCACCGTCAGTAGATGTCGCGGCCGTGAAGGTTCGTCTTCAATATACTTTCGCAAACGAACGATAAAATTATCGATAGCGCGCGTGTCGGTGTCTTCGCGTAAACCCCAAACGTCTTCAAGAATCGCGCTGCGCGAAACGACCCGTCCGTCGTGGTCAATGAGATACCGAAGCAGTTCCGCTTCCATCAAGGTGAGGTTCACGGTCTGGCCGCCGGAGCGAAGCTCGAGCGCGTCGAAGTCGATCGTCTTGTTTCCAAAATCGAAGATGGCGCCGTCCGATTGCGGCCGTAGTTCGTCACGCTGATCCTTGTGAAACCATTCGCGCCGGCGAAGGAGCGCGTTAATGCGAGCGAGCAACACCGACAGATCAAACGGCTTCGGCAGGTAATCGTCAGCGCCGGCTTCGAACCCGCGCAGCACGTCTTCCGCCTGTCCGCGTGCAGTCAACATCAGGATCGGGACGAACTGCCCTTTGGCCCGCAACCTCGCCGCGAGCGCAAACCCATCCATTCCCGGCAACATGACGTCGAGCACGACGACGTCGTAGACCTTGCGCCGATCGAACAGGAGCAGCACCGCTTCCTCCGCGCTGCCCGCAATGTCCACCTCGTAACCTTCGGCCTTCAGGTTGTAGCGCAAACCGTCAGCCAGATGTTGCTCGTCTTCAACTATTAAAACAGCGCTCATTAATTAACCCTGGGTAACTGAATCGTAAACGTGCTGCCGTGGCCTAAACCTCCGCTTTCAGCGTAAACCCGTCCGCCATGCTTTTGCACGACCGAGTGCACGATGAACAAACCGAGGCCGGTTCCCTTCACGCGCGCCATGAACCTTCCGGGCACGCGATAGAACCGTTTGAAGATCCGTTTTAACTGCGCACTCTGAATCCCGATTCCTTTGTCGACAACTCGCACCGCGACTCTTTTGTCGTCGATCGCAGATACCGACACAGACACACGCACTTCCTCATCCGAATACTTCACCGCATTGTCCAACAGGTTCGAAACCGCCGCCCGCAACTCATCCGGATCGCCTGACACCCGCACGCCTTTCGCTTCCGGCGATTCACTGTAGGCAATATGGTCCTCGTTCAATCCGTAACGAAGACGCGTCCGTTCCAAACACTCGCGCACCATCTCGTCGACGTCGATCACCGAATTGGCGATGCGACGCCGCCTCAGCCCGGTGCGGCCCGCGCGCAGCACCTGTTCGACGGTCGTCAGCAGCCGCTCGCTGTCGGCCAGCATGATGTTGTAGAACTCGTGCCGCTGGTTTTCGTCGACGTCGCGCGTCTTCAACGTTTCCAGATAGAGCCGGATCGACGCGATCGGCGTCTTCAGTTCGTGGGTGACGGCGTTGATGAACGCGTCGTGCTGTTCGTTGCGCCGTATCTCACGAATCAGAAATGTCGTGTTGAGAATCAGTCCGAAGATCAGCAGGACGAAGAGGATGATGCCCAGAACGAGGAACGCCACTTCGCGCCAGTTGAGAATGATCCAACCGACGTTCAGCGCAATCGCCAACAACACCAGGCTTACGCCCAGCGTGATGAAGAAAGCGACAGATTTGCGGCGGCGGGCCCTAACGCGCATGGCCGGGAATTGTAGCAAGAACCATCACGATCCGTGCGTCTCCTGCACCGACTGCAAACGGCGGGGCAAGCGAACCCTCCGCGTCGCAAACAGCAGCAGCCACAACAGTCCTGACACTCCGGAAAGCAAACCGGAGATCTGCGTCAACGAGTGTGGCGTGATGTGATAAAGCGACCAGCCGGCCACGCCCGTAGACAAACTCCAGATCAGCATTTCACCCGCGCGATCCGACGTCGAGACTCGCCCTCTCAGATAATCCGGCACCAACCGCATCAACAGCGTCTCCTGGACCGCGAACTCGGCGCCCAGCAACACTCGCGAAGTGAAGAGGCACAGCGAGGCCAGGAACAGCGACGGCATCACTCCCATGAGAGCAAAGAAGATCCCCTGTATGAACAGACTCCAGCCAATGTACCCGATCGTGCGGCCCTTTATCTGGAAGTACATGCCCACACGGCGCGCGATCATCATCCCGACAAATAATCCCAGGCCGTTGGAGAAGTACAGTACTCCGATCGCCATGTCAGCATCGATCCCGTGCTCGCCGACAAACACGAAAGCTCCGAGACGATCCAGGATCAGATTGATTGCGCCCCCGCCGATGGCCCAAACGATGTTCACCAAAAGGATCGTTGCCACCGGCGCATGGCTGACGATATATGACCAGCCTTCACGAATGTCGCTCCAGTAACCGCTGTAAACGCTGCGTTTCTCGACGACTGCCGCAGGATTCTGTTTCGTTTCCTCTTCCGGAACTAGCCACACCGAATACGCGGAGACCAAAAACGACAGCGCGTTGATAACGAAGGCCACGTGGTATCCGAGCTTTGCGGAAGTCCAACCACCCAGCGCCGCACCCAACGACAGAAACAGGAAGCGCGATGAGAACATCAACGCATTGCCCGCGAGCAGATCGCGTTCGCCGGTGATGTTTGGCACGGCTGCGTTCTTGGCTGCTTCGAAGAACGCCCCGAAGAACGCGAGCAAAGCCGTACACAGATATGCTATCCAGATGTCCTCCGGGCGACGGACCAGCAAAAATCCGAGCGCGACAAAGACGCGCAGGATGTCGGTAGTGATCATTACCCCGCGCCGCGACCAGCGATCGACAAACGCGCCGGCCACCGGCGAGAAGAGGGTGAAAGGCACCAGACGGAAGATCAGCATCAGCGTCGTTACTTCAGGCGCGGCATGCGATACGACACGCACCAATCCCAGCGCGGCAATGAAGTTGAACCAATTGCCGAGTTCCGAGATCACCTGCCCGATCCACAGTCTTCGAAAAGACTGGTTACGACGCAGGAGCTGCATGTACGTTAGCGAGTCCATCGTCTATCCGTGTAACACAAATTAAAAGGCCGCCCAGCTCGTCAGGCGGCCCGCGATCTGCTTCGTTCTTTCGAACTTCAACTACCAACAAATCGCGGCGGCCGTTTTTCTAAAAATGCCGAGACGCCTTCGGCGAAATCTTTCGTCTTGCCGGCTTCGATCTGCGCCTGTCGTTCCAGATCGAGTTGAGTGCCTAAATCGTTCACAGCGCTCGCATCCAGCATTCGTTTCATCTGGGCGATCGCGGCGGTGGGGCCTTTTGCCAGCCGATCCGCGAGCTTAAGCACCCGTTCCATCAGCTCGCCATCAGGCATCACCGAATTGATCATACCCATCTCTGCTGCGCGTTGCGCCGTAATCATATCGCCGGTGAACATCAACTCCGTTGCTCGTTTCCATCCTACGAGCCGCGGCAGGATAAATGTTCCGCCGCAATCGGGCACCAGACCAATCTTCACAAACGCCTGATTGAACTTAGCGCTCTCGGCTGCGATAACCAGATCGCAAGCCAGCGCGAGACTACATCCGCCGCCGGCAGCGACGCCGTTAACGGCAGCGATGAAAGGAACCGGCGTTTGACGAATTAAAAGGATCGCGTCGTTTAGAATCTTGAGCGGCTCGTCGAAGAACGCGTCGAAACGACCTTCCTTCCCGGCAATCTCCTGCATCTCCCGCACATCGCCGCCAGCACAAAACGCGCTGCCCTCGCCCGTCAAAACGATCGCGCGCGCGCCGCGTTCGAGCGCCTCGGCAACGGCGGCAGTGAAGTCCTTTGCGGTCTGCACCGTCAACGCGTTCATCCGGTCAGGCCGGTTCAAAATCAAAAGACAGACCTGCCCGGTCAATTGGAGTTTAATCGTCTCGTATTCCATTCCTTACTTATTAACGCGGATTTAACGAATGAGGTAGACCTTTTTTTGAGTAGTCTTTACCTATCAATCGCGTAGAGAATCCCGCGTCCGCAAATTACCTTCCCTAATTGTTCGAACTAATCAGTTCCGCTGCGCTGCCCGGTTGGCGCTGAAGCAATCACTGCACAGGACTGGTCGGCCCGACGAAGGCTTGAAGGGCACTGAATCCTGCTTACCGCATTGGTCGCAAGTGATGTCGAAGCGCTGGCGCTCCCCGGCTGGTCCTCTCGACCCGCCAAAATTAGCCCGGCGCGCATCGCGGCAGGGCTTGCAGCGTTTTGGATGAGTTAGATTACGTTCCCTGTAATACTCCTGTTCTCGTTCCGTAAAGGTGAACGGAGAGTTGCATTCCGAACACGTGATTTCGAGGTCTGGCATCGCGGTTTCTCCATGAGGGGGAATCGAGGACGTTCCCCACTCTTTGCTCTTCGGAGCGCTGGCGTCGCGTTTCTTTCAACCACGAAGTTATGGTGCGAAAGCGCTGTTTCTCAAACACTACGCCGAAAAGCTACGCGTCCCGACGGTTTAATTGGCGCGAGTGTACTCCAGCGAATCGGTCTATTCAAACTATTTATGTTGCGGAATATCGTCAGGAATTCCTGATGTGTTGCATGTGCGCCACATCATGACCCGCAAGTGCTTGATTATCAAAGGCACATGGCTTGCTCATAAATTGGACCGTAAGCTTGGATCACTTATTGACTTAAGGCGCCCGACTTTTGATCAAACAGACCACGCTCGGCTCTCCAGTCGAAACTCACGGCATAGGACTGCACACGGCCGTTCCCGTCCATATTCGGTTGGTTCCCGCTCCGCCTGACACGGGCTACGTCTTCCGGCGCACCGATCTCGGTGGTTTCGAAATTCCGGCTACGGTTGAGTCAGTTGCTCACTGCGGTTATGCGACGACGTTGATGCGCACCGGCGTGATGCTCTCGACCGTCGAACACCTGCTCGCGGCGCTGCGCGGTCTCGGTGTGGACAATGTGTTCATCGAAGTCGACAACCTCGAGATTCCGATCATGGACGGCTCCGCCGAAGACTTCGCCGAGATCATCGAGCGCGCGGGTATCGTTGAACAGCCGCTGGCGCGTCGCGCTTTATTGGTTCGGGAAAGAGTCGCGTTCGAACAAGGAAACCGGCGGATCAGCGTCGAACCGGCCGACACCTATCAGATCGACTGTCTCATCGACTTCGCGCATCCGTTGATTGGCGTGCAGAGTTTGTTTGTGGAGTTGAGTGATGGCGCGTTTGCGCGTGATATCGCCGCAGCGCGCACGTTTGGGTTTACGGACGAGATCGAGACCTTGCGAAAGGCCAATCTCATTCGCGGCGGCTCGCTCGATAACGCGATCGTGTTGACGCCGGAAGGGATGTTGAACCAAACGGGTTTGCGTTTTCGCGACGAGTTCGTGCGCCACAAGATACTCGACATCATCGGCGACCTCGCGTTGTTAGGCATGCCGATCATGGGCAAGGTCGTCGCCGAACGCAGCGGTCACATCATGCACGCCGGATTGATGTCGAAACTCCTGCGCGTCCGCACGGCGTGGGACATCGTCGACATGCCTACAAACCACTCCGCACAATATCATGCACCCTGATTAGACCAACGCAGATCTGATCCTCATCCACGACTGGTAAAACTGAAATCTGCGATGGACGATCTTCCATGAGGCGCAGTGCGTCAAAGGCGAGGAGTTGAGGCGTCGCCACGGTTGGTTGGCGTGTCATGAAATCGTCGCATGTAAGATTGGCGAGGTCGGCGAGCGAATGGTGGTCGATGCGTTCGATTGCGCGCCGCAGATCGCCGTCGGTGATGATTCCCGCAAGGCGCCCTGTTGGATCGACTACACAGACGGCGCCGAGTCCGCCTTTGCTGATCGCGCGCACTACTTCGACCCACGAAGATCCGGTTGCGATCGTCGGGTTCTCGCCGTTGCTGTGCATCAAGTCGGCGACGCGCAAGGTCAGTCGCTTGCCTATTCTTCCCGCTGGATGGTTCACGGCGAAATCGTCGGAAGTGAGTCCTTTGACTTTCATCACCGTCATTGCGAGTGCGTCGCCGATAGCGAGCGCGACCGTGGTGCTTGTCGTAGGCGCAAGATTCAAAGGACACGCTTCTTGATCGACGGAGGCGTCGAGTACGGCGTCAGCGCGCTGCGCGAGCGTCGAGTTGAGATTGCCGACGATCGCGATGATTGCTACCTCGCGATGCTTCAAATATGGAAGCATCGCGACGATCTCGTCTGTCTCGCCGCTGTTGCTCAGCACGATCACGACGTCGTCAGATTGGACG
>JBKPNH010000084.1:0-8266 GCA_046732535.1 Acidobacteriota bacterium
CTTCCGAGTAAACCCCGCATTACTGCTTCTCAGCAAAAGCGACGAGCTTTTTGATGGTGGACCACTGACGGGTCGTCGCGATCACGCCGAGTTGTTTCTCTACAAACCCATTCGGAAAACCAAACCAACCGTTCTGCTTCCGTCGCGCGACGACGAACGCGACGCGATCGTTAATCGCGATCAGTTCGAGATTGTCCGTCGACTTCACCGGGAGCTTCGGCGATTTCGCCGGCTCGTCCGCGAAAAAGACTACGCACAACATCACGTCGTCGGGTTCGATTCGCTTGAACGGATCTTTTTCAGTGATCTTCGCGAGCTCCGCGAGTGGAAGCACGAAAGCCTTCATCTCGCGCTTCATCGAAGCCAGGAGTTGTTTCTCAATTTTTGAAGCGATGAACGCGGGGTTCTTGCTGGCGGATTCGAAAGTGACGTTACCGGCTTGCAGGAACGTCTTCACGTTCTTCAATCCCGCCGCCTCGAACTGCGACCGCAACACGTCCATCTTGATGAGATTGTTCCCACCGACGTTCAGGCCTCGCAGTAGCGCAACGTATTTCATTCGTTTCGCAGGTAAAGCCACTTGGCGAAAAACTTTCGCAAATTCTTTCCGCCTGCCTCTTCCATCGCGCTGGTGAAGTCGGTCGTCACGACTGACTTGCCGAAGTGCCTGCGCGTGAACAGCCGCAATCCGTCCCAGAAAGCGCGTTCGCCCATCTCTTCACGCAGCAGATGCAGGACGTAAGCGCCCTTATCGTAAACGAGTATGCGATCTTCTCTCGTCGGATGGAGCCAGTCAGGGAAGACGAGCGACTTGTCTTTGCCCGCGGCTTTAACCTTTTCGTAATTGGCGCGATACCGCTCGATCTCGCGCATGTAAGCCGCGCGGCCGAAGCGATGTTCGAGATAAGCCGCGGCCATGAAACTCGCGACGCCTTCGTTGATCCAGAAGTGGTTCCAGTCGCGGCAGGTGACCATGTTGCCCCACCACTGGTGCGCAAACTCGTGCGCTCCGAGCCACAGGCTCTGCTCGTTTGCCAGCACCTCTTTTCCATATGCTTCTTCGAGAGCGGTGAAGGCGTCCATCTCCTGTGCGACGCCGCCCGCGGCCAGCACCTGTGTGTACGTTGGCCCGGGATACTTAACGCCGGCGCGGCTCTCAAAGAACTCGAGCATATCGGGCGTGTCGCGGAATATGCGACGTACTTCGGTCTCGGTGAAGTTTGTAGCAAGGTAACGAAACTCGACACCACCCTTTTTCTCCGTCACCATTTTGTATGGACCAATCGCGAAGCCGAAGATGTAGGTCGGGATGGGAGTCGTTTGGTTCCACTCAGTAGTATGCGTCCCGTTGGGCCAAATATTCTGTGTGCCAAGCCGTCCGTTTCCGACGTGTGTCAGACCCATTTGAGTCCCAAGGACCATTGTGAGTGTGGCCTTGTCCGCGGGATCGTCTCTACAGACCATCCACTGGCTGGTGGAGAAAACCGTGTAGGCCTGATTCCGATCGGGGAAAAAACTAACGCCATATTTCGGCGTGCCGTGATAGTCAATTTGGACTTGTTGTTCTTTCGCTTTGCCCGGCAGCTCGATTCGCACGCGCTGATCCTTGACCGTGAACTGCAACGGTTTACCAGCAAGAAGAACGGAATCGATTACCAACGCGCCGCAGTCGAACTCGACAAAAACGTCGTCCGTAATGAATTTAATAGTTACGGTCCCTTTGATCGTCTTAGTCGCGATGTCGGGCTCGATCACCGCGTTATAGTGAAGAACGTCGAGCTCCGCAGCGCCCGCATATCCGGCGCACAGAAAGAGCAGGAGTAACAGGCGTCGTAACGTCGTCATTGTTGCCCCCAAACCACGCGATGAAACAACTCATCCATCTCCGCGGGCGACTGCTTCATCCCGCGATCGACCCACCACTTCACCAACGACAACAACGCTCCCGCATGGGCGAAGGCAATTGCGCCGCGCTCCTTCTCGGGAATCGCCTGCCCGCGCGACAGTTCCGCAAGCCGCCGCTCGATGCCGCGCGCGAAATGCTCGCGCGCCAATTCCATGTTCGCCTCCAGCTTTCCTGACGACGACAACGCATTCACGAACCGTTGCGCCTCGGCGATGTGACTGAAAAACTCGCGCACCGGAAACACGCGGTCCGACGCTTCACTCGTCGCCGACAGCCCCATCGACACGGCCTCGAAGAACTCATCCGCGTCGCTCATCAACAGATCGTCCTTGTCGTTGTAGTGCGAATAAAAAGTCGAACGGCCAACGTGCGCGCGGTCCAAAACGTCCTGCACCGTGATCGACTCAAACGGTTTCTCCTGCATCAGCGCCACGAGCGCGTCGCCCAGCGCGTCGCGCGTTCGCCGTACGCGAGCGTCTTCCTTCTTCTTCAAGTTGGCAAGATGCAGGTTATCGTTTCCGGACATTGATTACCTCTATGTTCGATAACGTCGAATAAAGCGATGAGAGTACTGGACAGTCGGTCGCGGAGCTTCTTAGAGTACGCGTCCTATGATCTCTTTACACCAGGTAAGCAAAAAATACGAATCGCCGGCCGGAATTTTTTCGGCGCTCAGGGACGTCGACCTCCGGATTGGCGCGGGCGAGTTCGTCGGCGTCGTGGGGAAGTCAGGCAGCGGTAAATCGACGCTGCTCAACATGATTGCCGGCATCGATCGGCCGTCGTCGGGCACGGTGACCGTCGCGGGCACGCCGATTCACGAGTTCAGGGAGAACAAACTGGCCGCGTGGCGCGGGCGAAACGTCGGCTTCGTATTCCAGTTCTTCCAACTGCTCCCGACGTTGACTGCCGCGGAAAACGTAATGCTGCCGATGGATTTTGGCAAAAGTTTTCCGCTGCGCGAGCGTCGAAAGCGCGCCCTGGCGTTGCTCGAGCGAGTCGGCGTCGGCCCACATGCGGACAAACTTCCCGCGACCTTATCAGGCGGCGAACAGCAGCGTGTCGCCATCGCGCGAGCACTAGCTAATAATCCGCCGCTGGTCCTTGCCGACGAACCGACCGGCAACCTCGACTCGTCGACTGCCGCTGCCATTCTCGATCTCTTTCGCGACATGGCGAGCCAGGGCACGACCGTCGTCATCGCCACTCACGAAGCCGACATCGCACGCGTGATTAGTCGCCGCGTCGAAATCTCCGACGGAGCCGTCGCAAATGACCACGCTCTGGCATAAAGCCCTCCGCGATTTTTGGAGCGAGCGCGCACGCACCGCACTCGTCGTACTCGCGATCGCGCTGGGCATCTCCGCGTTCGCTTCGGTCCTTTCCTCCTACGCGATACTCACGCGGGAGCTCGATCGTGGTTACGTGGCTACGAACCCCGCTTCGGCCGTGCTGCATGTGGACAGGATCGACGACGAGCTCGTAACCGCGATCCTGCAAAACCCGGACGTGAGTGACGCAGAGCCGCGCCGCTCAGTGAGCGGACAGATCAAAGCCGGTCCCGTGCAGTGGCGTAACCTCAAGCTCTTTGTGGTGAAGGACTACGGCGACATCCGCGTCAGCAAACTCGAGCCGGAAGCAGGCGCATGGCCGCCGGCCACTGGAGAGATCCTGATCGAGCGCGACGCGTTTCAAGTCGCGAAAGTGAAGATCGGCGACAGAGTCACTGTGAAGACGCCCGACGGGACGGAGCAACAGCTCGTGGTCAGCGGCAGCGTACACGACGTGGGCCAGGCGCAGGCGCGCATGGAAAACTTCGTCTACGGATACATCACACTTCCGACGTTGGTCCAGCTTGGTGAATTAGCTTACCTCGATCAGTTGAACATTCTCGTCAGGGAGAACAAGTTTGACGAGGCACATATCGAACGAGTCGCGGCGGATGTGAGGGCGCTGATCGAGAGCCGTGGACGAGAAGTTAGAAGCGTCGACGTACCGAGGCCGGGCAAGCACCCGCACTCCGATCTGACCGGAATCTTGTTACTGGCGATGTCGAGCTTCGGGATCTTCGTGCTTTTCCTGAGCGGGATCCTGGTCGTCAATCTGCTAACCGCGTTAATGGCGTCGCAAGTGCGGCAGATCGGAGTGATGAAAGCGATCGGCGGAACGCGTTGGCAGATCGCGCGGATCTACTTCGGCCAGGCGCTTTTTCTCGGCATCGCTGCCGTCATCGTTTCGATTCCTCTCGGGATCATCGGCAGCCGTGCGTTGTGCCGGTACATGGCGATGTTTCTGAACTTCGACATCAACAGCTTCGCCGTGCCTGTTTGGGTTTACGTGCTCGTGGCGGTCGTCGGCATCGCCGCGCCCCTGATTGCCGCGGCGTATCCGGTTTGGCGCGGCACCGGTGTGCCGGTCAGGATCGCACTGACTGACTTCGGCCTGTCGAAAACTGCTTTCGGCGGTAGCGCTGTCGACCGTGCCATTGCCAGGTTAGGAGGCACGTTCAGCGCACTCGCATTTGCGATCCGCAACTCTTTCAGGCGGCGCGCCCGGCTTGCGCTCACGGTCTTGACGCTTGCGGCCGGCGGGCTCTTCTTCCTGTCCGCGCTGAACGTTCGCGCGTCGCTAATCAACACACTGGATCGCATGTTTGGCGCGAGAAAGTTTGAGCTGACGGTCTGGTTCTCGAATCCGTCTGAGTGGGAGAAGCTTCAGCGGGCCGCAACGCGGACGCCGGGCGTAACTCACGCCGAGGGTTGGTTCAACACCGGCGGTTCACTGACGCCAGAAACTGAGTTCAACGTCACCGCGCTGCCGAACGAGACACAACTTCTCGATCTCGAAATGCTCCAGGGCCGCTTTCTTCAACCTGGCGACACCGACGCCATCGTCATCAACACCACCCTGGCCCGCAGAGTCCCGGCGCTTCGAGTCGGCGAAACAGTCACACTGCGGATCGAAGACGTTGAAGCGACGTGGCACGTTGTCGGTCTTGCAAAGGAGGCGTACGCGTCGGCGACCGCGTACATTCCGCTGAGCTACATCCAAAAGCGACAGCCCGGAATGGCGAACAGCCTGCGACTAGCCCTGGCCCAAACCGATTTCGACTCGATCGCCATCGTCAAACAAAATCTGGATCAAAATTTGGAACGAGAGGGTGTGCGCGCGCGTGGAAGCTCCAGCAAGGCTGAAAGCCGGTTCGCCTTTGACCAGCACATGTTGATGATCTACGTGTTTCTAATCGTCATGTCGGCGATCGTGGGCAGCGTCGGCGGGCTTGGTTTGATGACGACGATGAGTCTCAACGTGCTTGAACGACGGCGTGAGATGGGTGTGCTGCGGGCGATTGGCGCAACGCCGCGAGTCGTTTGGATGATCGTGATCGTCGAGGGACTCGTGATCGGAATCCTGAGCTGGACGATTGCGGTGCTGCTCGCCTGGCCCGTGAGCAAAGCGCTCGGCGACGCCATGGTTAAAGCTCTATTCCATAGCGGAGTCGATTTTACGTTTGAACCATTGGGTCTATTGATTTGGCTGCTAATTTCACTTAGCGTGAGCGCCGCCGGAAGTTTCTTTCCGGCATGGAAGGCCTCGCGAACTACCGTCCGGGAAGCATTAGCTTATGAATAGACGAACTCCGTTTATCTCGTTCCTCCTGCTGTTGTGTCTCGTCAGCGCGAGCGCGCTTGGGTTGCAGACCGCCGCCGTGCCGGTTGCCGCGTTTCAATCGGCGGCCCAGGCCGTGGCGAAGGCGCCTGTCTCCATTCCTTTTGAACTCAACGGCCGGCACATCATCTTGAAAGGGAAGGTCAACGGGCAGCCGCTCACATTCGTTCTGGACACCGGCGATCAGGTCGCGATTCTCGATCTGGACCTTGCGAAACGAATGAATCTGGACCTCAGCGGCGGCGAAGTCAAAGTCGGTGGCGCGGGCGCAGCCGTTTTATCAGGAGCACGTGTTAAGGATGCGTCGTTCACGCTCGACGGCCTCCAGGGTTTCTCGCAAACGGTGAGGATGGCGCTCCCGTTGGGGCCGGTGCTTTCACCGCGCGCGGGACGTCCGTTCGAGGGCATCATCGGGGCGGAGTTTATCCAGGAGTTCGTCGTCGAGATCGATTACCAGGCGAAAGTTCTAAAGCTGCACGACAAAGAAAAGTTCGTTTACACGGGACCGGGCGAGAGCATTCCAATCGATTTGGTTCAGGGACATCCGATCCTCGAAGCGGAAGTTACGCCAATTGGAAGCGCGCCACTGAAAGGCAAATTTGTGTTAGACCTCGGCGCCGGCTTGGCCCTCGCGCTTTATAGCCCGTTCGTTGAGGAGAACCGTCTACCTGGACCGGAGGTGAAAACCATCAGATCGTTGGGAGGCGCGGGTGCGGGTGGCGAAACGACCGGACGGATCGGCCGGGTTTCCGAGCTGAAGATTGGGAATTACCGGATTCAGGGTCCGACCACGCTGTTCTCCGAGGACAAAGCGGGAGCGTTTGCGAGCAAGTCTCTGGCGGGCAACATCGGCGCGCGGGTCGCTAACAAGTTTCGAGTGTTTCTAGACTATGGGCGAAAGCGGATCATCTTTGAGCCTAATTCCACATTCGCCGCGCCATACGACCACTCGACAGCAGGACTGAGCCTGGTCGCCGAAGGCAACGACTACAGGACATTTCGCGTTCGCGCCGTGTTGGAGAACTCACCGGCGTCGGAAATCGGGTTGCAAAAGGACGACGTCATTCTATCGGTCAACGGTCACCCGGCCGCGGAATTCACGCTTTCGAAGCTGTATGACTTGTTTGAGAAGCCAGTCCCATACAAGCTCACGATCCGGCGGGGCGAACAGACGCTGCAACTCACTTTAACGCCAAGACGTTTGGTGTAAATTTTTTTGGCTATCAACCGGTCCGGTTCAGAATGAAATCGACGATGTCGCGCAAGGCCGTCGTGGGTCGATCGATTTTGTCGAGAGCTTCACACGCCGCGCGGTGGGCTTTCGCCGCCGCCTCGCGCGTCTCTTCCATGCCGTACAGCGCCGGATACGTGGCTTTGCGTGACTGCGCATCCTTGCCCGGCGTCTTGCCGAGATCCTCCGCACTCGCCGTCACATCAAGCAGATCGTCGGTGATCTGAAACAACAAACCGAGATGCGAGCCGTACGCGGTCACAGCTTTCAGCTCGGCTTCGGTTGCTCGCCCGATAATCGCTCCGCAACGCGCCGCGGCGACAATCAACGCGCCGGTCTTGTACCGGTGAATCTCCTCTAACTCCTTCGCGTTCACCTGACGCGCTTCGGCTTCCATATCGAGCGCCTGGCCGGCGACCATTCCTTCCGGCGTTCCTGAAGCGCGCGAAAGTTCCGAGATCAAAGCCAGCCGCGTCGCAGCGTCCAGCCGTTCGTCTTCCGCGATGGTGCGAAACGCGAGTGTTTGCAGTGCGTCGCCGGCGAGGATCGCGGTCGCTTCGCCGAAGCGAACGTGGCACGTAGGCCGGCCGCGGCGCAGATCGTCGTCGTCCATCGACGGCAGGTCGTCGTGGATGAGCGAGTAGGTGTGGATCATTTCAAACGCGCACGCCGTCTTGATCAGGTCTGTGATTTGGGCAGCGAAAACCTCGCCGGTCGCAAGCAGCAAAGCGGGACGAAAGCGTTTGCCGCCGGCGAACATGCTCCAGCGAATCGCTTGATGGACCTTTTCGGGCGCAGCAGACGGGGCGGGAAGAAGATTGTTTAGTTCAACTTCAACCAGCGCACGACTATCTTGAAAGACGGGTTTCACGAATTGTTATCGGCGTCGTTTTCGGTGGGCTCGGTAAATGCACTCACAACGGGACGGCCCTGGTTGTCGCGCAATAGGATCTCGATGCGTCGTTCGGCCTGGCTCAAGCGGTCCTGGCACTCGCGCGACAGGCGAATGCCTTGCTCGAACAGTTCAAGACTCTTGTCGAGCGGCAAATCGCCGTTTTCGAGTTGCCGGACGATCTGTTCCAGCGCCTCCAGCGAGGCTTCAAAAGTCCGCCCCTGTTCTTGACCGTTTTTCATCTGGCTCACAGTTTATCTTCCTCGGGAGCGCTTGCGTGGTTTCAATATAGGATTGTTCGCATCGAGCGTAGCGCCGATGGCCGGCAACTGCCTCATCACGTTGTCGACGATGCGCTGGACTACGGCGTCGTCTTTATAATCCGTGACTTTCCAACCGTCCGCACCGCGTTTCATCGTCAGTTCAAAGCGGCGATTGTTCAGCGACGCCGACGCGGTCGCCGTATCGCCCTCCGTCTTGATCGACATCAGCGACGACACCGCCACGACCAGCAGGATGAAAGGCTTTCGTTCAGATTGAGACGCGAACTCCTTGATCTGTTTCGACA
>JBKPNH010000085.1:0-17617 GCA_046732535.1 Acidobacteriota bacterium
TATTTTCTGACAAGTTGTTGTATGCTTGCGCCCCGGTTGCACAAGATATTGTCCGCAAGATATCGATGCCGATGGCTCAAGAGACGCAACATAGTAGGAGGCGGCCCTGGAAGCCATCCCGTTTTGGGAGAGAGGAACTTAATATGACACCGGACACTCGTCAACCCGGAACCGGCATTAATATTTTCATTGATGATGACCCGCCACTCACCGGAGCGCGGATAAAAGTAATCGGCATCGGCGGTGGTGGCAGTAACGCAGTCAATCGCATGATCGAAGCCGGCATCGAGGGGATCGAGTTCCTCGTCGCCAACACCGATCTGCAGGCACTCAAACGTTCGCGCGCTCCGATCAAGATCCAACTCGGCAGCCGTTTGACTAAAGGACTCGGCGCGGGCGCTGATCCCGGAGTCGGCCGCGAAGCCGCACTTGAAGATACTGACAAGATCATCGAAGTCCTCGAAGGCGCCGACATGGTGTTTGTGACCACCGGTCTCGGTGGCGGCACGGGCACTGGCGGTGCGCCGATCATCGCGTCGCTCGCGACCGAGCTCGACGCGTTGACAGTCGCCGTCGTGACGAAGCCGTTTCACTTCGAAGGACGCCGCCGCATGCAGCAAGCGGATCAAGGTCTCAGAGAGTTGCGCGAGTGCGTGGACACCGTTATCACGATCCCGAACGAACGGCTGCTGCACACGGTCGAGCGCGGTGTCTCGCTATCCGATTCGTTCCGCGTCGCCGACGACGTGTTGCGTCAGGCAGTGCAGGGCATCAGCGATCTGATCACCGTGCCCGGCTTGATCAATCTCGACTTCGCGGATGTGAAGTCGATCATGCAGGGAATGGGAATGGCTTTGATGGGCGCAGGGCGCGCGACCGGTGAGAACCGCGCGATCGAAGCGACTCAGCAGGCGATCTCGTCTCCGTTACTTGAAGAAGCGACGATCCAGGGTGCGAAAGGTGTTTTGATCAACATCACTGGCGGACCCGATCTCACGTTGTTTGAAGTCAACGCCGCGTCGTCGATCATTCGTGAATCCGCTGACGACGATGCGAATATCATCTTCGGCGCCGTCATCGACGAGAACATGCGCGATGAGATGAAGATTACAGTCATCGCCACTGGTTTCGACAAAGAAGCGGTGTCAGTTGCATCGGCTGCGTCGACAACGACAATGCCGATTCCTCCTCCTCGTTTCGTCAGTCGTCCTGCCGATGATTTGCCGCGGCCGATGATGGCAAATCCGCGCGTCGACGATCTCGACGTTCCTACTTTTATTCGCAAGAAGGCCGACTAAGGAGTGTGCGCGGCGAGTGATTTCCGTGTCATCTGTGAGCTTCAACACAGATGACACGGATGCATCATTTCTTGCAAGAAAAATCGTAAAACTAATTGATTAGTTTGAGTTTTTCTCCTTTGCTTTTTCTTGTCTTGTTGTGTAGCATGTCGCTCATTCCTTGCAGGAAACTCCATTTCGGGTAAAGTTCGTTCCTCTCCTCGGATGGGCCGCAGCCTGCGAGAGTTTTAGCTGATCTGTACAACTAAGCCCTGTGTCCTAAGCATATAAGGTTGATGACGGGTGCAAGACCCCGTCCTAGATTTTTGGAGGTAATAATCAAGTGAATCGTAAACTCATCAGAACCACACTCGCGGAGGTGAAGGGCAAGGCCCGAGAAGTTCCGCAGCCCAGAGAGCGTTCGAATGGGAGTTCCCGCGCCTCAAACGACGGCGGCCAGGCACGTGCCGTGCAGCAACACGCATCGTCAGTGCAAGTCAAGAAGAGAGTTCCACCTCCCAACGAAACGAATGCAGAGATTTTCTACTACAAGAAACAGATCGACGCTCACACGGTGATGGTCATAGTTCTGCTTGACGGTGAGGAGATTGAAGGAACGATCGAGTGGTACGATCGTGGTGCGCTAAAGGTCAATCGCAAGGGAGCGCCGAATCTTCTCGTGCTCAAACGGAACATCAAGTATATGTTCAAGGCCGACGAGCGGGTTGAAAGCGCAAGCGCGTAGGAAGAAGACGTAAGCAGCAGCCCTCGCCCCTGTTTTTTCTTTGCCCTGGACAACAGTGCGTCGCCTCAAGCAATGCGACACTCAGACCATAGCTCAACAAGCCCGGGTCCTCGACCCCGGCGGGTTTTGCCGCGCATCGGCATCACGATGGGGGACCCGGCCGGTATCGGCCCGGAGGTTGTGCTCAAGGCAGTTGCTGAAGAAGAGATCCGGCGCATCTGTGTGCCCGTGATCATCGGCGACGCGCAGTTGTTGGCGCATACGGCGCGCACTCTCGATCTCCAGTCCGGCTACGACATCATTCGCAAAGATGAAGAGTTTCCGGAACACTTCTCGGAACCCATCATCTATCACCTCGACAACATCAGCGGTTCCATCGAGCCCGGCATCGAATCCGGCGCCGCCGGTAAAGCCGCCGCTGAATACATCGAGGCCGGCGTCGAGCTTTGCGCTGCCGGAAATATCGACGCGATAGCTACCGCGCCGATCAACAAGCGTGCGTTGTTTCTCGGCGGTTACAGTTTTCCCGGTCACACTGAGTTTCTTGCGCACCTCACCGGCGCCGAAGAGTGCGCGATGGCTTTCGTCGCGGCTAACCTGCGCATCGTCTTGTTGTCCACTCACGTGCCGCTCGCGGAAGCGATTCGTATGGTCGAACGCGATCGGCTCGTGAAGATCGTAAACCTGACGAATCGTGAACTTCAGCGCTGGGGAATTGAACGCCCTCGGCTGGCGGTCGCCGCGCTGAATCCGCACGGCGCGGAAGGCGGTCTGTTCGGCGTTGAAGAGGCGTCGGAGATCATGCCGGCCATCGAAGCCTGCAGGCGGCTTGAAGATATCAATGTACAAGGACCGTATTCGGCTGATACCGTTTTCCTGCGTGCCTCGCGCGGCGAGTTCGACGCGGTAGTTGCCTGTTATCATGATCAGGCGATGATCCCCGTCAAGTGTTTGTCGTTTGGCGAGGCGGTCAACGTAACTCTGGGTCTGCCTTTTATTCGGACCTCAGTCGATCACGGCACTGCGTTTGACATCGCGGGCAAAGGCCTCGCCGAGCACTCGAGCATGGTGGCTGCGATCAAGCTCGCCGCGGAACTGTCGATGAAGTCGGGCGAGAGTTGCCGCGCAGTCGAGATCTAACGACTCTGTCTCAGTGTTTAGAAGGAACACACTCACATGGAGAACAACGACAACGTCAACAGTGGGAGCGACGAGACGCGACGGATGTTGGTAGCCGACGACGATCCGGCAATCTTGAAGCTAGTCGCCACGATTCTCGAGAAGGAAAACTTCACGGTCGTAACAGCTCGCGACGGACGCGAGGCTTACAAGACTTTGCAGTCCGATGCCGACTTTACGGCGGCGATCCTCGACGTCGTGATGCCGCACATTTCCGGACCGGAACTGGTTCGGTACATGAAAGCTGAAGAGCGGTTAAAAAATATTCCCGTGATGATGATGACCGCGGAACACGATCCGAAGCTTTCGTCAGACAGCTTTTCAGCGGGCGCCTGTATGTTCCTGCCTAAGCCGTTCACCACGGTGCAACTGCAAATCATGTTGCAGATGCTGATCGGCAAACAGCCGGCGGAATGAAGCTTTCATTCGTCCAAATCTGTGTTGTTGTAATGAGCCTGGGAGTCTTTGCTCTTGAGGCACGTGCCGATCTGAGCTCGAGCCAGGTTCGCAAAGCGATCCAGACGGTGGCAGGGATCTCGTTGCCGAGTGACACCGTGCGTGTGCAGCAGGTCCGCTCCGGCTCAGACTCGGCGGAGACCGCGGAAGCGACGGCGGAGTTGCGGTTGGTGTTTCGCGTGACGCAGCACGACGGGCGCTGGCGTTTGAATGAAGTTCGAACCGGGCAGGATCGTTGGGAGCGATTGGATTTAATCGTCCAAGCGATGAACATCTCGCTTCCCGGTGACGAATGTGATGCGCCGTCGCAGTTCGGGCGATCGGCGGAGGCGACGGATTTGACTACAAAGCGCGCGCGTTGTTTGGTGGCGGCGCTGTTTGGTGTCACGCTACCTTCCGATGACATTCGCATAAGAGAAGTCTCGCCGTTCGGTTTATCATTCGGTTCCTCCGATGCGACTGCTTTGATCACTGCGCTCGTGCAGATGGATTTCCGGTTGACGCGCGATCGGCGAGGATGGCGAGTCACCGAAATGAAAAGCGGCAACCGCGAATGGGTATCGGTGGTTGCGATTCCCGCGTCTGTCGATCAACTCAAACGTGCCAGAGCGAGTGACGAGCTGTCGTTGATCGCGCAGGCTCTCGATAATTACCGACGTGACCGTGGTTCCTACGTCGCCTCGGACAAAGAATCGGTTTTGATCGATCACCTCAGTCCAGCATATCTGAAGCCTGTAATTCGGCTGGATCCGTGGTCCCGGCCTTACCAGTACGACGGCGACGAGACCCGCTATTCCCTCCGCTCCTTGGGCCCTGACGGCAAACCCAACACCCCCGACGACATAGTGGTGAAAAACTAAACTCTTGACTGCCCGTTACGGCGGGTGTTAGGTTTCCTACTGAGGTCTGTTCCAAGGCCCACTGCGACGACTTGCCCGCGCCATCCGTGCAAACCGCACTAGGCCCCGCCGATGGTGCAATTCAGCTAAAGGGACTAGCTTTGCTAGCTGGACGCAAACTCCTACTTGCCGACGATTCGGCCACCATTCAGAAAGTTATCGACCTGACGTTTGCTGACGAAGGTGTGCGAGTCTTGGCTGTCAGCAATGGCCGGGAGGCAATCGATCAACTACTCGACTTTGCCCCGGATATAGTGCTCGCGGACGTTCATATGCCGTCTCCCAACGGCTACGAAGTTTGCGAATACGTCAAAACACACGAGCTGCTCAAAAACATTCCCGTGGTGCTGCTCGTTGGCTCGTTTGAGCCGTTCGACGAAATGGAGGCGCGCAGAGTTGGCGCGGATGACATCTTGACGAAACCATTTTCATCGATTCGACGACTGATCGACAGAGTGGGAGCGCTCGTAAGCAGCCCGCCTGCCGAGAAGCCCTCTGAGAAGGAGGCCGCGACGGCGGAACTCCCGAAGGCCGAAGAACCGGCCGAGGAACCGCAGTTGAGCACGCAGCAACTGGAAGTAACGACAGCGAACACGCTGCCGCTGCCAGGCAATACGCTGGTCGACACTCTGCCCAGAGTCGAGCAGCCGGTCGTTAGTGAGTCGTCGGAGGCGAGCGTTACGCCGTCAGCGCGTCTTGAAGCGATGTTGAGCGAGACGCACGCGTCGAAATCAGAGGGAACGTCAGAACACGAGGGCAGAATGGAACCTGGAATCCCTGAAACTAAGAGCGAGACTCAAGCTGAGTCATCGGATGTGTTATTGGACCTTGGGGAGTTGGAACATGCGCGCGGGGTTGCGAGTGATGATTTCGTTCTCGATCTCGACGACGCGCAGGAAGCCGCGCCGGCATACGAAGCCTCGCCCGCGTGGGTACCTGAGCCGGCATACGAATCCAAGCCGTCATACGAGCCTACGCCCGCGTACGAGCCCACGCCGATGCGCGCTTTTGTCGAGCCGGAAGTGAAGGAAGCTGTAGCTGCTGCGGGTACGTACGACTCGAGTTATGAAACCTCTTCTTATCAGGACGTTGAAACACTCGAACCAGAGTCGCCGGCACTGCCGCCCGAACTTACACCTGATCCCGTTCCCGTTTTTGGCGCAACTGAATTTCCTGTCGCTGACACTTCACAGCCGCGGACGCCGATCGCCACGGATCAACTCTCGCCGGAGATGATCGACGCCATTGCCCGCCGCGCGGTCGAACTGATGTCCGACAAAGTAATCCGCGAGATCGCCTGGGAAGTCGTCCCCGACCTGGCCGAATTGCTAATCAAGCGGCAGTTGGAAGAGAAGTCAGCCCAATAAATCCTCCAAATCCGTGTTCAAGCAGGTGATTCGCAATGAGTCACCTGCTTTCTTTTTGAAGTTGTGCATTGTCTGACGTAGACTCTACATTTTCATTTTTCTGAGGCTAAGCACGACGAAGCATGGACATCCCCAAACAATACGACCCGAAGCAGGCTGAGCAGAATCACTACGAGCGGTGGGAGAGGAATGGGTACTTTGCGCCGGAGATCAATCAGGATCCGCAGGCCCCCGTGTTTTCCATAGCCATCCCGCCACCCAACGTCACAGGGTCGCTGCACATGGGCCATGCGCTCCAGCACACGCTGATGGACGTGATGACGCGGCATAAGCGGATGTCGGGCTACCGGGCGCTGTGGCTGCCGGGGATGGACCACGCCGGCATCTCGACGCAGTTAATGGTCTCGCGCGCCCTCAAGAAAGAAGGAAAGTCGCGGCACGACTTGGGACGCGAGTCGTTCGTCGAACGCGTTTGGAAATGGAAAAGAGAATCCGGCGGACAGATAACGATCCAGATGCGCCGCGAAGGCGCGTCAGTCGACTGGTCACGCGAGAAGTTCACGATGGACGAAGACCTCTCGCGTGCCGTTCGCGAAGTGTTTGTCGAACTCTATGATGAAGGCTGGATCTATCGCGGCAACCGGATCGTCAACTGGTGCCCGCAGGACCAGACGGTGCTGTCGGACCTCGAAGTCGAGAAACTCCCGCACTCCGGCAAACTCTTTTACCTCCAGTATCCAATCAAGAACAGCGATCGCCGCATCACTGTCGCAACAACGCGTCCCGAAACGATGCTCGGCGACACCGGTGTGGCCATCAACCCGAACGACGAACGGTATACAGATCTAAAAGGCCGGACTGTCTTACTGCCCCTGACCGATCGCGAGATCCCGATCATCGCGGACGACTTCGTCGATCCGCAGTTCGGCACGGGCGCGGTCAAGGTCACGCCCGCCCACGATCCAAACGATTACGAAATGGGCCTGCGTCACGATCTGCCCCAGGTAGTTGTGATCGATCAGCACGCAAAGATGACGACCGACGCCGGCGAACGTTTCGCCGGCCTCGACCGTTACCAGGCGCGCGAAAAGGTCATAGAAGAATTCGAGGCTCTCGGCCTGCTCGAAAAAATCGTCGACTACGAATTCTCAATCTCGAAATGCGAACGCTGCAAGACCGTAATCGAACCGTTGATCTCGACGCAATGGTTCATGAAGATGGACCAACTGCGGGATCTCGCGCTCGATCTGATGGCGCGTGAGAAGAAGCCGCGCTTCTTTCCCGAGACACCGTACGAAAAGATCTACACCAACTGGCTCGAAAACCTGCGCGACTGGACCATCTCACGCCAACTCTGGTGGGGACACCAGATCCCCGCCTGGTACACCAAAACAGGCGAAGTCATCGTCGCACGCTCAGAAGACGAGGCGCGTGAAAAAGCCGGCACCGCCGAGCTCACGCAGGATCCGGACGTGCTCGACACCTGGTTCTCCTCCGCGTTGTGGCCGTTTTCGACTCTCGGCTGGCCCAACGAAACCGACGATCTAAAAACGTTCTATCCGACGTCGGTCCTCGTGACCGCCCGCGACATCATCTTTCTCTGGGTTTCGCGAATGGTGATGACGGGGCTGAAATTCGTCGGCAAAGAACCATTCGCCGACGTCTTCGTCACCGGAACAATTCTCGACAGCCAGGGCCAGCGAATGTCGAAGACGAAGATGAACGGCGTCGATCCGCTCGACGTCTTCGACAAATTCGGCGTCGACGCGACACGCCTGACGTTGGCCCAGGTCGGCACGACCGACACGCGCTGGAACGAGAAACAGGTCGAATCGTACCGCAACTTCGCGAACAAGATCTGGAACGCCGCGCGCTTCTGTATGCTTTACTCTGAAGGCGCGGCCGTAAAGCCCGAGCTCCTGCAAACAAGCAGCACGGATCTAGCCCTGCACGACCGCTGGATCATCTCGCGGCTCAACAAGACAGCGCGTGACATGAACGCCGCCCTCGATGCATACGAATTTCACGGCGCCGTGCAAACGCTCTATCACTTCTTCTGGGACGACTTCTGCGACTGGTACATCGAACTAACAAAGGCCGACGTCACGTCAGACAGCGACACTCCGCAACGAACTGAAGCGCGCTCACGCCTGCTGACAGTGCTCGAACACGCGCTCCGTCTGTTGCACCCCTTCATGCCTTACATCACTGAAGAGTTGTGGCAGCGCTTACCTGGCGAGAAGCCGCATCATTCGGCATATTCAAACGCCGAGCCCACAGTGATGTTGACGGCCTATCCGCAGGGTGGACCAGTGGACGAGGCCGCCGAATCAGAAATGAACATGCTTATTAAACTGGTGAGCGGCGTCCGGAATATCAGGTCGGAATACAACCTCAAGCCGTCAGACAAGATTACGGTGCTGATCGGAATTCCAAGTCCTGGTCTGCGCAAAGTGTTTGAAGAGAACACGGATCAGATCAAGCGGCTCACCGCTGCGTCCACGATTGATGTTTCTGCAAGTCTGGATGCGCCGAAGGCATCGGCTAAGTTTCTACTCACGAGTACGGACGAAGTCGCCATCCCGCTGGAAGGTCTGGTCGATTTCGCTGAAGAGACCAAGCGACTTCAGCGCAAGAAAGAGAAGCTCGAGAGCGAAGCCAAAAAACTTCAGACACAACTCGCAAATCCGGACTTCGCTACGCGCGCTCCGGCGGAAAAAGTGCAACAAGCACAAGATCGCATTCGCGAAATCGAGCTACACATCAAGGCCCTGGATCAATCAATCGAGAACCTGCAATGAACTGGATCGACGAAGGCGCGCTCTACTCACAAATCGGTCTGTTCCTGCGCGAGGATCTGGGCCGTGGCGACATCACCACGCAATCGATCATCGAGCGCAACACGCGTGCTCGCGCACGTTTCGTAGCGGGCGAAAACATGATCGTCGCCGGACTGGAAGCTGCCGAGGAAGTGTTTCTAACGCTCGACTCGCAGCAACAGCTCGAAGCGTTTGTTTCTGACGGCGAGCGAGTGGAGTCAGGAAAGGTCATCGCGCGGATGGTGGGCTTTGCAGACGTGTTGATCTCCGCGGAGCGCGTGGCGCTGAACCTCCTGCAACGGCTCTCGGGCATCGCGACGTTGACGAACAAGTTTGTCGCTGCCGTTGAAGGCACTGGCGCGCATATAGTCGATACGCGCGCGACCACGCCGGGACTGCGTTTGCTGGAACGTTACGCGGTCGAGCTCGGCGGCGGCTACAACACCCGGTTCGGTTTGGATGATGGCGTTGTCGTCACCTCGAATCATGTTTCGATTCTCGGCGGTGTGAGCGCGGCAGTAAGGAGCGCGAAGGACAAATTGGGATACCTGCACAAGGTCGCCGTGCAGATTGCGAACGAGACTGAGCTGCAAGACGCGATCAAAGCCGGTGCGGACGTCGTCGTTTTCGATGATCTCGAATCGCAGGAAGTAGCGCGACTGGCGGGCATCGCCAAAGAGCTTTCGGCAAACGTCGTCATCGAATGTTGTGGGAAGATCACGCCGGAGAACGTTCGTGAATACGCGGAAGCAGGTGCTCAGTTGATCAGCGTTGAGTCGTTAACCAATGCGCCCGCGATGAACATCAGCTTTAGAGTCCAACCTTTCTGAACCGCGATGAATTGGCGGCGCAAACTTGCCCAGCGCGCGCTGGAGCGGCAACTCGCTTACCAACAACACAAAGCCGAGCATCTTCGCGGGCGCGAGGACGAGGTGATCGTGGCAATGACGCGATCGTCGCGCCGCGTCCGCGATCTACTGGAAACTTTTCAACCCATTCCAAAAGAGGCTCGTGTGATCGAGGTGGGCAGCGGTGCGCACGGCTTGATCTTCTGCTTTGGCGCAGAACGCGGCGTCGGCGTAGATCCATTGGCTGTTGATTACGGCGGGCTGTTTCCGCGTTGGCAAAGGCGGGCTTCGACGGTTGCCGCAGTCGGCGAGTCGCTGCCGTTTTTGAACGAGAGTTTCGACGTCGTTATGTGCGACAACGTCGTCGATCACGCGGAGTCGCCGCCGCAGATCGTCCGCGAGTTGGTTCGCGTCCTTGCGCCGGGCGGGCTGCTATATTTCACCGTCAACATTCATCACCCGCTTTACAACGTCGCCGCCGGCGTACATTCGAGTTGGCGAGCGTTGGGAGTGCCGTTTGAAGTCGGGCCGTTTGCGGATCACACGACGCACCTTACGCTCGCCTCAGCAAGCGAGCTGTTTCGCGGCCTGCCGCTCGAGACTCTTAGCGAGAAGAGCAACATTGACGAAGCGCGGGCACGGGCGCGCAAGCAGCCTGCGCGGCACCTGGGGGACCGGCTGAAGCGCGTATTTTTCAAAAATGCCGTGTACGAAGTGGTTGCCCGGCGTATTCGGTAACACGGATCAACAAGGGTTTTTTGGAACCGGATCTTCAGTGGATCGTGGAAATCGAAGCATCTGAGTGAGGCTTGATGGCATCTGGATAGCGGGTTATCTTAGACACGAGAAAAGGAGTGCGCCAATGCCGATTCGCAATTACATCAAAGTCATCATAGCGGCCTTTGTGGTTGTTAGTTGCTGTTTTGTCGAGGCCGAGGCGCAGACCAGGAAGAAACGCACTCGGCGCACCACCAAGCCCGCGGCCGCCAAACCGGTAATCACGAACCCTCCGGTAGCACCTGCCGAAACCGCTCCTGCTAACGAGGTTAAGATTATCAGCACCGCTGACCCCCAAGCCGAACCTACGGAAACCCAGGTAACTGCGCCGGCGAAGAAGCCTGCTACCCCCGAGTCGGGTTCGTCTGAGACCGAGCAGGACATGAAGCACACAATCAACAAGTTATCCAACCAGGTTAACAAGTTGAACGACAAGCTGAGCACGATGCAGGACGATGACCGCTACCAGCTCGACATGGAGCGTTTGTCCCGTGCCGAGCAGCGCTCGGAACAGTTGCGCAGTCAGTTGCTGGACACTGAAAGCAAGATGGCGGACGCCGAAGCCAAGCTGGAACAGATCGAGTACGCGCTGAAGCCGGAGAATATCGACCGGGCGACGCAGGGTTACGGTTCAACGCGTCCGGAAGAGGCGCGGGAAACGCGCCGGCGTCAACTCGAGAACGAACGAACTCGGTTGCGGGCGCAGTTCAAGATCCTCGAAACGAGCAAGGCACGTCTGGAAGTGGCGGTCACTAATTCGGACAACGAAGTCGATCTACTGCGAGCAAAACTGCAACAGCGGCGCGACCAGATGGAACTCAATCCGCCGAAGCGCAAGCCCTGACACCCGGATTTTTAGTTTGGTCGGCTGCTGGTGTGCAGCGCCACCGCCTTCCACCCTCCGAGCTGGTTTACAAAGGTCAACGTGTAATTGACAACTGACGGGTTGGCGTCAGCAGACCTACCCGGAACCGCCGAGCGCTGCCGCAACGACTCGCCCCGCACAACCGCCGTATCTCCAAAAACTGAAACAGTAACTTTGCTGTTCTCGAGTTTGGAAAATTTCAATTGACCCGAACTCAAATCGTCAATCAACTGTTTGCGATCAATCTGCGCACCGTCAGGACGAGTCCACATAAACGCCGGATCCGTCACAGCACTGAACTTTGTTCCATCGCCGGCAAAAATCGCCTGATGAAACGCAATATCGACTGCCGCAACTTCCGCCTTACTCTCCGCTTCAGTGCGCGGCATGCGCGTCGACTGCCAGTTCACCACTTGCCAACGCGCAGCGCGTTTGACGAACGTTCCGCTGTTTAGCAGGTTCGCGACCTGTTTAGTTCCACCGGCGTCAGTCGTCGCGACGAGACGAAAAGCGACGATCGCCGTATCGCCGTACTGCTGAATGCGAACGTCTTCCGCGGTGTAGACCGTTACCGGTTCGCCTGGCTTCGGCGCGGGTTCGCTGTGAACGCTGCGCAACACCTCGGCTTTATTAACGCGACGGCCCGCCGAACGCGTGTAGATCAAATCGTCCGCCCAAAAGCGCTCGTGGACAGCAGCGTCACCTCGCGACGCGCCCGCGAGAAACTCGTTGAGCAGCCTGGTTAACTCCGCAGCATCCGGCGCCGTCGTTTGCGCAAAGGCACCGCATACTGTTATCAACATCACAATCGCAATCGAAAGGATTTTGTTCATATGAATGAGACTCAGCGAACCGCTGTTGAAACGTTCGCAGCGTTGCACAGATCCGGTTGCTTCGTAATACCAAATCCATGGGACGCCGGATCAGCTATTTATCTTCAGCATCTCGGTTTCAAGGCATTAGCCACGACCTCGTCCGGCTTTGCGTTCAGCCAGGGACGGACGGACACGCCTTCCCCCGATGCACTTGCGTCTGTCCTGGCCCACTTTCACGATATTGCTCAGGCAACGTCGCTGCCGGTCAATGCTGACTTCCAAAACGGTTATGCCGACGAGCCTGAAGGCGTCGCGGCGAACGTAAAACTTTGCGTTGCCACAGGAGTCGCCGGACTGTCGATAGAAGATTCATGGCCAAACGGCGCGACGCCGCTCTACGATATACAACTTGCAGTCGAAAGGATCAAAGCAGCACGACGAGCGATCGACGATTCAGGCGTCCCGGTGATTCTGACCGGACGCTGTGAAATATTCCTCACAGGCGATCCGAACTCCTTCAAAGTCGCGATGGAACGATTGGCTGCTTACTCGGAAGCAGGCGCCGACTGTCTCTTCGCGCCGGGCATTGCCGACCCGCGGGACATCGAAGCGATGGTGAAAGCCGTCTCTCCGAAACCCGTCAACTTGTTAGTCTCGCGGCCCCATCCGAAAGCGACGGTCGCAAACCTCGAGGCTTTAGGCGTCCGGCGCATCTCCGTCGGAGGGGCGTTGGCGCGTGTCGCGTGGGGCGGGTTCATGCGCGCGGCGCAAAGCATCGCCACGACTGGTTCGTTCGACGGCCTTGGCGAAGGCACCGCGTTCGCCGAGCTAAACAAGATATTTTCCAGGTGATAGACTAGGTCACTCGTAGCAATGCCAACGATTCCACAACGCGATCTCTATCGCCTGATCAACGAAGCCGGCGAACGCGGTGAACGTGTGGTTGTGGCGACGGTCGCGCACACGCGCGGCTCGACGCCGCAGCAGCGCGGCGCGAAGATGCTCTTTTTTCAGAATGGAGAGGTTGCGGGAACCGTTGGCGGCGGGTGTATCGAGGCGGAAGTTTGGGCCGAAGCGCAAACGGCGATGCGGACCGGCAAGTCCGACCTGCATCACTACTCGCTGACGGCGGACGAAGCGAGCGAGGAGGGAATGGTCTGCGGGGGGACGATGGAGATTTTTATCGAGGTGATGAACTCTTAATCATTCGACTATCGGCGGTGACTTTATGTCTCAAGATTTTCTGGCTAACTACAAAGCCAAACACCAGCATCCGCTCAACCGGCTCACGCACAGCATCGGCATACCCATGATCGTCATCTCGCTGCCGCTCTTCTTTTTCAACTGGCAGTGGGCGCTCGGGTTGTTCATTGTCGGTTGGATCCTGCAATTCGTCGGTCACGCAATCGAGGGTAATCAGCCCGCCTTCTTCAGGAACCCGGTGTATCTGTTGGTTGGGCCATTGTGGCTCGTGCGGCGCGTCGGCTCGGTGTTCGGACTGAGCCGAGCGCAAAAGTGAAACCGGGAACGCTCCTGGCCCGCCTGGCAAGAAAGGTTTAATGCCCGAACAAAAGGACCACGCCCCTTCGCCGACAATCACGCAGATGATTGCCGAGCTACTCGACCGCAATGCGCTGGCGGTCGTCGTAACCGTGGTACGTGGTCCAGCAACTGGCGCGAAGCTGCTCGTCGACGAACGTAGTTTGATTTTTGGAAGTCTCGGTAACGCGGAGTTAGATGCGCTGGCGGCAAAGCAGTCGGCCGAGTTTCTTCGGTCGCATACTGAGACACGGATGTACGGCGTTAATGAATTCGCGCCCGAATTCCCGGCAGCGAGCGAGACGTTGCTGATGTTCGAGCGTTTGCAGCCGGCGCCGCGATTGATCGTTTGCGGCGCAGGCCACGTCGGTGCGGCGCTCGCGAAGCTTGGCAGTTTCGCTGGTTACCAAACGACGCTGATTGACGACCGCGCCGAGTTTCTCGATCGTTCGCGCTTTCCCGAGGATGTCGAGCTCGTCGTCGCCTACGATTGGGGCGAAGCGGTTGGCAAGGCGGTCGGGAACGGGCGTGGCGTTTCAGTCGCGGTGGTTACGCGTGGTCACAACGAAGACGAGCGTTGTATGAATGCAGTCGTACGTTGCGATCCGGATTATGCGGGACTGATCGGCAGCAAACGCCGCACGTCGATCGTGATTGAACGGTTGCGCGAGAAAGGCGCGACTGACGAGCAATTGAAAAAGATTCACGCGCCAATCGGGCTCGACATCGGCGCGGTGAGTCCCGAGGAAGTAGCGCTCGCCATCATCGCCGAGATCATTGCCGAACGGCGCGGCGCGAGTGGCGCATCATTGTCCGCCTGGCGGCGGCGCGGGTTGTAGTTTTGATCGAACAAGAAGTAGACATCGAACCTCGAACACTCCAGTCGACAGTGCGGCGGACGGGGATGTTCCGCGCGCTTTCTCACCGCAACTTCCGTCTCTTCCTGACAGGCGCGTTTCTTTCGAACATCGGCACGTGGATGCAGACCGTCGCGCAAGGCTGGCTGGTGTTGCAGTTGACCAACTCGCCCTTCTGGCTGGGGCTGGACGCCTTTGTCGCCACCGCGCCCGGGTTCTTTTTGACATTGATCGGCGGTGTCTTCGCTGACTTGATCGACCGGCGCCGACTTTTGCTCTACACGCAGGTTGCCGCTGGTCTCGCAGCGCTCGGCCTCGCCATACTGGTCGCGACGGAAGTAGTGAACAGATGGATGGTCCTGGGCTTCTCGTTCGTGACCGGTTGCTGTATGGCGCTGGCGAGCCCGTCGTTTCTGGCCATGACTTACGACCTCGTCGGCCGCGAGGATCTGGCCAATGCGATCGCGATGAACTCGACGCAATTTCAACTCTCTCGCGTCGTTGGACCGACGCTCGCCGGAGTTGCATTTCGCGTCTTTGGTCTTGCCGGTTGCTTCTTCGCGAACGCGTTTTCGTTCGTGTTCGTGGTGGCCTCGCTGTCGATGGTGCGACAGGAGAAAAACTTGAACCCCGCGCCGTCGCACTCCGTTCGTGACCGGCGCGCGCTGTGGCGCGACCTGGTCGAAGGCTTCAATTACGTGCGCAACCGGCCGCGCGTGTCGTCGTTATTGATGGTCGCATCGGTCAACAGTTTCTTCGGCGCACCTTACTTCACGATGGTGCCGATCTACGCGCGCGACATCTTCCATCTTGGAGAAACCGGACTCGCGCTGATGATGGGAACAGCCGGCGCCGGCGCTTTCTTCGGCGCGTTGCTGATCGCTTACCTCGGCGACTTTCGCCGCAAAGGCTGGTTTGTGCTTGGCGGCGCGATGGTGTTCGGCATCTGTATCACTAATTTCGCGCTCACGACGCGTCTTGCTCTTTCGTTGACGTTTCTGTTCGGGTTGGGTTTCGCCCTCGTCGTGTCGGTGGCGTTGATCAACACTCTGCTCCAGAAGCTCGTCACCGATCAGATGCGCGGGCGAGTGATGAGCATGTTCATCCTCTCCTTCATGGGGACGATGCCCCTCGGAAACATCATCGCCGGGGCGGTCTCCAGTCACTTCGGCCCGCAGCGGACGCTCGCTGTCGGCGGTCTCGTCATCACCGTTTTCGCAGCTTCCGTAGCGTTTTTTAACAAGCGCCTGCGAGAATTGCACTAGACCCACGCAAGAACCTACCCGCGGGCCGTTCTGTTACCAGGATGAGGGGCTAAGCCCGACTTTGGAGACTCATATGCCGACAAGAACCAGCCTGACACGGATTTTTGCTTTATTCATGCTTTTTGCCGCCGCCGCGGTAGTTGCGAACGCCCAGGGAGTCATCGTCCCCGGCCCGTGCCGCCGCTGCCCGCCACCTATACGCGAAACGCCGCCGATCACGCTCCCGCGCTCGCTCCCGGTCAAGTCGATCAAGATCGACACGCGTATCAGCTCCCAGGTTGCGACCACGCACGTCGAACAGGTCTTTCGAAACGACACGGGCGCGACTCTCGAAGGCACGTACTTCTTCCCGATTCCGGAATCTGCGTCGATCACTGAATTTGCTATTTGGGAAGGTAATCAAAGGCTGGTAGGTGAAGTCAGGACGCGTGAAGAGGCGCGTCGAATTTACGAAGAGATCGTCCGCCGCCAGCGTGACCCGGGGCTTTTGGAGTACGCAGGCAAGGACCTCTTTCAGGCGAGCATCTTCCCGATTCCGCCGCGTTCCGACAAGAAGCTGGAATTAACCTACACGCAAGTTGTCCGCGCGGAAGGCGGCACTGTTTCGTATCGCTATCCACTCGGCACCGGCCGCCAGACGGCGGAGATCGGTACGGTGGCGGGACGAGTCGAAGTCGAAAGTAAGGAACCGCTGCGCAATGTCTATTCGCCGACGCACGTGATCGACGTCAAGCGTCACAGCGATCGCCGTTCACTCGTCTCGTTCGAAACTGCCGGCGGGAAAGAACCGCAGGACTTTCAACTCTTCTACACCATCTCCAAAGAAGACTTCGGTCTGACTCTTCTCACTCATCGCGAGCCCGGCAAGGACGGCTACTTCCTCCTGATGATCTCGCCGAAAGACGACTGGACAGACCAGGAATACTCGGCCAAGGACGTCGTGTTTGTGGTTGATACGTCGGGCTCGATGGCCGATGAAGGAAAAATGGAGAAGGCCCGATCTGCGTTGCTCTACGGCGTGAATATCCTGCGTCCTCAAGATCGGTTCAACGTGATCTCGTTTGCCGGTGAAGAACACTTGATGGTAGCGGGACTGATTCCGGCCGACGAAAAAGGACGCCTGCGCGGCGCGGCATTCGTCAAAGCGCTGAAGCCCGTCGGCGGCACGAACATCAATCAGTCGCTGTTGGCGTCACTTCGTCAGTTCAGCGATACGGATCGAGAGCGGCCGAAGATCATCGTTTTCATGACCGACGGCTTGCCGACTGTCGACGAGACAAGAGTGGAGAACATCGTCGAGAACGTGCGGAAGGCGAGCAAGCCAGGCGTGCGGCTGTTTACCTTCGGCGTCGGATACAACGTCAACACGGCGCTGCTCGACAAACTGGCCGCGGAAAACGGCGGGACCGCTGATTACGTCGAGCCGAAGGAAGATCTGGAAGTCAAAGTATCGAACTTCTTCACCAAGGTGAATTATCCGGTGCTTACGGATCTCCAACTCGACCTGGGCGGCGCACATACCGATCTCGTCTATCCGCGCGCGATTCCGGACGTCTTTCGCGGATCGCAAGTGACCCTGATCGGGCGTTACAACAATGCCGCGACGCTCGAATCAGTTCGTCTGCGTCTGACAGGTAAATCAAACGCACAGACCCGCTCCTACACGTACGACAAGCTGAGTTTCCCGCTACGCGAAGAAGCGAATGATTACCTGCCGCGCTTGTGGGCCACGCGGCGCGTTGGCTGGTTGATGGAACAGGTGCGAACCAACGGCGAGCAGAAGGAGTTGCGAGACGAGATCGTGGATCTCGGAACGCGCTACGGCATCGTGACTCCCTACACCTCGTACCTGGCATTGGAGAACGATAAATCAATAACGCAGATCGCTGTTCCCAGAGACAGCATCAGG
>JBKPNH010000086.1:0-5900 GCA_046732535.1 Acidobacteriota bacterium
CATCTCGGCGGAAGAGGCGATCGTCTGGGGACTTTCCGGGCCATGCTTGCGAGGCAGCGGCGTGAACCTCGATATCCGGCGAGCAAACCCATACACCGGTTACGAAAACTACGACTTTGAAGTCCCGACTGAACCTGACGGCGACGTGTGGTCGCGCTACGTGGTGCGGATGCGCGAGATGAAGGAGTCGCACAAGATCGCCGTGCAGGCACTGTCGCGTTTGCGGCCTGGCCCGGTGAAAGCGGATGCTCCGAAAGTCGTGTTACCCGATCGTGAAGCGATGAAGAGCCACATGGACGCGCTGATTCATCACTTCCTGATCGTCGCCGAAGGGTTCGACGTTCCGGCGGGCGAAGTTTACCTGCCAATCGAGGCTTCAAAAGGCGAGTTGGGTGTTTACATGAAATCCGACGGCGGACCGCGCCCGAGCCGCGTGCACTTCCGTGGTCCGAGTTTTGTGAACCTGTCGGCGCTGCCGGTCATGTCTGAAGGCGAAATGGTCGCGGACGTCGTCGCGATCATCGGTTCGCTCGATATCGTGTTGGGAGAGATTGATCGGTGAGCGCGCAGGTCATTCAGATTCAGCCACTATCGCAACCTGTCGACCTGGCAGTCGAGCCGGCGACGTTCTCGCCGGAAGTCGAGGCTGAGATCGATCGCCACCTCGCGAAGTATCCGGTGGCGCGTTCGGCGATTCTGCCGTTGATGTTCATCGTTCAGCGTGAGCGTGGCTATCTCGATCCGCCGGGCGTGCTGTATCTCGCGAACCGGCTGGCGCTGCGCGTGACGGACATCTGGGAGGTCGCGACCTTCTATTCGATGATCCATACCACGGCGATCGGCAAGTATCACATTCAGATCTGCCGCACGTTGTCGTGCAAGATCATGGGTGCGGGTAAAGTCACCGAACACTGCGAGAAAAAACTCGGAATCAAGCCCGGCGAGACGACGGCAGACGGTCGGTTTACGTTATCGGAAGTCGAGTGTCTCGGCTCGTGCGGCACGGCGCCAATGATGCAGATCAATTTCGACTATCACGAAAACCTGACGCCGGAGCGGATCGATCAGGTGTTGGATTCGTTGCCTTAGAAGTTTATGCGTATCGCAGCCATCGGATGTGAGCCACTGCAACTGCGTCGAGTTCATCTGGAGAACTCGCGCGGCATCGACGTGTATCGGGCAAATGGAGGCTACGAAGCCGTCAAGAAGGTGCTCGACGGCATGTCGCCCGACGACGTGATCAACGAAGTGAAGAAGTCGTCGCTTCGCGGCCGCGGCGGCGCGGGTTTCCCGACGGGCATGAAGTGGAGTTTCGTGCCGAAGGATTCGCCGAAGCCGAAGTACGTCGTCTGTAACGCCGACGAATCAGAGCCGGGCACGTTCAAGGACCGCTACCTGATGGAACGCGATCCGCACATGCTGATCGAAGGCATGTTGATCGCCGCTTACGCGCTCAATGCAAAAACCAATTACATCTACACGCGTGGCGAGTACAGGTATCTGATCGACATCATGGACGTCGCGCTCGATGAAGCGCGCGCCGCCGGCCTGCTTGGCCAAAACATACTCGGCACGAACTTCTCCTGCGAGATTTATACGCATACGGGCGCCGGCGCTTACATCTGCGGCGAAGAGACTGCGCTGCTCAGTTCGCTCGAAGGACTGCGCGGCCATCCGCGAATGAAGCCTCCCTTCCCTGCGGTCTCCGGTTTGTATGCATGCCCGACCGTCGTCAACAACGTCGAAACGCTGACGGCCGTGCCCGACATCATCAAGATGGGCGGCGAGGCTTATCAAAAACTCGGAACGGAAAAGAGCGGCGGAACGAAACTGTGGTCCGTCTCCGGACACGTCGCCCAGCCCGGCGTTTATGAACTGCCGATGGGCTACGACGACATGGAAAAGTTCATCATGGAAGACTGCGGCGGGATTCTCGGCGGCAAGAAATTGAAAGCCGTCATCCCCGGCGGCTCTTCCGTCTACATCATGCGCGCCGATCAGATCGTCGGCAAAGACGTGCGCATGGACTATGAAGGACTGGTGACCGCGGGTTCGAGTGTCGGATCCGGCGGCTTCATCGTCATGGATGAAACTGTCGACGTCTTTGAGTCGACGAAGAACCTGACCGAGTTTTACAAACACGAATCGTGCGGCTGGTGTACACCCTGTCGCGAAGGAACTGATTGGCTGGTGAAGATCTTCAAGCGAATCGATAAGGGCGGCGGACGTCCCGAGGACGCGCAACTGATGCTCGACCTTTGCGACAACATCGAAGGAAAGTCGTTCTGCCCGTTAGGCGACGCGGCGTCGTGGCCCATCCAGTCAGCCATCAAGCGGTTCCCCGAAGACTTCGCCCGCAGATTGAACAGAAATGGCGACTGAGTTAGTAAAAGTCACGATCAACGGAAAGCTGTTTGAAGTTCCCAAAGGCGCGCGTCTCATAGACGTGTGCCGCGAAAAAGGGTTCGACATTCCCTCGTTCTGTTACTACGCCGACCTCGCGTTGCAGGCGTCGTGTCGCATGTGCCTGGTGCGCATCGAAAAGATGCCGAAGCTGCAAACATCGTGCACCATCACCTGCACCGATGGCATGATCGTCACCACGCAAAGCGAGGAGATCGAGAAGGCCCAGCGCGGCATGAACGAGTTTCTGCTGGCGAACCATCCGCTCGATTGCCCGGTTTGCGACCGCGGCGGCGAGTGTGAGCTCCAGGAGATGAGCTTCGACTGGGGCGGTCTCGAAGAACGCTTCACCGAAGAGAAAAACTATTACGCCGAGAAGTATCTTTCGCCGATGGTGGCGAACGATTCGCAACGCTGCATTCTCTGCAAACGCTGCACGCGCGTTTGCGACGAGTGGATGGGTGAGGAAGCGATCGAAGCGGGCGGCCGCGGCGCACACACTGTAATCGGCACGTATCTTGGCTGGCTCGATTGTTCGCAGTGCGGCAACTGCATCGAAGTCTGTCCGACGGGAACCCTGCTCGACGCGACTTATCGTCACCAAACACGTCCCTGGGAGTTGGCCCAAACGATCTCGACGTGCAACTTCTGCTCGGATGGTTGCCAGATGTCGCTCGGTTCGCGCGGCGGTGAACTGCTGCGCGTAGTGGCGCGCGACCGTTACGTCAACGGCATCAATGGCGAGTTTCTCTGCGTCAAGGGGCGGTTCGGGCATCCGTTCGTCAATCACGAAGTGCGTCTTCGCACGCCGATGATCCGCTACAAGAAGGGCGGCAAGCTGATTCCCGCTACGTGGGACGAAGCGATTCGTCACGTCGCCGAGCGACTGGACAGTGTCGCTAACGAACACGGACGCAACTCGATCGGCGTCGTTGGCAGTCCGCGTTTGACGAACGAAGCGCTGCACGTGCTGCACAAGTTCGCGACGGAGCTGGTCGGCACTGACAATTACACCGCAACCGACAGCTTCAGCCTGAAGACGTTCTTCGACAATCTCGGCGCGCCGCTCGCGACGCATCGCGACATTCGATACGCCGGGACGATTCTGTTGATCGGCGGCGACCCGGGTGAGTTGCAGCCGTTGACCGGCAAACAGATCCGGCAGGCGGTGAGAAACGGCGGCGCGAAGCTCATCATCGCGAATTCCGTACGCATTCGTCTCGTCGAACAGGCGGCAGCTTTTCTTCACATCCGACCCGGTACTGAAGACGCGATCGTCCTGGCCCTTGCTAATTCGTCCAGTGACGCATTGGCTGCGAAGAAAGCCGGCCTCGAAACAAGTGAGATCGACGCGGCGCGTAAGATCATTTCCGACACGCAGGGCGATCTTATCGTGATGTTCGGCGGCGAGCTGAGCCGCGAAGCTCAGGCGATCGTGGGACAGATTCCGTTCGCTGCTGAAGGCCGGCGCGTGCTGTTTCATCCGCTGCCCATCTACAACAACAGCATCGGCGCGCACGACATGGGAATGCTCGACGGCGCGATAACGCCGTCGGAAATGCTCGAAGCGTCCGGCGATGCAATCCGCGCGATGTACGTGGCTGGCAGCTTCCTGCGTCAACATCTCGAAGGACGCGAAGACGCACTCGCAAAACTCGATTTCCTCGTCGTCCAGGAACTGTTTGAGACTGAAACTACAGCCGCCGCGGACGTGGTGCTGCCCGCTGCTTCCTACGCCGAACAGGAAGGCACGTTCACTAACAACGACGGATTGGTCCAACGAGTGCGGCAGTCGATTTTCCCGCTGCATCAGGCCAAGCCCGACTGGATGATCGTGGCGCAACTCGCAAAAGAGCTCGGCATGGATTTCGGATACGAGATGTCAGCCAGCGCCGTCTTTCGCGGCATCGCGGAAAGGGTCCAGGCGTACACCGGTATGCGCTATCCGGTCTTGAAGGACGAGACACGTCCGATCCAGGCGAAACACAACGTGGTCCAAACTGACGTGACCGACGCGGCTGCGGCGGTTCGCGCGGCTATTGAATCACTGCCGAACGACGGTGAAAAAATATTGGGGACACCGGACGTCGGATCCGAGTTGTTCAAGATTGGGACTCTGACAGACAAGGTGCCGCAGTTTCACTTGTTGGCAAACGGCAACCCGCGGCCCGAAACGACGGCGATCTCTCCGCTTTACCAGATTGCCGGCGTTCCGCGATAACAAATGGATTCACAGACCGCCATCGACATCGCTCTGAAGCTTGTCGCCATCACAGTGGCTTTCACAGTGGTGCTTTTGATCGTCGCTTACACAGTGCTGGCCGAGCGTCGCGTACTCGGGCTCATCCAGGGACGGCTCGGTCCGAATCGCGTCGGCTATGGCGGGATGCTGCAACCGTTCGCCGACCTGCTGAAGTTCATCCTCAAGGAAGACATCGTTCCCGACAAATCGACGCGCTTCATCTACTTTCTCGCGCCTGTCATCGCGACGATGGCGGCGTTGATGACGATGATCGTCTACCCGTTTGGGCCCGAGATACGAATTCCCTTCACCGACATCACGATACCTTTGACGATTGCTCGTCTCGACATCGGATTGCTTTACGTGTTGGGCGTAACTTCGGTTGGCGTCTACGGGATCATGCTCGCCGGTTGGTCGTCGAACAACAAGTACAGCCTGATGGGCGGGCTGCGCTCGTCCGCGCAGATGATCTCGTACGAGCTGGCGCTCGGGATGAGTCTCATCGGCGTCGTGCTGCTGGCCGGCACGCTGGACCTGGCGCAGATCGTGGAGATGCAGTCCGGCTGGCACGGTGCGCGTTGGTTCATCCTGTTTCACCCGCTCGGGTTTGTGATCTACATGATCGCCGCGATTGCGGAGACGAATCGCGTTCCATTCGATCTTCCCGAGGCGGAGACGGAGCTGGTCGCCGGTTTTCACACCGAGTACAGCGCGATGAAGTTTGCGCTCTTCTTCCTCGCCGAGTACATCAACATGTTTACCGTTTCGATGCTGGCGACGACGTTGTTTCTCGGCGGCTGGAACTTTCCGGGTTTGGACCTCGTGCTCGAGCGCGGCACTTTTCTCTTTGGGCTGCTGAGCGCGCTCGCCTTTATCGCCAAAGTCATCTTCTTTCTGTTTCTTTACATCTGGTTGCGCGGGACCTTGCCGCGGTTTCGCTTCGATCAACTGATGAACTTTGGCTGGAAGAATCTCTTGCCGTTGGCGTTGTTGAGCATCTTCATCACCGCGACATTGATCTTCCTGTTTCCGAATTTGTGATGCTGGTTCTTTTGTTCATCTTGTTTGCCGGGATGGCGATTGGGTGCGCTCTGGCGGTCGTGGCGCAGCGTAACCCGCTCTACAGCGCGATCTCGCTGGTCGGCGTGTTTGTTTCGCTCGCCTGCCTGTACGTGATGCTGGCGGCGCCATTCATCGCCGCCGTGCAGGTAATCGTTTACGCGGGCGCGATCATGGTGCTCGTCGTGTTCGTGAT
>JBKPNH010000087.1:0-9864 GCA_046732535.1 Acidobacteriota bacterium
CCGAGCACGCTCAAGAGCAACGACTGCACGATCGGCGCGACGAACACGGAAGCAAGACCGCCGATTATGACGATTCCCAGCGCTCGCAACGCCGACGTGCGAAAGGAGTCCTTTACTGCAAACACCATCCCGATGGCGAACAATCCGAGCACGCTCATAAAAAAGAGTCCCTCGGATTGGAGGGAAGGATCTTTAAGCCTTTCGATTGCGTCCGGCGGAAGAGTGCCTTGCCAGCCGTCGGCGTTCTGTATCGCCATGGCGACCATCGAGGCCTGGACACCGCCGTAGTGAAATAACGCCGCGATCAGAATGGAATAGAGACTGGCCGCAGTCATCACGTAGAACAACGAGGCCGCGACCGGAGCATACTCCTGCGTGATCACCACGCGAAAACTGCCGCGCCGCTCGAAAGTGTTGGCGACCAAGGTGAGAATCGGAACCACGACGACGGCGATAACGGCAACTGCCGTCGCCGCCTCGCGAACCTGCCAGAAGAGTCCGTCGCCGAGTGCGAATTGCGAGAGTCCGGCGAAACGCCGGGCGACGAGATGGAAGGCGACCTGACCGAGGAACGCCATCAGCGCGATCGGCGCGAGCGAGCCGCGATCGCGTACCTCGCGCATTCCGCGCAGGGGCGCGTAGAAGATCATTAGCAGGAGTCGCAGCCAATCAATCATGTGAAATAACTACGCTCAACGCTGCTGCGGGCTTGCGTCGCTTAGCGGCGGCTGCTGGAACTCGGGCGTGGTAAAGGTCGGAGCCGACGGCGTATCCACCGGAGTGACATTCTCGTGGTGGATCACACTCGCCGCATTCAGTGGCCAATAGCGAAACAAAGCTTTGCCGTAGATGTACTTCTTCGGCACCAATCCCCAGAGCCGCGAATCGCTCGAGTTGTCGCGATTGTCGCCCATGACGAAGTAATAATTGGGTTTGATGTCGATTGGCGCCAGGCTGCGATGCGAGAGGTTGAGGCGCGGATCCAGGTACGTTTCCGCGATCTCGTGTTCGTTCACCCTCACGACGCCTTCGACGATCTCGATTCTGTCACCGGGCAGGCCGATCACGCGCTTGATGTAGCTCTTGGACGGATCTTCGGGAAACCAAAACACCACGATGTCGCCGCGATCGACCTTGGGGGCCCAGCGGTATTCGTCGTAATAGATGAGTTTGTTGACGAAGATCCGTTCGCCGTCGTGCAAACGCGGCAGCATCGACGTGCCTTCAACCTTCACCGGCTGCACGATAAAAACCACGACGAGCGCCGCGATCATCAGTGCGAAGATCAAGTCGCGGAGCAGCAAGCGGGCTTCCGACCAGAGGTCGTTGCGTGAAGCGTCTTCAGGCTTGTGTTCCTGGATGTCTTTGTCGTCGTCGACGTGGACGCCGCCAAACGGTGGCGGCCGGCGTTTTCGAATTCCAAACATGGCCGAGTTGAGGTTAACTTTCGCGTAAACGCTTGTCAAACAACGATCCCTTTGTCCTTTATGCGAGCTAACGCTGCGTTCGTAGTTTTAGCTGAGCATGGCCCTGGTGATTACCGTGCAGGGCAATTCCTTGACAGCCTTTACTTACGCTATCTATCATCCTCGCCTGCATTTGCAGCCCAGACATCGTCCACTGCGGACCAGAAAAGAGGCCCGAAGACGTGATCAAGCTAGACATCATCAATCGCGTGGCGGATAAAACCGGCGTACCTAAAATGAAAGCCGAACAAGCTGTCGAAGCTCTGTTTCATTCGATGAAGGAGGCTTTGACGCGAGGCGAACGAATCGAGTTGCGCGGTTTTGGCGTCTTTGTTGTGAAGCCGCGGAAGCGCGGAGTCGGGCGAAATCCGCGGACCGGTGAGGAGGTGGCGATTCCGTCAGGCAAGACGATTCGCTTCAAACCGGGCAAGGAATTGCAAGCGCACGAGGATGGCGACACCGAAATCGATGAATCGGGTGACGACGACGAGTTTTAAGATTTTGGATTTGGAGTTGTTAAGGGCTAGAGTTGGAATGCAAGATCATCCAATCTCTGGCCCTTTCGCATTTCGATAATGGAATCCGTGTTACGAACTGTGCCGCGAATATCGACACGCGAGTGGCGGCTGCATGGCGTGCTGTTCGCGCTCACGATCGTTACGACGACCCTCGCGGGCGTGATGTTGTCCGCTGCTGATTTCACGCCGCGGGAGCCGCCGCTTTCAGGGTTGCTGGATTATCTGCTGTATCTCCCGCTGGCGTATCTCTATTTCGTCGTGGACCTGGCGCGGTATGCGTTGACGCATCCACAGCAGCTTACTGAAGGGTTCGCGTTTTCGGCGTCGCTGTTGGCGATTCTGTTTTCGCATGAAATGGGCCACTACCTTGCGTGCCGCCGCTACGGCGTGAATGCGACGTTGCCATATTTTATTCCGGCGCCGCCGATCTTTCTGGCCGGTACTTTCGGAGCATTCATCAAGATACGTTCGCCGATTCCTTCGCGTCGGGCGCTGTTCGATATCGGTCTTGCCGGTCCGTTGGCTGGGTTTGTGGTTGCGCTGCCGTTATCGGTGATCGGTATCTTGACTGTCGGGCCGCCGCTCGCGCCGCAGGAGCACGCGATCTTCTTCAACGATCCGCTGTTGTTTCGGTTGCTGGCGCGGTTGTTGGGTGTGACACTCGATCCCAACTCGCCCATCAATCCCTACTACATGGCGTCGTGGATCGGTTTACTGGTTACGAGCTTGAATCTGATGCCGGTGGGCCAACTCGATGGCGGGCATGGAACGTTTGCTGTCTTTGGCGGGCGGGCTCATGGCCTCATCGGGCGCATTGCCTTCGTTACGATGGCAGTCCTGGCAGTATTGGGATACTGGTGGCACGGCAGCCCGAGCGGCTTTCTCTACGTGGTCCTGTTAGGCGTGATGCTCCGCGTTCCCCACCCGGAACCCTACACCCTGGACCCCCTCGGCCGCCCCCGCCGCGTCATCGCCGTCCTCACGCTCCTCGTCTTCATCCTCTGCTTCTGGCCGTTCCCGATCACGATCAGGTGACCAGTTGCGGCTATCGGCGTTTTTTCTTTGTCTTACGTTTACCGCTCTTGGCAGGCTGCCTGAATCCCTTGCGAATGGGCTTTGACAATACTGTTGTTCAAAACTCTTCAGTATATCGTTCGATGGATCTTGCAAAGATGCTTGTGCCAAGAAATGTGCCACAAGATCATACGCCTCTTTCCGCCGATTCAATCGAATCAGGTAACGAACTACATATGTAGCTGCCTCGAGCGTAAAAGAATTGCGTTCACCTAATACTTCCCGCTGTATGGTCAACCCCTGCTCCATTACCGCTGCACAGAATCCTTGATCAGAAAAACGGGAAAAGGAGTGAGTATTTGGAGCACGGATGAAAGAGCGGACGATTTGTGACGAGTTTACAAGCGTTAGTGCGGTGGCATGTGGGAGACCGGGATGTTCTCGATTCGGTCGAACGCCTTTGCACCGGTTGCGATGTTGTGTACCTCGTGAAGTATCTCCGCGCTGTAGTATCGCATTCCACAGGCATCGCAGACGCCGACGGTGATTCCCTCGAGTATGACAAACCCTTTTTTATGCTTAAAAGCCTCGCGGTCGATCTTTTTGGGACGAACAGTGCCTTCGCAATGCTCACACATTTGACCGTAAAGGCTCTTCTTAGTGGATTTTTGTGACTTCATATACTGTGATGATCAAGAACCGATCGGTTCTGTGAAATCGACCCACTACACCTACTAATCTTTCGCCATCCAAGGCGAGACCTTCAACGGTATACTTCGTTCCGCGGGGATCCTTCTTATGCCTTCGTACGATTTGTCCATTAAGGATCGCTTCTTCGACATCTAAGATATCTAGATCGTCCTCCGCCATTTCTTCCATGGCGTGGAGGGTCATGTCGTAGTCTCTACGCAGAATCTTCTGTCTGATTCGATCAACAACGCGGTGAGGCACGCGTGGAGTTTACCAGAAAATCGACGATTCATCTCAACTGACGGATCGGACTTAACTCGCAGCAGCGGCGGGTAATAGGCCTTTGATTTCGCGGACCACGCGGGCGACTTCTTCCTGCTTCGCGAGGGCGATCATGAAGAATTTGTAGCCCTGGTGGAAACAGATGACGCCGTTGGCGAATAACCAGATACCGTCGAGAAAGGGATTGCCGCCCAGTAACCAACTGATCGGCGCGCCGACGATCGGACCAGGCTGAAAGATCTGCGCCCACATCGCCGCACCGGCAGCACAACTAAACGCACCCAACAACGGCGCGCCAACATACTTCGCAATGTTGCGCTCAAACTCGACGCGCTGCGCTTCAGCCTCGCTGAGCTCTCCGCGCCCGATCAACTCCTCGCGCTTCTTCAAGTAGCCGTCAAACTTCTCACCCGCCTTGCGCAATCCATAAACCGGCAGCGCCGAGTGCGTGAGCCAGTGCGGATGCGCGCCAAGCAGAACGCCATCCAATCCCGGAAACGCAGCGCCCGCCCGGATACCCAGCACGAGCGAGACCGAAACCACAGCCGCCTTGCCAGGGTTCTCCTTGATCCAGTCCCGTGCTTTCAAAACGCCGGCGGTCGCCGCAGTCGAGGCCCGCGTGAACCGCGCGCTCTTGTCCAAAACCTGTGACGCGCGATCGTAATAAGTCTTCGCGTCGCCAAACACCTCGCCGGCTTTCTTTCCGGCATCGCCGGCGACGTCACGAAAAACTTCACCCGCCTTCTTCACGCCACTCGCGGCCCGCCGCGCAGCTTCGCCAACCTCTTCATCTTCGGACAGCTTTTCAGCCTCCGCGCGCAAACGCTCGGCGCCACTGGCCATCGTCTCAGCCCCACGCTTCGCCGCCTCGCCGGCAGCACGCGCGCTCTCGCCAACGATGTCGGAGATGGCAAACTTCTCGTCCAGCTCGCGGGCCTTGCGCCGCGCCGCCTGTTGCCACTCGTCAAACTTTTCCCTGTAGTCAGCCATTCTTATTCCTCAAAATCACTCAGCTTCTGTCGCGTTGTACGTCCCCCACTGCCACCGAGTTCAATCTGGCGAGCTCAACCGCCACCACCTGGTCCCGCCCGTTGTTCTTCGCCTGATACAGGGCGACGTCAGCCGCCTTGAATATCTCAGAAGCAGTTTGCGCGTCCGTCGGACATTCTGCAACCCCGACACTCGCAGTGATGCGGGCCCCGGAAGGCGTCTCCAGCGCCTTGATCGCAAGGCGCAACCGGTCCGCCACCTCGACGCCCGCGGTCCGATCAGTCTCGACCAGCAGTAGAGCAAACTCCTCGCCACCGACTCTAGCCGCCAGATCGATGCCGCGTGTTCCTTCACGAAGGACACGGCTGATACGCCGGATCGCATCGTCGCCGGCATCGTGGCCGAACGCGTCGTTGAGGCTCTTGAAATTGTCGATATCGAGCATGAGCAGCGTAAACGGACGCTCAAAGCGCAACACGCGTCCGACTTCGCGCTCCAACTGGCGCTCAAAACGGCGACGGTTGGCGAGCCCGGTCAGGTGGTCCGTAAACGCGGCCTCTTCACAGACGTCGAGATACGCTTTGAACTCCAACAGTGTTCGCGTTCGCGCCAATAGCAGATCAAGATCGGTCGGATCGGTGATGTAACCCAGCGCACCGACTTCCGACGCCCGCCGCAAATCCTCAGCGCGTCGACCGGCTGCGGTCTGCATGATGACGGGAATAAACTTAGTCAGCGGGTTCGCCCTGATCCGTTGGGCCAACTCGTAGCCGTTCATGCGCGGCATCATGACGTCCGTAATCACCAAATCCGGTTGATATGAGTCAATGGCGGCGAGCGCTTCGTCGCCGTCAGTGGCAGTCGTAACGTTGTAACCCGCCAGACTGAGAGCCGCTTCGAGTAGACCAAGCTTGTCCGGGTTGTCGTCGACAATAAGGATGTTTGCTTTAGGCTCCATAAAACCAAGTCACTGGCCCTATAAATCTTGCGCCGCTATTAGCTTCATGCTAAAGTGCGTGCTTCGGTCAATTCGTCGTGCCGACACTCGCCCTAGCATCGCAGTCAAAGATTCAATCGAGAGAGAGTCACAAGCCCGGGAATTGCGGCGGGTTTCCTTACAATCGTAAAAACTGACCCGCATACACTTGACCGTAAGACCTGTTAACTCGACCACTGAGAGACGTGCAATGAAAGCCGTGCAGGAACAGAAGCGCGCGAGAGACTTAACAGCGGATGATCGCGCGGCCCTAATCCGGCGCCTGGAGTTTGGCTCAACCCTGGACGACTCTCTTGTTGCTGATTTAGCTCGCAGCTCAGTAGTCCTCGACTTTCGGCGCCGCCGGTTTGTCTACCGCGCCGGCGAACCCGCGGATTGTCTCTACGCCATCGTTCACGGCCGAATAAAGCTCTGCCGCATCGAGACTGACGGTAGCCGGGAAGCCGTAATCGACATCCTTCCTGAGGGATCCTTGTTCGGCGAGTCAGCACTCTATTCTCTAGCGGGGCAACGGGCGAATTCAGCGATTGCCTACGAAAATTCCAGGCTCCTCCGAATCCAGGTCGGGGACTTCAAACGGGGGATGGTTGAGGATGACCGGCTTCATGATTACACTTTCCGTTTAATCGGTCAACGACTTGATCACGCCGAGCGCCGGCTGGCCGATTTCGCGTTAAACGCCATTCCGGCCCGGCTCGACAGCCTGCTGGCGGATTTCTCGGTCCGCTATGGAGTGTCTGAGCCCGAAGGCGTGCTGATCGACATTCCCCTGCCTCATCGCGAAATCGCCTCCATCGTCGGCTCGACTCGAGAAAGCGTCACGGTCCGCTTGAATGCCATGCGTCGCGAAGGTACGATCGCTTTCGTCAAACGACGAATACTGATCAAACGACCCGCTGCGCTGTAAATTGCGCGTTGGGTGGCGTGCGGCTTTTGAGTGGCGATGAAGTGTCCAACCTGCGGTAAATCAATCGAATGGAAAGATAATCCGTTCCGTCCGTTCTGTTCCGAACGGTGCCAGCTTGTCGACCTCGGTAAATGGGTTGAGGGTGAGTACCGCGTGCCCGGCGAAGCGGTACCCACCGAACCGGCCGAGGAGACTGAGAATCACTCATGAAACGACGACGGGAACACGGATTTTTAAGATTGATGGGGTTGGTGTTCGGTCTGCTGTTCTTAATGTCGTGCAACGCAACTGACATGACCGAACCAGCCAAGACGCCGGTCATCTCTGGTCCCCCCACCAACACAACCTATCCCATGCCGCCGGTGGAGACACCGTCAATCAACAACATGGGATGGACGTTCTCAGACGGCAAACACAGCCTGTTCTCCGAGTACAAAGGCAAGGTGCTCGTACTCGACTTCTACGCCACCTGGTGCGAGCCCTGCCGCCGCAGTGTTCCTCACCTCGTGGGACTGCAGAAGAAGTACGCGGATCAGGGGTTCACGATCATTGGTCTACACGTCGGCGGCGCTGAGGATGAGCCGAAGATTCCGAAGTTCGCCAAAGAGCTCGGCATCAACTACCCGCTAGCGATTCCCGACGAGGAGCTCGCCTTGTTCCTCCTTTCCGACGACGACGGAATCCCGCAAACGTTTATCTTTGATCGACAAGGTGAGCTCGTCGATCGTCTTATCGGCTTCGGCTCAACGTCAGGCGCACGAATCGACGGAGCTGTCGAAACCGCTTTGAAAACCACTCCCTAACATCAGGTCGAGAAATTGAGAAGAGCAAAGATACTAGCCACCCTGGGCCCGGCTTCACGCGAACCGCAAGTAATTGAAAAACTACTCGAGGCGGGTGCCAACGGCGTGCGCATCAACATGTCGCACGGAACGCACGAAGAGAAAACGGAAGACATCCGTCGTGCTCGTGAAGCAGCCGCAAAAATGGGACGGCCCATAGCCGTGCTCGTGGATCTCTCCGGTCCCAAGATCCGGACGGCCGAACTAAAGGACGACCAACCGGTAAAACTAACTCCTGGACAGTCCTTCACGCTCACCACCAGAAAGATTCCTGGAGACGAAACTCAAGTTTCAACCAACTATCCGGATCTGCCACGCGTGGTTAAGCCCACGACTCGCTTGCTGCTTGACGATGGCGCGCTCTCGCTGATCGTAGAAAGCACCACCGACACCGACGTGATCTGTCGCGTGATCGACGGCGGCCTGTTGGGCGAGCGCAAGGGTATCAACCTTCCCGGCGTCGAATTGCCAATCGACTCCCTGACGGAAAAGGACGAGGTCGACCTGCGCTGGGCCGTCGAGCAGAAAGCTGAGTACATTGCGTTATCGTTCGTCCGCCGCGCGCAGGATTGCGAGCGTGCGAAACAGTTGATTGCGGAGGCCGGCGGACGCGCGCCGCTGATCGCGAAGATCGAAAAGGCGGAAGCGATCGATCATCTCGACGACATTATCGAGGCCGCGGACGGAGTCATGGTGGCGCGCGGTGATCTCGGCGTCGAAACGAGCGTGGAGCTCGTGCCGGTCTATCAAAAGCGCATCATCGAACGCTCCATCAAAGCCGGGAAGATGGTGATCACGGCGACACAGATGTTGCAGTCGATGGTTTCAAGCCCGCGGCCCACGCGCGCGGAAGCGTCGGACGTGGCGAACGCCGTTTGGGACGGCACTGACTGCGTGATGCTTTCGAACGAGACGGCAATGGGAGACTATCCTGTCGCGGCTGTCGCCACGATGGCGCGCATTATCGAGTCGGCGGAGTCGGGTATAAAGTCGGAGATTTTCAATCCGACGGGGAAGCAATCGGGACGCGTGAGCCGCGCGTTGTGCGAAGCGGCAGCATTCGCGGCGGATGAGATGGGGACGACCGTAACGGCGGTTTATACGGCGTCGGGCTTGATGGCCCGAAGGCTGTCGGCGATACGTCACGATCAGCGAATCGTTGCGTTGACGCACGTGCCGGAAGTGCAGGCGGCGCTGTCGTTGATTTGGGCCGTGGATCCGCTGCTGGTGCGCAAGGCCGAGTCGACTGAAGAGATGCTGAAGATTGGCGAGCAAAAGCTGCTCGACGAAGGAATCGTGCAAAGAGGCGACACTATCGTCGTGATGGCTGGACGGTTGTCCGGTTTGGGACTTTCGAGTTCGGTGAGTATTTCGACGGTGGGCGGCGCGCTTGGTCCAACACGCGCGTCGTAATTGCGCCGGTTAGTCGGCGCCGATCATTTCGCCGACGCCTTTTCCGTCTTTCTGTTCCTGGGCCATCTGCGCTGGTGTCTTCTGCGGATCGCGCCAGTTGTCGAGAATTCCCACCTGGTGGACGCACTGTAACGTACAAGTCGGCGCGCACCATTTCTCGGTGTTGTACTCACGATCGAAATCTTCCATCGTGTACTGCTCGAGCGGAATGCCGGGGTAACCGCGTTGTTGCGAGCACCAGTGGACCAGGCCTTCTTCGCAAACGTACAGGTAGCGAGCTCCCGCGCGGCAACGCCAGTTATACGGTTTGCCTTCCGCAATGCTGTCCTGGAACCAGTTCAAGCGCGCGTGATCTTTGTTTCCGAGTTTCTTGACCTGCTGGAAGATGTCTTTCTCATTTTCCGAGAGCGGCTTCAACGTTCCGTCGCTGTCGTGAATCACGCCCACCGTCGTCGAGAACCCGAGCTCGACTGCGCGTTTAGCGACAGTCAAAGCGTCGTCCGGGTTTTTGATCCCGCCGCCGATTACGGAGTTGATGTTGACGTGAAAGTCCGCGTACTCCGAAAGGTAGCGCAGCTTCTTATCGAGCACGCGCAGGCTCTTGCGCGAGACTTCGTCGGGTTCGACGTTGTCGATACTGATTTGCAGGGCGTCGAGGCCGGCGTGGTTGAGTCGTTTGATTCGCTCCGGCGTGAAGTAGTAGCCGTTCGAGATCAGGCCGGCAATCATGCCACGCTGGCGAATG
>JBKPNH010000088.1:0-27226 GCA_046732535.1 Acidobacteriota bacterium
TATTCATAGGCCGATAACGACCCTCACAATGACGGGCGAATTTGCGAGCAGCATCGTCCACCACGTGCTGCGCCGGTGCAGGTCTTCGGCCAGGTACAACATGCGCGGCGGGAAGTAGACGAGCAACGCGATAAAACTCAAAAAGAAGATCCGGCCGAGAAGTTCCGCGACTCCGGATGGCGGTCCGAGTTCCATGAACGTCAAGAAATTCCAGGCGATCTGAAACAGGATCATGTTAACGAAGATGCAGACGTCGCCGAGTAATTCGCTTTCGTGCCGTCGCAGGAATTCGTGTTTCGGAGGTTTCTTCGGCGGGGAGAAGTAACGATAGATCAGAAACGTTTGCAGGATCGTCAGGAACAGTCCGGCGAAGATGAGCGGAATGAAGAGGGCGCCATTTTCGAGCAGCGCGCGGCCGAAGAGGAAATCTCCGAGTCCGGTGAGAATTGCGGAAACGAGGACGAGGTTCAGACAGAAGTAAAAGATCGGGTTGAACAAACATCCGGCGACGCTGCCTTCTTCGCCGTCGAAGATGTCGGCGTGTTGTTTTCGTCGTTGATGAAAGTGCCAGCGCTTTAGAACGGCGCCTGCCGCGGGCAGGATCCACATGCCGAGTGCGCTGAGCGAGAGCGCAAACTTCGCGAGCGGTTCGTCGGCGGAGACGCGACTGAAGAGGTCGAGGAAGAGCTGCGCCAGCCAGCGCATCAAAAAGAGGTTTGCCACGAAGACCACGAGGTCCAATAGCAACCCTCGATTCGATTCACTGAAGAGACTCGCGAGACGCTTATTCGTGATATCGGTGTTTTCCTATGAGTGTTGCTCTAGCTGGTGTTACGGACATAGCAGGAACACGGATTTAACGTGTTAACTGGCGATACTTAATGCGGTGTGGCGTTTCGGCTGCCGCGCCCAGGCGCGCTTTTCTGTCTGCCTCGTAATCCGAATAGTTGCCTTCAAACCAAACAACCTTGCTGTCGCCTTCAAAAGCGAGAATGTGCGTGGCGATGCGATCGAGAAACCAGCGATCGTGCGAGATCACCACGGCGCAGCCCGCAAAGTTTTCCAGCGCTTCTTCGAGCGCGCGCAACGTGTTCACGTCGAGATCGTTAGTTGGTTCGTCGAGCAGCAGGACGTTTGCGCCTTCCTTGAGCATCTTCGCCAGGTGCACTCGATTGCGTTCACCGCCGGAAAGCATCCCGACTTTCTTCTGCTGATCCGATCCTGAAAAATTAAACCGCGCGACGTAAGCACGCGAATTCACCTCACGGTTGCCGAGCTTCAATGCGTCTTCACCGCCTGAAATCTCCTCCCAGATCGACTTCTGCGGATCGAGGGTGCGGCTCTGATCGACGTAAGCGAGCACGACCGTCTCGCCTTTGCGAATCGTTCCCGCATCGGGATCTTCCTGCCCCGTGATCATGCGAAACAAGGTCGTCTTGCCGGCGCCGTTTGGACCAATCACGCCGACGATGCCGCCCGGAGGAAGCGAGAACGTCATATCTTCGACCAGCAGTTTCTGGCCATAACCTTTGCTCACCTCTTTTGCTTCGATGACGAGATTGCCGAGACGTGGTCCAGCAGGAATGTGAATCTCGAGATCTTCGCGCCGCTTGTCTGACTCCTGCTTCAGCAGGTCTTCGTACGAGTTGATTCTCGCTTTGCCTTTAGCGTGACGGGCCTTGGGCGACATGCGAATCCACTCGAGCTCACGTTGCAGCGTTTTTTGGCGCTCCGTTTCAGACTTTTCTTCGCGGCGGAGGCGTTCCTGTTTTTGTTCGAGCCAGGAAGAGTAGTTTCCTTTCCAGGGAATGCCGTGGCCGCGATCGAGTTCGAGAATCCAGCCGGCGACGTTGTCGAGAAAGTAACGATCGTGAGTGACGGCGATGATCGTTCCCGCGTAGCTCTGCAAGTGATGCTCGAGCCACGCAACAGATTCCGCATCGAGATGGTTGGTCGGTTCGTCGAGCAGCAGGATGTCGGGTTTTTGCAGGAGCAGACGGCAGAGCGCGACTCGTCGTCGTTCGCCGCCGGACAAGATTTTTACCGGCGTTTCGGGCGGCGGACATCGCAGTGCGTCCATTGCCATTTCGAGACGCGAGTCGAGGTCCCAGGCGTCCTGCGCGTCCAGTTTTTCCTGCACCTCGCCTTGTCGTTCGAGCAGCGCCGACATCTCGTCGGGGCTTATATCTTCGCCGAACTTAGCGTTGATCTCTTCGAACTCTTTCAGCAGGTCGACTGTTTCCTGCACCGCTTCCTCGACGACTTCGCGAACCGTTCGCGCATCGTCGAGCAGCGGTTCCTGCTCGAGGTAGCCGACGTTGAATCCCGGCGAGATGACGGTCTCGCCATTGAAGTCCTTATCGACGCCGGCGAGTATGCGCAACAGCGACGACTTCCCCGATCCGTTCAAACCGATGACGCCAATCTTCGCGCCGTAGAAGTACGAGAGATAAATGTCTTTGAGGACCGGCTTCTTGTCGTAGTACTTACTGACGCCGACCATCGAGTAAATGACTTTGTTTGGTTCTGTGCTCATGTCAAGAATTTCTGTAAGCTGGAATTTTAAAACTAATCTTTCAGAAGCTCACGCGCGTGGCGGCGGGCGGCGTCAGTGATTTCGGCGCCGGTCAGCATGCGGGCGAGCTCTTCGATGCGGCCGGCGCGGTTGAGTTTGTTGATGTCGACCTGCGTGCGTCCGGCTACGACTGCTTTCTGGACCGCGAGATGGCTGTCCGCGAAGCGCGCGATTTGCGGTTGGTGAGTGACGCACAGCACCTGGTTCGTTTGCGAGAGCTTGCGAAGTTTGAGGCCGACGGCTTCGCTGACTCGTCCGCCGATGCCGGAGTCGATCTCGTCGAAGACGATCGTGCGCGGAAACTCGGTTGCATTGGCTACGGTCTTCAGCACCAACATCAAACGCGACGCTTCACCGCCTGACGCCACACGCGCCAGCGGCTTCAGGTCCTCGCCAGCGTTCGCCGAGAAGTAAAACTCGACGTGATCGGTTCCTTTCGGCCCTGCCGGCTCACTACTCTCCAACACCTGGACCTGAAAGCGCGCGTGTTCCATCGCCAGTTCGGCAATACATTTCTCCACACTCTTTTCGAACTGCTTCGCTGCGCGCACTCGTTGACGGTGTAACTTCCCCGCACGATCAAGATAGCGAGTGCGTGCGGCGTCGAGCTCGGCACTCATTTGCTGCTCACGCTCATCAGACGTTTCGATCTGACGCAAACGATCCTGCGAGCGTGCCAGGTGCTCGAGCGCGGCCTCGATCGATCCTCCGTACTTCCGCTTCAATCGCGAAAGCTCAGCCAATCGATCTTCTATCTGCGCGAGACGCGCAGGTGAAAACTCCAGCTTGTCGGCGAAGTCGCGCAATGAGAAGGAAAGATCCTCCAACACGGCGCGCGCGTTTTCCAACACTTCCAGATAGTCGCGAAAACTCGACTCGTACTCCGCGAGTTCGCTAACGTCTTTCACCGTCTGCCGTACACGCGCGAGCGCTGCGTCATCATCCTCGTAGATCCGCGCGTAACTCGACTGGCTGAGCTCCGTCAGCTTTTCAACGTTCGACAGCCTTCGTCGCTCCTCTTCGAGCCGCTCGTCCTCGCCAATCGTCAACTGCGCCCGCTCGAGTTCGTCGATCTGAAACTTCAGTGTATCGACGAGTTGAAACTTCTCGGCGTCGTCACGCCTCAAGCCGTCGAGCGCCAGTTGCACGGCAGTAAAGTGTTGGTGCGCATCGGCGACCTCGCCACGCAACCCGTTGCTCACGGCAAACGAGTCGAGCAGTTCGAGATGCGTGCGGGGATTGAAAAGCGTTTGCTGATCGCCTTGCCCGTGAATGTCGACTAGAAACTCGCGCAAGTCGCGCAGCAGCGACTGCGTGGCGAGCTGATTGTTGATGAAGATCTTGTTGCGGCCAGTAGCGGAGAGCTCGCGCCGGATGATCAGTTCCTGATCAAATGCCAGGCCGGCGTTCTCGAGCAGCAGTTCGAGCTCCGGATTTGGATTGACGACAAATAGCCCCTCGATGAAACCGCGCTCCGTACCCGACTTCAGCAGGTCGCTCGTAAAGCGCCCGCCAATCAGCACGCCCAGCGCGTCGACGATGATCGACTTGCCCGATCCCGTCTCGCCCGTCAGCAGATTGAGTCCCGGTTCAAATTCAACCTGAAGCTCGTCGATCAGCGCGATGTTGGAGATATTGAGGAATTGAAGCATTCCGGCCTCACAGATTACATTTTCGGAACGCAAATGAGAAATGAAAAGTGGAAAATGACAAAAGGAAAATGAGATGACGTTCAACTTCATCGATATTCTACTGGGCGTTCTGATCGTGCTGAGTCTGCTCAACGGCTATCGCCGCGGGTTCATTCTCGGCGTGCTCGATCTGACCAGTTGGATCCTCAGCCTGCTGGCGGGCTTGCGTTACCACCATCCGGTTGCTCAGTGGTTAGGGCCGCGCGTCGATCTCTGGTCGGAGATGTGGGACCAGCCGATTGCTTTTGTGCTCGTCGCGCTGGTGGTCGGCGTGATTGTTCACGTTATTGGAAACGCCTTGCTCCGCCGGCTGCCGGAAGACGTCCACGAACGTCCCGCCAACAAGGCGTTAGGTCTACTGCCGGGACTCGCAAGCGGACTGATAACGACGGCGATCATTTCGGCGCTGTTGTTGTCGATTCCGCTGAGTGAAGGTTTGAGCGAACGCACGCGCGAGAGCGCGCTGGTGAATCGTCTCGCCGTCTATGCCGAGCGTCTCGAAAACAATCTGCGCCCGGTTTTTGGCGATGCGATCTCCAAAACTCTCAACTTACTGACCGTCCAGCCTGACTCGAACGAACGAGTCACATTGCCTTTCACCGTCACAATCTCGAAGCCGCGGCCTGATCTTGAACAACGGATGCTCGACCTGGTAAACAGCGAACGCGTTGCGAACGGACTTCAACCGCTGGCGGCGGATCCGGAATTGACGGAAGTCGCGCGCCGTCATTCCGCGGACATGTTTGCGCGCGGTTACTTCGCGCACGACACTCCCGAAGGACTTTCTCCATTTGATCGGATGAAAGACGCGAATGTTCGTTTTCTGGTGGCCGGTGAAAACCTCGCCCTAGCTCCGACCGTGTCCGTTGCTCATAACGGTCTGATGAACTCGCCGGGCCACCGCGCGAACATTTTACGCCCGCAATTTGGACGAGTCGGCATCGGCATCATGGACGGCGGCATGCGCGGTCTGATGGTGTCGCAGGAGTTCCGAAACTAGACGAAACTTTTTCGCGTCTGGATCGTCTATAAAACTCGATTCACACCACAAGGAGAAATAATTCATGTCCAGACTAACTTCCTCCATGGCCGTTATCCGGGTGTCGATCCTGCTGCTGACGCTCACGTTTACCACCGCCGTCGCGGCACAGCCGGATCAGCCGGATCTCACGATCGACGCGGCGACGCGCACTAAGGTGATCGATACGATTTTGAAGCGGCTCAACGATTCGTACGTCTTTCCCGAGGTCGCTAAGAAAATGGAGCAGTCGATTCGCGAACGGATGGCGAAGAAGGAATACGATCAGATCACCAGCGCGAAGGAGTTCGCGACGACCCTGACGAAGGACCTGCAAGCCGTCAGCAACGACAAGCACCTGCGCGTCCGCTACTCGCACCAACCGCTTCCGGAACGCGGCGAACGACGTGAACCGTCGGCGCAAGAACGCGACCAGTTCAAGCGCGACATGACCTGGATGAATCACGGATTCGCGAAAGTCGAACGGCTGCGCGGCAATCTTGGTTACCTCGAATTTACTCATTTCGCGGATGAGAACCTTGGCGCCGATACCGTTGCCGCGGCGATGAATTTCATCAACGGCACTGACGCGCTGATCATCGACCTGCGCAACAACGGCGGCGGCAATCCCGCGATGGTCGCGCTCGTCTGTTCTTACCTGTTTGGTCCCGAACCGGTGCACCTGAACGATCTTTACTGGCGTGAAGGTAATCGGACCGACGAGTTCTGGACGCGCAAGGAAGTCGCGGGCAAGCGTTATCTCAATAAGGATGTGTATGTGCTCACGAGCAAGCGAACTTTCTCCGGCGCGGAAGAGTTCAGTTACAACCTGAAGAACCTCAAGCGTGCGACGATCATCGGCGAGACGACCGGCGGCGGCGCGCACCCAGGCGGCGGTTACCGCGTAAACGAACACTACATGATGTTCGTGCCAACCGGACGCGCGATCAGTCCCATCACCAAAACTAACTGGGAAGGCACAGGTGTGACACCCGACGTAGCGGTGCCGGCGGAACAGGCGCTGCTCGTTGCTCGCCTGATGGCGCTCAAGAAGTCGTTGACGACACTGGCCAATCCCGAGTTCAAAGCCGGCGTCGAGGACGAGATTCAAAAACTGGAGAAAGAGCTGAGCGCCCTGAAATCGACGCAGTCGAAGAGCTAACTCCTCTTATTTAGACACGTACAGGAGCACTCGCTTCTTCGACGCTTTCCCAAAAAGGAAACCGGTGAGTGCTCCAACTCCCGCGCCCAGCACAGTAATCCCCGCGGCAATGGAGTTGTCCAGCTTTTCGAATCCTTCACTACTCGCGTCGCCCGCGAGACCGATTGCCGCACCCGCGCCTGCTCCCACACCCAGGCCGATCAGTGTCGCTGTTGTCGCCGACTTACCTGAAACCTCGTGAACACTCGCAATGTCTTCCCGTCGGACCTCCTTGCGCGCATTCTTGACCGTCAACGAAAGCGCCGTATCAGAGACGCCCTCGAATTTCCCGTCGAATTTCTTTCCATCCTTGAGCTTGACTGAGAGTTTGTTCTCGCGGGTCAGGCCGTTGAGCCGTGACCAATCCGTCGGTGCTGTTTGCGCCGCAAGGCTGAGCGGCGAAAGCAGAAACGAAAGCAGCAGGACCACGATGGTCGTGATCTGTCTCATCGGGTTTGTCATAGACCTCTCCTTTAGTGAGTGTCGGTTCGATCAGTTCAGAAGCGGGTTTGACGGTCGGTACGCGCCATATGATACGCCCAACCTCTCCACAAACGAAGGCGATCTGGGCTATGATGCGGGCCCAACGGAGGAAACCCCACATGCCCAATGGGAACCTGACTTCGACCACCTGGTCTACAACAATTCGCTTCGTAATTTTTAGTATCGGTTGTCTGTTGCTTCTGGCGTTGGCATTGCCTGCCGTAACGGCCCAGGACGACGACACTTTCGAGCAGGAGCTCGCGACCGGCCGCAATTTGCTGCGGCGTAACCAGTTCGAGGAAGCGTTGAAAAGCTTCAAGCGGGCCAATGAAATGCGCGGCAAGAAGTGCGGCGAGTGCCTTAACCTGATGACCGAGGCTTACCTCGCGCTTGGCGCTTACAAGAACGTCGTCGAAACATCCGACAAGATCATCGAGCTTGCCGGCGACGACAAGCAGCTCATCGCAAAGGCTTACAACAACAAGGGACTGGCGCTGCAAACGTGGGCCGACAAAAAGGACCAGAAGAAGCTGCAAGAAGCGGAAGCTGTGTTTCGACAGGGAATGGCGCTCGAGGGCGCGCCGGCGATCATGCGTTACAACCTTGGTTTCGTACTGATGCAACTCAACCGCGATGAGGAAGGCATTGCGGAGTTGAGGGAGTACGTCAAGCTTCAACCGAAGGGTGCTTACGTCGCGACGGCGAAGAAGTTGATCGAAAACCCGCGGCGTGCGCGTGAAAACTATGCTCCTGACTTTTCGTTTACGTCGTCGGAAGGCGAATACATCGCGCTCGACGACTTGCGCGGCAAGGTCGTGCTGCTGGACTTTTGGGCAACGTGGTGCGCGCCGTGTGTCGAATCCATTCCGGAGCTTCGCAATCTACACAAGAAGTATTCAAAGGAACCGTCGTTTGTTTTGATCGGGATCAGCTCTGACAGCGAGGACGAAGTCTGGCGCGAGTTCACTGCGAAGAACAAGATGATCTGGCCTCAATATCGCGACAAGGATCGCAAAATCCAGCGCGCGTTCGGCGTTCGTGGCTTTCCCACGTATGTCGTGATCGATCATGAAGGGATCGTGCGGCATCAAAGCGTTGGTATGAGTTGGAACCGTGCGGCCACTCTTGACGACGCGATTCGCAAGCAGGTGAAGATCGTCGCGAAGAGCACCGAGGCGCAGTAATTAACCACAATAGGCACAAAAGTCTTGTGGTTAATTGCGGCGGAGACACGTGCGTAACTCGGGAGTGTCTGTGAAGCCGCACTCACCGTTGGACTGCCGCTCACACTTCGCGCGCTTGTAGCATTCGTACTCCGGACGGTATTCGCACGTCGTTATCACTTCTTCGTCGGCACACACCTGACTCGAACAGCCAGTCTTGAAGCACGGCTTCTTTGCCGGAGGTTTTTGATTTCCCGCGGAAGAGGAGTCTGACGCTTTCGCGCGCAGATAGAACTGCGTGGCGTTGAGCATCTGCGAGCGTCCGGCTGGGCCAGTCACCGGCTCGTGCGATCCGATGACGAGCAGTCCGTCCGGACTGGTCATCGCCGTCAGCGCTTCGCTTACGGCATTCTCGGACGGATTCGCCCCGGCGAGATCGACGCCGGCAACGTTGCGGCTCACGCCCGTATTCAGTTTCGCTTCGTGATGCGTCTCACACGGCGCGGCGATACAGCGGATGCCGCGGTCGCGCACTCGGAAAAACGTTCCCGAAGCTTGATTGCCGGCCGCGGGTAACCAGACTTCACGCACACTCAAGAAGCCAAACTTTCCGGAACGGTTCCCGCGAGGCACAAGCGTCCCACGCACCAGCGCGCCATCGTTGTCTGCTTCCGGTTGTCCGTTCCACTCGATCGACGCGACGTAACATTCGGACATGGAGCGGCCGTTTACGCAGCGCGTACGAGATTGATTGACAACCTTGATGAAATACCCGCCGCACATCGGCGACGCGCAACGTCGCAGGTCGCGCCGGATCGTATAAAAACTGGACGTGCTCGGGTCCGGCGACGGCGTGGTTGTCGCTATAAACGGCACGGCGCCAACAAGTGCGAGGACCAAAACGCGGATAATCATGGCCAGTTCTCCTTTACTCAGATTACACGGAATTTACGGAATGGCAATCAGCGCACTGTTGCTATAATACGCCCCGCTCCGAAATCGTCAGTTCGATCCCCTGTCATATGATCGGGCAACTCCTCCTCCATTATCGCGTCCTCGAAAAGATCGGTGAAGGCGGCCAGGGCACCGTCTACAAGGTGATCGATACAGGGCTCGACCGCCCGGCAGTAATCAAGGTGCTGCCGCCCGATCTGACGGACCGTCCTTCAAACCTCGTCCGTTTCGAGCGCGAAGCTAAACTGGCCTCGTCACTGGACCATCCGAACATCTGCACGATCTTCGGTCTGCACAAAGTAGACGACATTCATTTCATCGCGATGCAGTACGTCGAGGGACGCAATGTACGCGAACTCGTCGCGGGCCGCCCCCTCGATCTCCGTCGCGCGCTTTCGATCGCGATTCAAGTCACGAGCGCGCTCGCCGCAGCCCACGCGCGCGGCATCGTCCATCGCGATATCAAGGCGCGCAACGTTATGGTCACACGCTCCGGACACGTCAAGGTGTTGGACTTCGGCCTGGCGAAACTGATCGAACCCGACACCGCGCGATCGAGTGACCCGCAACTCACGGAGTTCGGCGTGCCGTATGGAACTTCGACGTACGCGGCGCCGGAACAAGCGCAGGGACTGCCCGTCGATCACCGCGCCGATATCTTCTCGACCGGGGTGCTGCTTTACGAGATGCTCGCCGGCACATGGCCCTTCCGCGGCAAGACGGCGCTGGACGTTCGGTACGCCGTCGTATATCACGTGCCGAAACCAATCGCCGAGGCCCGCGGCGACGATTCTCCATGGCTGCCGCGGTTGCAGCAGATCCTCGACAAAGCCCTCGCCAAGCAGCCGGGCGATCGTTATCAAAGAATCGAAGACCTGCAAAACGATCTGCAGGCGGTGCTGCGTGAGATCGAGATTGATGCGAGTATCGGGAACACATGGACGGAAACAAGCGTGGCGCCATCGACGGTCCCTTGGGCGAAGCCCGGCAGCGTCTGGACCAAGCCGAGCCGGATCGCTGCTGTCGCGGCCGTGCTGCTCGCTGTGGTGTTGTCGTTGGTTGCGTTTAGATCGATCTATCGAGGCAGTGACAGTGGCGCAGGCACTGCTGACGCGCCGATCAACTCGCTGGCCGTGCTTCCATTCACCAATAGCGATCCGGCCACTGAATACCTCTCCGACGGAATAACTGAAAGTCTCATCGACAGTCTCTCGCGAATGCCGGACTTGAAAGTGAAGTCGAGAAACACAGTCTTTCACTACAAGGGGCGAGAAACGGATCCGAAGACGATCGGGCGCGAGCTGGGCGTACACGCGCTGCTGTCCGGAAGCGTGGCCCAACGAGGAGACGAGCTGGCGATCAATGTCGAGCTGATCGACGTCCGCGACGACAGCCACATCTGGGGATATCGTTACTCGCGCAAGGTATCGGAAATCGTCGCTTTGCCGCAGCAGATCTCGCGCGACGTGTCTCAACGCCTGCGCTCGCGCGCCAACGCGCTCGATCATTCTCAGTTGGCAAGAAACTACTCGCCCGATTCAGAGGCTTACCGGCTTTATCTTCAGGGACGTTACAACTGGAACAAGCGGACCGTCGAAAGTCTCGAAAAGGGCATCGACTATTTTAGCCAGGCGATCATGCGCGATCAGGATTACGGTCTGGCCTACGCTGGGCTCGCGGATTGTTATCTGCTGCTGAACGTCTACAACGCCGCCTCGGCGAATGACTCAATGCCGAAAGCTGAAGCGGCTGCGAATCGCGCTTTGTCGATCAACGAAAACCTCGCCGAAGCGCATACGGCGCTGGCGTTTGTTAAGTACCGATATCACTTGAAGTGGGCCGAAGGTGAACAACACTTCAAGAAGGCGATCGAACTGAATCCGAATTACGCCACCGCGCATCAATGGTATTCGAGTTATCTCGCGGCCAGTGGGCGGCTCGAGGAGTCGGTTGCGCAGGCGAGGACGGCGCACGAGTTGGAACCGTTTTCGTTGACGATCTATTCAGACTTCATCCGCAATCTGTATTATGCAGGGCATCTCGACGAAGCGCGCAAAGAGTCGTTGAAGCTGATGGAAATGGATAAGGAGTTTGCGCGCGCGCACTACGAGTTGGGACTCGTGCTTGAAGAGCAGGGCGCGCTCGAGGAGGCGATCGCCGAGTTTCGACAAGCGCTGAAGGAAGCGCCCGACAACGTCGCGGTGCTCACGGCGCTCGGGCATGCGCAGGCGTTAGCCGGAAAGAAGAGCGACGCCGAGAAGGTGCTGGTGCGGTTGCAGGAACTGTCGAAGCAGCAGTATGTCTCGCCGTTTCAGTCAGCGGTCGTTTACGCGGGGCTCGACGACCGAAAGCTCGCGCTCGATTGGCTTGAAAAATCGCGCGACGAACGGTTCAACTGGCTGCCGTTCATCAAGATCGATCCGGTCTTCAAGAACTTGCGATCGGAAGCCAGGTTTATCGAATTGTCGAAGACGTTGGGACTAAATACAAACTGAGGGAAAAACATTTATGTCGACGTATCTTTCGCGCCGCAAGTTTTTGTCGCACGGCGCAAAGTCCGCGGTCGTAGTTGCAGCTTCCGGAGTGATCGCGGCAAAAGGCGGACCGGTGCTGGTTAATTCGTTTGCGTCCGCGGGCGCGGGCGCTCAAGCGGCGGCGGTCCAACCGGTGTTCACCCGGCTCGACGAATACATCGCCCGCCACATGCGCGAAACCGGCGTGCCGGGAATGACGCTTGCCCTCGCGAATCGCGACGGTCTCATCAGGGCGTCGACCTACGGGTTTGCCGATACGAAGGCGGGACTGCGAGTTGAAAACGAAACGATGTTCGAGATCGGATCGATATCGAAGTCGTTTGTCGGCCTTGCATTGTTGCAGTTGAGGGAAGAAGGAAAAATCGACTTCAACAAGCCCGTGACTGATTACCTGCCGTGGATCAAGATCAATACCAAGTTTGACGCGATCACAACGCATCATATCTTGAGTCATACTTCCGGACTTCCCGGCGCGCCGCTGCTGCTCGACGCTCTGCTCGGCGATCTCTGGACCACTTACGAGCCGGGCAAGCGGTTTCTGTATTCAAACACCGGTTACAACATTCTCGGGTTCCTGATCGCAGCCGTCGACAAACGCCCGTTTGCCGACGCGATGCGTGAACGTCTGCTCGTGCCGCTCGGCATGACCGCCAGCCGATCGACCATCACCAACGACCTCCGCAAAACCATGGCTGTTGGTTACGAGCCTCTTGCCGAGGGCAAACCGTTTCCGCAGCGCGGGACACTGGCGGAGGCGCAGTGGATCGAAGTCGATGTCGCCGCCGGAAGTATCGCGTCCACGCCGTCCGATATGGCGAAGTACATTCGCATGCTGCTCAATCGCGGCGCGTTGCCGAAAGGACGGCTGCTTTCGGAAGATAGTTTCTCGTTGTTTATCAAGCCGGCGATCAACTCACCGTATCGCGGCGAGCCGGCGTCTTACGGTTATGGTCTGTGGGTCAGCGACATCGAAGGACACAAGCGTTTGCGACACACCGGCGGCATGGTTGCGTTCAGTTCGGCGCTCGACGTGGACGTGACCGCGGGGGTTGGTGCGTTTGCGTCGGTGAATGCGAACTTGCGTGGGTATCGTCCGGTTGCGGTGACGAAGTATGCGATTGAACTCTTCAACGCGGCGCTGGACAAGAAGCCGTTGCCGGAAGCCCCTTCGCCGCCGCCGCCCGCCGATGAGGTGAAGAATGCGGTTGACTATGCCGGGACGTTTACCGCGCCTGATGGGAAGAAGCTGGTGCTGATAGCCGAGGGCGAGAAATTGTTCCTGGACCATGCGGGCCGGCGGATAGCGCTGGAACGCGCGGCCGGCGATCGGTTCATCGTCAAGCATCCGGATTTCGATAGCTTCCTGCTTGGCTTCATACGTGACAATCGCCTTGTGACTGAAGTGTATTACGGGCCGGACTGGTATGCGGCTGAGCGTTACACCGGACAGCGCACGTTTGAAGCTCGCAAGGAGTGGGAAGGTTTTGCGGGTCACTATTACAACGATAGTCCGTGGTATGGCGATACGCGCATCGTTTATCGGCGAGGCCGCCTGTATGCGGATGGCGTCCAGCAGCTCATGCCGCGCGCTGATGGAAAGTTCGGTCTCGGAGATCCCGAGGGGCCTGACTGGATGGCCTTTGAAAACATCATCGACGGCCACGCCATGCGCCTGAACCTCTCCGGCATCCAATTCCGCCGCATGTTCACGCCGTGATCTTAATTCGTGTTGCTGATGCGATACAGGTGGCTTTGACTGCGGATGAAAAGGGAACTGGCGGAGACGGCCATCGACGCGAGCGTTGGGCCATCGAGTTGATTGGTGGCGAGGTGCTTTAGCTCGCGGCCGGGAGCGATGACGACCGATTCGCCTTCCTCACTCAGAAAATAGATCTTTCCGTCGGCATAGACCGGCGACGCCGAGTGGTTGCCTCCAAGCCTCGCGCGCCAGAGTTCCTGTCCGGTCTTCGCGTCGACACAAGTGGCGATCCCGTTGTCGCTAACCATGTATAACTCGTTGCCGACGAGAAGCGGCGAAGGTGTGAACGGCACACCGCGATCGAGCCGCCATTCGATCTTCGACTTCGTGATATCACCATGACCATCGGGCTTAATGGCCAATAGTGACGCTTGTTGAAAACCCGTGCAGATAAATACCAGACCATGCCCAAAAACCGGGCGCGGCACGTTTGAAAATCCTTCGCCGTACTTCACCTGCCAGATCTCTTTTCCGGTGCGCGGCTCATACGCGATCGCGCGAAACGCGCCCGGACTAATCACCTGATCGCCACCCGGCAGCGACACGACCAGCGGCGTCGTATACGCCTGATAACCTTCGCGCATCTTCTTCCAACGGACTTTACCAGTCGTCTTGTCGAGTGCTACCACAAACTGCACGTCGTTTCCGTCGCAACTCACGATCAAAAGATCTTCGTAGATCACCGGAGATCCGCCCGTGCCGTGTTGTCCATTGTCGTACTCGAGCCTCGTCTTCCAGACGACCTCGCCGGATTGCGTGATGCACGCGGTCCCGAATGCGCCGAAGTGCAGGTAGACGCGATCGCCTTCGACTACCGGCGTTGGCGAAGCAGAGCTGTTCTTGGAATTAGCTAACTTAACGGACTTGAGACGGAAGACTTCGACGTTCTGAAGTATCGCGCCGGTGTTGATATCGACGGCGATGGCGCGCAGCGACTTTCCTTCTTCGGTCGCTGTAGTCAGCCAGATGCGATCGCCTTGAATTACCGGCGACGACCAGCCGCGTCCGGGAATCGCCACTTTCCAGCGGACGTTTTTCGTTTCGCTCCACGTCAGCGGCAGGCCTCGTTCCGCCGACACTCCCTGACCAGTCTGGCCGCGAAACTGCGGCCAGTCCTCAAACCAGGGATACAACAGAAGAAGCAGAATGATAGCGAGCATTACATCAACAACGACTCGACTCGATGCGCGTGGACCATCTCTTCGCAAGGCGACCAGGCGAAGACTGTGAATTTGCCGTCCTGCGAGGCCACCAGCGAAAGCGCGTCGCGCTGGTCGTGGACGAACTGCGCTGCCGAAAGGTGCCGCGTGCCGCCGTGCTCGGTCGGATGAACGACGATGGGAAGATTGCCGACGATCGGTTCGGTGATCACCCATTTTTCTACCGGTGGGCGTCCTTCAGGTCTCCAGATCTTTGCTCCGAACGCCAGCACTTCGTACCGATCGTTTATCACGGTCGCGCCGTCGACCGCAGTCAGTCCGCCAATCAGGTCGACTGCGCGGCGCAGCTCAATCTCCCACTCGCGCCGATCCTCGTAGTCGACTTTCTGTCGACACAGGTTCGCCAGCGCTGAGAATTGCGGACTGACGGAGTAAAGGATCGGTTTCGCTATCGATTCACGCCAGCGTTCCGTTCCCGCCGGCACGACCAGCAGGCTCCCACCGTGTCCCTGCGCGCGCATCGACGCCGCGAGTTGGACCAGAACGTTCAACGACTGGTGCGGTCCGTTCGTGGCGGCGGCGGTGAAAGCGAGCAGCGCCTTGAGCAACACCGGACAATCAGGCAAGCTCGTGCCTTCCTGATCGATGATTTTCACCTGCTCGCCTTTGAGCACTACGACGTTCGCATACTTGCCGAAACCGTCCAGCCGCCGATGTTTGACGACGAGCAGTCCGGGCTCGATATCTTCGAGCACGAAACAGTAACTGGGAATCGTCCGCGTCGCTCCCCAGACTCGCAATTCCTCACCGAACGTCCACACGCCGAGATGAATTTCCGGCCGCTCGACAGCGGGCGCCAGTTTCGTCAACACACCGGGAGTCAGCGGCAGCGAGTTTTCAAAGATCAACGGTTGCACGGCTGTCTCCGGCGGCAGATAGGCGAGCGAGATCTTGGGGAAGCGCCCTTCTTCGGGTCGAAAGCTGGCCCAGAAAGTCGCGTTTATGATAGCCGCGATGGAACGTGCATCGGGTTTGGGCGCGAGGTTAGTCTCGCCGTTCTTGCGCGCCTCTTCGAGATGAGTCGTGAAGTGCTCTTCGACGAGTGGCGCCACGGTATTTGCCGCTTGATATGTTGGGTTCTCTTGCATGTATGACTTGTCCCGGGTTACACAGATTAAAGCATGAAACCTATTCTATTTGTATTGGTGATACTGGCGGTTTTGTTGGTCGGTACGAATGTTCATCCGCAAAAGTCACTGCCGACACGGATCGTGCATCGCGAGAGCGGCATCGTGTTACGGTTGATTCCGGCGGGACGCTTTCAGATGGGTTCGCCGGAAACCGAACCCGATCGAGTGAGAGGAGAACGCCAACACCTGCGAATCATTCGCGAACCGTTTTACATGAGCGAGACCGAAGTCACGGTCGAACAGTTTCGCCGGTTCGTGAACGCAACCAGGTACGTGACTGATGCGGAACGCGGTGTGGAGGAAGGCGGGCATCACAAGGGCGCGTTCGCCACTGTTGCCGACGGTGAAAGAGACTGGTCGGAGGCGGCGAGTTGGCGAAATCCGTTTCCTAACTTTAAAGAGTATCGATTGCGCGACGATCATCCGGTGGTCCAGGTGAGTTGGAACGACGCGCTACGGTTCGTCGAACATTACGGATTGCAGTTGCCGACAGAAGCGCAATGGGAGTATGCAATGCGCGCGGGCACGACGACGAAGTACTTCTGGGGTGACTCCGAAGCCGCGGGCGAAGGTTACGGCAACATCAAAGACGCTGCGAGTAAGAAACGTTTCGTTCGGTGGGTGGCGTCGTTTCCGTTTGACGATGGTAGTACATTCGTTTCCGTCGTCGGGAGATACAAACCGAATCCGTGGGGATTGCGTGATATGGTTGGGAACGTTACCGAGTGGTGTCAGGACCAGTATGTTCGTGACTATCCGCCGGATGGTTCGGACGAATCGGCAGCCGAAAATGGCTCCGGACGAGTCATACGCGGCGGTTCTTGGTTCGACGCGCCTGACCTTCAGCGATCCGCCAAGCGTTTCGGCTTCGCGCCGCAGGGACGCCGCGACTTTATCGGGTTTCGTGTTGTAATGAAGGTTAAATAGTGAAACCAGTACGAACCCACGAATCTTTTCCTTTCATGCTCGACGAGCTGGAGCCGATTCGTCCGACAATCAAGCGGATGTTCGGATTCACTTATGTTTATCTCGACGACAAGCTCCTCTGCGCGCTGCGGAATAGTGCGAAACAACCTGGATCGAACGGCGTATGGTTGTTCACGACGAAAGAGCACCTCGAGAGCCTGGGCCGCGAGTTTCCCGACTTGTCGCGGCGTTATTTTTGGCGCGCTCGCTCGGGAGAGAACGCCTGGATCATTCTTGCGTCAAGGCTCGAGAACTTCGAAGAGTATGCGTTTAAAGCGTGCGAGCTGATGCTCAACGGCGATCGCCGCATCGGCAGGGTTAGTCGCGGACACGATGAGACGGATTCTGGTAATCGGTTCGGGCGGGGCAGGTAAGTCGACTGTAGCCAGAAGACTCGGCAAGTCACTAGGTCTCGAAGTCAACCACCTCGACAAGTATTTCTGGCGGCCAGGTTGGGTAAAACCCGCGCCTGAAGATTGGGTGCAGACCGTAACGGAACTCATTAACCGCGACTCGTGGATCATCGACGGCAACTACTCCGGAACGCTCCCGCTGAGACTCGAGAAGTGCGATACGATCGTCTTTCTCGACATGCCACGGCTGCTGTGTCTGTGGCGCATCGTGAAGCGAAACCTGCAATATCGACGCGGCGGCCGTCCCGACATCGCCGAAGGTTGTCTGGAAAAACTGGATTACGAGTTTGTCAGTTGGGTTTGGAATTACTCGCGGCGCTCACGCCCAGGGATCGTGAAACTGATTCGCGAGCACGGTGAAGGGAAGCGAGTCGTGTGGTTACGTTCCAACCGCGAGGTCGAAGAGTTTTTAAATGATCCAAGGAGATGAAGCATGTCTGTTCAGATACCGCTGGAGCGCCTGAAGCCTACGCTGCTCCAGTTCATCGACGAAACGTTTTCGCAAGTTCACGGAATGTATCTCGACAAGGGCACGACCTTGTACGAGACGCTCGACGGCGTGACTGCTGAAGAAGCATCGCGTTCAGCATCGCCAAAGACGGCGACGATCGCGGCGCAGGTCGAACACGTCCGGTTCTATCTCGACGTGCTCGACGAGATCATCCGCACGAAAAATCTGGAGAAGAAGTATAACTGGCGAGAGATCTGGGAGACGGTGCGCGAGGTCACGCCGGAACAGTGGGAAGATCTAAAACGACGTCTGCACGAGAGTCACGATCGCGTGATGGCGACCATCAACTCCTTCGAAAACTGGGACGGGCCATTTGATATCGGCGGAGCAATATCGATCGTTGCTCATACCGCTTATCATTTAGGTGGAATTCGCCAAGCGTTGGGAGTTATCAGGTCGACGGAGGCCGGCGAGGCTAGTTCACAAACCTCCGCAACTGCACACTGATCGCAAAACCGATCGCGATAAACGTAGCGATTAGCGACGCCAGACCGGCGCTCATCAGCGGCAGCGGCACACCGATGACGGGTGAAATACCCAGCGCCATGCCGATGTTGATGAAGATCTGAAACGTGAGCCCTCCGACAAAGGCCATGATAAAGAGCATGCCCATGCGATCGGAGGCTCGCCGCGCCGCGGTGATCAGACGCGACAGCAGCACCATGTAAGCAACCAGGACCAGCACACAGCCGACGAACCCTGAGTTTTCCGCGGTGACTGCGTAAATGAAGTCAGTATGCGGTTCTGGAAGAAACTTCAGTCCGCTCTGCGAGTGTTCTACTGATGAACGAGAGCCAAACATTCCACCCTCGCCGACAGTCAGCATAGATTGCCAGGTGTGATAACCGATTCGGCGCCGGTCGGCGTTCTCGGGATCCCAGATGACGTTTATTCGTTCCTGTTGATAACCTTTTACCGCGCCGGTTTTGACTCCGACCCAGTACGCCGTCGGGATCAGCACGACCGCGATCAGCGCGGTGGCCACGACCAACCTTACCCGGATCGCGGAGAGAAACAGGACCACGGCGAGGATCGGCATGTAAGTCAAAACCGATCCCGCGTCGGGCTCGAGCATGATCAACCCAACCGGCAGGAGCAGGATCAAGCCGCCGATGATCATCTCTGTCATCGTCAGCACCTGCACACGGTTCTTCCCGAAATAACGCGCCAGCATCATTGCAGTCGTCACCTTCACAAACTCCGAAGGCTGAAACTGACCGATGCCCGGCAGTTTGATCCATGCGCGCTGGCCGTTGATTTTTAATCCGGGACCCGGAATAAGGACGATGATCAGAAGTATCAGTCCGAAGACGTAGAACGCGGGCGAGAGATTCAGCAGCTTCCTGTAATCGGTGAAGGCAATCGCGAGCATCGCGACGATGCCGATTCCGAGCCCGATAAGCTGTTTGATCCAGTAGGGTTCAGTGGGTTGCGCGTTGCGGATCTGGAAGGTGCCGAACAGCACGATGCCGATCGCCAGCAGCGCGAGTATCCAGTCGAAGTCGCGCCAACTCCGTTTGTGAATAATTGCAACCATTTAGATATTGCCGATTGCCGGGTGCTGACTATTGCTATCTATTACTTACGACTGCCTGTTGCTGTGCCGGGGTAGTTGTTGGCTTAGCTGGCTTGTTGGGCTGTTCATTCTTTGCGATTTGCGGTTTTGGCAGTTGGTTGGGAGGTTCCTGGTGCCGCGTCTTGCGATAGTAAACGTCGTAAACGCCGCGAACTGCGGGCGCGGCGTGCTGGCCACCAAAACCCGAGTTCTCGATCAATGCCACCATGGCGATTTCGGGTTTGTAAGCCGGAGCGTAGCTGACAAACCACGAGTGGTCCTTGTTCTTGCCTGTGTCTTTACCGAGCGCAACGACCTGCGCCGTTCCTGTTTTACCTGCGATGTCGAAGCCGTCCATGTGGATGCGCGCGCCCGTGCCGCCGGCGTTTACGACGCTCCACATACCTTCGACGACCTTGTGATGAATGTCTTCCGGAATCGGAATTATCTTGGGATTTGGCCGCGACGGATCCAGTGGTTTGAACCCGACTGGTTCACGATAGTCAGCGTCGCCCGGACGGCCGAACGGTTCCACTTCCTTGAGCACGTGCGGGATGTACATGCGGCCGCCTTGACTGATGGCCGCGATCGTTCTGAGCAAAGCGATCGGCGTGATGATGTCGTAAACCTGTCCGAATGACGAGTAGACAGTGTCGATGTCGCGCCAGTCCGGATCGCGCGGCTGCATGCGGCGTTTGAACTCGCGTGAAGGCGTCCAGCTCACGACTTCGTTCGGCAGGTCGATGCCGGTGCGCCGGTTGAGATCAAACTCGTCGACCATTGCGACGATGCCGTCGATTCCCATTTTCAAACCGAGACGATAGAAATAACCGTCGCAGGAGTGAGTGATCGCAGCCTTGACGTCAGGCGAACCGTGGTTGCCCATGCAACGTGTGAACTTGTTGCCGACCTGGATGCCGCCGCCGCAGACCAAATTCGAATGCTCCAGCGTGATTGCCTTCTGTTGCAATCCGGCGATGGCCATCGGAATCTTCCAGGTCGACCCTGGCGGCTGCCGGCTTTGCACTGCACGGTTAATCAGCGGATGCTTCGGATCGTTCAGCAGCGCTGCGTACTCGGCGCGTCCTTCTTTGGTCGTGATTCTTTGTGCGAACAGATTCGGGTCGAACGCCGGCGCTGAAGCGAGCGCCAGGATCTCTCCGTTGTTCGGATCCATGGCGATGAGCACGCCTCGACCAGTTGCGGACTCTCTCAGTTGTTCTTCGGCGGCGAGTTGGAGGTCCAGATCGATCGTAGTGATGAGATCGCGGCCGGGTATCGGATCGACGACCTCGATCTCATCCTGAATACGGCCGCGGCTGTCCACGACGACTTCCCGATAACCGTCTTTACCGCGAAGGTAGTCGTCGTAGATCTGCTCGACGCCGCTCTGGCCGATGACGTCGCCTGGCCTCAGTCCCTTGTCTTTATATGATGGCTTGTCGAGTTGTTCGGGGCTGATCTCGCCGACGTAGCCAAGCACGTGGGCCAGCGAGCCGTCCGCGGGATACTTTCGTTGCGGTTGTTGTTCGACTCGCAGCTCCGGGTATTCGAGCGTATGGGCTTCGACCCAGGCGATGTCGCCGGCACTTGCGCCCTCCTTCACCTTGAGCGACTCGAAAGCCGGCATGGATTTCACCATGTCGAAGCGTTCCTTCAAGATGTCTTTTTCGAGGCCCAGCCCTTCGGCAAGCGGTTCGATCAGGGCATTCAAATCCTTGCCCTTCACGTCCTCGCGGGTGAGGATGACGTTGTAAGTCGGGCGGGAGTCGACGAGCACGCGTTTTTCGCGATCGAAGATCACGCCTCGCGGCGCGGGTATCGGCAGACGCCGTCGCCGCTGGTTCTCGGCAATCTCCGCGTAGCGTTCGCCCCTGACCACCTGCAACACGTAGAGCCGGACGGTCAGCGCGCCCAGCATGAGTATCACCAATACCTGAACGAAGCGGAGGCGGGCGCGGAGGTTTTGCGATGTATCTTCGAACTTCATTGCCTCACCACGGATAGCACGAATTCATCTTCTGCGCAATGATCCTGTTGAGCGACGCGCGACGCGGCGTCGCGTGGCGAACTGGCGCTGCGCCGAGCGTTCCGCGACGATCGAATCTATCAAGTAGAGCACCAGGGTGCCGACGGCGGTCGTGGCGATCAGCTTGTAGGAGATCGTCTGCATGACCGGCGCGATCGGCGGGTAATTCAGCGCCCGGTGCCAGAAGACGTAGATTGCCGAGTCGAGCACTGTGGCGGCCGCCAACACTGGGATGCGCAATAATGGGTTTTCGAGGTTTACCTTGGTGGCGGCAAAGTAAATCACGTATGCGGTCAGGGTCTTGGAAAACCCGCCCGCGCCGATCAGCCCGCCGCTTTGGGCGTCGACGATGAGTCCCGCCAGTGTCGCGACGACCAGCGCCTGCCAAGCCTCGCGTTGCAGGGCAATGTAGACGATCACGACCAGCGGAAAGTCGATATAGATGAGCGGCTTCCAGATCGCGCGCAGTGAAAGCTGCAACGCAATGGAAACGATCAGAATTGCGGCAATCTTAAGCGGCGGCATCCTTAATTATTGGCGATACAGATAATTAACTTACTTCCCGGGCTTTTCAACATTGGGCAGGGTCTCTTGGGGGGCAGAACGTTGAGGAGCGTGGTAAAGAAGCACCGCCACTTCCTCTAAATGGTCGAGCTGAGCGCCGGGTTGAATGTAAATCTGGTGGGCCTGCGTCGCAGTGCCGTTCCTTACGTCGACAACTCGTCCCACATTGAGTCCGGGCGGGTAAATGCCATCCTGCCCGGTCGTCATCACGTTGTCGTTTACCTCTACTTTCTCCAATCCTGAAACGTAACGCATTTCAACGAGTCCGACGCCGAGATCCGCGCGGCCACGAACCGAACCGAGCGCGCCGGATTGTCCCAACTGCCCGACCACCGCGCCGGCGCCGGCTTTTTCATCGGTGATCAGCATGACCTGCGAGGCAAACGGACTGACGGTGATGACGCGGCCGACGATGCCGCCGCCGGTCACGACCGGCATGTTGATCTCCACGCCGGAAGTGCTGCCGCGGTTGATCGTGATCGTGTTGAACCAGACTGACGGATCGCGTGCGATGACGCGCGCCGGGACGGACTTGAGCTCGTTCTGTTCGTTGAGCTTGAGCAGCGCTTTCAGCCGCTCATTTTCCGCTTCCGCCTGCCGCGCCTGACTCAACTCGGTTTCCAGAGTCGTCACACGCTGCTTCAGTTGCTCGTTTTCCTGGGCCGTGCTGCGGAAGTTCCAGATCTCCTGAAAAAAGCCGCTCGTAGCGCCGCTGGCTTTTGACGAAACGTTTTGGAGTGGAGAAGCGAACGTCTGCGTCCAGATGCGCAGCACTTTTTGCTGTCCGTCGGCGTCACGAGCGTCGACGGCCATTACTATCAGATTGACGATGAGAAGTGAGAAAAGCCAGAGGGGCGCGCGCTGGCGAATCTCTTTTTGTGTGCGAACCGAAGCCATCGCTTACTTAATTCCGTGGTCCTACATGCCGCTCGTCATCGTGTTCTCCCACTTCACCCGCTTGAGCAGGTCGAAGTCGGAAAGCATCTTGCCCGTTCCCAATACAACCGACGCCAATGGATCGTCTGCCAGCGATACCGGCAAGCCGGTTTCAATCGACAGTCTCTTATCGAGGTTCTTCAACAACGCGCCGCCGCCGGTCAACACGATGCCGCGTTCGACGATGTCCGCCGAAAGCTCGGGCGGCGTTCGTTCGAGCGCAACGCGGACGGCGTTGATGATCGTCGAGATTGAATCGGCCAGTGCTTCGCGGATCTCTTCGTCGGTGATCGTTATCGTCTTCGGGATTCCTTCGATGAGGTTGCGGCCACGCACTTCGTACGACAATGGCTCGTCGAGTGGATACGCCGAGCCGAGCTCGATCTTGATTGCCTCGGCGGTCCGTTCGCCGATGAGTAAATTGTACTTCCTTTTGATGTACTGGATGATGGCTTCATCCATCTCGTTGCCGGCCACGCGCACCGCGCGCGAGTAGACGATACCACTCAAACTGATCACGGCGATGTCGGTTGTTCCGCCGCCGATGTCGACGACCATGTTGCCGTGCGGTTCGGTGATGGGCAGTCCGGCGCCGATCGCCGCCGCCATCGCTTCCTCAACCAGGTAGACTTCGGAAGCCTTAGCGCGATAGGCGGAGTCTTCAACCGCGCGCCGTTCGACTTGCGTGATCTCCGACGGAATACCGATGACGACTCGCGGGCTGACCCATGTCTTTCCGTTGTGGGCCTTTCGGATGAAGTGCTGAAGCATCTTCTCCGTGACCTCGAAGTTGGCTATAACACCGTCTTTCATGGGACGAATGGCAACGATGTTGCCGGGGGTTCGGCCCAACATGTCTTTCGCGTCCCGGCCCACGGCTTCAACCTGGTTCGTCACTTTATTAATCGCGACGATGGAGGGCTCTGACACGACGATGCCGCGCCCCTTCGCATAAACCAGTGTGTTTGCCGTCCCGAGGTCGATAGCCAGGTCGCTCGAAAACAGACTGAAAATTGATTTAAAGGCCACTAGAGTCTATTCACTTCCGTGGAGGTAGTTTTGAAACCGGGCGAAACTATAAACGGGAGACTGTAACACGAATTACAACGATTGAGTTAAGCCTGATTCGTCCAAATCCGTGTTGATGTTGACCGGAACGGCGTGCTCGGGGGAGGTTGCCAGGTCGGCAGCGAAACGAACGCAGTTCTTGTTGGCGGCCTTGGCTTCGTACATCGCCGTGTCAGCGCAGGCAATGAGCTGTTGCGGAGACGAGGCATGCTTCGGAAACGCAGCGACGCCGAAACTCGCCGTCATCGAGAGCTGCAAACGGCGTCCACCAGTGAACTGATGCATGCGAATCTTGTGGCGAATGCGTTCAGCCACCTGTCCCGCCAACTCAGTTCCCGTATCAGGAAGGACGATGACGAACTCGTCGCCGCCGTAACGAGCAACGGCGTCGGTATCGCGAATCGACGACAGAATCACAGCAGCCATTTCCATCAGCACGTGCGAGCCGACGAGATGACCGTGTTCGTCGTTGACTCGTTTGAAGTCGTCGAGATCGAGGAACAGTGCGGCCACGCTCGATCCGTAACGGCGCGCGCGGCGGATCTCGTTCAGCAGGAACTGACGCAGATATCGCGCGTTGTGAAGTTTAGTGAGGTCGTCAGTTTGGGAGAGACGTTCGGCTTCCGCAATGCGGACGGCATTGGCAAGCGCCGACGCGATCGGAAGCGACAGTGAATCGAGCAGCGCCACTTCCGCCTTCTTGAAAGCATGTGAGCCGGCGCCTTCACGGATTCCTTCGAGCACGCCGAGTATTCGCTCGCCGCAGATCAACGGCACCGCGACGACGAACTGCGCACGCTCTTTTTTCTTGATGATTCCCATTCCCGCTGCCGCTCGTTTGGCAGCTTTGGTTTCGGAACCCAATGGCAAGTCCGCCTCACCGGTCAACCTGCGCCGCCATTCCTCTTCGCTCTTGACGCTGCTCGGCTGTCCGGGTTTTCTGACCGCGACGGCTTCGAGACTCGAAGTCTCGACTCCTTTCGTTTCCGAAAACAGATAGATCGCCCAGCGGTCCGCTTTGACGAGCCGTTCGAGTCCGGCGAGTGCGCTGTTTGCCGCGCCGCTTTGATCGCTGATGAAGTGCAGCGACGCGACGAGGTCGAAAGCAGCGCGCAAGTGACTGACTTTGATCTTGGAGGGGAGAGACGAAGAACCAGTCTCGACCGGTTCTTCGATAAGGTCGGACAGCGGCAGATCGGTCGTGCCGTGCGCCTCGATCTCGCGCAGCAGTGCCGGAAGTTGTGCTGACTTGTCGGCGATGGCGACAAAGCCCAGCCGCTTCAAGCTCGGACTGTCAAGGCTGCGAAGATTGAGACTTTGATAACCGTTCGTGTGCCGGCGGCAAGCGACCAGCGGCGCGCCCGGCCAAAACGCGCGCGCGTGATCGATTGCGGTGTGCAGTTCGACCATGTCAGCGCCCGGCACGACCTCATAAAGGACGGCCAGGGGTGGTGGAATCTCGGGATTGGCGGCACCTTGATTCTTTTTCTGTTGAGCCAGCGCGACTTCTACTTCAACTTCACGGAGACCTTCGATCAGCGTCTTTACACCTGCGGCACGCAACGCCTCGATCAACTCGTAGGCAGGTGCTTCATGAGCGTCCGTCAATAGAATTACGTGACTCGACATGCTCCCGCTGGTCCCTCGTTAAACTCCGCGTGCAGCGCGGCCTGAAAGTGAGACTTTGTACTGGCTGCTGTTTCCCTGTGAATCCTGCGCCTCGACGGTGACGTCACGCGTCGCCCGCGCGGCAGTGATTTGGATCTGGAAAGATCCGTCAGGAGTGACGATCGTTTCGCGATCCCCAACCCGAATCGTCGTTCCCGGTTCAGCACGTCCGCGAACGAGATAGAGATTTCCGCCGAGAAGCTCGGCTGAAAGATTCGACACGGACACCTGCGAGCCGGTCCCTCGCGTCGCCACGATGAACTTGAGCGGATCGCTCCAGTCGCTGGCCTGGCCGCTCGAAGCCGTCGCCCGCACACGCCAGAAATAAACGCCGGGACGTAAATCACTGGCGCCAAACTCCGTCGCCACCAACTGGTCTCGTTCGATAACTTTGCCGTCAGTAACGAAGAACGGCGAAGTCGCAACTTCAACGCGATAGTAAGCAGGCGTACCCGACTGCGGACGCTGCCATTTCAACGCGACGCTTGCAGCGCCGTTCGTTCCCACAAAAACCTTTTCGAGATCGTGCGGCTGTGCTGGTTGAGGCACATCCAGCAGCTTCTGCGCCGGTGAAAGCCGGCCGGAATTGTTGACTGAAACGTACTCGCCGCCCTTGATGGAAGTCTTGTCGCCGGCACCGTTCGTCGTTTCGATCTGACCGGTGGCAACGCGAATTTCTTCAGTGCCTTCCGCGTTCACCCCGAAACTGGCGTTGGTCTGCTGACCCACCGTGTTTTTGGTCTTGGGCGTCTCGACCACGTTCGTGGTGCCGTCAGTCTGTTGTTCAGTGCGAACTGACAGTTGACCGCTTTCGACCTCGACATGGACGTTGGTTCGCTTGCCGTCGTCGGCCTTGGCGTTGTCGCGGACGATGATGGTGCTGTTGGGTTTGACGAGCAGGGTCGAGCCGTCGGCGAGACCGATGCGGGCGCGGCCGCTGGCCTGCGTCTGCACCGTATCGCCGGGGTATAGCTCGGTGTCGGCACTGGCGGCGATAATCTCGCGCGTGGCCGCGCGAATGACGCGCACGTCGCCCTCGAACGACACGAACCGGGCGCCCGACGGCTGCTTGATCTCAGCGAAGCTTCCGAAGGGATTCCCGTACTTTTTGACGTAGATGACTGCTCCTACGGCAAGACCGCACAGCAGAAAGATGGCGATTACCAGATAGACAAAGCGCTTCTGAATAATCCACCAATCATAGGCAAAGCGACTGGTTCTATTCGCAACCATTGGATAACCGGCTTAAGGAAGGGGCCTAAAAATTTGTGATCGTGTGCGGTTTAAGGCACTTTTGGGCCGCACAGCTACGGGTGTGAGTCCTGAAATGGTGTCGGCGGGCTGAAAAACCCGCCGCGCTCGCGCGCGTTTCCTGGCAGCAACACTACCAATTCGGAATTTAACACACGAAGGAAGCCGTGTTCAAGCAGGTTTATCAACCGAATCAGACTTAATTTTTAGTGGTACCCGCAAATTCGTGTTCTTTTTCCGGCGAATCGAAGTCAGGAGGGAGGTCGATTTCGATTTTCGGCTGCTCACGGCCAAATAGAAGCGAGGCGATTACCGACCCCAGCAGGACTACGGCGACGAACACTAGCGAGACCCAGATGGGAATATTGATGCCGACGGCCACGAGCAGCATCTTGACGCCGATAAAAGTCAGCACAATCGCGAGTCCAAAACGCAGGTAACGAAACTTCTCGACCACGCCTGCCAGCAGGAAATACATCGATCGCAAGCCCAGGATCGCAAAAACGTTGGACGTGTAGACGATGAACGTGTTCGTCG